>CAXXGL010000010.1:0-18180 GCA_963676555.2 Geopsychrobacteraceae bacterium
GCTGCAGCTGCAATGTGGGAGGGCATGCTCTGGTTTTCATATCTTCTATCTTCTGCATCAGCTGTTTTCATTGTTATTGTATCTGATAAAACAGTTGCATTTCCTGCTGCATCAAGGAAGCTTCCTGTAACAGTTCCCGAATTCTGAATATCATAGGTATCTGCATACGGTATTTCTGCTGTTGATGAAGTGCCTGTAAGCTGCATGGTAAGGCCGGATTCCGGTGTTGATGATGTTACCCTTCCATAGGGAGAACAGGAATATGTATTTCCGTTGTTTATTATGAAAGCAGTCACTTCAGGAGCTGTTGTATCAATAACAACAGGAGAAAAGGAAGTGTTAATGCTGTTACCTGCACGATCAGTAACTGTAATATAGACCGGGTAGCTGCCGTCCGGAATTGCCCCGCTTAATGTATAAACAGCTGTGTATTCTGATCCGGTACCTGAAACAATCGCGGAATATGACGCAATAGTAGCCATAATGCCTCCGATGTCTATTCCTGAAACATTGTCAGTGACTGTAAAACTGAAAACAATATCATCTCCTATACTGTAAACTGGCTGATTTAAAGACATATCTGATATTTCCGGAGCCAGTACATCTATATAAACAGTACAAGAGCCGCTTTCCGACTCCCTCCCTTCGCTGTCTACAGCCCTTACATAGAGTGTGTAGCTGAAATTTGCTTCAAGGTCTGATCCAGGTGTAAATGATGTTACATCACCCAGATCAGTCCAGAATGAATCATCATAACTGTATCTGTAATTAACAGCGCCTGATACTATCTCCGCATCAAGAAGAAAGTATATAAACGTAAATATTATCAGAAACAGCCCAGCAATCCTTATCCTGTCAAAAACAGTATCACTCTGCCGCTTCAACATAATCTCCTATAAGCTCAGGCTCCAGTTTAACATTTTCTACAGCATGCTCAAGACAAACTACAGGCTTTTCAATTTTAACAGTTTCGTATCTGAGCGTTTCCGTATTAAGAACTATTCCGTGAAAGCGCCCCATTGAACAACTTCCACAGTTGAGATACCTTTTTTTTGAATTAAAGTGCCAGGTTTTATGAATCTCCATCTTGTGAGTATGCCCCAGAATGACAACATCGTTCTTTTTCAGGAGTTTCAGAGCGTAGTTCAGATATTTGTAAGAGTTATAACGCCTTGGAATTCTGCTGATCTCATCATCCAGCTTCACAATATGAAGATAGATACGGTTCACAAAATCAATCCTGCACATGAGTTTTAACAGCACCATCAGAAAATGCCCTATCGCCCTTCCGAATTTCGTTCCGTTAAAAAAATCCGCATTGTGCCCATGTTCCACGTGTATCCTGCATCCTTTACTGTTAACGTGTGTCCAGTTGATCTGCGAATCTTCAACTATTGCATCGTGATTTCCCTTTATAAAAACAGCTTCCTTATCTCTGAGATATTTCAACAGTTTTGAGTGCTTCTTTTCTATATCCTCTCTCCGATGTTTGTAAAGCTCGTAGACATCACCGTTAAGGATTATCTTTTCAACATTACTATGCTCCTGTACATCCTCAAGAATATTTATGAAACCTTCATCATTCCAGTGAAAAATATCAGCCTTTCCGTTAACCCCCAGATGCAGGTCTGAAATAACAAGAATATTCATTTACTATCTCCATTCTTCTGACAGATTTTCACAATATTCCGAGTTCCATCCTTTTCCGCATTGAGATATCCGTTCCACGCAGTTTGAGCAAGAATATCGCTTTCAAGAAAATCGTAAAGCCACTGCGAACAATCCTCGGCTCTGCCCGGCATCTTTATCGCCGCATGGATCTCTGTGAGCCATCTGCGGTTCATCTTTTCATGGTACCCCACGGGTCTGGTCGTTATCAGAGCTATTCCCAGTCCACAGTAAAAACTTAGCTCACTTGGTTTTGTCCAGAGGATATCCGTATCTCTGAGAGCTTTATTAAACTTATGATAATATTCATCAAAATCCTCGGAGAATATTGTAATCACATTATTCTGCAATCCTTCTTTATAGCCGCGTTCAAGGAGTCCTTCATTTAGCCCGTCATATACTTTTCTGTTAATTCCGCATGATATGTACAGCCTGAGATCACCGTTACCGAGACTTGTTTTCAGAGAATCAACGATTTTAAGCGCCATGTCTGCCTGAACACCTGATCCGCCGATAGCATACATGATTCTCACCGTAGTGTCAGTTTCAGGGAACTCTCCAAGTTCTAGTACATCAAGACAGATCTTTCCATACATCTTCCTGAAGTTGCCATTTACATCGAGTCTGACGATCCTTTTTGCAAGATCGGTCGGGAAAACACTGCTGTCTGTATTTTCAACGGGAAGAGGAAAGCCTGTAACAAAGATATTTCTATTGCTGACACCATATTTAAGCAATCGTCTTTTTGTTCTTGAACTTGGAACCAGATACTTTATACTGCTGTTTTCAGGTTTTCCTGCAACCCAGACTCTGTTAATGTCAATATCCGTAACGATAAGCCAGTTTGAAGTCTCCGGTGCAAGTCTATCCATTGCCACTGCTGTGGCATAAAAAGTATGAACTACGGGAATTTCAGGATTTTGTGATGCCTTTTCTGCAAGTTTGACACAGATTTTCCGATTTTTCACTATCAGATCAAGAAGCCATGTTCCTAGAGTCTTTTCCTTCTGCGCTCCTTTTGAGTAAAGACCGGGAAACTTCATTAATCTATCAAGAATCCCGAAAATATACTTCCCTAAAAAAGGAATTCCCATAGCTTTTGAAAAGAAATAATAGACCTTTCTGATCCTGTTGAGAAAAACCGATTCCTCCTTAGTGGTGAAATCCTTATCCATACCGAAAACAACTGGTCTTTCCATCAGTTCACAAAGAGCGTAAGCCGCCCTCATATGCCCTAGCCCCATGTGAGTTGTAACTACTAGAGCCTTGCTTTCCTTCATATTTCATCCAGAGTCACTTCAGGACTGTCTTCATAGTTGATTATGCTGTTTTTTCCTATTCTGATCTTTCTTCCTCTCCAGCTTACTTTCCTGGTAACAAACGGAGCAAGATATGTAAGAAAAACCACTATTTCCTTGAGAAAAAACGCTGCTGGAAAGTAAACGCAGAGTTTAAGCCATGACCAGCTTTTTCTATTCATGTAGATAAGATTGATCAGCTCGGCAGCCATTTTTACAAGTATTACTGTTATTCCCGCAGAAAACAGGATCTGATTTCCGGAAAAAATTACAGGAATAAGCCAGATTACCGGATTCAGCAGCACAACTTCCGCCAGAAACCACTTAAGGTCCATGTTGTGCCTCAGAGTCGCCCAGCGCGCAATTCTACTGTAAAAACTTTTTATTGTCGAGGTACTGTTGATGTTCGTTATCCACGTGTAGTTAGTTGTAATCTTCAGACCACGTTTCTCATACTTTCTTCCCATCACATAATCTTCTGCAAGATACTTAAGAAAATAGGAAAATCCGCCGAAATTTTCCTCTAATGTCGCTTTTTCAATGAGCATTGATTTTCCGACTGTGATCTGTCTGCCGGCAAGAACCCAGGCGTTAATGATAAGTCCGCTCACTGTGTAGGAAAGGTGCATATTTTCAGCAAGACTTGCAACTGTTCTGCTTCCGGCACCTCTTATCGGAGAAAACACTATTTTACTGTCCTGCCTTACATACTCGCTCATAAGTTTTTTAAGCGTATCAGCCTCAACTCTCACGTTTGCATCAGCAACCCAGTAGTGAGTTCCTCCGGAAAACTGTTCCATTTTCACAAGATTATCAACTTTAGGATTAAGTTCCTTGTCTGTTCCCGTAAAAACTATCATCGTCCTTATTTCCGGGAACTCAGCTGCAATTTTTCTTATCCTCAAAACATCATCACAATCCTGTGTCTCAACTCCGAAGATCATTTCAAAGTCCGGATAATCCTGGTGATAGAAAGACCTGAGATTCTCTTCAAAATTCTCATCCGCATTCTTTACAGGTTTAAGAATAGAAACCTTTGTAAGATATCTTTCATTAACAGGTTCAACACTATATCCCTGAAAGAAAAGAGTCCCGGCAAGAATCATTAAAATTATAAAAAGCAGAACAGCCATAAAAACCAAAAAGATCGTAACTTCCATTCCATCCTCCATAATAGAACAAATTCAGGCACTTAATAACTCTCAGATGTTTTTTTGGCGTTATGTGTTAATTAATTTAATGTTTGTATTGTTAAGATTGGGTTTTTTTCAAAATATTGCTATACTTTCAAAAATCTTTATTGGAGAGTCATCTTGGAAATACTTCTTGCTTTTGTTATCTCGACAGGGATCTGGTTTATCACGATAAGGGAAAAGGACAAAATTGAGAAAGAACCAGTCTGGGTTCTCATCAAAACGATGGTAAAGGGAGGGGTTATCTCTATCATCCTTGTCTCAGTGATATACCTGATTTTCATTTTAATTTCCCGGGATATTTTCAATCTGATGAACCCGGGTTACGGATCAGTATTCTCAAAATTCAGTTTTGCCATGCTGATTGGAATAAGTGAAGAAACTGCAAAAGCACTTACTGCAATCTGGCTGCTTAGGAAATTGAAGGATTTTGATGAACCTGTTGACGGAATGATCTACGGGATGGCAGTTGCACTCGGGTTTGCCGCTATCGAGAACGTTCAGTACATGATGAACTATACTTATAAAGTTATCTACACGAGACATTTTCTTTCAGTTCCTCTGCATATTACCTGTGGAGCTATCTGGGGATTCGGTCTTGCAGTCAATAAATATAAACATAAACGCTCCTCAAACCTCGTTAACCTGTTTCCTTACATTGCCGGAGCAGCCTTCCTCCACGGAATTTATGATTTCCTCTGCTTTATCAAAGCATCATTCCCCTACTATATTGTTTTTCTTGTTATTCTCACAATTGTTGCATACCGATGGGGCATCTTAAAAATCCGGAAACTAGTTTCCATCAGCCCGTTCCTGAAACCCGGAGAATGCTCGCAGTGCAGAACTATCAATGAACCTGACGCAAAAAAATGCTCAAAATGCGGAAAAGAACTCCCTGACAGAGCAGAATTTTATTTAAACGATGAAGAGAAGGAAAATTAAAGAAGACAACAATGCCACATATTTTTGATTCAAAAAAACTGAGTAAGCTTGAGAGCAGCGACCGGTACGATGAAATTAAGCCGGAGAAGCTGCTTAAAGAGATTGGTTTAAAGGCTGGAGACACTGTTCTGGATGTTGGTGTCGGTACAGGCTTTTTCGCTGTTCCAGCCCTTGAGATCATAGGTGAACTCGGAAAACTTTTCGGGACTGATATTTCAAAAGATATGCTTGAATACACAAGGGAAAGGACTAAAACTTTTTCAAATGTGGAGCTTATTTTAAACGACGGGATCAACATCCCCGTTGAAGAAAACAGTGTAGATTTTGCGATAATGTCCTTCGTGCTTCATGAGACATCGGACAAAGACAAAGTTATCTCTCAGGTCCGGAAAACTCTTAAGTCCGGAGGAACCTTCTGCATAGTTGAGTGGGGCACTGAAAACTTAGAAAAAGGTCCTCCGGAAAAAGACAGAATAAGTGTCGGAAAAGTAGCTATATTACTAGATAAAGAGGGATTTCTCATCAAATCTCACAAAACAATAAGCAACAGATTTTATTGCATAATATCAGAAAAGGAGTGGCCTATGAAGATCGGATTTGTAACAATTCATGTGAGCAACATGAAAAGAACTGTTGAATTTTATGAAAAAGTTATGGGGTTTTCCGTTATCAGACAGTTTCAGGCAGGACCACAGGTGGAAATTATTTTTGTGGATGACGGATACGGAAATCGGCTGGAATTTATTTCAGGAACAGGAAAAACCGTTGAAACAAAAGGACTTTCGATAGGCTTTAAAGTCGAAGATATAGAAAAAACCCATGAGCACCTTAAAAACAACGGAGTTAAAATCCTTTTCGGCCCGCACACAATGCCTAGCGGAGTAAAACTTTTAAATGCACTGGATATTAATGGGGTTGAACTCGGTTTTGTTCAGGAGGATTGATTTTTCTCAAAATTTTTTGCAAAACCTGAGTTTTTCTATACAATAATTTCTGGTTAATTTTTATTTGAATTTCTTTTGGAGTAATTACAATGGAAATTAAAGAAGCAATGGACCTTGTAAAAAAAGAGTTTAAAAAAATATTCGGTGAAGAAATATCTGACATCAGACTTGAAGAAATTAATTTCTGGGAAAAATCTTCATCTCTCAATCTTACTGTTTCATATCGTATAGTAGATTCAGGTCAAAGTATTGCAACCGTACTCTCTGGCACGAGAAGAATATATAAAAGAGTAACTATTGACAAAAAAGAAAAAAAGATCACATCAATAAACATGTACAATGCGTGAAGTAATTCTTGATACTAATGTATTCACCCTTTTTCTAATAGGAAAAATAAATCCAACAAAAATCTCAAAACACAAAAGAACATCTGTTTACAACATAGAACACTATGAATTTCTCATCGGACTGTTAAATGAGTTTGATTCAATTCTTTTCTGTCCCAACATTGCAACAGAAGTAGATAACCTGCTGAATGACAACCTTTTCGGAGAAGATAAATATGAATACCTTCTTCTTACCAAAGAGATTTTCTCAAAAAGTATTGAAAAATATTTTGAAACTAGAGCTATCGTTAATGATTGGCATTACGATTCTGTAGGAATTACTGATACAGCGATTCTCAACATGGCTAAAAACTGTGACCTTCTTATCTCTGGAGATAGTCAGCTATGTGATTTTGCAAAAGCTGAAGGAATTGAAGTTTTTGACTTTAAAGAATATATAAACAACCTTCTTTAGTTCCGATAACGCCTCTAAGCGCATTAGTGAGAATAACTTCATTATTTTTAAGCAGATCAGCTTTGAACCATTCTTCTTTAACTATTTCACCTTTTTCCTGAAGCTCCCTGATAAAATATTTTCTTCCAATCCCTTCAACGATCTTTCCATCTGCCGGAGGAGTGATATAACCATTATCCGTTTTCACAAACACGTTCGTGTAACTTCCTTCAAGGACAAAACCTGTCTCTTTTTCAATTAGAATGACTTCTTCACCTTCATTTTCTGTGTGTTTTTTGAACGGCCAGAGCTTGTGAGCTCCCTGAGGCTCATCAATTTCCTTAAAACTTAACTTAAACGGTTTATCAGCATCCTCAAAAGGCTCGATTGTCGTCTCCAAACTGCCGTTTTCATGAAGAATTATCCGCACTCTGGCTTCTTTGAATTCATTGCTTTTCAAAACGGCTTCAACCACTGAAAACACCTCATCTTTATTTAGATCGATTTTGAAAAGATCAGCACCTTTCAGAATTCTCTCGACATGATCTTCAAGCCATTTCGGTTTAGAATTCTGAATTCTCATCGTTGTGAAAACTGCCTTACTCAAAACTTATCTCCACATCATCAAAAATATTAAGAAAGGCTCTCAGTTTCACAAGTGTTTCATCAAACTCACTCTCAGGATCACTTTTCCATGTTATACCACCGCCAGTTGAGTAGATAAGCGTGTCCCCGACTCTCTGAACAGTTCTGATCGGAATATTGAAAATAGCCTTGCCGTTAAGTCCGACAAAACCGATAGCTCCCGTGTAGATGTTTCTCCTGTATTTTTCAAGCCTGCCTATTATCCTCATTGCACTTTCCTTGGGTGCTCCCGTGATCGATCCACCTGGAAAAACAGACCTGAAAAGTTCGGCCCTTCTACTCTTATCAACCGTCCCCGTGACAGAAGAATAAAGATGAAAAAGGGTTGGAAACTCCATGATTCGTGCATGGAAATTAACTTTGACCGAACCTGCCTGAGCAACTTTTCCTATATCGTTTCTTACGAGATCAACTATCATCGCAAGTTCCGCACGGTCTTTTTCACTGTTCTTCAGATCGCTTTTCAGCATTCTATCTTCAGCTTGGGCACCCGTTTTTTTAATTGTACCTTTTATAGGAAAACTACTGACTTTATTAAAGTTTTCAAATTTCAGCAAGCACTCGGGAGAAATTGAAAGAACCTCAACTTCTTCACAGTTAAAATAGACTGCGTAATCGACGTGGTTTTTTGAAAGATAGTGATCAAAAAGTATCCATGAAGGAGTCTTTGTTTTTATCTTTACAGGATATGTGAAATTCACCTGATAGACATCGCCCTCACCTATAAGCTGTCTTATCTCATCAATTGATCGGAGATAGTTTTCCTTTGAAATCTGAGCATCAGCACGAAGGCTTTCTTTTTTTACTTCAGTTTCAGGCACAGACTCATCAAGCTCCTTAAGAAATTCATCGATCCTTTCATCCATTGGAATCTTTGAAAAAGGAGCATCCACAACAACCAGTTCACCCTTCTTTTTAAGGTTATCGACAACGACAAAACTGTCAGCGCAGACAAAGAACTCTTCGGGAATCTTAACACCCTCCACGTAGTCACTTTTCTTAAATTCATTCATGAATTCGTAAGAAAAAAAACCGGAAAAGATCGGAACGGGAAGCTCAGTGTCAGCGACCTCATCTAACTCAAAAAGCTTCTTTACAACATCACCCTTAATCCGTCCGAGAGGATTGAGAACCACAATGGAATACCGCCCGTGATTGTGATCAAGACCGCTGCTGTAAAAAAGAATTCTGTCCACTCTTTTTGAAGTAAGATAACTGAGTTTTTTTAGACTTGGAACTTCCTTTAGCTCCACTTTTTTAATATCCAAAAGGCTCCTCTTCAAGTTTCAACTCCCAAGGATAAATAACTTCAAAATTATCCACAACAGATTCCTCAAACACAACAAAACGGAATTTAATCTCCGGATAATGTTCTAAAAAATATTTATAGCTACTGGATTTCACGCTCTTAATTTGATATTTCACCTCATATGCGTGTGTTTCATTAACAATAAAATCTACTTCTTTCTGGTTAGTTGTCCGCCAAAATTTTATTTCATCAACATAGTTGTTCTCCATGAGTTGCCGAAAAACAGCATTTTCAAACAAATCACCCCTATCCTCTCTGTTAATTATAGGTTTAAAGTTATTTCTGAAAAAATTCCTGAGCCCTGTATCAATGAAATATACTTTCGGCATCTTAGTAAGCTCTTTTCTCGGATTTTTATAGAAAGGAGAGATTAGTGATATGTGAAATGATTTTTTCATAATATATAAATAATTCTCTACGGCTGTTTTTGAAATGCCGAGTGTTGTAGCAAGTTCAAATATGTTAACAAGCCCGCCAATTTGTGAAGCAAAAATCTTTAAAAGTTTGAAAAAAGATTCTTCATGTCTGACTCCGGCTTCAAACATATCTTTTTTAATGTAGGAAAATGCCAGATCCCGCAGTATTTCAACTTTTTCTTCAACTGGTGAAAGAACTACTTTCGGAAATCCTCCATAAGTTAAATATTCTATGTAATAAGGTATTATTGCGTCTTTTTCAGAAATAGTAAGATTTCTGAAATCTGATTCGGAAAGACCACGTTCTTTTTTAAATCTCAGGAACTCCTTAAATGATAGTGGAAATAAATTAAAAAGAATCTTCCTTCCAGCAAGAGAATCTTTAAATTTTTTATCCATATAAAAAGAGGACGATCCTGACGCTGTGATCTTTATCTTTCCTTTATATTCATCATAGAAATATTTAAGAAAATTTGAGGGATTTTCCAAATACTGTATTTCATCAATAAAAAGAAATGATTTTTCATCTTTATCAATCGGAATTATCTTAAACAAATTCTTTGGGGACTGATTTAAAAGAGACAGATACTGCGGATCTTCAAGATTTATTGAATAACACTTCTTTCCATGAGCTTTCAGAAACCCCATCGTCTGTTTCATAACCGTTGTTTTTCCAGCCTGTCTTGGTCCGATAATTAAAAGGATCTCATCTCTATCTATCTTTTCTTTCAGTTTCTGCACTAAATCTCTCTCGAACTTCATGTCAACCCTCCCTTTATGCCTCAAATGAATAATATTGGATATTTTGCATTTGTCAAGTACGAATTATCCAATATTTTGCTTTTTACAGATTTGAGAGAAGGTTTTCTGGTTTCCGTTCACTTTCTGAACTGTCTCTGCTCTTCCAGAAGATGAATGAGCAGTTCTTTAACGGTGAAAGAAAGGTTGTGTTCAGTTGATGTCGCCATTATCGGGCGCAGCATATCGGAATTTCTCATTTTATCAAGCAGATAGTGAAGCACCTCCATTGAAATACCTGAAAAGATCAGCACTCGCGGAACAGCCTTGGAATCAAGAATTTCGTTTTCAGTATCTCTAGATTCAAGAACATCCTGAAGCTTCATTTCGATCATCGGCTTTGTAAGAGAAATAAACGCTGTATCTTTACTCTCTTCTCCAAAAAAACTTATCACTGTTTCCCTCTCACTATCAGAAAGACCCGAAAACAAAACAGCTTTCGGCCCCGGCAGAATCCCCTCAGTTCCGACTTTTTTCATTGACATTTAACAATCTCCTTTAGAAATTATATCACCTTAAACTTCAGAAAAGATATCAGATTTAGGATGCTTTGCAATTGATGGTTTTAAAAACTCTTTATAGATATGTGAAATCATTACATTTCATTATAATTTAATAATATCACAGAGGTTCAACGTTAAACTCAAATTTCACGACATCATCATTAGACAGAAAGAACTCACGCTCATTGAACAACTTATCAAAACTCCAAGAATAATACTTTCCACTTCTTGTAAAAGAAGCACTTAATATTCCGACATCAATTTCATCATTTCTTTCAAAAAGAACAAACCTAATCTCTTCTGTACTACCCGAAACTACAAAGGTTCCATAATTATCATCCCATTCCGCAAAATTCTCATCTTCAATAACCGGAACATCAAAAACTATCTCTCCATCAACTGTAACATAAGCACCTAAATCAGCTGGATCATTCTCAGAATCCCAATAAATACCATCTGGTTTAACTACAGCAGACTTAATATGAACACGCCAAGTACGATTAATAGAATAACAAGTACCATTACTGCAAAAAAGCCCTTCATCACATTCATACATTTCAGAACATGAAGAACCCTCTCCATTACCTTCGCCACCTTCACCACAAGACGGCAACAAAAAGCTCAATAAAAACACAAGATTTAAAGAGAGAAATAATTTCATTCTATTCTCCAAGAAAATAGCTCTCAAAACAATAATAAAATTTAGCAAATAAAAAATGAAAAGTCAAAAACCTACTAGACACTATTTAATATTAAGCTATATGATTGCTCCTAGAATATTTGACAAAGTCTTTTTTATCATATTACATTCCTCATGCAGGTGGTTATTAAAATCAAAGGAGGATAATAATGAAAAAAGTTTTACTCGCGACAGTTAAACCTTTCGCCCCGAAGGCAGTGGCTGAGATCGAAAAGATTTTTGGAAATGCAGGTTACGAACTCGTTAAACTTGAATCCTACGGTGACGTAAGTGAATTTAAGGAAGCAGTTAAGGATGTCCATGGACTTATCGTAAGAAGCGACAAAGTCACAAAAGACATAATTGATGCTGCTCCCGAACTTAAAATCGTTGTAAGAGGCGGCGCAGGTTTTGACAATGTCGACTGCGCAGCGGCAACAGAAAAAGGCGTTACAGTTATGAACACTCCCGGACAGAATTCAAACGCAGTTGCAGAACTTGCAATGGGAATGGCAGTCTATGCCGCAAGAAACCTTTTCAACCCTAAAGCAGGAACTGAACTTTTCGGAAAGAAAATCGGTATCCACGCATACGGAAATGTTGGAAAACACGTTGCAAGAATTGCAAAAGGCTTCGGAATGGAAGTTTACGCATTCGACCCTTTCATCGAAAAATCAGTTATCGAAGCAGACGGAGTAAAGGCTGTTGACAGCGCTGAAGAACTTTACTCGACATGTAACTACATCTCTCTTCACATTCCGGCAAACGACAAAACTAAGAACTCAATCAACAAAAATCTCCTTTCGATGATGCCTGAAGGAGCAACGCTAGTTAACACGGCAAGAAAGGAAGTTGTATGTGAAGACGGACTCAAAATGGTTCTCGCTGCAAGAGAAGATTTCAGATACGTTTCAGACATTGCTCCGATAACCGCGCAGGAACTTGAAAAAGAGTTCCCCGGAAAAGTTTTCTTCACACCGAAAAAGATGGGAGCTCAGACAAAAGAAGCCAACGTCAACGCAGCTAAAGCCGCCGCCACTCAGATCGTTAACTTTTTTAAAAAGGGTGATATAACTTTTAAAGTTAATTGATTTCTCCTTTTTCTTACATTTTTCTTTGTAAAAAATTTCATTAGATTTAAAATTGTCAGTCGTTGTTGAATTTTAGGAACAAGTTATGGCTGCTTTTTTGTATCTGCTGATTGTAACGGCATTCCTCATCCTTCTGGGAATGCAGGAATATAGGAAGCATACCAGACAGTTATCAAAAATACCGATTAGAGTACACGTGAACGGAACAAGAGGGAAATCGTCTGTAACCAGACTTATAGCTGCTGGACTCAGAGCTGGTGGAATAAGAACTTTTGCAAAAACAACGGGAACAACAGCCAAGGTTATATCCGATTCAGGAGATGAGTTTTCTGTTTACAGACCAAGCGGTGCTAACATAATTGAACAACTCAGAGTAATAGATTTTGCCGCAAGGAACGGTGCCGAAGCACTCGTAATTGAATGTATGGCTCTTCAACCGATGTACCAGTCACTTTGCGAACTCAAAATTATAAAATCAACCGTAGGAGTCATTACCAATGCCCGGGCCGACCATCTTGATGTTATGGGACCAAATGAAATAGATGTTGCAAAGGCACTTCTTGGAACAACTCCTGTCAAAGGGAAACTTTTTACTGCTGAGAAAGATTATATCTCTCTTTTTAAAATGGCAGCTAATGATCGCGGATCTTCGATAGAGATAGTTTCTCAAAATGAAACTGATGATATTCCAGCGCATTATCTTGAAGGGTTTTCATATATAGAGCATGCTGAAAATGTGGTTTTAGCTTTAAAAGTATGCGAAGAAATCGGAGTCGACAAAGAAACTGCGATAAAGGGAATGCATGAAGTCACACCCGATGTAGGAGCAATGAATGAAAACACTATTGAATGGTTTGGAAGAATTATCTGTCTTGTAAACGGATTTGCCGCTAATGATGCGGAATCCACTGAAACCATATGGAATATATCTCTGGAAAGAAACTCCAGCAGTAGCAAGAAAATAATGGTAATCAACTGTCGTGAAGATCGACCTGACAGATCTTATCAATTGGGTTCCGTGCTGGCAAAGTGGAAACCTGCAGATGATTATTTTGTAATCGGAGCAGGCTCATACTCATTTATACGTACAGCTATCAAATTCGGAATACCCGCCAAAAAGATTGTTGATCTCGAAGGTGAAGGAGTTTCCGAAATATTTGAAAAAATTGTCGAAAGGTCCGACACTAACACTCTTGTTTTTGGTGCCGGAAACATAAAAGGCGTAGGCCTTGAACTTGTAAAATATTTTGCAAACAGAGTTCCACATGGAAAGGAGCAGCAATGGAACAGATAATGGTGCTATCAATCGGAATTGGCCTCGTTGTCAGTCTTCTGTTTTCCGAAATGCTAGGGGTAGCTGCAGGAGGAATGATCGTTCCCGGATATGTGGCTATAAACCTGAACAATCCGATAACTGTACTTATGACATTGTTTGTTGCATGGCTCACATGGGCCACCGTCAAAGCATTGAGTTCCGTGATGATCCTTTACGGCAGAAGAAGAACAGTTATGATGCTTCTTTTCGGATTTCTTTATGGAGCATTCTTCAAAAGTGTCGGATATGTTGATGCTGTTTCTATAATGATTGATCTTTCCATCATCGGATACATCATTCCGGGACTGATCGCAATCTGGATAGAAAGACAGGGATTTGTTGAAACTGTATCGACTCTTATCACTTCAAGCGTTATTGTCAGACTTATACTTATTTTGATAACAGCCGGAGACTTTCCGACATGAAAAAACTGTACTGGAAATCAGCAAAAACAAGCTGGCATATACATATAATTATTGCCATTATCTCAATCTGTCTTATGGCTTCAGTCGAACTTTTTCAGGTAAAAGTTAAGAAAAGCTATTACAAAGAAAAAATCAAAGCTGCAAAACTTATGAAAAAAGCAACAGGAATAATAAAAAAATACCGGCTGGATAATATAGGAACTATAGACACGGAAGCAGATCCACTTGAATCAGGCATGATAGGTGTTCTTGTTTCACCTATAACAAGCAACTCCGGGGATCACGAAGCCAAATTGGCAACTCTTAATCCTAACTGGGCAGCTGTTATGGTTACACTGCTTAAAAAAGCAAAGGTCAAAAAAGGTGACTTTGTTGCTGCAGGATTTTCCGGATCGTTTCCCGCTCTCAATATTGCTGTACTTTCTGCTTGTGAAGTCCTAGGACTTAAACCAGTTATCATATCAAGTGCCGCAGCAAGTACCTGGGGTGCTAATATTCCTGAACTTTCCTGGCTCGACATGGAAAGAATCCTTTCCGAAAGCAGAGTTTTTTCCAATAGGTCTGTAGCAGCTTCAATGGGAGGAGGAAAAGACAGAGGAATCGGAATGAGTAACTCAGGAAGGGATTATCTTAAAAAAATAATTTCCAGAAATAAACTCGAATTCGTTGATGAAAAACAGGAAAAAGAAAATCTCGACAGAAGGATGTCAATCTACATGGAAAATAGTGGAGAAGAAGGCATAAAGGCTTTTATAAATGTAGGCGGAGGCACAATATCCGTCGGAACAAAGATTGGAAAAAAACTTTTTAAATCAGGACTAAACCTTCATCCCCCGTATAAAGCTCTCGGAATTGACAGCGTTATGACAAGATTCGCCAGAGATGGTGTTCCTGTTTTACATATCTCAGGGATTAGAAAAATCGCTGAAAAATACAATATGCCCTACGAACTCAAAGAAATCCCCAGACCAGGTGAAGGAGCCCTTTTTTCTTCATATGAGTACAACATGACATTGGTATATATTTCGTTATTTTTTATAATCGGACTTCTAGTATTTCTCGTAAAACTTGGATTTGGTTCAAGAATCTTCGCATCAAGTACGAAAAAGGAAAAAGGCAGCAGAGAGCCGATGGTATAATCTTTTTTAAGTCTTCATTTGTAAATCAGGTCGAAGATAGTATAATTTTTTTGTATAACAATGCTGCGTTTGATAATAAATGGAGGACAGAATGCAAAAATTAGCTATCGTTTTTGTTTTTATTTTTCTTATTGGATCAGCAGGTTGTAGTAATGAATCTGTCAAAAATGAATCCGTTCCTGATGATGACGGAATCTCTGAAACGGATATGAACGAAGTGGACGATATGGACACTGGAAATTCAGGGGATAGCGGCGATACTGGAGATACTGGAATAGACGAAGATGACACAGAGGATAGCCAAAACGATATGGACACAGAGGACATGGTGGACGAGTCAGACGAGTCAGAACAGCCAGACGATTCTGATACCGTCGATCCGACGGCTGTTTTTAATCTTGGACCCTACTTTGTTCTGACGAATGAATACAGCGAAGGTGATAACGGCGCTCCGAGAGATTTTAAGGTCTATGAACCTCAGGGTGCTACAGGACCTCCTGTCGTCCATTTTCTTCACGGATTTCAGCTGAAATTCAACTACTACGATGACGTTCTTGTCCATTTTGCTTCTCATGGCTTTATTGTTGTTTCAAGTCAATCCGCCCACAGTATGATCGGAGGCGACAACACAACTACTGAAGCTGGGAAAGTTGCCGAATTCATTACATGGATGAAAACAGACCTCCCTAACAGGGTCAGCGTAACACCGGACCTTACTAAATTCGGAGTTTCCGGACACAGTAGAGGCGGAAAAGTTACAAACCGTATGCTCAATGCAAATCCGGCGCTTGCCCTTGCTTTTTTCGGACTTGACCCGGTTGACTCAGCTCCACCGACCGGAGGAGATCCTGAAAGCCTGAACGACCCTGTCCTTTTTAAAGGCAAATCAATGTTCCTTGGGGCAGAAAAAGGTCCTAATGGATTTCAGGCATGTGCTCCTGCCGGAGAAAATTCCGTTGCATTTTATTCAGGTTATCCCTCGCCTTCGTGGCATATTATTGCAGCAGGCGTGGGCCACATGGACATGATAGATGAATCTGATCTTTCAGCCTGTGGGATGACATGTTCAGTTTGTGACGGAAGTGACGATTCCACCCTCAATACTTCTTTCAGGTCTTACAGTGGAGCTCTCATGGCTGCATTCTTTTCATACTCACTAAAAAGCATGAACGAATACGAGGTTATTCTTTCAAACACTATAAATCACCCATTCATGAATACTCTTGCCGAACACAAGTAAAAATCATCTTGCATATTAAAAATTCTCTGATATAAATCTTGTAAATAGCTCCGAGCTCGGGTTCCTAAAGCTCTGGCCATGGATAACGAGCCGATAGGGCCGTGTCTGAAAAGATGCGACCTCCCACCTTTGGAAAGGAGAGAACAATGTTCGAAGAAACAATAATATTAACAATTGTAACTAAATTAAACGGAGAAATCTAATGAGTAATGGAATTTTTTCTGTACCCACACCTGTAAATGAACCTGCGCTTGATTATGCTCCAGGATCAAAGGAGAGAGAACTGCTGGAAGCTGAACTGCGAATACAGTCAGAAATAAAAATCGAGGTTCCTGTCATTATCGGAGGAAAAGAAATTTTTACAGGTAAAACTTCTGAAATGATCTGCCCGCATGATCACGGTCATGTACTGGGCACATTTCACCAAGCTGGAGAGAAAGAAGTCAATCTGGCTATTGAAGCTGCGATGAAAGCTAAAGAAAGTTGGGAATCAATGCCATGGCAGGATAGAGCTGCAATCTTTCTTAAAGCTGCTGAACTCATCTCGACAAAATACCGTTATATCCTGAATGCCGCAACCATGCTTAATCAATCAAAAAGCGCATATCAGGCAGAGATCGACAGTACATGTGAAATAGCGGATTTTCTACGATTTAACGTTCAGTTTATGCAACAGATATATTCAGAACAGCCGCCCCGAAATGCAAAAGGAACCTGGAACAGGCTCGAATACAGGGCTCTCGAAGGCTTCATTTTTGCAGTAACTCCATTTAATTTCACGGCAATTGCAGGGAATCTTCCCACATCACCAGCAATGATGGGAAACGTCGTTCTATGGAAACCGGCCTCAACATCCATTCTCTCAAATTACTACCTGATGCAGCTTTTTAAGGAAGCAGGCCTTCCTGACGGTGTTATCAATTTTCTTCCCGGAAGAGGAAGTCAGGTGGGCAATCCTGTTGTTGCGAGCGAAAATTTTTCAGGACTTCATTTTACAGGATCGACAGGAACGTTTAACAGACTCTGGAAAGGCATAGCCAATAACATTGATAACTATAGATCATATCCAAAAATTGTCGGTGAAACCGGAGGAAAAGATTTTATAGTAGTTCACGAATCAGCAGATCCACAACAGGTCGCAGTAGCGGCAGTCAGAGGAGCTTTTGAGTATCAGGGACAGAAATGCAGCGCAGCTTCAAGAATGTATGTTCCTTCAAAGCTCTGGCTGAAAATAGCTAACAGCATGGAAACTATTCTTGAAGAAATCAGAATGGGTGATGTTCAGGATTTCGGTAATTTCATGAATGCCGTAATTGATGAAAATAGTTTTGACAATATTATGAGTTATATTGAAAATGTGAAAAAATCCGACAATGCGGAAATCTTTTTCGGAGGGAAAGGCGATAAAAGCAGAGGCTATTTTATTGAGCCGACAGTGATTGTTGCAAAGGATCCTCACTATATTTCAATGGAGGAAGAAATTTTCGGGCCGGTTCTTACTGTTTACGTCTATGATGAAGATTTTGACAATATTCTTGAACTTTGCAACGAAACTTCCCCCTACGCTCTTACCGGTGCAGTTTTTGCCCGTGACAGAGAAATAATCGTTAAAGCCGAAAGAAAATTAAAAGACAGTGCCGGAAACTTCTATATAAACGATAAACCCACCGGTGCAGTTGTCGGACAGCAGCCTTTCGGAGGTGCAAGAGGAAGCGGGACTAACGATAAAGCAGGTGCGCTCTTCAATCTTCTTAGATGGACAAGTCCGAGAACTATTAAAGAAACTTTTTGTCCA
>CAXXGL010000011.1:0-186169 GCA_963676555.2 Geopsychrobacteraceae bacterium
GAAAACCAAGCATCAGCGCATCAGGCGGATCATCGACGATCTGGAGCAGGTGGTCGGCGACGAAGTGACAATATCCCAATGAGCCGAGGTGGCATGATGATGCGTCTGTTGAAGTTCAGTGATCCCGATTTCGACGACCGGTTCCGCCGGATCGAGCAGCGGGCCGAGGCGGTTCCCGCCGATATCGAGTCTACGGTGAAAGAGATTATCGCCGCCGTCCGGGCCCGCGGCGACGCAGCGCTGCGCGAGTATACGCTCCGGTTCGATCATGCTGACCCGGCAACCCTTGCACTGGAAGTCAGCAGGGATGAAATCGACGCGGCCTGGGACAACGTCAGTGCCGCCTCCCGGGCCGCTTTGCAACTGGCGGCGGACCGGATATCCGCCTATCACGCCCGGCAGAAACAGAATACCTGGCTGGCGACGGACGAGGATGACGTCCTGCTCGGACAGATGGTGCGCCCGCTCGACCGGGTCGGTATCTATGTTCCCGGAGGCAAGGCGGCTTATCCCTCGTCCGTGCTGATGAACGCGGTGCCGGCCAAGGTCGCCGGGGTCGGTGAAATCATCATGGTGGTGCCGATGCCGGGCGGAGACATGAACCCGCACGTGCTCGCCGCCGCCCGTATCGCCGGAGTCGACCGGATTTTTCGCATCGGCGGCGCCCAGGCCGTTGCCGCGTTGGCTTACGGGACCGAGACGATTCCCCGGGTGGACAAGATCACCGGGCCGGGAAACATCTACGTGGCCACCGCCAAGCAACTGGTTTTCGGCCAGGTGGATATCGACATGATCGCCGGGCCGAGCGAGATTCTGATCATCAACGACGGCAGCGGCGATGCCGCGCAGATCGCCGCCGATCTGCTGTCCCAAGCGGAGCATGACGAGTTGGCGTCGGCGGTTCTGGTGACCAGCAGCGAAGATATGGCGCACAGGGTTCAGGCCGAAGTCGAGAAACAGCTGGCGGAATTGAGCCGGGAAACCATCGCCCGCAAGTCGATCGAGGATTATGGTGCCGTTATCCTGGCCCGCGATCTGGATGAAGCCATCGCTTTTTCCAACCGCATCGCCCCCGAACACCTGGAACTGGCGGTCGCGGATCCTTTTTCCATTTTGACCGGGATTCGCCATGCCGGAGCGATTTTCATGGGCCACAGCACGCCGGAAGCGGCCGGGGATTACCTGGCCGGACCGAACCACACCCTGCCGACCGGCGGTACGGCACGGTTCTTTTCGCCGTTGTCGCTGGATGATTTCGTCAAGAAATCGAGTATCATTTCGTTTTCACCCCAGGGGTTGCAACGCCTGGGCAAGGATATCGTGCATATCGCCGAACTGGAAGGGCTGGAAGCCCATGCCCGCTCAGTGGCGATCAGGTTGAAAAAATAGCGATTGCCGGGACGTTGTTTGCCGCGTCCGGGCAGGTTTACGGAGATTAACATGGCACGTACGGCTGAGATTACGCGCGAAACCAAAGAAACCAATATCAGCATATCCTTGAATCTGGACGGTTCGGGGGAACACCGGATCGAAAGCCCGGTGCCCTTTTTCAACCATATGCTTTCGGCTGTGGCACGGCATGGTTTTTTCGACCTGACGGTCGCGGCGACGGGTGATATCGAAATCGACGCCCATCATACGGTCGAGGATTTGGGGATCGTTCTGGGCGAAGCGTTCAAACAGGCTCTGGGCGACAAGGAGGGCGTCCGGCGGTTCGGGCGTTCGACCATGCCGATGCACGAAGCCCTGGCCGCGGTCGTCATCGATTTCTCCGGGCGGCCGTTTCTGGTGTTCAACGCCGACATTCCCAAAAGCAAGGTGGGCGAGTTCGATACCGAACTGGTGGAGGAGTTTTTCACCGCTTTCTGTAATCATTCCGGCGCCAATATCCATGTCAACCTGGCTTACGGAGACAACCTGCATCATATGATCGAGGGAATTTTCAAAGCCTTCGGCCGGGCGCTGGATGAGGCTACGAGCATCGATCCGCGCATCAAGGGTGTACTGTCGACCAAGGGGACGCTGGAGTAGAGAATATTTTAACGCAGAGGCACAGCGGACACAGGGGGAAATCCTGGAATCAGTAAGCCACCAAGACACAAAGAACACAAAGGAAAAGACAGTCAAAGAGATATGACTGAGAGGCGCAAAGACGCAGAGCAAGGCAAAGTCTGCTTTTAGGTTTTAAAATCAGAACAAAAAGCTTTTCAGCTGCTCTCAGCGAACTCTGCTGTCTCTCCTCCTCTGCGTTAAAATGCTCTTCTTGGTGGCCATATTAAAATATTTAAAGGCTTTGGTCCCTTTCTGCGTAAAAAAAGCAGAAACGTATGCAGGATAGACAATGATCAATATCATCGATTACGAAATGGGTAACCTGCGCAGTGTCGAAAAGGCTTTCGAACGCCTGGGCTTCGCTGCACGGGTCAGCGCCGACCCGCGCGATATCCGCACCGCCGGCAAGGTTGGTGCTGCCGGGGGTGGGGGCGTTCCGCGATTGTATCGCCAATCTGCGCGGGGGGCGGTTTCGTCGGGCCGTTGCTGGAGCATATCGAAGCCGGCAAGCCGATGCTCGGCATCTGCGTCGGCATGCAGATGCTGTTCGACGAAAGCGAGGAGTTCGGTTGTCATAAAGGGCTGGGCCTGATCCCGGGGAAAGTGGTACGTTTCCCGTCCGGCATGACCGAAGCCGGGGAGCGGCTCAAAGTGCCGCACATGGGCTGGAACAATCTTCGCATCCGCAAGCCTGCGCCGATCTTCTCGGGCGTGGACGACGGCAGTTTCGTCTATTTTGTCCATTCCTATTACTGCGCCGCGGAAAATCAGGCGGATATCGCCGCCAGCTGCAGTTACGGGGATGTCGAGTTCTGCGCCTCGGTCTGGCACGACAATATCATGGCGACCCAGTTCCATCCGGAAAAAAGTCAGGATGTGGGCTTGCGGATTTTCAGAAATTTCGGGGAACTGTAATGCCGCCCAGCGGTCATCTTCCCCGGTCGGCACTCCAGGGAAGCATGAATCCGTCCGTGGAGCTTGTTGCCGCCGTTGCGGCTGCAAAGCCCCTGATGTCAAACGCTGGTGACAACAGCTTTTTCGGTTCGCAGAGTTCAGCGCCGGATTGATTGTAAAGGAAAGATATGATTATTCTGCCCGCCATCGATTTGAAAGAGGGGCGCTGTGTCCGCCTGGAACAGGGCCTGATGGAAAAAGATACGGTCTATAATGACGATCCGGCCGCCCAGGCGCTGATCTGGCAACAGCAGGGGGGCGAGTACCTGCATCTGGTCGATCTGGACGGTGCTTTCGCCGGGGTGCCGAAGAACAAAGAAGCCATCGAGGCGATTATCGCGGCCATCGACATCCCCTGCGAACTGGGCGGCGGGATTCGCGACATGCAGACCATCGAGGCTTATCTGGCCCTGGGCGTTAGCCGGGTCATCCTCGGGACCGTGGCCAAGGAAAACCCGCAACTGGTGGCCGCGGCCTGCCGCCGATTCCCGGGACGGATCGTGGTCGGGATCGACGCCAAAAACGGTCTGGTTGCGGTGCGCGGCTGGGCCGATGTGACCGAAAAAAAAGCCGTCGAAATGGCCCGGGAAATGGAAGGGTTCGGCGTCGAAGCGATTATCTATACCGACATCGCCCGCGACGGCATGATGCAGGGCCCGAACATCGAAGCCACCAGGGCCCTGGCCGAAGCGATCGATATCCCGGTGATCGCCTCGGGCGGGGTTTCATCCCTGATCGATATCCGGCGGCTGCTGCAGATCGAAGCGTCCGGGGTGACGGGAATCATTACCGGCAAGGCAATTTACAACGGTGCCATCGATCTGCGCGAAGCCGTCACTCTGGTGAAATGGACGAACCATGTTAACTAAAAGAATCATTCCCTGTCTGGACGTCAAGGATGGCCGCGTGGTCAAGGGGGTCAACTTCATCGGCCTGCGCGACGCCGGTGATCCGGTGGAAGCGGCGGAAGCCTATTGCGCCCAGGGCGCCGACGAGCTGACCTTTCTCGATATCACCGCCAGCAGCGATAATCGCGGCATCATTCTCGACGTGGTGGCGAAAACCGCGGAGCGGGTTTTCATGCCGCTGACCGTGGGCGGCGGCGTGCGCGAAATCGGCGATATCCGTAATCTGCTCAACGCCGGAGCGGACAAGGTGTCGATCAACACCGCCGCGGTTCACCACCCCGAATTTGTGCGCGAAGCGGCCGAGCGTTTCGGCAGCCAGTGTATCGTGGTCGCCATCGACGCGCGCCGCGTCGAGGGCTCCGCTCCGCAAGCCTGGGAGGTTTACACCCATGGCGGCCGCAACCCGACCGGCATCGACGCCGTAGCCTGGGCTAAAAAAATGGAAGAATACGGCTGCGGCGAGATTCTGCTCACCTCCATGGACTGCGACGGCACCAAGGACGGCTATGACATCGCCCTGACCCGTACCGTCAGCGATGCGGTGGAAATCCCGGTCATCGCCTCGGGCGGGGTCGGCAATCTGGAGCATATCCGCGAGGGATTGGTGGAAGGCGGGGCCAGCGCTGCGCTGGCGGCTTCCATCTTTCACTTCAAGGAATATACGATCGCCGAATGTAAGGACTATTTGCGCCGGCACGGGGTGGCGGCAAGGATCTGAAAGGTTAAGTTTCAGCTTTGAAAGCGCCCGAAGGAGACACTATGTCACACGGAACAGAGGATATCCTCGCTGCCGTTTACCGGATCATCCGGCAACGGAAAGAGTTGGCGGACGGGGAAAAATCCTATGTTAAATCCCTGTTCGACCGGGGACTGGACAAGATCCTGAGCAAGATCGGCGAAGAAGCCACCGAGACGGTTGTCGCCGGCAAGGGAGGCGACAAGGACGAACTGGTCTACGAAACCGCGGACCTGTTTTTCCATGTGCTGGTGCTGCTCGGTTATTACGACATTCCGCCGGAAAAAATTTACGCCGAACTGCGGCGCCGGTTCGGG
Source organism: Geopsychrobacteraceae bacterium (assembly GCA_963676555.2). Classification (GTDB taxonomy): domain Bacteria; phylum Desulfobacterota; class Desulfuromonadia; order Desulfuromonadales; family Geopsychrobacteraceae; genus BM522. The sequence continues at coordinate 4,968 of CAXXGL010000011.1, forward strand.
GTCTCGGGAATCGAGGAAAAGCAAAGTCGTGGCAACTGACGAATAAAGGACGAAGACACAGGGCCGCCGGATAACCGGTGGCCCTTTTTATTTGAACTCCGAAAATTATTAAATTGCCAGATTCGGCATCAGAGCTGATGGATGAGAGCCTCTTCCGGGCGGGCCGGAGGCGTTGAAAAGCCAGGGCCGCCGGGAAAGTTTAGCCGTTATGCACAGGGGTTCTTCCCACCGCCATGATTCGAACTGAGAAGGGAACCGGCGGAAAATATTCACCATGGCCAACCCACTCGTTTTTTCTCTTGCAAAGTATGTAAAAGGAGTGCAGAAGATGAATGACGGAACGAACGTTGCGTTGGTAGCGGGGGCCGGGCCTGTATGACCGGGCAGACCCGATCATCGATGGTGGGATCATTCATCGCTGAGCTCTTTCCGCTAGCGGCGCGCTGTTCGAAAATAACCAGCAGCAGGAAACATACAGCGGTATGGGGTTGAAGCCGCCGCTGATTCTCAACTCCGGATTTGCAGAAAGAAAAAGATGTCGTACTCATACCTTGCAATCGCAATCATCGCCGAAGTCATTGCCACAAGTGCATTAAAGGCTTCGGACGAATTCACCAGATTTGTCCCGAGCCTCATTGTTGTTATTGGTTACGGAGCCGCTTTTTATCTTCTAACCCAGGTTCTGAAGTCCATACCTATCGGGATAACCTATGCGATTTGGTCTGGTGTGGGAATTGTTCTGGTGACCATCTCGGGTATTGTTTTTTATAAGCAGATTCCTGATTTTCCAGCTGTGTTGGGAATGGGCTTGATCGTCATCGGAGTGATCGTGATCAATCTTTTTTCCAAAACCGTGGGACATTGAAGGTCAGGGTTCCATCGCTTCCGCCAGGGTGTTCCCGATTATTTTTCAAAGACGCAGCCCCGGTGTTTTCTGCCCGGCCGATGCCGCATGCAGCCGGAGGGGGCAACCTCTGCTGTTTGTGCATCAGCCTGTCCGGTCCGACCGGGTAGCTTTCAGCGTTTTCACCCACGCCGCTTGGTTTGGTCATGATGCTGTTGATCGCCTCCGGAGACCGCTGCGGAGCAACCGCGATCTCGGTCCGGTCGGCGTAAACCACCTTTCAACCCCGGGGCCGGATCTCCACAGCAGGAGGCCGCTCGGCGGAATCATTCCGCCTGGACCTTGCCGCTGCTTTTGGCAGGGGCGTTGGGGTCAGAACAGTAGATGGTGACGTCGGTGCGGCAGCTGGCCTTATAGTCATAATTATTTTCCTCGCACCGGCAGGCGCTGAAAGCAAGGCCCGCAGCCCTGACGTAGGTCAGTATGCCCTGGTGCCGGCCGTTCTTGACATGATTGTATTCATCGGTACAAAAGCGATCGGCTGCAGAAATCATGCGATAGCGACTTTGGTCGCAGGCCTCGCGGTTGGTTAACCCCTTGCCGTAGCCGGTGCGGGACAGTTGAAAGGCGGCTGAGCCGCTCCAGCTTTTCGCCCGGCAGACCTCGGCTCCCCGGCAGGAATCGTCGGCCTTGCCTTTGTCTTTGTCGACATAGGCGCTGATGCTGTCGTCCCGGGTCAGGGCAAAGGATGATGAACCCGCCTTCCCGGCGGTTTTTGTGCCGCCCCGGTTTGTCCCGGCTGCCGTGATGCCCGCGGAGTTTTGCTGAAGATGTTGCTGTTGCGAACGTTGGCGTTGCAACTGCTCCTGCTGCCGGCGGAACATCTCCCCGGCCTGGAGGGTGGTGAGCAGACGTTGTTCCGCGGCGCGGCTCTGCCGCTCCAGTTGGCGGTTGACCTTCTGCAGCGCTTCAATCGTTGCTCCGGCCCATTTGTTGGAATCATCAATAAAGCCGTTTTCATCAACCTGGGCAAAAAAATCTCTTTCGATATTCGGCCAGCCGCCCCAGGATTTCAGGGTTTTTATTCTGGACCAATAGCTGCCGCTGCGGCCGATCAGCAGGTCCATGGCGTTGGCGCCTTCTGCGTTGGTCTTGTTGAGCTCTCCGCCGGCCGCCATCAGCAGCTTGACATGCGCCATCCGGCCATAAAGAGCGGCCCTCATGATCGGTGTCTGCCCGGGATTGCGGGCATCGAAAATATCGGGATCGGCACCGGCGGCCAGCAGCAGCTTCAGGGTCTGATCACTGACCTCTTCGTCGACGGCAACGTGCAGCAGGGCATCGCCCCGATTGTTGCGGATGTCCGGGGAGATCCCCATGGCCAGTAGCTTGGCGACCATTTCACTGTTATCGTCTCTGACGGCCTGAACAAGCAAAACGCTCAGGTCCCGGCTATGTTCCGGTTGATAGTGTGACAACAGCAAATCGACCGCAGCGGCCTGATTATTCCTCAGGGCCAGGACAATGGCGGTACTGCCTTTTTTTGTTTCGGCATAAAGATCGGCGCCTGCCGCAAGCAGCAGGTCGACTGCATCGGTAAAACCTGTGTGGGCGGCTTTGTGCAAAGGCGTCCAGCCCTGTTGGTTGGGCTGGTTCGGGTCGATTCCCGCCCTGAGCAGGCGCTGAATCAACTGCAGATCGTTTTGCACCATACCGCGGATCAACAGGTTGTTCCCCTCGTCGTCGAGGCTGTCGGCCAGGCGGGTTCCCCGGCCTTTCAATTGCTCGGCCAAACGGGTTTGCCCTTGCACCAGGGCTTCGCTGTACAGCCAGTTGCGCTGCTCCTGCGTTAACGGCTGGGAGCGCTTCAGCAGAATCAGGGCGACATCCTCCTTGCCCTGCACCGCCGCCCAGTACAGCGCCGAGGTCATGAAATTTTCATCACGAAAGCCTTTTGCGCCTCGGTCCAGCAGCATCTTGACGTACTCTTGCTGATTGTTTTTCAGGGCCAGTGCCAAAGGCGTCATCCCGGCGGCATCACTTTGATTGAGATCGGTGCTGCTGTGCAGCAGAGTCAATAACACCCCGGCATTGTTCTCCTGCCCCACGGCCTCGACCAGCAGCGACGGGGTGCGTGCAGCGTCCGGCCAGGCGGCCCGGGGCGACCGGCGCAATATTTCATTCAGAAAGGCTGTTTGCCTTTCGATGACGGCCAGACGCTTCAAGGCGTAAAAACTGTTCCAGCCGTCAACGGGCGGGCGGCACAGCTCGAGCAGCAGCCTGAACTGCTGGAGATCATTTTCCCTGAGTGATTTTTCCAGCAGGGCATACAGTTCTTCAGAGGTCAGCAGTTCCGTATAACGGGTCTGATAAATCGATTCCAAAACCTTGGTCGAGCGTATTTCGGCCGCCTGGTAAGCAAGGCTTCTGTTGCGCTCATCATTGCGGTTGAGTTCGGGAGACTCAGCCAGAAGCTGCTGCAGTTTCCGCGGATCGTCATTTTTAATCGCCCTGACCACGCCTGAATAAAATGTTGTGCTGCGATAATCCGGTTCAAGGTGAGCCAGCAACTGTTCATCCGTCGGTCTGGCGACCGCCCCGGCCTGGCGCAGAAGTTCGGCAATGGCCGCGTCGCCGGCGGCGTCCGCGGTTGACAGCAGCCAGCCGACGTTGGGGTTGGCGCCGGCCTCCAGCAGCAGTTCAACCATATTGCGGTCGTGGCGCATCACCGCTGCGGTCAACGGGTAGAAAGAGGCTTTGCGCGGGTTTTTGCCGATATGGGCGTTCACGTCGGCACCCTGGTCGAGCAGATAGCTGGCAATATCCGTATTGCCGGCTTTGACTGCAGTAAAAAAAACGGCATGAGCATTGCCGTAAGCGGGGTTCTGATTGGGGTAGGCGATCGGGACTCCTTTTTCAACCAGTTCTGCGGTCAGTTCGGGGCTCCAGCCGGCCGCCAGGCGCAAGGCTTCGTACAGTTGTTCATGCAGATCAGGTGCGCTTAAGGACGGGTCCTGTTCGAGTTGGAGGATTTCGGCCCGAACCGCCGCGGCATCGTGATCGTGATGGGCTTTCACCATCGATATCCGGGTGTTGACACACCCCTGGCCGGCAAGAGTGAAAACGAGGAAGAGCATAAAGAAGTAAAGACGTCTGGAGGATGCCGGTTTCACGAAGTCAGGCCTTTCTGTAAGCAATGGCGTAAAAAAGCTGATGAGTCAGGCTGTTGAATCAGCGCAACTGCAACGATATCAGCAGGTTGGAACTGGGAAAGTTTATTTGAAGAGGTTAATTATTTCAAGGAAAAATTTCCATATTTGTGATGGCCCTGGTTCCGGAGGGGTTAGGGATATCTCAAGCTGCGCTTTGAAATAAGAATAACCGGTGAAATTCCGTAAGGTTGCAATGATGATGAAAAAATCGCCGCCATCCCGGCTGAAAAAGCCGGAAACGGCTCGCGAATAGCGGTTCCGGCTCTTTTCACCCCCGGGCTGATCGTTCTGTGCCGACCGGCCTCCGGGCAACCTTGCGGATGCCGGATCGGGCTGCTTGTAAATGACTGATGACATCGCGCCCCTGTTGTGTAAGATGATACCTGGGCAGTGGACTTCGTTCCGATTTTGATCCGGCCGCGCGTTTCAGGGTGTCGGCAGCGCTGTCCCCCATGGCGCCAGAGCGGGATAATCGAGTACCATACTGAGCAGGCGGCATAATATCCGCCGTTCTCATGTCGAGCGGTTGTGACAAGAAGCTCTCTGCGGGGAGAAGAATCCGTAGCCACGGGGCCGCAGTTGTCGGCGAAAAAGGAATCAGACACTATGAATCGATGCGAATGGGCGACTTCGAGCCCTTTGGAAATGAAATATCATGACGAGGAATGGGGCGTTCCCGTGCATGACGATCGGGTCCTGTTCGAGATGCTGATTCTCGAAGGAGCCCAGGCCGGATTGAGCTGGGCGACGGTGCTGAAAAAGCGGGACGGCTACCGCCGGGCCTTCGACCATTTCGATGCGGAAAAGATCGCCCGCTATGACCGGGATAAAATCGCACGACTGCTGCAGGATCCGGGGATCATCAGAAACCGGCTGAAAGTCGCTGCCGCGATTGAAAACGCCAAGCGGTTTCTGGCGATCCGGGACGAATACGGCAGCTTCGACCGCTATATCTGGTCTTTTGTCTCCGGACAACCGATCAACGGGGTCCGGCAACGGCAGGCGGACGTTCCCGCCACTTCCCCGGAGTCGGACCGGATGAGCAAGAGCCTGAAACGACAGGGTTTTAAATTCGTCGGATCAACAATCTGTTACGCCTATATGCAGTCCGTGGGCATGGTCAATGACCATGTGCTTTCCTGTTTTCGTTATGCCGAGATTCTGAACCTGCACCACGAAAAATAGCTCGAAGAAGCAATCCCGTTTTAACGCAGAAGGTTTTCAGCTCCTGATTTTCTTTCTCAATCGCTCCAGTTCTTTCAGCTCCTGTTCGGCCAGCGTTTCGGCTTTGGCCACATAGCGCGAGGCTTTGTCCAGAGCGGCCTTGGCTTTTTCCAGATCTTTGTGCAGATCGGCCCGCTCAGCCGCCGATTTGTTCTGATCATGCTGCGCGGCAATGAGATTCTTCAACCGCCCGTCAAATGATTGTTGCGCCTCGGCATGTTCTTTCTCCGCATTCTTGGCCCGTTGCAGTGCCGCGCCGTAGTCGTCTTCTGCGGCGGCCAGCAGCCCGGCTTCACCTTCTTCCGGTTCGGCATCCAGCTGAATGTCCTGAGTGGCCAGAACCATGGCCGCCAGCGGCAACTTCGGCAGAACCTCCTCGACCGGGGTCTGGTCGCGGTCGAGAAGCAGGCCTTTTTTCAGCTCGACCGGCAACAGCACCAGGCTTGAAGAGCCGGACTGTGCGGCGCAGTCGGCGGTATCTTCGGCGACGAACACTTCAGCGTTGATTCGGACCTGATCCAGTTCTTCCTCCATCTCTTGTCGTGCCGCCTCCGCATCCGCATCCACGGCTTTGATCAACACCCGCAGCCCGGCATGTTCCCAGAACGGATGCCGGGTCATCAGGTAGCCGAGCATAAGCATCAGCGACCCATTGGCGTCTTTTTCGTACCAGATATCGATTTTCCGCTCCTTCGCCGCCTGTTCGTGAACGGTTTGCCATTCCTGCCGTTCGGCATCGAGAATAATCAGGTTGTATCCCAGGCGCAGCGCAACCCGCAGATTCCTGCCGTAAGCATCGGGCCGGTTGCCGAAGAACCGTTGCGAGTAGGGACTGCGCCGGTTCAGCAGAATCGTATTGGCGCGCAACGGCCCGATGCCGTAGGACTGCAAGAGGATGGAACTGCCCTGGGAAAAATTCGGAGCGCTGACAACCAGAGGAAAAGCCTGAACGCCGAAGCGCTCGATATCTTCATGGAGTTCGTTCTCGGCCTGTTGTTTTTCCTTGTACCTCTGCGCTCCGCCGCCGACGAGAATCCGGGCCACGGTCGTCAGGCCGCTCCGGCCTTCCAGCCAGGCGGCGAAATGCAGCAGAAAACCGCGCCGCTCCCGATCGTCGGAAAACGCCAGGATATGGGGGCGCCAGTCGCGTGGATGCTCGAGTTCCTGCGATACCTGAAGCAGGTGCTCGCGGACTTGATGGAGATGGTGGGAGCGCCGGCTGTCCGCCCAGCGCGACTGTTGCACCGTCACCTGCAGGTACTGATGAATGATGAACAGTACGGTCACGGCCAGAGCCCCGGCTTTCCAGTCAATGGCCAGCATGACCAGCAGGCAGATTACCGCTCCGGCCAGGCTGGCTCTTTGATGAAACCATTTGAACCGGGGTCGGAATGACGGACTTGACGCCCGGGCTTCGAAATAGGTCGCGTAATTCAGCAGGCCGTAGGAAATGAGGAAAAACATCGAGACCACGGCGGCGATCAGGTTCAGGTCGCCGAGACCGACGGTGAGTACGGCAATCGCCGCCGCCAGCAGCACGGCGCGGCGCGGGTTGTTCATCGGCCCGGAGCCTTTGGCGAAAAAGTTGAGCCATGGGAATATTTTGTCTCCGGCCAGGGATTGCAGGATCCGCGGCGCCCCGAGAAAGGAGGCCATGGCCGATGACAGGGTCGCGGCGAACACCCCGAGGGTGATCAGAAACGGCACCCGGGCCACGCGGTTCATGGCCTGGTAATCCATGCTCAAGGTCTCGACCGGCAAAGCCCCGGCGAAGAGCAGGGCGGCGCTGAAGTAAACCAGGATGGAGATGCCGACGGCCAGGAGCGTTCCCAGCGGCAGGCTTTTTCCCGGATCGCGCAGATCTCCCGACATGCTGACCCCCTGGGTGAAACCGGTCACCGCGGGGAAAAAGACGGCGAACAATATCCAGAAACCGCCGCCCCGGGACGGCGGTGCCTGCCAATTCCGGCGGAAAAGCTCGCCGTCCCAGTCGAGCAAACCGCCCAGGAAAAAAGAAATCAGCGCCAGGGCCAGGAAGCTCATGACCACATACTGAAAGCGGGTGGCCCAATCGGCGCCCTGCCAGGCGAGGACGAAAAGGCCGGCAACGGCAATCAGAGCGACAACCTGAACCGTGATCTCGCTTCCGCCCCGGAATCCGACCAGAACCTCGGCAAAACCGATACAGTAAAAAGCGATCGAGACGGATTGCGCCAGGAACAGCACCAAACCCAGAGCGCCGCCGAATTCCAGCCCCAGAGTGCGCGAGATCAGATAGTAATCGCCGCCGCCGCGAACGGTCAGGTTGGTTGCGACCGCCGCAAGCGAAAGGCTGGTGAGAACGGAAATCAGGTTGGCGATAAGGATGATAAGCAGGGCCTGTTTGAGCCCGGCGGCACCGACCACATAGCCCAGACGCATGAACAGAATGATACCGAGGATCGTCAGGATACTCGGGGTGAAAACCCCGGCGAAGGTGCCGAGTTTGTGCCTGTTCTCAGGCTGTTTCCCTGCCGATCCGTTGTCGTTCATCGGGCAGTGCCTTTTGGGGGGAAGTGTCGCTTTACGTCGTTTTATAGACTAACGCCTTGCCGGGCAACACGCAAATCGCCAATCGCCGGAAATCCCGTATCCGTGATGTGTTCAAGTCGGGCCGGTCACGGTGCTTTGCATGATATTTTATAACGCGGCGGCTCACTGGGCAATCGGCCGTCGCGTCCGTGCTTCAACTCAAGGGGCAAGATCCCGGCGATTGTCGGCACCGGCGGCTGATCGCCGGCTTTGGAAAGCTCGGAAAGACAATTCATTTATCCGTCTGAGCGGCGTTTCCCGGCCGGGTGGAGTAGGGGCAAAGCGCAATAAAAAACGCTGGAAAAGTTTTATCGATGGCGTTGATCCATTAAACTTGATATAAATGATCAAGAAACTTCGGATAACAATTCGCCCATATCCCGGACGTCGGCACAGGATCGTGTTTTACCGTATGGAATAATTTCAGGAGCAGAACATGCAAGCTAAAGTGGCGGCAGTTTGTATCAGTGAGAACAAAGGCGAGAGGAAAATGCCGGTAGCAAGAATAGCACTGAAGGAAAATCACGGTATTGTCGGTGATGCGCATGCCGGTCCCTGGCATCGCCAGGTCAGCTTGCTGGCTAAAGAGAGCATCGACAAGATGCGGGCCAAAGGGTTGGATGTCGATAACGGCGATTTTGCCGAAAACCTGACAACCGAAGGCATCGTTCTGACCGAATTGCCGATCGGTTCGCAGTTGAAAATCAATGAATGTCTGTTGGAAATAACCCAAATCGGCAAGGAATGCCATAGTCGCTGCGCCATTTATCATCAGGCGGGGGACTGCGTCATGCCGAAAGAAGGTCTTTTTGCAAAAGTCCTGCGCGGTGGAGAGATTCTTCCCGGCACCGGGATTGAACGCATAGACGTCGCCCCCATCCGCTAAAGCCGTCGACAAAGTTCGATGCTGTTGATATCCGCGACAGGGGTTTTGTGTCCGGCACGCTTCTTCGCCGGGGCGGATTTTGGTGTGGCGTTTATTTTTTCTTATCCGCATTCAACGGCAGTCCGCAGGAAAAACATCTGCGCACCGGGCGAAAAAGATAACCGTTCATATGATAGCAGTTTCCGCAGCGGGGGCAGCGCACCAGCGCCATCAGGGCGACGGCAACGATCAGGAACAGAACCCAGAGGATAAAGGCCGTGACCACCGCCCGTCCGGATTGCGGCATGCGCATCGCCACCATCATCATCGGCAGGTAAATGATGATCAGAAGCCAGAGAAACCAGCGCCGCAGCCGGATTTTTTTCAGTCCGGCGCGCAAAAGTTGAGGATCGATCTCTTCGATGGTTTCCATGTTTTCCTCCCGGATTCTATCCGCTCGTCTGACCATAAACGGGGAAAATCATTACAAAGGCTACTTGGAGAGTACTTGATGCTTTGGGTCAGGGCAACAGGTTAAATAACTTTCGTCCGGATTATCGATGAATTGTTTCTGCCGCAACCGGCCGTGGTCCCTTTGTCTGGGGACGTGCCCGTTCCGGCAGACCCTCAGGCTCGCCTGCCATGTCTGTCATTGTGCCCGGCCCGGGCTAACGGCCGCTTATAACTGATGCGGGGCAGAGGGGTGAAGTTATCCGCGGCGTTGAAAACAGCCTCCAAATGCTCCTTTTCCGGGAGAGTAAACAGTGTTTTTTCAGCGAGCTCCACTTTGTGTCTGCTGCAGCGAAAACGGTTTCTAGGGTTTCTTCTTTTGTTTGAATCGGGCTTCGGGGGAGTTTTCCGGCGCTTTTTTGTCGGCATTGATGTGCAGGGCGCAATGGAGACAGCGCCGGAACGGCAGGAATGTCGGCCCGTGCGTATGAAAGCATTCCCCGCAACGGGGGCAACGAATCACGCAGGCGAAGGCCACGGCAATGATGAGCAGAACGATCCAGACGCTGAAGACGACAGCGGCCCAGGTCCTGTAGTTGGGCGACTCCAGCGCCACCATCATCGCGGGCAGATAGACCATGATCACCAGCCACAGATAGCGCCGGCGTTTGCGGATCTTTTTCAGCCCGGAAGCGTATTCCCTCGGGTCTGTCGGTGTGTGTTCTTCCATGGTTTCCCGGCCGGCATGAGGAATATCCTTCAGAACGTGAAATACTACTGATTTTGGCCGGCCAGATCAATGTTGAAGCGCTGATGGCCCGCAGGACGGTGTTTTCCGGGGCTGTGTTTCCGCCCTGCATAAAAAAGATATTCTTTCCGCGGGAGAAAGATATACAGTTTTTATTCTTTTGAAAAACCTTTTGATTTCAGCCTGTTGAAGATCGAAGAAAAGATCCGTCCCAAACCGGGCTGTATATTTGCTTTATACAAGCCCGGTCCCCGTCAAACCATGGCCTTCTCTTTTTTCTGAACTTTTTTCCCTGCAATTCCAGCTGGTTATAAAATATTTTCCAGATTTTCAGCTGACTTGGCACGGCCTCTGCTCTTTATCCTGGGCAAGACACACATAAACAACGCTCTCACATACATAGGAGGATGTCATGAAAAGAACTTTACGCAATACCCTGATCGCCCTGATCACTTTTTCCTCTTCGGCTTTTGCCGCCGGTCACAGCGGCGCCGGTGAGGGCAGCCTGCTGCTGTCCCTGTTCATCGGCTTCTTCGCCCTGATCGTGGTCTGCCAGCTGGTGCCGGCGACGATCATGTTGATCGGCATGCTCAGGGGCCTGTTCGGGCGGGACCGCAAGCAGGTGACCACCCACTAGAGAGATAACGACCGGGTCCGGGGAAGGGTCCCCGGCCCGGATGACTTCGATCCGATTTCAAACACCAACAAAAAGCATAAAGGAGAGAAAGATGAAAGCCATTCTGACCGCATTGAGCCTGAGCCTGCTGGCCGTTCCCGCCTTCGCCGTTGATACCGCCAAAACCTACAACAGCGGGATCCTGGTGTTGTTGTTCGTCGGTTTCTGTGCCCTGATCATTGTCGCGCAACTGGTACCGGCCGTCCTGGCCCTGTTCGGCATGACCAAGGCCGTTGCCCAGAGCAGCCGCAAAACGGCAACCGCTGCCGCCAAAAAATAAACCCAAGAGACCAGATGACAGCCCGAAAAAGGCAGCCGAACGGCTGCCTTTTTTATTGTCGCATGCTTGATTTTTTGCATGAGCTTTGTGAACCATGGTGCTATGCTCATTTGTTTGTATCGAGCCTGAGAGAGAAAAGCCATGACTTCACAGCGTTCCGGGGTGTTCTTCGGCCTTGCCGCCTTTCTGGCCTGGGGTTTTCTGCCCGCCTATTGGAAACAGTTACAGGCCGTTGCCCCGTTTGAGATTCTGTGCCACCGGATTATCTGGTCCTGCCTGTTTCTGACTCTGATTATCAGTATCCAGGGCCGCTGGGGTGAGGTCGGTGCGGTCATCGGCGAGCGCGGCAAACTGATCAAGCTCTGCCTGAGCGGCATGCTTATCGGTTTCAACTGGTTCATCTATATCCTGGCCGTCAACACGGCTCATGTGGTCGAGACCAGCCTGGGTTATTACATCACTCCGATGGTGAATGCGCTGCTCGGTTTTATTCTGCTCGGGGAGCGGTTTTCCCGCATGCAGTGGCTGGCCCTGGTCAGCGCGGCCCTGGGCGTCGGTTACTCTTTGTTGATCTACGGGCGTCTGCCCGTTTATGCCCTGACCCTGGCATTCAGCTTTGCCTTTTATGGTTTCGCGCGAAAAAAAATCCAGGTTGCGCCGATCCCCGGTCTGCTGATCGAAACCGGGGTGCTGTTGCTGCCCGCGCTCGGGTTCGTTGTTTTTCGGCAGTTTGATTCCGCCCCCCGGTTCCTGCACGATATTCCTTTGACCCTGTGGCTGATCGGAGCGGGGGTGGTGACCAGCCTGCCGTTGCTGTGGTTCGCTTCCGCAGCGCGCAGGCTGAGACTTTCGACCGTGGGGATTCTGCAATACCTGGCCCCCAGTATCGCCTTTGGGTTGGGGGTGTTTGTTTATCACGAACCTTTCGCGCGGCACAACCTGGTGACCTTTTTGCTCATCTGGCTCGGTGTCTTCATGTATTGCGGCGATACGCTCAGGCGCGGTCGCTATCGCCCTTCGCTCGGCAAGCGCTCCTGACTCCGGAGCGGGGCTTGCGGTAGTTGTCCATCGCTATCTTACGCATCGGATCAGGGCGGGGATTTGCTCCCGCTGCCGTAACCGCTGGCGCTAAGATGAAAACAGCAGCATCCACAAAGGGATTGGCCGTCATGAAGGTGAGACGGAAAAGCAAGCGACCGGGGGGGTTGCGCGAAATGCTGACGATTTCGTTGCCGATGGTCGTCTCGCACGGTTGCGAGACCGCCATGACGTTTACCGATCGCCTTTTTCTTTCGGTATTGGGGCCTTTGCCGATGAATGCGGCCATGATCGGCGGACTGACCAGCTTTATGCTGATGACTTTCTTCATCGGTCTGATCGGTTATGTGACCGCCCTTGTCGCCCAGTATCTGGGGAGCGGCAAAAGGGACCGTTGCGCTTTGGTCCTGACCCAGGCGGTTCTGTTGGCGCTGTTCGCTTATCCCGTCATTCTGGCTCTTCGGCCACTGGCGCATCTGCTGTTTGAAGGGATGGGAAGCCCGTTGGAGCAGTTGCATTTGCAACAGCTTTATTTCGATATCCTGGTTTACGGTTCCATCCTGGTGTTGCTGAAAACCGCTTTCAGCAGTTTTTTTTCGGGGATCGGGCGGACGCGGGTGGTGATGTTGGCGGCGTTGACGACCATGAGCGTCAATATGGCGGTTAACTATGTCCTGATCTTCGGTCACCTGGGATTCCCGGCTCTCGGGCTGCGTGGCGCGGCCTACGGGACGCTGACCGGCAGTTTGTGCGGTTTTCTGGTCCTGATCGCCCGTTATTTGCGCGGCAAAAATCGGCGCGACTTCAAAATTGCGGACTCGATATATTTCGAACGCGGGGTGATGCTCAAGCTGCTGCGTTTCGGTTCCCCGGCCGGGCTTGAGATGTTCCTGAACATACTGGCCTTTACCTTGCTGATTCTGTTGTTTCATTCCGCCGGGCCGGTCACGGCGACGGCCGTGACCATCGTGTTCAACTGGGATATGGTTTCGTTCGTGCCGCTGCTGGGAATCCAGATCGGCGTGGTCAGCCTGGTGGGACGTTACCTGGGCGCGGGCAAGCCCGATACGGCGGCGCGGGCAACCCGATCGGGACTGAAGATGGCCTGGTGTTATTCTTCGTTCATCCTGGTTATTTTTGTTGCCGTCCCCGATCTGCTGGTCGGGGTATTTCAGCCGCGCGTACCGGACAGCCTGTATCTGCAGGCCTATCCCCTGGCCGTAAGCATGTTGCGGCTGGCTGCGCTCTATGTCCTCGCGGATGCCACGATCGTGGTCTTCAGCGGAACTTTGCGCGGCGCCGGGGATACCTTCTGGACCATGTGCATGTCGGTCCTGATGCATTGGTTGCTGGTGCTGCTGCTTTTCGTTCTGTTGAAACTGTTGGCCCTGCCGCCGCTTCACGCCTGGCTTGCCGTCATCCTGTTTTTCCTGCTCGCCGGCGTCGCGTTTTATGCGCGCTACCGGAGCGGGCGCTGGAAAAACATCGACCTGGTGCGGGCTGACGGGGCCTAATGCCGGGGGTCGACTCGGGGCCGATTAATCCGCAAGCGGGTCTTCTCCCTCATGCCACCCGGCCAGGTATTTTTCCAGCAGATGAAAATCCTCCCCCTTGTGCTCCGTCAGGGTGACGTATATGTGTTCCTTGGGGATTCCCCACTGCCGGTGCAGCAGATCCATAAAACCCAGGGTCAGGGTGCGGCGCTGGGCCAGAGTGCGGCCTTCGCGAATGTCGGCATTAATCAGGGCGATGCCCTGCGCCGGTTGCCCGACCCGGCCGATGGAGAGGTTGTAAGTGCCGAATTCACGGATGGAAATACTGATATGATCGGTGCCGGTGTCCATGACTCCGGCAAACAGGCGCCTGACCCGTTCGGCGAAGACAATCTTCGCGGAATCTTCCAGCGGGCGATTGATTTCAAACTGCAGATGCGGCATAGAGCCTCCTTTGGTCCGGATTGACGGCAACTGGTCTGCGGCACAATCGTTTTCACCCAGTATAGCAGCCGGCGCCCCGCATCCTCGATCCGGATATAAATATTATATCCGCCGGTATATTTTTATATACACCCGTCTTGTTCGATATTATTTAGTGATTTCAGTCTGTTGTTGAAATGTTCCCGTTGTCTGTCCATTTTCGGCTCTGATCTTCAGTATGTTTCGCTTATACAGGGGGGAGCCGTTTTTTTCTTTGGAATGCTGCGATTGGCATAGAAAATATCTTATGAAACCAAAGGGTTATGATTGTTTTGTGGAAAGATTTTCAGGTTGGCACGGTCACTGCTTTATTGAAGGGTAAAAGGAAGAAAGACACTCCCGAGCGGGAGAAGGAGGTCGCCATGAAAAAGACATTACGCAATACGTTAATCGCCCTGATCGCTTTTTCCACCACGGCGTTTGCCGCCTCCAACAGCGGCGCCGGAGAAGGCAGCCTGCTGCTCTCCCTGTTCATCGGCTTCTTTGCCCTGATCGTGGTTTTCCAACTGGTTCCGGCGGTGATCATGCTGATCGGGATGTTGCGCGGGGTGTTCGGCCGCGACCGCAAAGAAATCGAAAACCATCGCTGAAAACATAAGCCATGACGAGAATAGAGGTGAAAACCATGAAAGGTCTGTTGATAGCTAACCGAAACAAGGAAGCGCGGGAGCATTTGGCCGCCCGGTTCGACACCGACGAGTATCGGGTTGTTCAGGCGGATTCCGTGGCCAATGCGCTCGAAGGCATCATCAACAAGGAGATCCAGGTTGTCGTGCTGGACGGTGATCGCGATCAGCATACCGTTGCCAAGCTGATTCCGTTGATGAAGAAGTGTAACCGCAATATCGCAATTGTGCTGGTTTCGACCGAAATGCCGATCGATCTGCTGCGCCGGATACGTAATGAGGGGATTTTTTATCACGCCCTCAAAAATGCAGGAGAGGTCAATATCGAGGAAGTTTACCAGGCCGTTTGCTACGCATTTAAGAAGTATGACGAAAACACTCAACTCAAAAAGGAGAAAGCCATGTTTCCGATCAAATCCGTTCTGTCGACTATCGCCATAACCATGATGCTTGTCGGTCCCGCTTTTGCCGTTGATACCACGACCACCTACAACAGCGGCATTCTGGTCCTGCTCTTCGTCGGTTTCTGCGCTCTGTTGATCGTTGCCCAGCTGGTGCCGGCCGTCCTGATGCTCCTCGGTATGACCAAGGCGGTTTCCCAGGGGCTGGCGGAGAGAAAAGCCCAGAGTGCAAACGCTGAATAGACACCCGCCGTTCACTTCAGGTCGGGACAACAGGGGCGGAATAAGTTCGCCCCTGTTGTTTTTTGATCCGGGATCCGGTGTTTGCGATCGACGGGTCGGTTTCCCCGTTGTTCGCGGTCCGGCTGTAGAGCAGCGATATCGTCGGGATTAAAAATGAGGTCGAATCGCGGAGGTACCGTTGAACCAAACCGGGTGCTGCCGAAAAAGTGACAGGTTCTTTACACCACCTGTCCTGTTTTGGTTACCACCGGTAACAATTTAAAACAGCCGTGGGAAAAAATAAGAATATCCCAGTGAAAACAGTCTGTTAGGGGTATGCGGAAGACGCTTCCCGGAGGCCCGGATTTTTATCCTCTTTTTTTTCTACTGAAAATAACCGTAATATCAGCCGGTTGAGTCATTCCACCAGCTGTCCCACTGCTGCGACGATTTTTTTTCAGACGCAAAAAGAAACGCCGCCCGTGCTCGGCAGAATTTTCTTTCTGCGAATATTTTTTAATGATTTCAGCTTGTTTCGTGTTTTTTCTTTTTTTTGTTAGCTTGGCACGAAGAATGCTTCATTCTAAAGTCAAAAGCCGCTCGCGACCTGTTTTGGAGATTGAAAAAAGATTCCTGCGTTGAGCCCGTTCTTGGTTGGCAGGATGTCTCCGAAGTAGTATCGTAGTTGAAAAGTGCAATGAAGATCTCAGCGAGCCGCCGTCTTGAGAAGGCGTGCGCTGAGCCGATCCGGGAAGAAAGCTTCTTTGTCCACGTTCCGTGCAATACGGGGCAGACCATCACGCAGAAATCCTCCAGGACGTCACCTACACTTTTCAAAAGCATGCGGAAGCCGTTTCAACGAAAAGGAGAAAATCATGTTGCCAGGAAAATTCGGCCCGTCGATTCTTGTGCTTGTACTGATTATGGTGTCGGTCACCCCGGCATTCGCCGGAAGCACGGAGGCTACTTATGACGGTAACCTCCCGTTTCTGCTCTTCATCGGGTTCTGTATTCTGCTCACTCTGGCCCCAGCTGATCGTGGCGGTGTTGATCCTGTTCGGAACGGCCAGGTCGGTTATTACCGGGATGCACAAAAGCAAAGCGGTGGGGTTGGAACGACAAAGTCGGCTGCCGTCGCTCAGGGCGGTACCCCGGAGCCGGGATCAGTTCGGGCATCACTGTCTGTGATGGCGCTCTGATTTTATGATCCATTCAGGGATCGAGGGGGGGGCTGAGACGCATCGGAGGACGTTGTCGCTGATCGGCCGTCGTCTAAGGCTGGAGTTGTGAACCCGCAGCCCTGCGGCCTGGAGTTCCAATGTTGCAAACCGCAGTCGACTGTCGAATCCCGCTTCCGGACAGGTTAACGTCCCCGATTTCCACTCGCACGATCTGATCGGATTCCGGCGAGTTTTCCCGACCGCTTACCAAACCTTGCCATCTGTCGCGCGCGTTACGGCGCGCAACCTGCCGCAGAACCTTCATCATCATTCTTCCGTTTTTGCGCCGTGCCGGGGAAAGATTCGCGGCGATTTGTCGTCCGGCTATTTTCTTGTCGACCCGGTTGTGTTATCTATACTGGTCGGGCTGAGAGGAGGTCGTTTTCGTGACGTCACAATCCTGGTTGATCTATCTGGCGTTGGTGCTGGTGGCCTGTTCCACTCCCGGCCCGGCCGTCCTGTTCATCATGACCAATGCGACCATGCATGGTTGGAGGAAGGCGTTTTTTTCCGCACTGGGCAACATCACCGGTCTGTGGATCATGGGCATCATCGCCATAACCGGCCTGGGGGCTCTGCTCAATGCCTCGGAACTGTTTTTCAAACTGGTGAAATTCATCGGCGCCGCCTACCTGATTTACCTGGGCATCAAGCTGTTTTTCCACCGCGGTATCGAACCGGCGGCCGCCCGGGAACGTTTCAGCCCGGCCGAGAAGGCGCCTGGAACGATTTACCTTCAGGCGATCGGAGTGGCCATGAGCAATCCGAAAGCGATTGTTTTTCTGACCGCGCTGTTTCCGCAGTTTATCGTAACGGAGCAGCCCTTGACGCTGCAGTTTATACTTCTCATTGGCACGTTGATGTTTTTTTCTTTCATTTTTCTTATGGGATATGCATTGCTGGCGCATAAGGCGCAGTTCTGGCTGATGAATCCGCGGCGACTGAAGATCTTCAGTCGTTGCAGCGGGTCGATTTTCATCGGTTTCGGTGCTCTGCTGGCGAGTTCCCACAGATAAAAAGAGGATATCTGATCAAATGACACAATTAAAACGGCCCGGCAGCCCTGAACTCGACGCTATTCTCGGCACCCGCTTTCCCGTTCTTGACGACGGTTTCGTCCGGGTGGTCGATTATATGGGGAAACGACGGCTCCATTGTTCAGGCGGCACGGGTTTCCTACGGCGACGGGACCAAGCAGGTTTCGGAAGACCGGGCCCTGATTCGCTATCTTTTGCGCAACCAGCACACCACGCCGTTTGAAATGTGCAGCCTGAAACTGCACCTGCGGGTGCCGATGGACGCCTGGCGGCAATGGATTCGGCATCGGACCGCCAGCGTCAACGAATACAGCACCCGCTATTCGATCGCCATTGATCGGGCGCAACAGACGGCGGCGGATCAATGGCGTATGCAGGCCCGGGACAACAAGCAGGGCAGCGGCGATTATTTCGCTGCGGAGATCGGTCGTCAACTCAGTGCCGATGAACGGAAGCTGCAGCACCTGGCCAAGGAGATCTACAATGACCGCCTGGAGCGCGGCGTTGCTCGCGAGCAGGCCCGCAAGGATCTGCCTTTAAGCACCTACACCGAAGCGTTCTGGCAGATGGACCTGCACAACCTGATGCATTTTCTGGCCCTGCGCATGGATGGCCACGCGCAGTTGGAAATCCGGCGCTATGCCGAGGTGATCGGTGAGGAAATCGTCAGCCGCTGGGTGCCGGTGGCCTGGGAAGCGTTCCGGGATTACCGCTTCAACCGGATGTCATTGTCGCGCCAGGAGCAGGAGTTGCTGCCGCTGCTGGTCGCCGGGAAGGAAACAGCAGCCAATGAGTGGTGCCGGGAACGGGGCTGGGTGAAAACCAGGGAAGAACGCTTGATTCTGTCGCGCGAAGCGCGCGAGTTTGCCGACAAACTGGCGACTTTGGGGATGACCCCTCCCTGGGTCAAATAGCTCCTTTTTTCAACGGTTTTGCGGTGGCGGTTTCCGCTGTGCCCGAAGACCGGCCACCGGCGGAACGGGCCTTTGTTCGTGCCTGCTTGCCATCTCCTCGGCGGGGTTGCTTTTCAGCCCGTTCCGGTTGGGGGTTGCGGGATGTTTCGCGCTGGTCGGTGGGGACCGGAGTCCGAGCGGCCGCGCGGTTCACACGGCCAGGTGATATCCCAGCGAACCCCTTTGCTGCCGTCGACATGGCAGTGCCCTTCGAGTTGTTTCTCCGCGATATCGCTGATCAGCCGCATCCCTAACGTCGTGGCCTCATCCAGGACGAATCCGGGCGGCAAGCCGAGGCCGTTATCCTCGATCCGCAAGCGGCAATAGCCCTCAACGCAGGACGACAGACGGATCGATATACATCCGCTTGAGCGTCCCGGAAAAGCGTATTTGATCGCGTTGGTGAGAATCTCCGTCACCATCAGTCCGAAGGGAACGGCGGCATCTATCGTGACTTTGATGTCATCGACCCGAATATCGTAGACGATTGCCGTCCGCGGGTTGTCCATCGATTGCAGCAGTTGGGACGTCAGCCGTTCGAGGTAGTCTTCCACGGACAGGTTGCAGAAGGATTCCGACTGATAGAGATTTTCGTGAATCAGGGCCATGGCGCGAATGCGGCGGCTCGCTTCCTTGAAGATCTCGGCCAGTTCCGGCGCATCGATGGTTTCCTGTTGCAGATTCAAAAGACTGGAGATCACCTGCATATTGTTCTTGACGCGGTGATGGACTTCTTTCAACAGGGTTTCTTTCTCTTTCAGCGTATCGATAAGGTCTTGTTCGGACTGTTTCATCCTGGTGATATCGACGCGGATGCCGACCGTGCTGCCGTCCGAGGTTTTCCGTTCCGCCAGTTTGATCCAGCGGCCTGAAACGGTCCGCAGCTCGGCGTTTTTCTCCAGCCGGTGTTCCTCAAGCCGTTTGCTGACCCACTTCTGCTGTGCCGAAGGCTGGTCGAACAACAGTTTGCCGTAGGCGTTGATATGGTCGGAGAACGGGACTCCCGGCTTGATCAGGTGGGTGATCGCATCGTAGATCTCCCGATACTTTTGATTGCACATCACCAGCCGGTCCTCGGCATCATAGATCACGAACCCTTCGTCGATGGCGTCAATCGCCGCGCGCAGCCTTTCGTCGCTGATCCTGCGCGCCTGTTCCGTCGCCAGCCGGTCGCTGATGTCCTCGGAAATGCCGAGCAGGTAGCTGGCCGTTCCGGTCTCGTCCAGGATCGGGATTTTTTGCGTATGCAGGGTCCTTTCCCCCCGGTGCCGGGTGCGGATGACTTCCTCCGGGATATCGATCGGAGCCCCTTTGGCGAGAACGTCGCGGTCTTTGCGGGTGAAAGAATCGGCCTGTTCAGGCGGGAAGAAATCGTGATCGCATTTACCGTACAACTCATTGCGATTATAACCGGTCAACTGTTCGCCCGCGCGATTGAACTTTATGTAACTCAGGTCCGTCGCCTTTTTCACGAAAATCATATTCGGGATATGTTCGATCACCATATCGAGAAAATGTTCGCTTTCGCGCAGGGTTCTGGTCCGGCGACGGACTTCCCGCCGCAGGCTGATGTTCCAGAGCCAGATGACCACCAGAAGAATCAGGATCGACAGCAATATCAAACTGATGTACCAGCGATATTGGTAGAAAAACGAGTTCTGCTGCGGCAGTTTTACCCCGAGCCATTTGTCGTTGATGCTTTTCAGTACGCCCCGTTCCCGCGCCAGTTGAATCCCCTTGTTCAGTATGTCGGCCAGAATGGTTTCGCCATCCATCACCGCCATGGCGTTTTCGCCGGTATAGAGCGGTCTCCCGACTTTTTTCAGCTTTTTTTCCAGACTGTTGGAATAGAGATGATAGAGGACGATCTGTTCGTCGCCGATGATCGCGTCGGCCTTGCCGGCAATGACCATATCGGTGGCTTCGGAGAAATTTTCGGCCGGCAGCAGGGTAAAGACGATTCCTTTCTCGTGGAGATAGTCCTCGGCGTAATCCCCTTGCTGGATGGCGATGGTTTTGCCGTTCAGATCGCTCAGCCCCTTGATGTCCGGGCGCTCGGCGGCGACGAAGATGGTCGCCGGGATCTGGAAGACGGCCTCGGTAAAGTCGAACAGGCGATCGCGTTTCTCACTGTAAAAGAAACTGGTCAGAACATCGGCGTCGCCGCTCCGGATCATTTGCTGCGCGGAGGCAAAGGAACTGTCGACGAATCTGGCCTTGAAACCCAGTTCCGTGGCGATCCAGCGCGCCAGTTCAATGCACATGCCGTCGCGGTTGCCGTCTGCGTGAATGAACTCAAAGGGCGCGTAGTGGCTTTGGCTGACAAAGACAATCGGGCCTCTGTTGTTGATGTAGGCCTGTTCTTCTTCGTTCAGATCAAGCTCTGCGCAGGCGACGGTGCCCAGACTGTGAATGATTGCCAGGGTCAGGACAAAGCGTAGCGCCGTGGTTATCCAGGTTTTCATTTTCCCCTCTCCGGGAGGCTGTTTGCGCGACGGCTGAGCCGTAAACGGGCCGGAACGTCATTGGCCGTGTATAACCGGTTTGGCAGGCCTGCCGCTTCCCGGCGCCGCCGGGTCAAAGCCGTTATGCGCGCCGCCCGCCGGAACGATCAGGTGGTGCACCGCCCGGCCACGCTGTCGACGGTCGGAAAGTAGAGATCGAAGTTACTCCCCAGGCCGGGTTGACTGGCGACTTTTATGAAGCCTTTATGCTGTACGACTATTCCCTGTGTCGAGGAAAGCCCCATGCCGATGCCTTTATTGACGGCCTTGGTGGTGAAAAACGGGTCGAAAATCTTGGCCAGCGTCGCATCGTCCATGCCGGGGCCGGCATCCTGAACCCTGATCCGCAGATAAGTCCCTTCGCAGCAATTGTACTGGGCGGGAATATCGTCATAGTGCACCTGCAACAGCGCTGATGAAATGATCAGTTCGCCCTGTTCGTTCATGGCCTGAACCGCATTGGAGCACAGGTTGGTCAGGACCTGCCGGAGTTGCTCGGCATCCCCCTCGATACAGGCCGTTTCAAGGCCGGGAGCGATATCGAACCGCAGGCTGACGGCGTGGGGCAGAATGGCTTCGACCTGTTTGCGGATCGCCTTTATAACGGCTTCAGCTGGCAGCGGAATCATATCGGCAATGGCCTGACTGCTGTAGGTCAACAGCTGCAGTACAAGCTCTCTCGAGCTCATGATGGCGGTTTTGGCGGTGTCGAGATAGTGTTCAAGGGCCGCCGGATCCGTCTTTTTGATCTGCGCCATTTCGATGTTGCCGAGAATGACGGCCAGGTTGTTGTTGAAATTGTGGGCGATACCGCCGCTCATAACCCCGATCGCTTCCATTTTTATTTTCTGTTGCAGTTGTTGTTCCAGGCGTTTTTTCCGGCTGATATCCTGCTGGACTCCCAGGGCTCGCACGGGGGCTCCCGCCGTATCGCGGCTGATGATTTTGCCGCTGTCCTGAACCCAGATCCATGCTCCTGTTTTGTGGCGCAGACGATGCTCGAGCTGATAGATCGGCGCACGGCCTTCCAGATGATCATGAAGCTGACGCATGACTGCGGAATATTCGTCCGGATGCAACAGTTGCTTCCAGCGGTCGAAAGACGGCTCGATTTCATCCGGCCGATACCCCAGCATGTCGGCCCAGTGGTCGTTGAAATCGATCTCGCCGGTTTCGATGTCCCAGTCCCAGATCCCCAATGACGCTCCGTCGACGGCCAGATTGAGTCGTTCTTCATTGCGGCTCAGTTGCTGCTCCATCCCGGCTTTGTACAGGGCCATGTCGATGCTTAATCTGAGGTTTTCGAAACCGACGGGTTTTTGTATGAAAGCGTAGGGATTGATCCTTTTGGCTTCTTCAAGGCTTGCGTCATCTGAAAATGCGGTCAGGAAAATGATCGGAACGTTGGACGATTCATTGACGGCGCGCCCGGCTTCCAGCCCGGTCATCCGGCCTTTCAGCCTGATGTCCATGACGATCAGGTCGGGGTTCTCAGCGGCGACCGCTGCCGTAACTTCCTCTCCATAGCTGATCGGGTTCGGGATGTCGTACCCCAGGCTGGTTAATTTTCGCTGCAGGTCCAGGGCGACGATGACCTCGTCTTCAACGATGAGTATTTTATGCGCTGCTGCTGCGGGATCATCAGGAATCCGTGAATGTAACATGGGCCCTCCGTGAGAATGAAAACCTGATCTTGAATGCGGCAGACACCGTCATCTTTCTCCTTGGCCAAACGGTGTCGAAAACAACGGATATGAATTTCAAAGCAGGGAAAGAAGAGTATGCGGAATAATAACAGATAAGTCTTTGGCGGATAAGCAAAAATCGGCGTTGCGGCGGATTTGGAACGGTCGTGACGCAAGCTGAGATCACATAGTGAAACATCGCCCTTCCCGCGGCCGTTTCACCGCGGGAAGGGGGGGCATGGCAGACTGGAAAGCGTCTGCTTTTACACCAGTGCGGCCGCAGCCAGATAGCCATTCTGCGTCGCGGCATAAATGTCTTCCGGCTGTTCGGCATCGCCGACCACCAGAACGGACTTCCCGCGTTCCCGCAGTTGCGCGAACAGCGTGTTTTCCGCCTCCATGCCCGCGGCGATGATCACTGTGTCGAAGGGTTCCCAGCTTCCTTCTTGCCCTTTTTTCCGGTACTTCACCTGCTCCGCAGTGAATTCCAGCAGGGTGGTGTTCGGGGAAATCAGCAGGTTCGTTTTCTGTTCCAGGCGCTTGAGCATCAGTTTTTTGGTGATCAGTTCCATGTCATTGGCAATGCTGTCGGTGCGTTTGGTGATGACCACGTCATAGCCTTCATCGGCCAGAATCTCCGCCGTTTCAATGCCGATCATTCCGGCGCCGATAATCAGGACCCGTTTTCCCCGGAGCGGTTTTTGGTGCTCAAAAAATTCCAGACTGGTCATGGTGTATTGGGCGCTCAAGCCTTTGATCTCCGGGATGCGTTGTTTCGCGCCGGTGGCGACAATGTAATGATCGTAGCCCGTGTCGCTCGCTGCGGAAAAAGTTTGATCCAGGCGAATATCGTCGACCTGCCGCCGGGTTTTATCGATCAGGCTGCGCAGCGGTCTCTGCATCGAACTTTTATGCGGCGCCTGGTATGCCATTTCGAATTGACCGCCCAGGGCCGGACGTTTTTCATACAGGGTCGGTTTGTGACCGAACAGCGCCAGATACGTGGCCGCCGCCATACCTGCCGGGCCGCCGCCGATTACGGCGACGCGTTTGGGTTCCGCCGTCGTTAACCGCTGCTTATCGATGGCGGGATTGGCCAGGCAGCCGATGCCCTGGCCGTTTTTGACGTTGGCCAGACAGCCCTGCAGGCAGTAGCCGCAATAAGTGATCTCATCTTCCCGTCCCTGGATCAGTTTGTTGACGAACTCGGGGTCGGCGATCAACGGTCGCCCCAGGGCAACGCAATCGGCCAGATTCCGTTGATCGTAATGCTTCAGTTTATCGATGTCGCCCATTCTCCCGGCGACGATGAGGGGCAGATCGGTTCGCTGCCGGATGGCTGCGACCACCGCTTCCTGTTTTTGCTCCGGCAGGGCCATGTGGCTGTAATACCAGGGCGGGCTGTCGCAGGCATTGCCGAAACCGCAATGAATGGCGTCGAAACCGTATTCTTCGGCCAGTTGGAGAATGATTTCGTTCTCTTCGGGGCCGAAGCCCGGCTCGACGAAATCGTGACCGGAAATCCGCACCAGGACCGTCAGTTTTTTTCTCTCCGCCCGCACGATATCGAAAACCTGCCTGATAAAGAGGGATTTATCCCGACCGTATTCGTCCTCACGCAGGTTGGTGCGGGGCGAGAGGAACTGCTGGATCAGATAGCCGTGACCGGCCTGGATTTCGATGGCGTCGAAGCCCGCGGCGTCCGCGACCCTGACGGCGCGACGATAGGCTTCCAGAATTCCCTTAATCTCCTGGCGTTGCAGGATGTCGGGGGTTTGGCCGGTGGCCGGACAGGGAACGGCAGAGGGTGCTTCCGGCGGCATCCCGGTGGCCTTGGGATTGGCCGCCCGCCCGGCGTGATTCAGGTTCAGGCAGGCAAGGGTGTCGTTGCCGTGCAGAACCTCGACGATTTTTTGCAATTGCTCCCTGCTGTTTGCTTGATGAACGGTGAGTTGTTTGGGATGCTCTTTTCCGGTTTTGCAGACGGCGACCGGTTCCAGGATGATCATGGCCGTGCCGCCTTTGGAGAGATTGTCGTAGTAGGTCAGATGACGGGGCGTGACGTCTCCCTGCGGTGTGCCGTAGGCGCTTTTCACCGGCGCCATGACGAATCTGTTTTTCAATTGCAACTGGCCGAGCCGGAATGATTCAGAGAACTTCATACTGACCTCCTGATCTGTGCTGATGCCCCCGGCACGCGGCTCAGGAAGGCAGGCGGAAAAAGCCGAACGGCTGAGGGTTGAAATAAGATGGGTTGAATATAGAAAAAACTATATGTAAGTTTGTATACGCCTGATCGGGTGTACTGTCAAATGCAAATCAAAAGGGGACGCATTTTCATGGCGTCCCCTTTTGACGGCGTGGAAAAACCGCCGTTTGATCCGGTTCAGAGCCGGTTCTACAGGCGTAACGAATTCGGGTGATGGCCCTCAAATTCGGGCTGTACGGTATGGCAGACGGTGCAGTCATTGCCGATCGGACGGTCGTTGCCCTGATACTGCAGAGGTTGGATACTGTCGCGGTTTTCCCCCAGTTTGTTGAACGTTGCCGGATACACGGCGTGGGTGCTGCCGTGGCAGGCTTCGCACATCATCGCCCCCATCTGGTCATGGCGGTTGCGGTAAAGTTCTTCGGGCCCCGATGTCCAGGTGTTAAAGGCGTCGACGGTCATGCCCATCTGGAAATCCTCGTGACAGTTGAGGCAATCGGGTTCGTTGAGCCAGGGGGTGCGCGGATTGATCTCCGCGACCGTCGCCACGGTCCGCGGTTTAAGTTGGTCCATCAGCCGTTCCGCGCCCTTTTTCCCGGCTTCATGTTCTTTCTTCAGCAGGCTGAGAGCATGATCTTCCATGGTGCCGTGACAGTTGGTGCAGTCCATGAATTGGGCATGATGACTGCGGAAACATTGGGTCGGACCCTCGGGTCGCGAGGGGTGACAGGCGGCACAGGCCTGCATGCCTTCCCGATCGGTCAGGAAGTTGGCGTGCCAGCCATGTATGGCCGCCGGGAAATTGAGCAGCTCGGGGCGGCCCTCGGTCCCCAAAACCGGATCGGCGTGACAGGATTGACAGAGCATCGGCTCGCCGTTGCGGGCTTTTTCCACCAGGTTGGTGCCGCTGTTCTTATCGTGCGCGGCCAGCACATCGAGACTGGTGTCGTCACTGAATCCGGCAACCCCGGCGACGCGCCAGCCGCCGCCGTGACAGTTTTTGCAGCCCATTTCCGTTGAGGTCGGCGCCACGGTTTTGGTCATTGCCAGAACTTCCCCGGTGGTTTTGTCTTTCGCCGTGATGGTGAAGATCGGATAGGGATTGTAGCCGCCGTCGTCAGGGTAGGGAACCACGGGAACGAAAGGCGCCACGAACGCCTGATGGTCCGGTTCCGGTTTCATGATCCCGTTGACTTTCAGCCCTCCGACGCCGACGCCCGGCGGCAGGTTCGCGCCCAGCAGCTGGTCGGCGAACTCCCAGAAGCGCACGTGTCGTTCCGGATTTTCGAAGCCTTGCTGTACGGCATAACTGATTTCGACTCCGGTGGTGACGATCTGCGGAGAATCGCCGCGTTTGACCAACTGGGCATAGATGTCGTTGGCCGGCGGCAGCAGGATCCAGTACGGATCGCTGTCGGAAATACAGTGCATGCCGAGATTGTTCCAGGCCAGCAACACATATTCATCCTTATCCTTGTCAAAAGGGGGAATGGAAACCGGCAATGCTTGCGCTTCGACCACCGCATTCCCGACATCGAGGCTGTCCATATCCTTGAGGCCGGTTGTCTTCCGCTCGTTTTCCGCAGCTTGTTGCCTGCTCGCCATGACCGGATGAGCCAGGATGGTCAACAACGCCATGCAGATCAAAATCAGGGCCGCCGGATTTCCGGCCGTGTGCTTTCCTCTCATCATCTTATCCTCTCCTGTCAATGGGCGGAGTGCGCCGGGGCAACGTTTTGCGGGGTGACGGTTCGGCTGCTGCGCAGGTCGGGTCCCTGGACGATATAATTGGCCAGAGCCCAGCGTTCCTCGCGCGTGCCCATGAAATGAGGCATATAGGTGTTGAGTTTGCCCAAACCGTTGAGTTTGGCGTCCATGCCGAACACACTGTCGTATTTCGCCACCAGAGGTCTGATGTCATTCAGCGGACCGCCGACGGAATGACAGGCGCTGCACTGGAACTTGAACAGCTCGCGTCCGGCCGCGATCAGGTTGTCATCGGAAATTTCCCGCTGTTCCGCCCATTTTGCCGTAGCGAGGAAACCGGCCTGCTGAATGGCCGGCACATCCGCGACATAAACCTGATTCGAATACATATGGTTGGAAATGATGAACGGCCGGCGGGCGCCTTCGCGGACGAACTCGAATGCCCCGAAATAGATCAGGGCGATGGCGACGACGGCAAAACAGAAGCCCTTCTGAAAACTCTGCGGCAGTTTGATGGCCATCAGCATCGAGGCGATGAACAGGATCGGCAGGAACCAGAGCAGAGTCTGCAGATAAGCGCCCATTTCCGGGGATTTTCCCATGACCAGGGCTTTGATTTCGGCGGGCAGCGCCGCCGCATACCACCAGCCGCCGATCAGCATGAGCACGAAGGGAACGGCCACCCAGATCGCGCAGGTGCGCATAATGTTCTGACGCAGTTTCTCATTTTTCAGAAAAGCGGCGGTGACGAATCCGAACACCCCGCACAGCACCAGGGAGATGCCGGTGCGAAAGACCAGTGCGGGCCAGAAAGTCGGGTTGAAGAAGCCGGACCAGAAACTGCGGTTTTCCAGCCAGGCTCCGGGCGTCAGCATGAAGTCGATGATGCCGTTGATCAGGAACAGCGACATCCAGGCGCAGATGAAATAGATCCAGCCGATGAGCAGATGGTTTTTACGATCCATTTTGCCGAAGGTGTAGAAATAGATGAACAGAGCGACGATTTCGCCGACGAAAAAGACCCATTCGGCCGCCCAGCCGAAGACGAAAATATGGATCAGGCTGGAGGTCGCCGCCGGGTTGAGCAGGGCGATGGTCCACCAGATGCCGACGCCGGTCAGGCCGCCGAAAACCATGGTCAACAGCATGAAAAATTTACTGTGCTTTTTGACGTAGTCGAGAAGATTCTGATTGTTTTCCCTGTAGGCCTTGCTTTCCAGCAGCACCAGGTAGGCACCGCCGCCGACGGCAAAATGCGAGACCAGAACGTGGACGATCGCGACCAGGGCAATCAGGAAACCGCCGCCGAAAGTTGTCAGGTTCCAAACGGGATAATTCATTTCGTCACCTCCTTACGGCAGCCGAAAGCCAGTTTGAGCATATAGCCGATCAATGCAAGTCCGGCGACAAACACGACGAGGAAAAAGATCAGGGGCGAGTACTCCGGTTGAACCTGCAGGTCCGACATGCTGAAATACGGTTGCAGGTAGGCGACGCGAACCAGGTCGCGCATCAGAATCATGATCACCAACAGCGCCAGCGTATTGACCGAAGCGTTGAGGAGTTGCCGCTTATAACCGAACAAGAGAGCGGTAACGGCCAGGACCAGGCCCAGCAGCAGCAAAATAGTGCCGTAAGCGCTGCCGCCCATGAACATTTTCATGACGGGACCGGGCAGGGCAACCAGAAACCAGACTCCGAAAAGAATCTGAATGCCGGTGGCGGTGGTGAAATAGCGCATCCCCTTGTCGATCAAGGCCTGCGGATCGACGGCGCTTTTGCTGAACCGGAAATGCCCGATCAGGGCGAGAAAAAGTCCGGCAACGGCAACGGCGCCGACAACGAAATGCAAGTAACGGGGAATGATGGCCGGATCGTTCAGGTTGAGCAGCGTCCCGCTGCCGTTTTTAAAGTAGGCCGTCCATTGCTCCGGTTGCAGCATCAGGGTCATGTTGTTGGTAAAGAAAAAAGCGACCACCAGCATGACGACAACGGCGAATTCAAGAACGAAAATGCGCAGCCCGCCGAGGGACTCGAATTTAAAGTCGTAAAGATAGGCGGCGTAGTAGGCCAGGATCAGCATGCCGATAATGGCGAACCACCAGACCGCCATGAGGATCGAGCTGCTGTAAATGAAGTTGCCGTAAAGCACCTGCACGAAAAGCAGGGGCGCCACGCCCATATTCACCGCGAAGGCAATGGTGTAGGGCCATTTGTACCCGAACTCCTTGCCGAGCAGAATATTCTGTTCGCCGCCCCGCAAAGCGCTGATCAGCGCGATGATGCCCCCTCCGAGCATGGCGTTCATGACCAGAATGTGCAGCAGGAAGGTCAGCATCAGCAATACGTAGAACCAGCCCCAGGGCACGGGGATGGCATCGGGCGTGGGAATCAGAGTGGCAGGATTCATTGATTCTCCTCCTCGTCAAAGAGAACTTGCCATTGGTTGTTGAATGGGTTTTACTGACTTGCAAAAAAAGGCCTGAAGCAACTTATCATAAAGACGAAATGGTAAACAAGGTGCCGAATTTGAAAAGAATGACTATAATGGTAATCAATGTGTTCCGAAGGTTAAGCGTAAACCGCCGGGAATAAACCATTGTTCAAGGAGAGTTAATTTATGAAAATCGCGGCATTAAATCAGGTCCCCTCCAGGGCGATGCAGATGGAGGGCGCGGTCGGCGTGGCCAAGCAGGTTCCCATCGGCAAGGAAGACGGCGCGCCGAATTTCTCTTTCCGGGTGTTTACCGTCGAGCCGGGCGGTCACACCCCTTATCATGTGCATGATTCCGAGCATCTGAACTATGTGATTGCGGGACAGGGCGTCCTGGTCGACGGCGAGGGGACGGAGCACCCGGTCAAAGCGGGAGATTTCGGCTTCGTCAAACCGCATGAAAAACATCAGTATCGGAACACCTCCGCCGGTGAAGAACTCAAATTCATCTGCGCCGTACCGCTCGCTTACGAATAAATCATCATTGTCATATTCGCTTGATGCCTTTCAATCGGCACTTGAATCGGGGAGGAGCTTGAGGATGGAAAAAAAGATTTTCGCATGCTTGTTTGCCGCTGTCTTTCTTTTTTCGGCCGCTGCCGCTGCCGCGGGCAAAGACATCAAAGCCGCTTTCGTTTACGTGGGGCCGGTTGGTGACGGCGGCTGGACTTACGCCCACGATCAGGGACGAAGGGCGATGGAAACCCTGCCGTTCGTCAAGAAGACCACCTTCATCGAATCGGTCCCGGAAGGCGCCGAGGCGACCCGGGTGATCATGGGGCTGGCCAATAAAGGACACAATCTGATTTTCACGACCAGTTTCGGTTTCATGGACCCGACCCTGGAAGTGTCGAAACGGTTCAAGGATGTCGTATTCGAACATTGCTCAGGTTACAAAACTGCGGCCAACATGGGGAACTATTTCGGCCGTTTTTATCAGGGAAAATATCTGTCCGGGATTGTCGCCGGGGCGATGACGAAAGCGAATATCATCGGTTATGTCGGTGCCTACCCGATCCCCGAGGTGATCAGGGGGATCAACGCTTTTACCCTGGGTGTTCACGAAGTCAATCCGAAGGCCACAGTCAAAGTTGTCTGGACCCAGACCTGGTTCGATCCCGGGCTGGAACGAAGCGCCGCCGATTCGCTGCTCGATGTCGGCGCGGATGTTTTGTCCATGCACCAGGATACGCCGGCGACATTGCAGGCGGCCGAGGCCAGAGGCAAGTACGCCATCGGCAACGACTCGGATATGCGGCAGTACGCGCCGAACGCTTTTCTGACCGCTCCGATCTGGAACTGGGGCGTGTTTTACAAACACATCGCGACGCAGGTGCATGAAGGAACCTGGACGTCGGAAGCGCTCTGGTGGGGCATGGAAACCGGCGTGGTCAAACTGGCCCCGATCAGCGATGAGGTTCCGGCGAATATCCGCGCTCTGGTTGCCGAGAAACAACAGGCTATCATGGATCGGAAGTTGAAAGTTTTCACCGGGCCGATCAAGGATCAGAGCGGCAAGGTCGTGCTGGCGGCGGGCAAAACTTTCGACGATAAAGAGTTGCTCGGGATGAATTTCTTCATCGAGGGCGTGCAGGGGACCATTCCGCAATAACGGGCCGCTTTCGGGGTCGCCTCCGCAAATTCAGGCCGGAGGCGACCCGGCTGCGTTATCTTTTTCTTCTTGTTTTCCCTGCAGAAACGGTTTCAGCAGATCGAGCGGCATGGGGAACAGGATCGTCGAATTTTTTTCCGTCGCGATTTCGGTCATGGTCTGCAGGAAACGCAGTTGCAGGGCTCCCGGTTGCGACGAGATCTGTTTGGCCGCATTGGCCAGTGTCGATGACGCCTCGAATTCTCCGTCGGCATGAATGACTTTTGCCCGTCTTTCCCGCTCCGCTTCGGCCTGTCGAGCCATGGCCCGCTGCATTTCCGCCGGCAGGTCGACATGTTTGATCTCGACATTGGAAATTTTGACGCCCCAGGGATCGGTCTGCCGGTCGAGGATTTCCTGCAGGTTGTGGTTGATCTTTTCGCGCTGGCCGAGCAGGTCGTCGAGTTCCACCTGGCCGAGGACGCTGCGCAGCGAGGTCTGGGCCAACTGGCTGGTGGCGTAAAGGTAGTTATCGACTTCGATCAGCGCTTTTTCCGGCTGCACAACGCGGAAATAGAGCACCGCGTTGACTTTGATCGAGACGTTGTCGCGGGTGATGATGTCCTGGGGCGGAACATCCATGGCCACGGTGCGCAGATTGACCTTTGTCATCTGATCGACAACCGGAATGATGAATTTCAGCCCCGGACCCTTGACGCCGCTGAAACGGCCCAGACGGAACACCACGCCGCGTTCGTATTCAAGCAGGATGCGAATCGCCGCGGCAATGATGACGATGATAAATGCCAGCGCTATGATCCAGAAAAAACCGACTCCGAGTCCGAACATGATGGTTAAACCTCCTCTGGCGTTTCCGCCGTTGAAACGGGTGCAGCCGCGACCGCTTCGACTTTCAGTTTGAGCCCGTCCATAAGCCGGACAACTCTGATTTGCGTCCCTGCCGCTATCGGCTGGTCGGCGCAGGCGGACCAGTATTCGCCGTGCACGAAAACTTTGCCCCGGCTGCCGATATCCTCCAGTGCTTCGCCAAGCTCGCCGATCATGCCCTCTTGGCCGGAGCTGACCGGTCGGTTTTGCGCCCGGATGACCAGCCCGGTTGCGAGCAGGATGAAACCGGCGCTGACGCTGATCGTGGCGGCAATGACGGCGCGGGAAATCTGCAGGTAGGGCTCGCTGCTGTCGATCAGCATCAGCGAGCCGAGCGCCATGGCGACAATGCCGCCGATCGACAGCATGCCGTACGAAGCGATCTTGACTTCGAGAACGAACAGGACGACCGCCAGCAGAATCAGCAATACGCCGACATAGTTGACCGGCAGCGATGAAAAAGCGAACAGGGCCAGCAGAATGGCCAGCGCGCCGATCGCGCCCGGCAACACGACTCCGGGCTGGGAAATCTCAAAGAAAATGCCGATGATGCCGAGCATCATCAACAGGTAGGCGATATTGGGATTGCTGAGAGCATTCAGAATCTGCTGGCGCCAGTTCATCTCGACCCGCTCCAGGCGCAGCCCGGCGGTATGAAAAACTTTCGCTTTGCCGTTGCGGATGTATTTGAGTCCGTCGAGCCGGGTCAGCAGCTCCTCGTTGTCTTCGGCGATCAGATCGACGATGCTGAGTTCGAGGGCTTCCTCGGCGGAGGTGGAAATGCTTTCGCGCACGATTTTCTCGGCCCAGTCCTGATCGCGTCCGCGTTTTTGCGCCAGGCTTCTGGCATAGGCCGCAGCGTCGTTTTTGACCTTTTCCATCATGGTGCTGTCGGGTTGATTGCCGGGGCCGATCGCTACCGGGTGGGCGGCGCCGATATTGGTGCCCGGCGCCATGGCGGCGAAATCCGCGGCAAGGGTGATCAAGGCCCCGGCGGAAGCGGCGCGGGCGCCCTGCGGGGCGATATAGACGATGATCGGAACGGCGGAATTCAGTTCGGCCTGGATGATGTCGCGCATGGCGGTGTCCAGCCCGCCGGGAGTGTCGATCCGGATGAGCAATCCGGCGTCGTTATTGCGGTTGGCCGTGTCGATCTGGCCGATGATGAACCCGGCCGTCACCGGGTTGATCGATGCGGCGATATCCAGCCGCCGGATCATCTTTTCCGCGCCGTCGGCCGTCACCGGCAGAGCCCCGCTGCAGAGAAACAGCAGGCAGAGTGCATGGACGATGGATTTCATATCATAAAGCTTACCTGCGATAGCCCTGGTGTCAATTTCATCGTAACCGGATAACAGGCGGAAAAGGAAGTTGGGCGCAAGATTTTGTTGCAACTCTGCTGCGGATTGAATATACTGCCAAATTCGTTAAAATCCGTGCGGATCCCTGACCGTGCCGGATTCCGATTGGAACGATTGGAACTTTTACGGGTGCCGGATTCTTCCGGGCACCCTCTTTGCGTTTATCATGTCGGGATATTCCATATGAACCTCAAAGAACAGCTGACCGCGGATATGAAAGCGGCGATGAAGGCCAGGCAGGCCGAACGCCTCAGTACGATCCGGCAATTGCGCAGCGCGATCAAAAACAAAGAAATCGAACAGCGGCAGGACCTGGATGACGACGGTGTCATCAGTGTCATTGGTACTCTGGTGAAACAGCGGCGTGAAGCGGCGCAGATGTACCGGGACAACGGCCGGCCCGAACTGGCGGACAAAGAGGAGGCCGAACAGGCGGTCCTGCAGGATTACCTCCCGGCTCAGCTGAATGAAACCGAATTGCGGGAGATCGTGGCGCTGGTTATTCGCGAGGTCGGGGCCGTAACGATGAAGGATATGGGCAAGGTGATGCCGCAGGTGATGGCGCGGACCAAGGGCGCCGCCGACGGCAAGGTGGTCAATCGGATCGTGCGTGAACAGCTGTCCTAGCAGCGAGCAAGTGTTTTGGGCCTGATCGATATCGGCATATTGGCGATCCTCGTTTTTTTTCTGTTGAAAGGAATTTTTCGCGGGCTGCTGAAGGAGGTTTGCTCGCTGCTCGGGCTGGTGCTGGGCGGCGCCTTTGCTTTCACTTTTCATCTGCCCTTGGCCCAGTTGCTGCAAAATTCCTTCGACCTGCCGTCACGGCTCTGTGTCTGGGGTGCGTTTCTGGCTATTTTTCTGGCGGTGGTCATTCTGTTCGCGGTGATCGGGTTCGTGCTTAACCGCTTTGTCAAAATTGTTTTTCTGGGGGGCTTCAACCGACTTGCCGGAGCCTTGTTCGGCCTTGTCCAGGGGGTGGTTATCTTGTCGATCATTCTGCTGGCCCTGCATTCCGGCGTCAGTCCCCAAACGGTTCGGCGGCAGGTCGACAATTCACAGTTGGCACCGCCTTTCGTCACTTTGGGAACCGCCATATTCTCCGGCAGCAAAGGCCTTGTCGGGCGGTGAAAAATGAACTGATCTGCAGCGAGGCGGCCCTGCAGCGTCTGGAGTATCCCCAGCTGAAAGCCCTGCTGGCCGGGCAGACCCAGTCGGAGCCGGGCCGGCGACTGGCCCGGCAGCTGCAACCGCAGGCGGCGGTGGCGGCGGCGGAAGAGGCGCTGCTGGAAGTCGATGAAGCCGTCCGGTTGCTGGACGGAGGAGCCGTCCCGGCGCTTGGAGACTGTCGGGATATCGCCGCCGTTCTCGACCGGACTCAGGCCGCCGGCAGCCTGGTTGCGGTTGCTGACCTGCTCGAGATCGGCGCATCGATCCGCACGGCGGCGGAGTGTCGACGCTGGTTCAAACAGGCGGCGCAAGCTCCACGGTTAAGTGCGGCGGCGCTGCAGCTGAGCCCGCTTGACGAACTGCAGCAGCGGGTGCGGGAAACCGTCGGGCCGCGCGGAGAACTGCTGGACAGTGCCTCTTTTGAACTCGGAGACTTGCGTTACCGCATCCGGCATCTGCGGAGCCGGATCAAGCAACGCCTTGAGCAACTGCTGGCCGGCGAGCAGTACGGAGCCTGTTTCCAGGAACATCTGATCACCCAGCGCAACGGCCGCTATGTCGTTCCGCTGAAGAGCGATTGCCGGGGCCGGGTCAAGGGTTTTGTGCAGGATGAGTCGGCAAGCGGACAGACGCTCTATCTGGAGCCCGCCGGGGTGCTTGACGATAACAACCGGCTCCAGCAATTGCTGCGCGAGGAACAGCGCGAAGAACGGCGGATTCTGCTGCAGCTGGCGGATCTGGTCCGTCGTGAACGGTTGCCGTTGCAGCAGAACCAGCAGCTTTTGAGCCGTATCGATCTGCGTTTTGCCGCGGGGCGCCTGTCGCGGGCGTATCGGGGGTGTCATCCGCGGCTGGTTGCCGAACCGGTTATCGACGTGAGGCAGATTCGACATCCGCTGCTGCTGGAACATGACGGTTGTTTTCGGCCTGATGCGGCGGTGGCGATCGATCTGCTGCTGCCGGAAGATTGTCGGGCCCTGGTGGTCAGCGGGCCGAATACCGGGGGCAAGTCCGTGGCCCTGAAAACGCTGGGATTGCTGCAGTTGATGCTGCGTTCCGGGCTGCATGCGCCCTGTGATCCCGACAGCAGGGTGCATTTGTTTCAGCGGCTTTATGTCGATATCGGTGATGAACAGAGTATTGCCGACAGTTTGTCAACTTTTTCCGGACACCTGTTGAAAATACGTGACATCCTGGCCGCTGCGGACAAAGACACGCTGGTCCTGCTTGACGAGGCCGGCAGCGGTACCGACCCGGCCGAAGGCGCGGCCCTGATTCAGGCGGTTCTGGCTCAGCTCTGTCGCCAGGGCGCCAAGGCGTTGGTAACCACGCATCTGGGGCAATTGAAACTGTTTGCCCACGACTACCCCGGCATAGAAAATGCAGCAGTGGAGTTCGATCCCCAAACCCTGCGGCCGACCTATCGCCTGCGCTACGGCATCCCCGGCGCGAGCAGCGCTTTGGCGACGGCCCGGCGCCTGGGACTGCCGGAAGGTGTTTTGCAACAGGCCCGCGAATATCTTGGGCGGGATGAGCATGAGCACGGTTCCCTGCTGGCGGGGTTGAATCGTCGTCGGCAGGAACTCGACCGGCAGTTGGAAGACGCCCGGCAGGCGCGTGTGGATGCCGCTGCATCCCAACGTTTGCGGCGGCAACAACTGCGGGAACTGCAGGACAAAAAAAAGGATATTCTCGGCCGGGTAACGCGGCAGGCGGAAGAATTGATCGGCGCAACCGAGGCCGAACTGAAAAGGCTTCGCCGGCAGGGCCGGGCGGCGGTCACGCCCCGGCAGGCGGTGGAAGAAAAACAACAGCTGCAGCAGGTGCGCGATACGCTGGTGCCGTTCAAGCCGAAGCGCCGGGCCGCGCAACCGCGGGCGACGGGACTGGACCCCGGCGAACTGGTCGTCATCCCGGCGCTGGAGGTCGAGGCCGAGGTCGTCAGGGTGAGCGGGAGGCAGGTCGAACTGCTGCTCAACGGCAAGCGTATGCGTCAGCCGTTGAGCGCGTTGGAACCGTATCGGCCGCGGCGTTTCGCCCGTGAGCGCAAACCGGACAACCGGGTACTGCACCGGCCGGTCGAGCGGCGGGTCAGCCCGCAACTGAAACTGATCGGCCGGCGGGTCGAAGAAGCGCTGGTTCTGCTCGGACCGTTTATTGATGATGCGCGGCTGCACGAACTGTCTCAGGTGGAAATCATCCACGGGGCCGGTGCCGGAATTTTGCGCCGGGCCGTGCGCGAATTTCTGGCGCAACAGCAGGGAGTGACGGCTTTTTACGCCGCCCCGGCGGATCAAGGCGGCGACAACGCCACTATTGTCGAGTTGAACGGGTCATGAGCGGACAGATTTCGGAGAGTAAAATCAACGAAGTCCGGGAGCGTAGCGATATCGTCGAACTGGTGTCGCAGTATGTAACTTTGAAGCGTTCCGGGGCCAACTATCTGGGTCTGTGCCCGTTTCATACGGAAAAAACGCCCTCTTTCAATGTCAATGCGGCGCGGCAGTTTTTTCACTGCTTCGGTTGCGGCGTCGGTGGAGATGTGTTTGCCTTTCTGATGAAGATCGAAGGGTTGAGCTTTCCCGACGCCGTCCGGCGGCTGGCGGAACGGGCGGGCATCGAGCTGGAAGAGCGCCGGTTGTCGCCGGAAGAGGAGCGGCGTCAGGAAGAGCGAGAACGGCTGTTCCGGATCAACGAGGCCGCGGCGGCTTATTACCATCGTCTGTTGATGGAACATCCGGCGGGGACCCCGGCGCGGGCCTATATGCGCAAGCGTGGTTACGGCCGCAAAGCGGCGCAGGAATATCGAATCGGCTACGCCCTTGACAGTTGGGAAGGCCTGAAGCTCCACCTGGAGGAACAGAAGTGTTCCGCCGCCGATGCCGGGACGTTGGGCCTGATCCGCCCGGGCAAAAAGGATCGGGGCGATTACGACCTGTTTCGCGGGCGCCTGATTTTTCCGATTTCCGACATGTCGGGGCGCATTGTTGCCTTCGCCGGACGGGTGCTGGACGACGGCAAACCGAAATACATCAATTCGCCCGAATCGCCGGTGTATCACAAAAGCCAAGTGCTTTTCGGCCTTTATCAGGCGCGACAGGCGATGCGGCAGAGCGGCGAAGTGATTCTGGTAGAAGGCTATTTCGATCAACTGGCCTTGTATCGTGCCGGTTTTCCCCAGGTTGTCGCCACCTGCGGCACGGCGTTGACCGTGGAGCATGCACGCATATTGAAACGCTACGTACAGCGTGTGCTGCTGCTGTTCGATCAGGATGAAGCGGGCCGACAGGCGACTTTCAAGGCCATGGCGGTATTGCAGCAGGAAGGACTGCCGGCCGCGGTGGTTACGCTGCCGGGCGGTGAAGATCCGGATTCCTTTGTCGGCCGCTTCGGGCCCGGAGCTTTGGCCGAGCGGCTGGAGGCGCTGCAGCCGGCAATGGAAGTTTTCATGCACGACTGCCTGGCCGGAGCCCTGTCGGTTGAGGAAAAAGCGCACGCCGCCGAACAGGTCCTGGCTCAACTGCGGAATCTGAGCAGCCCGTTGGAGCGGGATCTTTATCTCAAGGAACTGGCGCGGCTCAGCGGCATCGGCCTGGAAGTGCTGAAAAACAAACAACAGGCGGCGCCGCAACCGGCCCGGCAGCGGAAAGATCGGCAGCCCCCGATGGAATCTCCCGCGGCAAAAGGGTCGACCCCGGCGTCCGAACAGGCGGCGGGTGCGCGCCAACAGCAGCAGAAGATGAGCCATCATGAACTCAAATTGCTGCATCTGCTGGCCGGCAGCCAGACCGCCCGGGATGGATTCCAGGCGGCGGGCGGGGCGGAATTGCTGCTTCACCCCGACGCCGTGGCCCTGGCGCAGTTGATTGTTGAGCAGTTGACCGCGGTCGAGGACGATATTGCGGCCTGTCACCCCGATATGCCCGCGGCCAGGCAGAAGTTGTGGCAGCAGTTGCAGTCGGCCGATGATCACGAGTTCGACGACAACATCGAACAGCTTCTGGCCGGCTATTTGTGGAAATTCCGGGAAATGAGGCTCCGCCGGAGAATTGAGGAACTGCGGAAGACATTGATCCCCGAGGCGGACGGACGTGCGGATAAGGCGCTGGCCGACCGTTATCGTTATGAACTGTCCGAACTGCAGCAGAAGGTTAAAAGTCGACGTTATTAAAAAAAATGGTCCTTGGACTGTTTAAAAATCCGCTGTAACAGTTACACTTAACTGGACGTATTAAAGTCTGCGTATATATCCATAAGCAGAGGAGAACAGCTAGTAATGGCAAAAAAGAGTAATCCGGAAGAAGTACAGCAATTGATCGATATGGGAAAGGAAAAAGGCTTCCTGACCTACGATGAGGTGAATGACATGCTGCCGGCCAGTATGGTGTCCTCGGAGCAGCTTGAAGATGTTATGAGCATGTTCGGGGAAATGGATATCGAGATCGTTGATTCCGACAATAAAATATCGGCCCCCAAGGATGATGACAACGAAGATGACGACGACGGCGAAGTCGAATTGGAAGCCGGCACGCTGGGACGGACCAGCGATCCGGTGCGGATGTATTTGCGGGAAATGGGTCAGGTGGCGCTGCTGACCCGTGAAGGTGAAGTTGAAATCGCCAAGCGTATCGAAGAGGGCGAGGCCCTGGTGACCAAAGTGGTCATGCGCACGCCGATCGCCGCCCGGGAAGTGATGCAGTTGTTGCAACGCTTGGAAAAGGGGCAGATCGGCGTTTCCGACATTACCCGTGATTACGACGATGAAGAAGGTGGCGAAGCGGAAGGCAGGCAGCGGGAGCGCTTGACGGAAATCTGGGCCAGGCTGCAGATGCTGGATCAACAGCTGCGCGATATTCTGGCTGCTTTGCAGGAGGAGACGGGCAAAAAGAAACGCGCCAAGCTGGAAAAAGACGAAACGGCGATACGTGAGCAGATGAGTGAATTGCTGCGCGAAGTGCGGCTGAAGGACTTTCAGGTCGCCAAAATCGTCGATCGGCTCAAGGAAATGGGAAATCAGGTCAAAAAGGGACAGGCGGAGATTTCCGACTGTGAACAAAAGGTCAAACGTCCGCATCTTGAAATCGGCGTTTATCTGACCCGCATGCGGCAGAGCGACGAGGAAGCCCATGCCGTGGCCGCCGAGCTGGATGTCGCCGGGGATATCCTGCTCTCGGTCGAAAAGCGGTTGCAGGCCGCCGAACGCAAGTTCAGGCGGGTCAAGGAGGAATCGGGGTTCGATCCGGACGATCTGCTGGAATACCTTAAAGAGGTCTACAAGGGGGAGTGGATCGCCAAAAAAGCCAAAGCCGAACTGATAGAAGCCAACCTGCGGCTGGTGGTTTCGATTGCGAAAAAATACACCAATCGCGGTCTGCAGTTCCTTGATCTGATTCAGGAAGGGAATATCGGGCTGATGAAGGCGGTGGACAAGTTCGAGTACCGCCGCGGCTACAAATTTTCGACCTATGCCACCTGGTGGATTCGCCAGGCGATCACCCGGGCCATCGCCGATCAGGCGCGGACGATCAGGATTCCCGTGCATATGATCGAAACGATCAATAAATTGATCCGTACGACCCGGCAACTGGTGCAGGAATGCGGCCGGGAGCCCACGCCGGAAGAGATTGCCGAGCGCATGGACCTGCCCCTCGACAAAGTCCGCCGGGTGCTGAAAATCGCCAAGGAGCCGATCAGCCTGGAGACGCCGATCGGCGAGGAAGAAGATTCCTCCCTCGGTGATTTTATCGAGGACAAGGGCGTTGTCTCCCCCCTTGAAGCCGTGATCAAGGGCAACCTGTCCGACCAGACTTCCAGGGTTTTGAGTTCGTTGACGCCGCGCGAGGAAAAAGTCCTGCGGATGCGTTTCGGGATCGGCGAAAAGTCTGATCATACCCTGGAAGAGGTGGGACAGGATTTCAACGTCACGCGCGAGCGGATTCGCCAGATCGAAGCGAAGGCCCTGCGGAAGTTGCGTCACCCGAGTCGGGCCAAGAGACTGAAAGGGTTCGCCGCTATCGATTGACGATATTGTCCTTCCCTGTCGAGCCGGAGTTGAAAAAGCTCTTGACAGGATGGAGATCATTTTTTTATTTTTACAGTTTCGTGAAGGGCCTATAGCTCAGTTGGTCAGAGCCGCCGGCTCATAACCGGCTGGTCCCAGGTTCGAGTCCTGGTGGGCCCACCAGAATTCACGGCAAACCGTGCAGTAAAATCGTTTGGGCAGCGGAGTGAAAAATAAATATACGCTCGACAGGAACAACGCCACCAGAGATTCAGCAATGGGGCGGAGTAAGCATTGCGGCACAGTTCGCCAGGGGGGGGAACCAGACCATCAAAGAGTGCACCGGGAAACCGGTGCACTCTTTGTTTTTGCGGGAGGGCGGCCGTGGCTAGGTCAAATCCGGTGCAGGTGAGCGACATCCTCGGGATATTGAACCGGCTCTACACACCCCGGCTGGCCGAGGACTGGGACAACGTCGGCTTGCAGGTCGGCGATCCGGCGGCCGGGGTCGACAGGATTCTGGTTTGTCTCGATGTCGAAGATACGGCCCTGCGTGAGGCCGAGCGCCGCGGAGTCCAGCTGATAGTTTCCCACCACCCATTGATTTTTCGTCCGTTAAAACGCCTCAGTCCGCAGGACTTTCCCGGTAAATGGCTGTATCAGGCCGTCAAGCAAAATCTCGCCGTGATCAGTGCCCATACCAACCTCGACCGCGCCGCTGACGGACTCAACGATTGGCTTGCGGACCGTCTTGGCCTGCAGCAGTGCCGTCCGCTGGAGATCGCTGCGGAAAATACTTTGTACAAATTTGTCATTTATGTTCCCGCCGGTCATGAAACCGACGTCATGGAGGCGGTGTTCGCCGCCGGTGCGGGGCATATCGGCGGCTACGACCGCTGCTCTTTTCGGGTTTCGGGAACCGGGACCTTTCGCGGATCGGAGGATTCCCGGCCTTTTATCGGCGCTGCCGGAGAATTCGAAGAAACCGGAGAAGTCCGGCTGGAGACGATCGTTCCGGCGGACGGAGTGAGCAAGGTCGTCGCTCGGGCGGTGAAAGCTCATCCCTACGAAGAAGTCGCCTACGATCTGATCCCCCTGGCCAACCGCATGACGGATGTCGGCCTGGGTCGCGTCGGCTCTCTGCCTGAAATCCTGCCCCTGGCCGATTTTGCCGCCCAGGTGAAAAAACGCCTGGCTGTCCCGGCGCTGCGGCTGGTCGGCGACCCCGGGCAGCGGCTCAGCAAAATCGCCGTCTGCGGCGGGACGGGAATGTCAACCTATGCGGCTGCGGTCCGCGCCGGAGCCGACTGCCTGGTAACCGGAGATATCAAATTTCATGAAGCACAGCAGGCCCGGGCGGACGGCATGACGCTGATCGATGCCGGGCATTTCGCCACCGAACGACTGATGATTGACGGAGTGGCGCGACAGTTGCGGGAACAATGTGAGCAACGGCGCCTCGATATAGAAATCCTGACCTTGACAACGGAACAGGATCCCTTTTTTACACTAACCTGACAGTGAGGATATGTACTTGGTATGGGAGGTAACAACGTGCAAAACCAATTGAACCTGCTGAAAGATCTCCAGGAGATTGACCGGGAAATCAGCTCGATCGAGGCTACGCGGCAGGCGTATCAAGATGAATTGGCGGCTTTCGATGGCGCAACGGCGCGCGTGCAGGAGATGCTGGATCAGCTCAATCAGGAAGTTGCCGAGTTGCAACAGGAAGAAGCTCAACTCCAGCAGCAACTGTTGAAAGAGCGGGACAACGTAACCCGGGTTGAGGCGCGGTTGCCGGAGATCCAGACCCAGAAGGAATATGTCGCCGTGCTCAAGGAAATCGACATGGCGAAGAAGGCCAACAAGGAGCTGGACGAACAAATGCAACAGAAGCAGCAGGAAATCGCTGCGTTGGATGGCGACCGCAAGGAAAAAGAAACGGAACTGTCGGACATCAAAGGCAACTCCGAGAGTCGCGGCGCGGAATTGGACGAGTTGATCGCCGCCTCGGAACAGACCTTGGCAAAGCGCAACGAGACGCGCGAGACGGTGGCCGCGGAACTGCCCAAGGGGTTGTTGCGGAAATATCAGACCCTGTTTAAACGCCGTGGCGGGCTGGCGCTTGCCGTGGCCCGCGACGGTGCCTGCCTGGGTTGTCATATGCAGTTGCCCCCGCAGCAGTATAATAAGCTGTTGCAGGTGACGGAAATTGAAACCTGTCCGCACTGCAACCGCATTCTTTACGTAGAAGAACAGTAACCGGTCCGCTTTGGTTGAAGAAGGACAGGCGATCGCCGCCCGCCTTTGCTCTTTGAGCTGCGGCGGGGGGAGGAAAGTCCGGGCTCCGCAGGACAGGATGGTTCCTAACGGGAACCGGGGGTGACCCCAGGGAAAGTGCCACAGAGAGCAGACCGCCTGCCTACGGCGGGTAAGGGTGAAAGGGTGAGGTAAAAGCTCACCAGTGTCGACGGTGACGCCGACAGCTCGGTAAACCCCATCCGGAGCAAGACCGAATAGGGAAACGTTTGAGGGCGGTCCGTCCGAAGTTTCCGGGTCTGGTCGCTCGAGGCTGTCGGCAACGGCAGCCCTAGATAAATGATCGTCGCTCCGCCTCGGGTAACCGGTGTGGAGAACAGAACCCGGCTTACGGACTTCTTCGGCCAATTTTTTACGGCAGTATGGCGCTTCATGCTGCCGTTTTTTTCGTACTGTAGATACCTTCATGAATAGACATGCACGTTTGTGGCCGGAAATCATGGCCCGGATCGCTACGGAATACCGGTCTCTGGCGGCGACTGAACAGCGCTGGCTCAATAAGCGTCTGGAGGCAATGGAAACGGCGCAGCAACGGCTTCAACAGCTCTTTAACGCGGCCGACGGAGCGGCGGTCTGCCGCCGGTGCCGGGGGGATTGTTGCGCCCACGGACATAACCATATGACCCTGGCCAATGTGCTCAGTTATCTGCGCCGGGGCGGTTTGCCGCCGGAGGCCGATTTCTCCCGAACCTGCCCTTTTCTCGGCAGACAAGGTTGTTCCCTGACCGCTGCCGGGCGTCCTTATAATTGCATCACGTTTATTTGTGATAAAATTGAACATTCGCTGCAACCTGCTGATAAAAAAGATTTTTATCGCTTGGATAAAGAGTTGCGTGAATTGTATCGGCAGCTTGCTCAACGCTATACGGGAGCGGCCATGACCGGCCTGCTGATCCGCGAACAACGCCAGCCCGGGCGGCCTTTCCTGGCGCGGACGGAAGGCGTCGGAAGATGATTGCGTGGGGAGAGAAACGACCATGGGATTAAGTTTTACCCGGATTAACGGAGAGGTCGACGAACTGATCGATCGCCTGATGCACAAGGCCGAAGTTCACCACCCGGAGATGATCCGCGAGATGATCATCGGCGCGCTTAAGTCGGGACAGGAAAACAACTATCTGGCCGATCAGAAGTTGATGCGCACCACCATGAAAGAGATGCGCTATACCAACAAGATCTTCGCCCCCTACCGACAACGTAAGAAAGTCACGGTGTTCGGCAGCGCCAGAACCCGGCCGGAGGAACCGATTTACAAAAAATGCGTCGCATTTTCCCGGCTGCTGGCCGAACAGGATTATATGGTCATCACCGGGGGCGGCCCGGGGATCATGCAGGCCGGAAACGAAGGGGCCGGAGCGGAAAATTCCTTTGCCGTCAACATCCGTCTGCCGTTTGAGCAGGACACCAACCCGGTGATGAATCAGGACACCAAGGTCATCACCTATCAATATTTTTTCAATCGTAAGCTCGCTTTTCTCAAGGAAGCTCACGCCGTGGCTCTGTTTCCCGGCGGTTTCGGAACCCTGGACGAAGCGATGGAAACCATGACGCTGATCCAGACCGGAAAGAATCCGCCCATTCCCCTGGTGATGATCGATGATGACGACGGCTACTGGGAGGAGTGGCTCGATTTCGTGCGTGACAGCCTGTTCAGGCGTGATCTGATTTCGGGCGAGGATTTCGGGCTGTTCTCGATTACCCGTGATCCGCTGGAAGCGGTGCAGATCATCAACGATTTTTACCGCAATTATCACTCCATGCGGTTTGTGCGGGAAAAACTGGTCATCCGTTTGAATAAAGCGCTCGATTCCGGTCATTTGCAGATTCTGTCCAATGAATTCAGCGAGATCCTCGCGCCCGGCGGTCATATGTTCTTAAGTTCGCCGTTGCCGGAAGAGCACGATCAGCCGGATCTTAAACATCTGCCGCGCCTGGTCTTGCAGTTCAACCGCCGCAGTTACGGTTTGCTGAAAGCGTTTATCCGCAGAATCAACTCATTGTAAAAGGACCTTCATGACCACAGAAAGAGAATTGCCGCTCAGCCGCGTGGTTGCCGGACTGCCGCACCGGGATCTCAAGGCCATGCTGAGCTTGGTGCGCCTGCTGTTTCGTTTAAGTCAAAACGGTAACTACCGGCGGCTGGTGCTGTCCGGCGTGCCTGAAGCGGCTCGCCGCGATCCGGGCCATGCGGCGCTGATGATGGGATACGATTTCCACCTGAGCGCAGAGGGACCGCGGTTGATCGAGGTCAACACCAATGCCGGCGGCGGTTACCTGGCCTGGTTGAGCGAGCAGCAGACCGGCCGGATTGCGACCATCAACCTGTCGCCGCGGTTTGAGGCCCGCCTGTTCTCCAGCTTTCAGCGGGAATGGCGGGATTTCTCCGGCGGCCGGCGGCCGTTGCGCAGCGTGGCGA
Source organism: Geopsychrobacteraceae bacterium (assembly GCA_963676555.2). Lineage (GTDB taxonomy): Bacteria > Desulfobacterota > Desulfuromonadia > Desulfuromonadales > Geopsychrobacteraceae > BM522. Next base: position 49,653 of record CAXXGL010000011.1, read on the forward strand.
TCGTCGATGAAGAACCGCGCGAACAACCCCTGTTTCCGGAAATGCTGGCCTGTTGCGACTGGCTCTGCGGGCTGGGCATCGACAGCCGGGTTGTGGCCCCGCACCAGTTGCGGGTACGCGCCGACGGGGTTTATCACGGCGACAGTAAAATCGACCTGGTATATAACCGGCATTGCGATTTTTACCTCGAAAGCGAGACCCTGGCGGATTTGCGCGCCGCATACCTGGCCGGAACCGTCTGCCTGTCGCCCAACCCCTTTGCCTACGGTTTGCTTGCCGACAAACGGCGAATGATTCTGTGGTCGGATGCCGAGGCGCTGGAAAAACTCGGTCTGGCTGAAAAAGACCGGCACTTGCTGGCCGGGATGATACCCGAGAGCCGGCTGTTCAGCTCTTGGGATGAACAGTCCTTGTGGGCGGCGCGTAAACAGTTGATTTTCAAGCCCGTCACCCGGTTCGGGAGCCGGGGTGTTCTGCTGGGGAAAAGTATAACGCGGAAAAGATTCGCCGCTTTTGACCCGGCAACGACCCTGGTTCAGGAACTCGTCCCGCCTTCGATCGAAACGGACGCCGCCGGACGGGAGTACAAGGTCGATATGCGCCTGTTTGTTTATCGCGACCGGCTGCTCGGTGTCGGCGCGCGGCTGTATCAGGGCCAGGTCACCAATTTGAGCACCGCAGGGGGCGGGTTCGCTCCGGTCAGGATCGTCTGATCAACTCAGTCGCCGGCCTGCTGATTGCCGTCCCGCCTTTACAAATCTTTACTATGAGGATATGCCATTTCGGCTTTATATAGATGAATACATTTCATTCTATATCGATAATATGGTTGTACCGGCCATCCTGAGCACCGGCGGCGATAGAAAGGGGGCTGTCCATGTCCGTTGTTGTCGCGCAGCAGTTGATGAAAACCTATACGACCGGGGACATCAAGGTCGAAGCCATCCGGGGGGTCGATTTCACCATAGAGCCGGCTTCCCTGGTCTCTTTCCTCGGCCCTTCGGGCAGTGGAAAATCCACCCTGCTTAACATGATCGGCTGTCTTGACCCGCCGACGGCCGGCCGGCTGCAGGTTGCCGGTGAGGATATCACGACACTGAGTCGCCGGGATGCAGCCCGTTTCCGCGGTGAGCATATCGGTTTCGTCTTTCAGGATTTCAATCTGATCCCGGTGCTCACCGTTTTTGAAAATGTCGAATATCCTTTACTGATGGTGCAAAACCGGCCGAAGGAACAACGTCTCAGGCGCGTCCGGGAACTGCTTGAAGCGGTTGGTATGGGTGATCAGGGAGACAAGTATCCCCGTCAGATTTCCGGCGGACAAAAGCAACGTGTGGCTGTGGCCCGCGCCTTGGTGACCAACGCCAAACTGGTGCTTGCGGACGAACCGACGGCCAATCTGGATCGTGAAACCGCAACCATGGTGATCGATCTGATGAAACGGATGCGGGACGAATTCAAGACAACTTTTGTTTTTTCCACCCATGATCCGCGTATTGTCGAGAACGTTGAAGTCATGTTCAGCCTGGAAGACGGCATGCTGCATGAGTTGAACGGGGGCAAGGGAGGGAGCCATGGGTAATATTTTCAAGCTGGCGGCGAGAAATCTGCTCCGTTACAAACGTCGGACTCTTTTGACCTCAATACTGATCACCCTGGGGGTGGTTGCCGTACTTCTGTTTATTTCCGTTTCCGGATCGTTTAAAGCGATGATGATCGGCCAGATTACCGATGCGATGCTTGGACATATTCAAATCCACAAAAAAGGCTATCTGGCTTCAATTGACAGCTTGCCCCTGAATCGTAACCTGACCGGCAAGCAAATTGACCGGGTCATGCAGGTGTTGGAAGCGGAGGATGTGGTTGCCGCTTACTCCATGCGGATTAAGCTTGGGGCCATGTTCAGCAACTTCGCCGAGACCACGAATATCCGTCTGAATGCGGTGACTCCGGTCGATGAAATGAAAGCGGCTCCTTTGCTGACCAAACGGATTCTCGACGGGGATGCGGACGGCCTGCTCGAAGCGGGCGAGATTTTAATTCCGGAGCTGATCGCCAGGGGGATGAAGGTTAAAGTCGGAGACGGCATTGTGCTGGTCGCAAACAATAAGGACGGCTCGGTCAACGGCCGGACTTTTACGGTGCGGGGCATCCTCGAAGGGATTTCCGGCCCCGGCGGACGCGACGGCATGATCCATATCAAAGACGCCAAGTCGCTGTTGCGCATCGACGGCGCCGAGGTCAGCGAGATCGCGATACGCCTGAAGGATATCGACCGGTTGCCGCTGGTTTATGCTTCGCTGCAGCAAAAGTTGGGGGGGATGAAAAATCAGCAAGGGCAACCGGTTTTCGAGATCCATACCTGGGAAAAGATCTCCCCCTTCTTCAATATCGCCAAAATGATCGACCTGATGACCTTCTTCATCAAAATCATGCTGGTTGCCATTGTTCTGGTCAGCATCATGAATGTCATGATCATGGCGGTCTACGAGCGGATCAACGAAATCGGCACCATTTCGGCCATCGGCACCCTGCCGAGCAGGATCCTCGGTTTGTTCGTCGTCGAGGGCTTTTTGATCGGGGTTCTGGGAACGGCGCTCGGGACGGCCATCAGCCTGATCGCCATCGCCGTGATGAATATCAATCAGATCAGTTTCGATTTCGGCCGCCAGCAAGGCCTGTTGCTTGCGCCGACGATCAGTCCGGCGGATGTTGTCCTGGTTGCGCTGATCGTGATCGCCATTGCCGTGCTCGCCAGTCTGCAGCCGGCTTGGAAAGCTGCGAAAATGGACCCGATCACCGCACTTAAACATGTTTAACCGTCTGCCTGTATGAGCGACGGAATCCCGGGAAGGAATAATCTTATGGCGAAGATAAATCGCGTGCTCAACGTCTTGACGGTTGCGTTGTTCTTTACTGCCCGCCTGTCTGCCGACGCCATTGCCGGCAGCCGACCTCGACGGTGCCGCCATTTTGCGACAGGTCGACAAAAACCTGAATCCCGAGACGTACGAAATGTACCGTAAACTGATCAATCTGGAACCGGACGGCAAGAAAAAGGAATTTGTTCTCTACACCGTCAAAAAAGGCCAGGATAAGATGGTGGCACTGTTCCTTTCCCCGGCCAGCGAGAAAGGCCGTGCGACGTTGCGGCTGAACGACAATATGTGGCTTTATATCCCCAATGTCGGCAAGCCGCTCAGAATAACCAGCCTGCAATCCGTTGTCGGCGGGGTGTTCAACAACGCGGATATCCTGCGCCTCGATTACAGCGCTGAATACGATGTTGCCGGCGTGACCGAGGAAGACGGCGTTTACCTGCTTGAACTGAAGGCCCGAACCAATGCGATCGCTTATGACCGGTTACAGATGCGGGTGGATAAAAAAAGCATGCTGCCGACGCGAATCGAGTGCTACGCCGCCAGCGGCATGTTGATCAAGACCCTGTACTATAAAGAACCGAAGGATTTCGGCAACGGCATTGTCCGACCCGCTGTTCTTGAGACCGACAGCCCGTTGTACAAAGGGTATAAATCAATCATGATTTTTGCCGGGATCAACAAAAAGGACTTGGCGGATGAAGTGTTTTCCCTTAATTACCTGCCGCGGGTTGAAGAGTTGCGCTGAGTTGAAGCGGTTTGAATGGTGGACCGGGATGATGGATAGCCGCTGCAAAACCGTCTTTTTGCTCTGCTGCCTGGGTTTTCTGCTCCCCGCTCTTGCCGGCGCCGAAAATTATGACTTTAATCTCGATGAATTCGAAAAAAAAGCCCTGACCTGGGGCGGTTATGCAGAGCTGAAGGGAGAGCATCTCCGCCTCAAACCGGGGCGGGGTTTTCGGCGTTCTCGGTTATTATGATGACCCGCGTTCCAGCCTGGATCGCCTGACAACAACGCTTTCTCTTGACGGTAATTTCAATCAGGGAAGCGTCGATTTCAATTGGCTGCTTCAGGCATGGGCGGAAAAAGATCAGCTTGCCGGTGATGAGGATCTGAGTGTTTTTTCAGCCTATGCCAGCATCAAGCCTGCGCCGTCCGTTACTTTCGAACTGGGGAAAAAGACCTTCAAGTGGGGCAAGGGGTATGCCTGGAATCCGGTCGGTTTTATCTCCCGGCCGAAAGATCCGAACAATCCGGAGGATGCCCTGGAAGGCTACATCGGGGCCGGCGTCGACCTGATCAAAAGTTATCCCGGGAAATTACAGACCCTGGCCCTGACCGGCGTTCTGTTGCCGGTCTGGGACGATGTCAACGAGGATTTCGGCGCACGGAACCATCTCAATTTCGCGGTAAAGCTCTATTCGCTCTACCGGGACATGGATATCGACCTGATCTTCTTTTCCGGTGGCGGCCGCTCAACCCGGTTCGGGATCGATGTGGCGAAAAATCTGGCGCGTCATTTTTGAAGTCCATGCAGAACTGGCCCATATCCCCGAACAGAAAATAACAGTCCTGAACAGCATGGGAAGCCCGGTCACGCACGAGCAGGCCGCGACCAGCTATCTGTTGGGTTTGCGTTACCTGTCGGAAAGCAACATGACAACGATTCTCGAATATTATCACCACGACGCCGGCTATTCGGAACGCGAACTGGAGCGTTTTTACCGCTTGGCGGCCGATGCTTATGACGATTACCTGGAAAGCGGCAATGACACCCTTCTGCAACAGGCGGCTACGGTCGGGAACAACGGCTATGCCAAGCCCCAGGCCGGCCGCAATTATCTTTATCTGAGGATCACCCGGAAAGAACCTTTCAACCTGCTTTATTTCACCCCCGGGGTGACGGCGATTCTCAACCTGGACGATTCAAGCCGTTCCATCAGTCCCGAAGCGGTTTACACCGGCTTCACCAACTGGGAATTCCGCTTGCGCTATGCACATCTGGAAGGCGGACGATTCACGGAATATGGAGAAAAGCTGAATGAAGATAAAGTGGAATTGCGGGTGCGGTATTATTTTTGATGACCGGCCTATCCCCCGGCCTTTTTCACCTTCCAGCCCTTTTCCTGCAGCAGTTGCAACAGCAGATCGCGGTGATCGCCCTGAATCTCTATGCTGCCGTTTTTCACCGTACCGCCGGTGCCGCATTTCTGTTTCAAGGTTTTCGCCAGCGCTTTCAACTCTTCACCGGACAGCGGCACGCCGCTGATCAGGGTGACGCCTTTGCCTTTTCTGCCCTTGGTTTCCCGTTGAATGCGGACGATGCCGTCGGCTTTCGGCGGTGCCTGCTGCTCGTTGCAGCGGCATTTTCTGAGCGGCTGTCCGCACTGCGGGCAATGGGTGCCCAGGTTATCGGAATAAACAAGGCGGCTGTTTGATTTTTTCATGCTCGTTCCGTTACGGTCATAGATTTTTTTTGAATCGGCATTCAACGCAAACCAGTCTGATTTCATACAGGCCGCTTTCCTGATTGAGCACGGTCGCGGTGGTGATGTGCTCGTTGCAGGTGATTTTATAGCATTCGCTGCACACGTGGCCTTCGCCCAGCGTGGAGCGATAATCGCAAATATGGCACATCCAGGGTGATTTTTCTGCCGCCATCTTTCCTCTCTCTTGTCAGGTTCTTCTGTTGTAACAGGTTTAACAACTGCCGGGGAAGGGGATTCGGGGGGGATATGATTTTACTCCTCCTTGTGCGCTGGGCGTGCCGGGGTGACGCCAGGGGGCGTCTGGCGGGGGCGACAGCGGCGTTGATACGTCCTTTTCCGATCTTTTTTACTTATTCTGGTGCCGGTTTCATTCCATTTCATTCAGGCAACATAAAGATAAACGGTCATATAATGAAAAAAACTGCCGAGCAGAACGAAGGAATGCCAGATCGCATGGAAAAAGCGGATGCGTTCGTCCAGCGCATAGAAAATCAAGCCGCAGGTATAGAAAAGTCCGCCGCACAGCAGCCAGATGAAGGGGGTCAGGGACAGGCCGGCGAGAAGCGGTTTTGCCAACAGCAGCGCCAGCCAGCCCATGAGCAGATAAATGGCGACGGGAATCGCCCGGCTGTCGTTTTTACGCGGCACCAGATCATAGCCGATGCCCAAAAATGCCAGCCCCCAGATAACTCCGAATGCGGTCCAGCCCCAGCCGTCGCGCAGCACCACCAGAGTGAAAGGCGTGTAAGTTCCGGCGATCAACAGATAAATGGCCAGGTAATCGAGTTTTTTAATGATCCTTTTGGCGCGACCGAACAGGGCGTGATAAAGTGCGGATATGCTGTAGAGGATAATCATGGTGCCGCAAAAAATGGAAAAGCTGACGATGCGCCAGGGGTCCGTTCCCTTGTAAAGCAGAAGGATCAGGCCGACAATTGCGCCCACCGCGCCGAGAGCGTGCAAAAGGCTGTTGAATAGTTCTTCCTGCGGCGTCTGTTTTTTCATAACCTTTGGTTTTGCCGATTCCGGGATGAAACAAAAAATTTTACGGAACGGTCGGTTCGGCCCTGCGGTTTTTCGTCAAAATTCAAAGCATGAGCAAGATGTTTTCGACCCGGTCTGATGAGTCTTTATCCGGATTTTTGGATCTCTGTTTGTTCTCTGGAATGATAACTAAAAGAGAATTCTTCGGCCAGATTTCTTTTTTCAGCCGCGTAAACGTCAACAAATAAGGATAAGATTCGATACCGATAACAGTAAAATACAGTATCAACGGAAAGACTGCTTTATGGCGCATGGGCGGGTTACGGCAGCTGTTATCAGTTAACTCTTTTAAATTGAAAGCCGCCAACAGCGGCGGGGCAGACAGGGAATATTATTCGTCTCATCCGTCTTTAAGCTTGCGTGAGGGACTTTTTTATGGAAATTCAATTAAGCGACGTGCGTACAAAAGAGATGATCGCAGAAGTGCAGGCGTATTTCAGCAACGAGCACGATGAATCGATTGGTGATTTAAAAGCGGAAATGCTGGTCGAATTCTTCCTGAAAAAGCTCGGCCCGAAAATTTACAATCAGGCCATCGAGGATGCCAATGCGTTTATTCAGGAAAAGCTTGTCGATCTCGAAAGCATTCTGTATGCCCCGGAATAAAGGGCAATCCGACGATGGATGAAGAAAGCTGTAACAAGGCGGAATGCTTCTCCGCAAAAGGGCCATTGTGCAGAGGCCTGTCCCGGAGCCGAAGTAGCGAACCCTTAAAGCCCGCTTCTTAAATGCAAATGGAAAATATTGAACAAATTGTTGCCTTTGTCATGTTGTCGCTTGCTGTCGCCAGTGTCCCGGGCCCGACGGCCCTGTTCTTTTTGTCCTTCCTGCCGCAGTTTATTGATCCGCTACAGGGGGCGCCCGCTGTGCAAATGATGATTCTGGGCTGGATTCTGGTGTGCACGGCTTTTACGGCCGACCTGTTGATCGCCGTTTCCGGCGGCTTTTTATCCGGAACGCTTGGCTCCCAACCGCTGGTGCGGAAGATTCAACATCGGGTGGCCGGGACGATATTGGTCGCCTTGGGACTGCGTCTGGCGATCAGCGAACCGAAGTGATGCTTCCCTGTTTGCCGGCGCCCCTGCCGGGCGGGCAGTTGAGATGTTCTGTGAACCCATAATTAATCGGATTGTCTATGTTTGATCTATTGCAAGTTTTAAAGAATAAGGTGCGCGGTGTGCGCGGTTATTGTTTGTTGGCACCGGCCGTATTGCCGGTTTTTGGTCTTGCGGCCTGCATGGCGGACAATGCCGCGTTAAAGTCTTCCGCCGCGGAATCGCTTCAGGCCGACTCGTCTGCCGCCAAACTTTACTATCAATGCGGCGGGTTGCCGGTCGAATTCACTTTGGGTAAAGATGACAAGGCCGATATGCGGGTTGCCGATGTCGTTTACGCGCTGGAAGAGGTCCGGACGGCCTCGGGCGCGAAATATCAGACTCCCGGCGATCCGTCCACGTTTTTCTGGAGCAAGGGCAACGGCGCATGGCTCAGAATCAGGGGCCGGGACATGCCGGAATGCAGTAAAACCGCGCCCCCCGAAAACCCACCAAAACCCTACCGGGCGCAAGGAAACGAACCGGGATGGAACGTCGAGATTGCCGAAAATATGATCCGTTTCAGCGGTGCTTACGGCATGCAGAAGATCGCATTACCCGTCGAAGCGGACGAAACCCGTAATGGCGTACGGACGTTGCGAGGTCGGAAAGACCGGGACGAGATTATCGTCACCGTCATTCCGGAACCCTGCCGCGACACGATGAGCGGTGAACCTTTCGCCCATCGGGTCCGGCTTCAATACAATCAGAAGATTTATCAGGGCTGCGGCCGAAGCCTGATCCGTGAAGTCGTCTGGCGGCGGGCAGATCCGAACGGCGTCGAAGCCATCGACCGTTTCTCCCACATTACTCTGACTTTCGGCGCCGATGGACGGTTGCACGGCAATTCGGGCTGCAATTTCTATAATGGCCGCTATACGCTGGAGGGCGAGCGTTTACGTATCAGCCCGCAAATCATGTCCACGCTGCGGGCCTGTCCCACCGAGGACCTGATGCGGCAGGAGCAGGCGTTCCTGAGCATTCTCCCCGAGCTGAACACGGTGCGGATCGATGAAACCGGCCGGTTGCGACTGTCCAGTGCCGGTGGAGAGACATTGCTGTTTTTTGCCGCGGATTAAGCGGAAGAACGGCGCCGGTTTACAGGCAAGCGCAGTCAACCCGGGGTCTGATCCGCTTCCGATCAGCAGTAGCCGCCCACCGGAGCGGAGCAGACGTTTTTTACCGCGGTGGCGGGAAACGCAAGCAATGACGCAATGAATCGCTGCTGCCGTTGCTCATATCCGGTGCGGATATTGAAAAAGCGCAGACCCGACCGTAACCGGGGTCACACCTGCGCTCTTCAACAGTTAAGTTGTTGTTATCGTTTTTGACAGGAGTTTTTATGACCAGGATCGTCCGTTCCGTCTGCCCTTACGACTGCCCCGACAGTTGCGGCCTTGTGGTCGAGGTTGAAGGGGGGCGCGCCGTCCGCGTTGCCGGGGACCCGGAACACCCCTATTCCCGCGCAACGCTCTGCCCCAAGATGAATCGCTACGAGCGAACCGTTCATTCCCCCCGGCGATTGGTCAAGCCGTTGCTGCGAACCGGGCCGAAAGGGTCCGGTCAATTTCGCGAAACGACCTGGGACGAGGCGTTGCGGATCATCGCGGAGCGCTGGCGCGCAATTATCGCCGCCTACAGCGCCGAAGCGATCCTGCCTTATTCCTTTGCCGGGACCATGGGGGTGGTGCAGCGTAACGCGGGGCATCCGTTCTTCCATTATCTGGGAGCTTCGCGGCTTGATCGGTGCATCTGCTCGCCGGCTTTGGGGGCCGGCCTGAAAATGGTTCTCGGCAATACGCCGGCGCCCCATCCCGATGAAGTTCTGGGCAGCGATCTGGTGATCCTCTGGGGGATCAATGCCGCGGCCACCAGCATTCATTTCCTCGAACGGGCAAAGAGGGCCGGAAAGTCCGGCGCCCGCATCTGGGTCATCGACACCTATGCGACGCCCACGGCCGCGGCAGCCGATGAGCTGTTGCTGGTGAAGCCGGGGAGCGATGGAGCGCTGGCATTGGGACTGATGCATGTCATTGCGCGCGAAGGGCTCGGCGACGCCGCCTTCCTGCGGGACAAGACCAGCGGGAGCGAAGAGCTGATACGGGACATCCTGCCGCATCACACCCCGGAGCGGACCGCCGACCTGACCGGCGTTCCGGCGGCGACGGTGGAGCGGATGGCCCGGGAATACGCCCGGGCGCAGGCGCCCTTCATCCGCCTGGGCGGCGGACTGTCCCGTTACGGCAACGGTGCTATGACGGTACGCACGATCGCCGCGCTCCCGGCATTCGTCGGGGCTTACGCCAAGCGCCATGCCGGGATCTTCGGCGGCACCTCAACCGGGGGAGCGTTCGCGATGCCGGAGCTCCTGCGCGAGGATTTCATCACCTCTCAAACCCGGATCGTCAACATGAACCGTTTGGGCCGGGCCCTGAACGAACTGTCCGATCCGCCGGTCATGGCTCTTTATGTCTATCACTCGAACCCGGCAGTGGTCGCTCCGGACCAGAATGCCGTGCTGCGCGGTCTGGCGCGGGATGATCTGTTTACCGTGGTTCATGAACGCTTCATGACCGACACCGCCGGATATGCCGATGTGGTTCTCCCGGCCACGTCGTCGCTGGAACATCCCGATATCTACCGGTCTTACGGCAGCTACTGCATTCAGCGGGCGCGACCGGCGATTCCTCCGGTCGGGGAGAGCCGTTCCAACTGGGAGGTTTTTTCCGGTCTGGCCGGGGCGCTTGACTTCAACGAGCCTTTTTTCGAACAAACCGCCGATGAGATGATCGACCGGCTGCTGGCGGTTCCGACCGCGTTGCGGGAGGGGATCGATAGCGACCGGCTCGCTGCCGGATTCGGCGTGGAACTGAAACCGCCGGTCTGGCCGCCGGAGCGCTTTGGAACACCCAGCGGCAGGATCGAGTTCGTTCATCCGGAAGCAGCGGAGCCGCTGATCCGTTTTCTGCCCACTCACGGCGAGAAGGACCGGTTTCCGCTTCGGCTCATGACCGCTCCCGGGCTGTTCGGCCTGAATTCGTCCTTTTTCGAGCGCGATGACCTGCGTCAACGACAACAGGGGATGAGGCTCAGCCTGAATCCGGAAGAAGCCGCGGCGCGAAAGGTGGGCGATGGGCAGCGGGTGATCGCCTTCAACCAGTGCGGTGAAGTCGAGTTCGTGCTCGATGTCACGGCCAAGGTTCCGCCGGGCGTGGCCGTGGCCGCAGGGGTCTGGTGGCTGGAATTCGCGCCGGGGAAGAGATCGGTCAACGCTCTCACATCGCAACGGCTGACGGACCGGGGGAACGGCAGCACTTTTTACGACAACCGGATCGACCTGCGGGCCGCTGACTGATTCCCGTGACACGGCCCCGGTCGAAACCGTAATCGGTCCTGCCTCTCCGGGCTGCATTTCCCGCTAACCGGCCTGCGGTTTTGTTGCCGGCGAAGACGAAAAAAGGCCCGTCCATAAAGGGCGGGCCCGATGTCTTGCCTGCTTCAACGCATTATTCTCCGGCGCAGTAGCTCTTGACCATTTGCGCCAGTTCCCGGCTGCGACTCAGGGCCAGATCCAGTTCGGCCTGTGCCGGAGCGCCTTTCCACTCGATCGGCTCGATAAACTCCCACTTCAGCTTTTCCGTCAAGGCGTCGAGTTCGCGCTGGGCGCCGCCGGACCAGCCGGCCGAACCGAAGCGCAGGACTTTTTTGTTCCACACTTTCTTGCGTCGGAACATGTCGATCACCCAGGCCATGGGCGGAAACATCTCGTATTCGTAAGTCGGCATGCCGAGGACCAGACCGGCGGATTTCCACGCCGATTCGAGGATCAGGCCGACATGCTGATCGGGAACCTGATGCACATGGACGGGCAGGCCTTCGGCGCGGATGCCCTGGACGATATTGTTGACCAGTTTTTCCGTATTCCCGTACATGGTCGACCAGATCACCGTGATTTCCGGCTCGGCCGGGCCGTTCTGATAACCGGCGAAACGGGTGTAGGAATCGATGATCGCCGTGGGGTTCTCGCGCCAGATGATCCCATGGGACGGCGCGATGATTTTGACGTCGAGGCCGGCGAGTTTGTTGATCCCCTTGGTGACGAAAGTGGAGAAGCCGGCAACGATGTTGGCGTAGTAGCGGAGCGCTTCGGCAATGAAGAAATTGTGCTGTTTGGTGGACAGCTGATCGTCGAAATAGACGCCGTCCAGAGTACCGTAAGAGCCGAAGGCGTCGCAGGAAAACAGAATGCCGCTGCTTTGCTCGAAGGTCATCATGGTTTCCGGCCAGTGGATATTGGGCGTTTCATAAAAATTGAGCACCCGGCCGCCGCCCAGATCGAGCGTGTCGCCGTCCTTGACGATGTGGACGTTGTTTTCAATCCCGCAGAACGATTTCAGCAGCCCGGCGGCCTTGGCGGTGAGAAAGATTTCCACCGCCGGATTGCGCTTGTGGAACTCCGGCAGCCAGCTGGTGTGGTCCGGCTCCATATGATTGATGATCAGGTAATCGATGTCTTTGGCTTCGAGCTGGATGGATTCCAGCTCGGCCTGGAAATCCGCCGGTTTGTCGTTGACGTCTTCGATCAGGTCGATGAGGGCGGTTTTCTCCCCTTTGACGACATACGAATTGATGGAGATGCCGTTGGGCATCGGCCACATGCCTTCGAATAACTGGTAACTTTCCAGGTTGACGGGTAAACAGTAAATTCCCTCGGTGATCTGTACAGCCTTCATTGCAATAAGATCCTTTTCCACGATGCTGCGGTCGGCGGACCGGCAGGTTTCAGAGGTTCAAAGTGTCTTGCAGGCGGCTGAGCACTCCGGCAATCGTGTCCCGGTATTCCGGCATGTCGGAGAGCGCATGCAGATCCTGCAGGGCTGCGGGAATTTTCCGGTCAAAGGGGATTTTACCCAGAACGATACCGTCGAATTCACGCGCCGCGGCCATGATGTCAGCTTCGATCTTGCGGTTGAAACCGGCCTTGTTGATCAGGACGAAGTGCGGAATGGAAAACTTTCCCACCAGTTCCGCCAGGCGACGGTAGTCGGACAATCCCGACAGGCTTTCTTCAACCACGGCCAACACCAGATCCGTCCCGGTAATCGAGGAGATCGCCTGGCAACTGGTTCCGGGCGGGCCGTCGACGACAATGTAAGCAATATCGTGCTCTTTTGCAACCGCTGAAGCCTCGTTTCTGACTTTGGTGATCAGCTTGCCGCTGTTGTCTTCGCCGGGGATCAGGTCGGCATGCACCAGATAACCGTTGTCGATCTTGCTCAGGTACCAGTCTCCCCCTTGCCGTTCGACCATGCTGATGGCCTGCACCGGGCAGACGTGGGCGCAGGTGGCGCAACCTTCGCAATCGGCGTCGATTGCGATGCCGCCGTCTTCAGTGCGGACAACGGCGTCGAAGCGGCAAGCGGCGAGACAGGCCCCGCAGCCGGTGCATTTTTGCCGGTCGACCGCGGCCATGTCCATGCTGTAATAGGGCGTGGTCGAACGCGGTTCATGCGGCAGCAGGATCGGCAGGTTCGAGGCGTTGACATCGGCGTCGACGGCGACGACGGAAGCCATCATTTTGATGATCGAAGCGGTGACGGAGGTTTTTCCGGCACCCCCTTTGCCGCTGAGTATGGCGATTTGGCGTGTCATAAGCTGGTCAGCTCCTGATCGAGGATCTGTTGCAGGGCGGAATGGATTTCGCCGAAGCGTTGACTGAGAATATCGCCGTCGAGGTTGGCCTGATGATAACGGTCGGCCAGCGGAATGGTCAGGACCGGTTTTTTGCCGCGCTCCCGAAACAGTTCCGCCACGGTATCGTCGTTCAGCGCCTTGTTGGCGATGATCAGGTATTTTTTCTCCATCTGGAGCAGGATCTGCTCGGTCTGCTGCATGTCGTGAAACCCGAAGGGTGAAGGTTCGACCACCAGAACGACCAGGTCCGCCGGTTTGATCGCCGCCACCGCGGCGCAGGAGTTGCCCGGCGGGCCGTCGATGACCGCAAGGCGGCCGGGAGCGATATTTTTGACCATTTCGCTGATCAGGTAGGTCCCGCGGGTGGAACCGATCTCCAGATCGCCCACGTGAACCCGATTGCGCAGCCGCGCTGAATAGCCGGAACGGATCACCCCGACGTTCGCATCCCGGTAACTGATCGCCTGTTGCGGACAGACCAGTTCGCACAGACCGCAGCCGTGACACAGCGATTCGGTCAGATAGACGTGGCTGAGGATTTTGTAGAGCGCATGAAAGCGGCACTCTTTGGTGCAGATGCCGCAGGCATCGCAACGGTCCTCGTCAAAGGCCGGTACCGGCTGAACGACCGGCAGGGTGGCGTCGAATTCGGGCCGCAGGAAATATTCGGCGTTCGGGGCGTCGACGTCGAGATCGTAAAATTCGGCGCCCAGAACCTGGGCGATGGACGCGGCGAGGGTGGTCTTCCCCGCCCCGCCCTTGCCGCTGACGACCGCAATGATCACTAGACGCCTCCGCTGCAGACCTGATCGTTGCTGATCGGCTGAATCCGGTCATCGAGAAACAGGTTGACGGTCTCTTCCACCGTCTGTCCGCCGCCGGAATAGACTTCGATGCCGATATCGCGAAAGCCTTGCAGGGGACGGCCGCCGATCCCGGCAACGATAAGCTTGTTGACATGGTTGTCGTTGAGCAGCCTGACCGGGGTCGAGCAGTTGCCCTGAACGTGGCCGCCGTTACGCAACGGGATGACATCCCGAATTTCCTTATCCTTGATGTCGACGAAGATATAATAGGGGCACTTGCCGAAATGACCCGAGCGTTGCGCCTGCAGTCCGGCGTCCGAGTCGGCCGGAATCGCCAGGCGAATGGCGTTGTCTTGCGGCGGATCAACACTTTCCATTGAGGCATTGGCCGCTTCCTGGGCTTCGTCGATCACTTCCTGCGGCAGGTTCGCAAGAACTTCCTCAACCGTACCGGAGGTGTTTTCGTAAACTTTGATCCCGACTTTCTCCAACACTTCCCCGGCCTTCGGACCGACCGACCCGGTATACAGAATGTCGACTTTGTTTTCGGCCATTAGTTGCGCGGCACTGGTTCCCGCTCCATTTGCCGCCGCGGTCCCTTCGCTGTTGTCGTGGGCGTAGACTTCGCCGGTCAGGCTGTTGGCAAGGAGAAAGTAGGCGGCCCGGCCGAAACGGGGATCGACCTCCGACTGCATGGATGCTTCTTTGGCGGTAATGGCAATAATCATAAATCTCGCTCCAAAAGGTTAAGGGTTCGAATTGCGTTCAAAGCCCCGACAGAGTAGGGTGGCGACGGTAACCGGAATGGTTTATTCCACCATCCCGGACACGATGTCAAGCTTATCCGGCAGGGAGTTGAAAAACCTCATTGGGGATTTTTCAACTCCGTCCACCGAACCCGCGATTTTTTCTTGCGCACAACATCGGGGGATCGACGGCCTGCCCCGATTTGTTCCCTGTTTCGCAAGAGAAAAGAGCGTCACTTGATCAGATGATATTTTGACGCTTTCGGGCTTTTTTGGGTCCCGGATTCTCCTGGCGGGCGAGTGAGGGGTTCGGTTGCGGAACGTCCGGTATAACAGGCACCGCGACCGCCGCCCATACCCATGCCGCGACCGAGTCCCTGACCGCGACCGCCGCCCATGCCCATGCCGCGACCGAGTCCCTGACCGCGACCGCCACCCATGCCCATGCCGCGACCGAGTCCCTGACCGCGACCGCCACCCATGCCCTGACCGGCGCCGGGAGCGGCATCCCGGAACGAGGGAGATCCGGCAGCCGTGGTCCGATTGTCGCCGGGCGTGGCCGCGGCGGTTGCCGGCAGGCCCTGGTCCAGTTGTTCCAGCACCTCCGCAACCGTGCCGGAAATGTTTTCATAATAGGGTATCCCGGCCTGATTCAGGACCGCGGCGGCTTTGGGGCCGACGCGGCCGGTGTAGAGAGCTTCGACGCCCAGCTCGGACAGCGTCTGGGCCGCCCCGGTGCCGGCGCCGTTGGCGGCATTGATTCCGTCGCTGTTATCGTGGGCTTTGACTTCCCCGGTTTCGGTGTTGACGACCATGTAATATGCGGCCCGGCCGAAACGGGGATCGACCTCCGCCTGTAACGTATCGCCGACGGCGGTTATTGCAATCAGCATCTTTTAAATACTCCTTTCGGCAACGCAACCCGGATCATGGCTGTATGCTCCATCCGGGTCGGTTGCAAGCGAGTCGACAATGGTGTTCCTGCTACCACAGGCCTCTGGCCCGGCAAATGCCCTGGCCGCGACCGCGTCCGCGAGCCAACCCAAGGCCGCGGCCCGAGGCCATTCCGAAGCCGCGGGCCAGGCCGAGTCCACGGCCCTGTCCGGCGGCAATATTGCGGTTTTGTCCAAATCCCTGTCCCGGACCGCGACCGTAACCGTAGTCCTGATTGGCGACGCCGAGGCCGCGACCAGTCATGGGGCCCTGTCCTTGTGGTCCTGTTCCATCTCTTCCTGGCATTCTGTGCCTCCTTTTCTGTTGGTTTGAAGATTTTTCCCCTGCAGCTTTATGGATCGGCGACAAGGGCTCTATGTGCATATGCACAAAAAGAGAGTAGATTGACGCGGCAAAGTTGTCAAGCAAAAAAATGTGCATATGCACAAAAAGAAAGGGAGGGGTTTTCTATCGCGCCGGTTATCCGATGCTGCCGAGACTGGCCAGGGCAATGACACCTTTGGGCCGGACCGGTCCGGGCTTGGAGCTGAGGCACATCAAAAGATTGGAACCCAGGCAACTGAAGCCGGTTTGTTGCAATATCAGGGGTTGCCCCGGAAGACTCCAGCACATCGGTGAGCAGCTGTTTGGCTTTGGGGGTCATCATCCGTGCCTGTCCGAGAACCTTTTTGTACGCAAGGGGGGAAGGCGTTTCCGCCAGCCAGGGACCCAACTGCCAAAAATCGATTCCCGCCTGCAGCAGCGCCAGGTTGCCCGGGGAAGACAGGGAGTAAGCGTCTGCCGCCAGCAACTCCAATAAAGAGGCGCGGGATTCTCCCCAACAGGCGCGGTCGCAGGCCATCAGCCTGTCCAGTTCCAGAATCCGCGCTTGGGGGGCGACCGCGCAGCCGGCGGCCTGCCAGCGCGTGATTTGATCAACCGTGGCGAATCCGTGTTTGCGGTACAAAGGCGCTCCCTGCTCGGAGGCCGTCAGCCAGACTTTCCGCATTTTCGATTGCCGGAGAATCCGGGCCAGGACATATTCGAACAGCTGCGACCCATAGCCCCGGCCGCGGAGTTCCGGAGCGACGATCAAGTTGCCGATCCAGGCGCTGGTTTTATAACTGACGGCGGAAACGAATCCGCAGCGTCGGCCCCGCTTCCAGAGGACATGGAAATAGGGCCGCCATTGGTTCTGGAACAGGCGTTGTTCGAGGAATGAAAGCCGCCAGTTTTCGGCTGCGGCCCAGGCCTGAAAAAACGGCCAGTCCCGGCCGGTCAACGCTTTGATCGTCATCGGTTCACCGTTGCGGCCGGGCGGCAGAGGCGCCGTAACTGGTGGTCGCTGACCGCTCTCTTATTCCGACTCGACAGCATTCTGACCTGGTCCAGAACGACAGCCAGGTCCAGCTCGCCGGGATCGATGCCCAGTTCCTTCAGCCGTTGTTCCAGTCCGTGGCGGCCGGAATGTTTACCGAGGACGAAATAGCGCTGCAAGCCGACGGCCGCAGGGTTGAACCCTTCGTAATTATGGGGGTTTTTGAGGACTCCGTCGGCATGCAGGCCGGACTCGTGGGAAAAGACCCGCTTCCCGACAACCGCCTTCCAGTCCGCTACCGGCCGCCGGCTGGCGCGCCCGACATAGTCCGAAAGCCGGGAAAGCCGGGTTGTGTCGATGCCGGTTTCAATCTGACAGCTGCATTGCAGGGCCATGACCACCTCTTCCAGCGCCGCATTCCCGGCGCGTTCCCCCAGTCCGTTCACCGTGGTGCTGACATATTTCGCCCCGGCCCTGACTCCGGCCAGGGCGTTGGCGGTCGCCATGCCGAGATCGTTGTGGGTATGCACCTCAAGCTCAAGACCGGTCGACTGCGCCAGACCGGCGACCCGGTCATGAAGGGAGAAGGGATTGAGAATCCCCAGGGTGTCGCAATAGCGGAAGCGATCAGCCCCTTCCGCTGCCGCGATGGTCAGCAACTCCTTGAGAAATTCAGGGTCGGCGCGGCTGGCATCCTCGCCGCCGACGGAAACATAGAGGTTGTTCCGCTTGGCGAAGGTCAGGGCCGCTTTGAGCTGTTCTTTGACCCAGTGGCGGGATTTCCTGATTTTATTTTCGATCTGAATGTCGGAAACCGAAAGCGAAATATCGACCGCCGTAATTCCGCAATCGATCGACGCCTGAATATCGCTTTGCAGCGCCCGGTTCCAGGTGATCAGCCGGGTGTTGAGGCCCGCTTCGACCAGCTCCCGGATGCAGGACTGTTCTGCCCTCCCCATGGCCGGTATGCCGCACTCCAGTTCCTGCACTCCGCAGCGCACCAGCATTGCGGCAATCCGTTTTTTTTCCGCCGTACTGAACACCACCCCGGCGGCCTGTTCGCCGTCCCGCAACGTTGTATCGGTCACCACAACATGGCGACCTTCAAAGTCGTTCATAACCGCTCTTCTCCAAAAAAAAGCCCTGACCGCGCGGAGAGAGAGAAATATCCGGCGATCAGGGCGTCATTGCCG
The DNA here is from genome assembly GCA_963676555.2 of Geopsychrobacteraceae bacterium. Taxonomy (GTDB): domain Bacteria; phylum Desulfobacterota; class Desulfuromonadia; order Desulfuromonadales; family Geopsychrobacteraceae; genus BM522. The sequence goes on from CAXXGL010000011.1 coordinate 67,850, forward strand.
TATCCGGTACCGTTCCGGATAGGTTTAATCCGCTTAAAAGCAAGGAACATGCCGGTAAAAAAGCGTGTGTTTTCGCGTTCGCTCTGCAAATCATGCCTTTCAATTGAGCACTCTGACTATTTTTTAGCCATTTTCCGGTCATGCAGCCTGCGCCGAGGCAGGCAAAAAACGGGCCTGAGAAAGCTGGCCGATCTTTTGCAAAAGTGAATCAGCGTTCGCAATCAACAGATCCCTTCTCAACGGCGCGACGGGTGGTCACGAGCCCGGTTTCACCACGAATACCGATACATCGTCCGGGTTCAATCAGGAAAGGTCGCGCATGTCCGCCAAACCCAAAATCAAAGAATTGCTGGTTGAAAACGCCTGTGGGCACAATGCCCGAAAAAAAACGGCATGTAACGCTCCGCTGCCCGGGGCGACGACCGGCGGCTGTGCCTTTGAAGGCGCCCAGATCTCCCTGTTTCCCTATGCCGACGCCGTGCATCTGGTGCATGGCCCGATGACCTGTGTCGGGGCGAGTTGGGAAACCCGGGCGACCGGAACCAGTTGGCCGGGCCGGGATTTCACCCGGATGGGATTCACCACCGATATCAACGTCAACGACGTCATTTTCAGCGGCGAAAAGAAACTGACCGGAGCGATCGCCTACATAGTCGATCTCTACGCTCCCGAGGCGGTTTTCGTCTACTCCACCTGCGTCACCGCATTGATCGGCGACGATATCGATCGGATCTGCGGACAGTCCACGGAACAATACGGCATCCCTTTCGTTCCGGTGCATGCGCCGGGTTTTGTCGGCGGCAAAAACCTGGGCAGCCGCCTAGCCGGCGAAGCGGTCCTGCAGCATCTGATCGGTACCAAGGAACCGGAAACGACCACCCCGTTCGATATCAACCTGATCGGCGAATACAATGTCACCGGGGACATGTGGCAGTATTCCCATCTGCTGGAAGAACTGGGGGTCAGAATCCTGTCGACCTTAAGCGGCGACGGCCGGGTGGCGGCGATCCGGACCGCCCATCGCGCCCGATTGAACGTCATCGTCTGTGCCAAGTCGTTAATCTCGCTGACCCGCAAGATGCAGGAGAAATACGCCATTCCCTGGTTGTCGTTGTCTTTTTACGGCCGGCGGGCGACATCGGGCGGCCTGCGGGAGATCGCCGCAGCCCTGGGGAATAAGGAGCTGATCGCGCGGACCGAAGCCCTGGTCGCGCGCGAGGAACGCAAGCTTGAACGGCGGCTCGTCCCTTACCGCAAACTGTTCAACGGCAAGAAAGCGGTTTTGAACACCGGCGGGAACAAGTCCTGGTCGATCGCCGCGGCGCTCCAGGATCTGGGTATCGAGGTGGTGGCCACCTCGGTGCGCAAGGCCACCGAGGACGACCGGGCCAAGGCGGCCGTGTATTTGGGTGAAGACGGGGTGTTGATGACCAATCCCGGGCAACAGCAGGCGCAGCTGATCGATGAAAAAGGAGCCCACATCCTGCTGGCCGGGGGCCGTTCGCTGTACACCGCGATCAAGAAACGGATCGCTTTCATCGATGTCAATCAGGAAAAGAAAAAAAGTTACGGCGCCTACGCGGGCCTGCTGAATCTGGCCGAGGACGTCAAGAACGCCCTGGAGAATCCGGTCTTTTCCATTGCCGGCAAGGAGGCGCCGTGGGAACGTTGAACCCTTTACCGCGGAAACCGCTGCAGGTCAATCCGGTCAAGCTGTCGCAGCCGATGGGCGCCACCCTGGCGTTTCTCGGCGTCGACCGCTGCATGCCGCTGATGCACGGCGGGCAGGGCTGCGCAAGCTTTACCAAGGTCTATTTCACCCGGCATTTCAATGAACCCGTGGCGCTGCAGACGACGGCCGTCACCGATGTCGTCGCCGTGCTCGACGGCGGCGATTACAGTATCGTCGAAGCGATTAAGAATATCCGGAAAAAGATCTCTCCCGCGTTGATCGGCCTCTATACCACCGGGCTGCCGGAAACCAAGGGGGACGACATCCGCGGCGTGGCCCGCCGGATCGACTGCCCGCTGGTGCATGTCAACACCGCGGATTTTGAGGGCGGGCTGGAAACGGGCTGGGCGCTTGCCTGCACGGCGCTGATCGAGCAGTTGACCCGCGCAGCCGAAACCGTCGTCGACGACAAAATTGTGCTGCTGCCCCATGTCAGTCTGCAACCGATCGAAGTCGAGAAGATCAAGGAACTGATTTCCGCATTCGGTTTCCGGGTTCTGGCTCTGCCCGATCTGGCCACGTCCCTTGACGGCCATCTGGGCGAAAAGCAGACGGCGTTGAGCAGCGGCGGGATTTCCGTCGCGGAGATCGAACAGCTGGCGGATGCCGCGCTGACGATCAGCATCGGCGCATCGATGCAACCCTGTGCCCGGGCCTTGCAGCGCAAGAACCCGTTGATGCGGCATTATCATTTTGCCCATCTCAATGGTCTGGTTGCAAACGACCGTTTGGTTGCAGCGCTCTTGAAAGAAACCGGCTTCGCGAGCCCGCCTGCCACGGTTGTCCGCTGGCGCAAACGACTCCAGGACGCCATGCTCGACAGTCATTTTTCCTTGGGACAAACCCGCTTTGCGGTGGTGGCCGAACCGGATCACCTGGTCGGTTTATGCGCAATGTTGTATGAAGCCGGAGGAAAGGTCGCGCTGGCGCTGTCCACCGTCGATGCGCCGCAACCGGCCACGGTTAAGGCGGCGACGGTGATGGTCGGGGATCTGGAAAATGTCGAGGCGTCCGCGTCCGAATATGATATCATTATCGGCGGCTTTCACTGTGAAAATCTGGCGAAACGTTTGCGCAAAGGTGTTATCGTGCGCGGTTTTCCCAATTGGGAACAGGTCGGAAACCAATTGAAAAACGATGCGCTCTACGAAGGTGGCGCTTACTTTCTGTTCGAATGCGCCAATGCCGCGAGCGAGTACCGCGAACATCAGGCGCATGGCTGACCGGCAATCCCGCAGCGGGCGTCGAATTCAGGATCAACCATGAGCTTCGGCTATAGCGAGACCCTGATCAGGTATGCCTCCGACACCATCTACGTCGGCCTGCTGGATTCCCCCGACGGCATCGGAGAAGCCGGTCTTACGGGGCCGGGCGTCGGCTCGCGCCTGGCTGCGCGCTTTACCCTGAAGGTGCGGGCCGGGCATCTGGACAGGGTCAAAGTTCAGGTCTTCGGCTGCGGTTTTACCATTGCCGCCTGCGTCGCCGCCGCCGAGCTGGCGCAAGGCCGGGCGATCGAAGACGCCGAAAAGCTATGCCCCGCAGCGATCAACCGGGTGCTTGACGACGGTCTTCCGGCCGAGCGCGCCTACTGCGCGGAATTGGCCTGTTCGGCCCTGCGGGCGGCGCTGCAAAGTTTCCGGCGCAACGGCGCCTGCATCAGTGTCGAACAGTCTTCGGGGCTCGCTATCGCCGCCGACCAGGGCCCGCGGATCAGCTCCGATGATCCCTTGTTGCAACACCTGATGCAAGCCGCAGAGCGGGTTTCCCGACCGGAGGACGACCGCCGCATGTTCGCCGGAGTTCTGACTCTGGCCAGCCGCGAGCAGGCGGGCCTGCCGGAAACCGCGGGGCTGAGCGCGCCCGCTTTCGACGAACTGCTGCGGCGCTATTTTCCCGGCTGCGCAAGCAGCCTGTTCGCGGCGCAGGTACGGGCGGAGGAACCGGTCTTTTCGGTTCGTCCCGATCCCGAGTTGGTCGCCCTGCTGCACACCTATGTTCCACGCGGTAGGAACGCCAGCGAAGAGCAGTCGGCCCGCTGGCTGGCCGATATCATCGCCGTGCGTTGCGGACAGCCGGGCCATCTCTGGGTCGCCATGGGATTTGCCAAACGGGCCGACCTGAGCGCGGCGATCAGACGTCATTTGCCGGCGCTGGCGGCAGCGAACAATCGCGGTATGCGCTGGAAGCGTTTTTTGTTCAAGCAGCTTTGCGAAGCGCGCGGCGGGGTTCTCTGCAAAGCCCCGAACTGCGGAGAATGCAGCGATTATTCCCTCTGTTTCGCGGACGACTGATCGGCCGTGCAAGGCGGAAACGGCATGGCACGGATTGTTTCCCGGGGACAACGGGCAGCCGGGATCGGCGGCAGAAAGAATTGCCCCCTTCCCGAATCTAGAATTTATAGTTTACGAAGCACCTGACATACCTGACGTCATCCGTATCGCCGTCGCTATCGCCGGAATCTGCGGGAACACTGAGATCATGATCCGCATAACCGGCATAGATGCGGAGTCCGAGCCCTTTCAGCACCCCCGGAAAAGCATATCTGATATCCAGGTCCACTTCATAGGCGCCGTCCATGTCGCGGGCGCTGTTCCCCCCGACCATCCCTCTTTCGCTCTGTTTGAAAGCGGTATACATCAGGCCGGCCGTCAACCCCTTCAGTCCGGTTTTGGTAAAATCGTAGCCCGCCTTGAGCGACCAGCTTTCCAGCCCGGCAAACAGGGAGGTATTGATCAGCATGTGATTGAACATGGCCGCATTGGCGACATGCCCCAGGGTGCCGGGGAAATCGTTGTCGTCCGCAACCGACGTGTAGGCGCTTTCCAGATTGACGGAGGCTATTTTTGTCGCCAGCCTGATTCCGTAAAACTTCGTGTCCTGTTCGCCGGGATGGTCGAATCCGGCGGCGCCGTACTGCAGACTGACCGTGGCCGGGAACCGGGTCGGCAGGGAATAATCCCCTTGCGCAAAATAAGTGTCATAACCGTCCGTCGTTTTTGCCGGGATGTCTCCATTGTCCCCCTTCTGGTCCGTCGTCAGGTATTGGCCGGTGAGGACCAGTCCGGGAATGCTTTTGTTGACCGCATAGAGCGAATAGAGCGGGTCATGGTAATGAACTTCGTCAACGTTGCTCCAACTGGTGATCCAGTCCTTGATGTAAAACGCGGAAATGACCGTATCCGGGATTTCCCTGCTGGTCGCGACGATTCCATTGAATGAGTCGTAGACCGGCCATCCTTTGGTATTTTTCAGCAGTGGTGTGTAAACATACTGTCGTCCCGCCGTCAGTTCCGATTTCCGGAAGCCGTAACGCACGAAAATCCGGCTCAAATGCGCCTTGCTGAAGGCGAGCCGGGGTTCCGGAGTATCGCTGTCGCCGGTTAAGTCGTGACTGTAAGCGAACGAGGCTCCCGCCGTGAAACCGTAAAAATCTGCGCTCAAATAGTTCAAATGAACTGCGGTCGCCTGAGAGGTTTTGTCGTCTATGCCTTTGGCCGCGTCGACACTGGTATCCGAGGCATCGACGAACATGTATTTCAACTCGCCGCCGAACTGTCCTTTTTTCAGCGCTTCCTGCAGTGTTTCCGCCCAACCGGATGTCGTCAGCATGCTCATCAGAAGCAAGGCAAGCACCGGTAATTTTTTCTTATGACTCATGTTTGACCTCCCTAACGAGATATTCCAGGCGTCTGGATAATTTTCGAGGGTTGAAATCGTGTCTAAGTGCCTTTTCTGTCGAGTGTCCTGATTGTTCCGAACAGCAGGGCGGAAAAGCAGAACAGCAACAGGCATAAACCGGTTGCGCGGGAAAAGTCGCCATCGTAGACGGCGTTGAAGACCTCCAGCGAGAGGGTGTTGGTTTTGCCGATGATGTTGCCGCCGATCATCAGGGTGATACCGACTTCACCCAGCGAGCGGCCCATTCCCATCACCAGTCCGGAAAGGATGTTTTTTTTGACCCCGGGCAGGGTAACGCGGAAAAATGTGATCCAAAGCCCGCGTCCCAAAGTGTATGATGCTTCGACCAGTTCGTTGCCCGAGGTCCTGATGGCGGCCTGGATCGGTTTGACGACCAGCGGCAATCCGGCGATAAAGGCGGCAATGACCACCCCGGAAAAGGAAAAAACGATCTCCACCCCGAAATGTTTTCCCAGCAGGTTCCCGAGCGGGCTCATGCGGCCGAGGCACACCAACAGCAGGTATCCGGTTGCGATCGGCGGGAAAACCAACGGAAAAGTCACCAAGCTTTCCGCCACCGACCGTCCAGCCGTCGGTTTGCCGGACAGGTACCAGGCCAGGGGAATGCCGCAGACAACCTGTAACAGCAACGCGTAGAGACAAATCCGGGCGGTCAGCGACAAAGAAAAAAGGACCGGTGCCGCCGTGTAAACCTGCCACCATTCGGCAATGAGTCCGCTCATAATCCGGCGGCAACCAGATATGCGCGCATCGGGTCGCTTTTAAGCAAGTCGAGAAAACGTACCACCTCGGGATTGTTTTCGCAGCCGTCAAGGATCCCGGCAACGATTTCGATCGGCTTGAAACCCGTTGTCAGTTCAAGCACTGAACCGAATTTGTCCTGGTTGGCCAGAGCGAAACTCAGGTTGATAAACGCCGCGTCCACTTCGCCGCTGATCGCATAGGTCCCGCTACGCGGAACGGTTCCCACCTGCATGACCTTCTTCTTGATGGCCCGATATTGTTCCTGTTCCAGAATCTGCCGGGCCGCTCTGCCGTAAATGGCCTTTTTGAAATCAGGTGCTGAAATGCGCTCGAAGTCGGGTTTGGCGAGATCAGCCAGGGCTTTCACGGTCAGTCCTTTGCGTGTTGCCAGAACGGGGCGACCCCGGCCGATATGCGCATAGGAAACAATCGGCAGGCCATGGGTCGACAGATAGCTTTTATCGCCGATGGCCAGGCAGATCCCCCCGCCCTGATTGATTTGCGCGGTGATCTGCCCCATGTTGCCGTAGACCCGTTCAACCTGATCTGCACCGGGTTGTAGTTCATAGAGCCGTGCCCATTGTTCAACGACCTTTTTATAGCCCGCTCCGGAGGCTGTTCGGAGTGTTTCCGCCTGTCCTGCTCCCGCCAGGCCACATAGCATGACGACAAAGATCAATCTTCTCATCTGCGACTCCTTAACGTTATTTTTTTAGGAATAATGCTTTGTATAACGAAATTCAAAAAGAGTCAAGCCCATTGCCTGATCGAGGACAAGCTGTTGTATTTTCAGTTGTTAAAGAAAAAATCCGGCGGCATGCAACCGGATCGGGAATGGGCTGAAGTGGTCAGTGGATATGAGGTCCGAGTTATTTTTCCAGCACGGCCTTGATGTCGGCGGGCTTGCCGAAGTACATCCATGAGGTGACCAGCATATCGACCCCGGAAGCGGCATAGGCTGCCGCGTTGTCGGCATTGATGCCCCCGGCGGCACCGATGATGATGGCGGGATGTTTTTTCCGCAAGGCAGTGACCACCTCGGTCGTGGTCTGTGTTGAGCACTTGTCAAGCTGGATGATGTCGACACCGTGGCGGGCCATGGTTTCGGCCATCTCCAGGGATTCGACCTCGACGGCGATTTTCTTCTCCCGGGCGGTCCGTTTTATCTCGGGAAGGCGGCGGAGGAAAGCGTCGAGGCCGATGAGATTGTAATGATGAGGAAAGATCAGTACGGTTTCACCGAGCCCCAAACGGTGCGGGATTCCGCCGCCGGCGATCAGGGCCTGTTGCGACAGCCGTCGGCCTCCGGGAAAAGCCTTGCGCGTTCCGCAGACAATCGCATCTCCGTGCAGACGCGCCTGAGCGACCAGTTGCGCTGTTCTGGTGGCGATCCCCGAAGCGTATTCAATCAGGTTGAGGGCGACCCGCCATCCGGCATGCATCAGGGCGCCGTCGCCGCAGGCCGTCAGAATCCGGTCGCCGGGTTTCACGGCCGCGCCGTCCTTGAGGGGCTGTTCAACCTGTGCCCCCAGTTTCCTGAACACCGCAGCGCCGGCATCCGCTCCGCAAAGGCGGATGTCGTGGCGGGCGAAAAATTTGATGCGGGCTTCAACCCGATCCACCTGCAGCAAATCCGAGGTCAGATCAAGCCCGGGATAGTCTTCGTCGATCCAGCCGTCGAGTAGCGAATCAGGTACGAACATTGTCATGCTCCTGACTTTGGAATTCAGACCGCGACATTGCTGCAGGGTGTCCTGCAAGGCCCGTCGCCCGGCAGCGTAAAACAAATGAGAAGACAACAGACTACGCTGTTCAGCCACTGATGACAAGGGACTGAACAGCGGCGGCGGGGAAAGGTCAGTCGACGGCCAGCATGATGTTCGAGGCTTTGATCACGGCATACGCCTTGCCGCCGACTTTGAGCCCCAACTGCTCACAGGATTTCCTGGTCAGGATCGAGGTGATTTCCTGGCCGGGAGCGACTTCGAGGATCACTTCGGCATTGACTGCGCCCAGATCGATCGATTTGATTGTCCCTGCCATGACGTTACGGGCACTCAGTTGCATCACTTATTCTCCTCTTTTGTGTAAGGTGCGGCATGTCGGTTATGTCGCCGTTGCGGAACCGGCCGCCTGTGGAAAGGGCAAGCCCGTCAATAGGTCATGGAGACGGCCTTGACCAGCAGGTAAACCTGTTGCCCCGGTTGCAGGTTCAGGCGCAGGGCCGAAGCCCTGGAAATTCTGGCGGTCAAGGGAGCTCCGGCATCGGTATGGATCAGCACGCTGTGAGCGGTTGAGTCCTCCACCTCGCGGATTTGGGCCCTGAAGATGTTCCGGGTGCTGATGTTGTGCGGTTCTGCGAGGGAAACCGTCACGTCGGAAGCCTTGATCGCAGCCCTGATGCGGCTTCCCGGAGGGCACTCGCCGGCCAGAATGTAAAAAGACATCCCGGCGCTTTCCGCTTCAATGACGCCGAATTGTTCGTTGTAAGCGACGATCCGGCAATCGAAAACCGAAACATATTCTCCGGTGGTGTCGACGCTGCCCAGGCCGAGATACTCTCCGGTCGGTTTTCCCACGCTTTGAATCCGTCCCTGGCTGATGCGGATCAGTTCGTCGCTCAGGCGCAGGATCTCACGCCGCGAATGGGTCACGTAAAAGATCGGGATGCCGAAATGTTCCGGCAGCTTGGCGATATACGGCAGCAATTCATCCTTACGCTCCGGGTCGAGCGAAGCGAGCGGCTCATCCATAAGCAGAATCTGCGGCTGCATCAGCAACGCCCGGCCAATGGCGACGCGCTGTTTTTCGCCGCCGGACAGCTTTCCGGGCATCCGTTGCAGCAGGTGGCCGATTCCCAGCAGGCCGGTGATTTCTTCGATCCGCGAAACATCGCTGTGTCTGCCGTAAAGCAGGTTTTTACGCACGTTCATATGCGGGAACAATCTTCCGTCCTGGAAAATATAGCCGCAACGGCGGAGTTGTATCGGACAATCGGCGCCCGTGGCGGAATCGAACAACAGCTTGTCGTTGATGAAAATCCGCCCTTCATCCGGCGTGACCAGCCCGGCGATCATATTGATGATCGACGTCTTGCCCGACCCGGAAGGCCCCGCCAGCACGGTAATGCCGGTGCTCTCGGAAGCGAATTCGACATCGAGGTCAAAACCGCCGAAATTTTTTTTCACCCTCACTTCGATCATCCGCCGATCCTTTTTGCCGTTTTCCGCGCGATCATTTCCGACATGGCCAGTGCGGCGATGGCGATGGTAATCGACACGGCACAGAGGCGCGCCGCCATGATTTCCCCCTGGGGCGTCTGGGTAAAGGTATACAGGGCCAGGGGCATGGTCTGGGTTTCGCCGGGGATATTGGAGACAAAAGTAATGGTCGCGCCGAACTCTCCCAGGCTGCGGGCGAACCCCAGAACGGCACCGGTTATGATTCCGGGCAGAGACAGCGGCAGGGTCACCGTCAGGAAAGTTCTCAAACGTCCGGCGCCCAGCGTTCTGGACGCGGCCTCGAGACCGCGATCCACCGCTTCCATCGACAGGCGGATCGATCTGACCATCAGGGGAAAGCTCATGATCAGCGAGGCGAGAACCGCTCCTTTCCAGTTGAAGGAAAACTTGATGCCGAGCTGTTCCAGCAAGCTTCCCAGGAGAGTATTCCTGCCCAGAACGATGATCAGCAGATAACCGGTGACAACCGGGGGAACAACCAGCGGCAGGTGAATGGCGGCATCCACCAGGGTTTTTCCCCGGAACCGACAGCGGGCCAGCAACAGTGCACAGAGGATCGCCGGAATCAGCCCTGCGGCCACGGCCCAGGCCGCCACCCGGATACTCAACCAGATGGCGGCTATTTCATCGTGGGAAAAATTCATTCAGCGACGAATCCGTATGTTCGCAGCACCTTCTTTGCCGGGTCGGACTGGAGGAATTTCAGAAAAGCCCGGGCGTCAGGACTGTTTTTGCCGCGGATCGCGGCGACCGGATAGGCGATCGGCGTGTGGGTTGCGGCCGGAAAAGTGTAAATTTGCCGCGACTGTTTCGACTGCAGAGCATCGGTTTTGTAGACGATGCCGAAATCGGCCTGATCCGTGTCCACCGCATTCAGGGCAACGCGAACCGATGGATACAAGGCCAGTTTCCGGTTGATTTTTTCCCAGATTCCGCTCTGTTCCAACGCTTCCCTGGCATACATCCCGGCGGGAACATGGGTATGATCCCCCATGGCCAGGTAGCCCTTGCCCAGCAGGCCCGGCAATGCGTCGATCGAGTCGAGCCGGGTGATTTCCTGCGCCGGAGCGGCAATGACGACCAGGGCGTTATGCGCCATGATCGATTCGCTGCCGGGTTCGATCAAATCTTTGTCCCTGAGCCAGTTCATCCATTTGCGATTGGCCGAAATGTAAACATTGGCATCGGCGCCGGCATCGATCTGGCGGGCAAGGGTGGAACTCGAAGCAAAGCTGGTGAGAAACTTCGCCTCGTTCCCGGATTCCTGCTGAAAAGCGGTTATCAATTCCTGCACGACATTCGTGGTCGAGGCTGCGGCGAAAACATAGACCTTTTCCTGGGCGTAAAGAGGTGTAACGAGCAAAATGGACACGAGAGAAAAAAGTGCGGAAATTTGAGTCAGCCTGAACATCGACAAGTCCTCCCTGCAAAGTGCGGTTAAACATGAATTCGATTTATTCATAGGTTATAGCGATAGGAATAACGATGTCAAGACGAATAGTTGGTTACATCTCGATATTTATTGCCGCAGCCGCTCCGGGGAATTTATTTCAGAACCATGACGCTTTGAGCCTTGAACAGAGCCGTCACGGTATCGTCTTCCTTGAGGTCCATCGAATCGACGCTGGCGGCGGTCATGGTCACGTAAACCGCCTGTCCCCCAGGGAGTCGAATTTCTATTTCCGCCGATACTCCGGCTGAGAAGATGCGGCTGACTTTTCCCAGCAACCGATTACGGGCGCTGATGGCAAGATCCCTGCCGTTTCCTTTTAACAGCGAGATGGCGCTCTCATTCACCAGGGCATAAACCCGATCGCCGATCTCAAGCTGCATTCGCGGAACGGTTTCCTTGGTAATGACGGCTGCAAGCATATCGTCGCCGCGCAGCTTGATCCCCACCGTCGCATTGACGTCACCGGACACCCGCGACACGACATGGCCGCTGAACAGATTCTTGGTGCTGGCAAGAAAAAAACTGATTCCCGTTTTGCTTTCGCTCTGAAGCTGTTCAAGCTGGCGGTCATGCGCCTCTTCAATTTCGTAAAACGTTCTGATCAGTTCCTTGGCGTACGAAGTCAGAGTCGATCCACCTCCGCTCCGGCCGCCGGTCACCTTTGTCACCAGCGGTTTCTCCGCCAGGTTATTCATCTTGTCGATCGCATCCCAGGCCGCCTTATAGCTCATGCCGACGGCTGCCGACGCTTTTGAGATCGATCCCGTCTCCTCAACTCTTTCGAGCAGTTTGATTCGTTTTGCGGTGAAGGAACTGCGTTCCTGTTTCAACCAGACTTTATTGTCGGCGCGCATAGGCCCAGCCTTTCCTGTATACATATTTGATCCTACATCAATATCTCAGGCAATCGAATTCGTCAACCGCCGACTCTGACGGTTATTGCTCCGGTGGATAAACAGTGAAAAAAGTTGCCCGGCGTCATTCCCGCGAAGGCGGGAAGCCATAGCTGTTTGAATCTGTTCAAGCATGGATCCCCGACAGAGTCATGCGGGGATGACGATATATTTATTCACCGGAGCATTAAGATCAAATAACGGCTGCCGGAAAGTGCAACCATAATACGGCCGCCGCGACATGCCCCGGCCCGGGGCGCGCTTGCCGTATCAGCAGGAAAACATGCGTATGCTGGAAAGGGGGAAAACGGTCGGGGAACATGGCCCGACGGAAGCGTTGGAAACCAGGGATCGCCCTGACCGGAGTGTTCCGGCCGGGACGATCACCCGCCAACCTGAAGGAACATGACGAGAGCGGGTCAGCCCGCCGTCTTCCGCCCTTCCAGTTCTTCCAGGTCAATGTCCCGGCCGACGATTCCGGCCGCATCGGCGCGGCATTGCCTGCAATGACGCGCCTGGGACAAAACCAATTCCGCCTGGTTGCGGACCATGTCCATGGTCAACGCGGAGGGCGGATCGATATCCGCGAACAGACCGACCGGAATCACCGGCATGATATTCATCATGTCCGCGCCCAGATCGCGGACCTTAACCGCCAGATCCAGGGTTTCCTGATCGTTCACGCCGGGAATGTAGACATGATTCACTTTGACCATCAGCCCGGCTTTCGCCGCCATTTCCAGACCTTTGAACTGTTTTCCCAGCAGGATTTCCGCGCCTTCTTCGCCGCACAGGCGAGAGCCGTCGAAATGGATCCATTCGTATATCCGGGACGCGGTTTTCGGCGTCAGGGCATTGATGGTGACCGTCAGGCTGCGGATGTCATGTTCGAGAATCTGCTCCAGTTTGTCCGCCAGCCGCAGCCCGTTGGTCGACAGGCAGAGCTGCATCCCCGGGAAGGCCGCGTGGACGAGTTTGAAAGTGGTAAAGGTTCGCGGATTGGCCAGCGGGTCTCCGGGTCCGGCAATGCCCACCACTTTCAGTTGCGCGCCGGGCTGTTTTTCCAGCCGGCGTTTAACCAGTTCGACGCGGCGCAGGGCCTGTTCCGGAGTCAGGACTTTGCTGGTCACTCCCGGACGGCTCTCGTTAACACAGTCGAATTTGCGCTCGCAAAAGCCGCATTTGATGTTGCACCCCGGCGCGACGGGCAAATGAACCCGTCCGGCCTTGGTATGATCGCCGCCGAAACAGGGGTGATCGGTCTTGTTTTTCAGTTTCGTCATTGGACAGGTACTTGCCATGATCTGTCTCCCGTCAGCTAAAGTTGAGGAGTTCCAAGCACCTTTGCTTACCGTAGAGATTGCTTTCCCGGGGCAAGGCAATCTCTCAATATTCCTGCTTCCGGGGCCGGCACATCTTTGTTCGCCATCCCCGGTTGTTGAAAAAAATGGACAACCCGTGCCCCAGACACACGAGTTGCCCTGCCATAGGCGATTGCAGAAAGGAGGGTTGCATCAGCGAATGGCTCGCCGGCTGAGCGCAAATTACGGCGGCGGCTGAATTTTTGAAAAATGAGGCCGAACCCCTGGGTGCGGCTGACATTTTTTTACAGTCTATTTACGCCAGGCACCGGCACTTTTTTCGCCGTCCAGCCGCCGTTTCGGGCCTGTGTCAGTGGTGCGGGCAGCGTTTTTCCGCGGTGCTTTTGCAACCGGAGTCCGAGCATACGGAATCGTGGGCCCGCTGCAGTGCCGCAGCGATCGCTCCGGCGGCGATGACCGGGATGATCCCGGTTTTTTCCAGTTCCAGTCGCGGTCGTTCGCCGATCATTTCGGTGACCAGCGCTTTGCAGTCGGTCAGCAGATCGACAACGGCTTTGAAACGGGTGTGGTCGAAGTCGTGATGCGGAGCGGCGCTACAGTACTTTTCCACGGTGACGATTTCGACGGGTTGAGAGGTCCCGGCGGCGTAGTCGTAAATCAGAAACCGCTCGGCGCGGCCGAAATGCTGATCGATATCCCGACCGTTGGTTGAGGTGACGGCAATTTTCATGATCGGCTCCTTAGTCCGTTTTCTTCATGGGTTGTTCTGCTGCAATCGTCCATGGCCTGCCGTCTCGGGCGAGCCTTGTCCGTTCCACAGGGGTCGACCTTCCGGCCGGCAACATTTGTCGTTGCGCCTGGCCGATCCGGCGCACGCTTGCCGGTTTCGCCACGAACATTCAGGCATAAACCGCCTGGGCTTCCATGGGTTTAAAAGTGAAACAGTTCTTCGGGCAGGCCACGCCGCACCCGGCACAACCGATACAGGCGGCGTCGTTGACGATGCTCATCACCATGTGGATGGTGTCGGTCTCTTCATCTTCGATTTCAGTCGGGCCGAGAACCTTGCGCGAACAGGATTTGTAGCAGCGGCCGCAGCCGATGCACTTTTCCGGGTCGATCGCTTCGACAAAAGTCGGGGTCCAGCTGTCTCCCCCTTTGGTGGTGCCGGTCAATAAAGCCATTTTCGTTCTCCTGTACGGTGTCGGGGCTCCCATTTGTGGGTGCCCTCGTGCTCCAGGGCAGGCGCGGGACCGGCCCCTAAGCCATTATTGTGTTCCCTTGCGCATCGCCTTTTTAAGCCAGGGCGGCGGCGTGCCCTGCAATACCTGCTGGAGTTTGGCGACCACCTCGGCAATCGGCTCATGGGTTTTGCTTTTCAGCGGATGGATTTTTTTCGCCACCAGCCGGGCCGCGGCCGGACCGCCGATCTGGCCGACATACACAAGGGCGCAATCCTCGAGGGCGGCGCCGCGCGCTTCAATCCGGTCGGCGGCGTCGCCGGTTTCGTCTTTGACCTGGATGACCCCGGAGAATTCAGCGACCTCCGGCCCGATATTCCAGACGTAAAATTCTTCGGCCTGGCCGAAATGCTCATCGATGTGAACTTTGTCGGTACTGGCAAATGCAACTTTCATGTTCAGTCCTTTGTTCGCTTTTCCGGAAATAATTTCGAAGCGCCGTGTCCGAATCATTTTGTCACCATCACCCCGGTCCCCCTCCCCGTTGCGGGGAAGAGGCCGGGCAAAGGGGCTGCTGTGCAGCTGTTGAAGCGGGTGTTTTGCGCCAGGCCGGGGTTGCCGCTGATGGCGGCGGAAACTTGGCGGTATGACCGCGGACAGGGGCTGCCGCCATGGCGCCGAACAGAACCTGTTCCCTGGTCAGCGCATCATCTCGAACCACTGGTCCTCGCAGGTTTCATCGACGATATCGAGAAACTTGTTGGCGATCATGGAAAGCATATTGATCGCTCCGGTGTAGCCGATGACCGGGCTGCGGTGCAGATTGACCCGGTCCATGACCGGGAACCCGATACGGAACAGGGGGATCCCGGCGTCGCGGGCCGCCCACTTGCCGTGGGTATCGCCGATCATGCCGGCGACCGGATCGGTCATCAGCAGGCTGCGCATGTGCCACAGGTCCTTGTTGATGTAGCAGGTGCATCCGGCGCCGTACGGCGATGTCTCCAGCAGCGCGTCCAGTTCCTTTTTGAACTTTTTCGTTGACCGGGAAACCAGTACGTGCCAGGGGCGTGCGCCCATTTCGAGCAGAAAACCGACAATCCCGATGACATAGTCGGGATCGCCGAACACGGCGAACTTCTTCCCGTGCAGGTACTGGTGGGCATCGGTCATGGCGTCGACGGCGCGGGCGCGTTCGGCCTGCAACGCATCCGGAACCTCCTTGCCGAACAGTTCCGCCAGTTTCAGGATGAATGCATCGGTTTTTTTGATGCCGAAGGGCATCGGCATGACTTCCTTGGCGCCGGCGTACTCGGTGTTGATCCACTTCATGGTCTGGGTGGTGGAATACTTCTGCAGGGCGAGGGTCGCCTTGCCGTTGATCGAATCGGCGGCGTCTTCCAGTCTGGTCCCGCCGGGATACATTTTATACTCGCCGTCACAGCCGGAATCGAACACCTCCGAGACATCGGCCAGCATGGTATAGGGGATGTCCATCAGTTCGCAGATCCGTTTGTATTCGCGCAGGTTGCCGACATTGCCGTCGAAACCCGGAATAAGGTTCAATTTGCCGGTACACTTGTCCTCGATTCTTTTCCCTTCGGTCAGATAGCCGAGAATACTTTTAAGCATCGCATCGTAGCCGTGGACGTGGGTGCCGTTGAAACTCGGCGTATTGGCGTACGGAGTCGGCAGGTCTTCGGGGATCAGTCCTTTCTGCTTGGCGTTCCTGACGAACGCGGTCAGGTCGTCGCCGATGACCTCGGGCATGCAGGTGGTATAGATCGGCATCAACTTCGGTTTATACAGGGTGTAGGCGTTTTCCAGGGCTTCGAAAAGATTGTTCTGGCCGCCGAAAACCGCGCCGTCCTCCGTCATGGCATCGCAGGTCGCGGCCGAGGGTTCGCGATAATGGCGGGTGAACGTCGATCTGAAATAAGACGCGCAGCCCTGGGACCCGTGCACGAAGGGCAGGGAGCCTTCGAATCCGCTGGCCACCATCATGGCTCCGAGGGGCTGACAGGCGTGGGCCGGATTAACCACCAGGGCTTCTCGGGCAAAGTTTTTTTCCTTGTATTCTTCGCTGTTGATCCAGTTTTTAACCTTTTCGATTTCCTCTGGAGTATGTGTGGTTAGTTTTTTTACTGCGACTGTTTCACTCATGGTGCAGACTCCTGTTTCTTTCCTCCGGCGGGGCGGACACAGAGGTTCGCCCCGACAGGAAAAAACTTAAAATGGGCTCTTTACCAGCTCCCAGGTCGGGCTGTTGATCGCCATGTCGATATCGCGGGCAAAGATCTCGAATCCTTCGTAACCGTGATAAGGACCGGAATAGTCCCAGCTGTGCATTTGCCGGAAGGGGACACCAGCCTTCTGGAAAACGTATTTTTCCTTGATTCCGCTTCCGACCAGGTCGGGTTTGAATTCTTCAACGAATTTCTCCAGTTCGAATTCCGAGACGTCATCATAAATCAAAGTCCCCTTGGCCATTTCCGGCGAGGTGCGGTCATAGTCGTCCTGATGGGCGAATTCGTAGCCGGTGCCGGTGATCTGGATGCCCAGGTCCTCGTACGCGCCGACCGTGTGGCGCGGGCGCAATCCGCCGACGAACAGCATGGCGGTCTTGCCTTCGAGGCGGGGTTTGTACTCGGCGATGACCGCGTCGGCCATGGGCTGATACCTGGCGATGATTTTCTCCGCGTTCTCCTTGATTTTGTCGTCGAAGCAGGCGGCGATGTTGCGCAGACTTTCGGCGATTTTGGTCGGGCCGAAGAAGTTGTACTCGATCCAGGGAATGCCCCATTTTTCTTCCATGACCTTGCACATGTAGTTCATCGAGCGGTAACAGTGGATCAGGTTCAGCTTGACCGCATTGGTCGCGGCGATTTTCTCGATTTCACCGTCGCCGGTCCAGGTCGCCTTGATGTTCAGGCCCATCTCCTCCAGAATCGGGGTGACCGCCCAGATGTCGCCGCCGATATTGTAGTCGCCGATAATGGCGACATCGTAAGGTCCGGGCGCGTCGCGGAATTCGCGCTTGCCGATGACGAAGTCGCGAATACTGTCGTTGGAGATGTGATGCCCCAGAGACTGGCTGACGCCGCGGAAACCCTCGCAGTTGCAGGGAATGACGAGTTTGCCGAGTTCGGCTTCCATTTTTTTCGCGACCGCGTTGATGTCGTCGCCGATCAGTCCGACCGGGCATTCCGACAGGACTGACAGGCCCTTGTTCAACGGGAACAGCTCGTCCGCTTCGCGCAGGAGCTGTTCCAGCTTTTTGTCGCCGCCGTAGACGATGTCGCGCTCCTGGAAATCGGAGGTGAAATCGAGCGGGAAAGAGGTCACTCCCGGCACCCCCTGCATCAGGTTGCGTCTTGTCCCCCAGCTGTAGACGCCGCAGCCGATCGGTCCGTGGGAGACGTGCACCACGTCGCGGATCGGTCCCCAGACCACCCCTTTGGCGCCGGCGTAGGCACAGCCGCGCTGGCTCATGACGCCCGGAACAACCTTGCGGTTGGATTTGACGGCGCAGGTGGAGGCGGTCGGCTCATTGGCGCCGACATGCGGGGCGCGTTTTTTTTTCGCTTTCTCCGGCATCGCCGACAGAGTGTCCTCGATCAGCTTTTCCGTCCGTTCTTTGGTAATGCCCTCGATGGGCTTTCTTTCCGCCATTTATAGACTCCCGAAATTCGATAGTTTGAATTTTTAACCGCCGTTAGCGGTGGACGAGTTGACTTCGGATCAGGGCGCGGCTGTCGCCGTAACGCCGAACCGGAGCCGAATCGTCCAGCGGCTCAAGCGTTTTCGGCTTTGCCGATAATCTCCTCGTCTTCCGCTTCCATGATGCCGAATTCCATCAGCAGATCTTCCAGCTCTTCCATTTCCAGCGGGGTCGGAACGACGAACATGTCGTTGTCGGCAATCTTTTTGGCCAACTGCCGGTATTCGTCGGCCTGCGGGTGGTCCGGGGAATATTCGATGACCGTCATGCGGCGCAGTTCAGCCCGTTGCACCTGGTTGTCGCGCGGCACAAAATGGATCATCTGGGTGCCCAGGCGTTCGGCCAGGGCGGTGATCAGATCGGCCTCGCGGTCGGTGTTCCGGCTGTTGCAGATCAATCCCGCCAGCCGCACGCTCCCGGACGAAGCGTATTTGACGATCCCCTTGGAGATATTGTTGGCGGCGTACATGGCCATCATCTCCCCGGACACCACGATATAGATCTCCTGCGCCTTGTTCTCGCGGATCGGCATGGCAAAGCCGCCGCAAACGACGTCGCCGAGCACGTCGTAAAAGACGAAGTCGAGATCGGGGGTATAGGCCCCCTCTTCTTCGAGGAAGTTGATGGCGGTGATAACCCCGCGCCCGGCACAACCGACACCCGGTTCGGGACCGCCGGACTCGACGCATTTGACATCGCCGTAACCGACCCGGAGAACGTCTTCCAGTTCGAGATCCTCAACCGTTCCAAGCTCGCGAACCTTGTCCATAACGGTTTCCTGAGCCTTGGCGTGCAGAATCAGCCGGGTCGAGTCGGCTTTCGGGTCACAGCCGATAATCATGACTTTTTTACCCAGCGAGGCCAGCCCGGCCACCGTATTCTGGGTTGTCGTCGATTTGCCGATGCCGCCTTTGCCGTAAATTGCGATCTGTCTCATTTTCTTTTCAGCCATTTTCTTTTTCCTCCTGTTGAATTGTTGACGGACGTTTTCCCGCCCGATTCCGGCGTTTTCGGAAAGCTGTTTGGCGGCATCACCGTTGATGGTCTGAGCGTTCCCGAACCCGGCCCGGTTTGGTGTCTGGCGATTGGTTCTGTCCGGCGGGCCGGGAAAAAGAAAGCCCGGGCCGGCCGTTAACGGCAACCCGGGCTTCCTTACCCGCCGTGGCGCCGACATGGCGCCGTTTTGATAGGTGTGCAAATAAACAGCCCGGAAACGCAACCGAATCAGTCATCGATTTTTCCCGGGCTTCTTTACCGCTCTGATGTAAATACTTACGACTTCGTAAGTCTGCTCTTTCGTCAGTTCTATTAGCAGAAGGCGTGCCAGTTTTCGAATATTGTTGCTAACTCTTTGTTATTATATCGGGATTGAGCAATCCGCCGGGAGAGGCCGACATCCCGCCGGAGTCCGGAATGCTGAGTAAATGCCCCTGCCGTGTATAGAAAATAGGCATAAAGCCGATTTGCTGCTTTCAGAGTAAGCAATTGAAATACCTGACTTTTTTTGTCGGCTAAGGGTTGTGTAAGGGGACTCTTTTCAGAGCGGGGGCAGGAAGCTGCCCGACTTCCTGTTGCCTCTGGCCGGCTGTGGTCTTCTGCCGGGCGGCGGCGAGGGGATGTCGCGCTGCCCCGGCTTCAGGAACGGATATCCACCAGCTTCAGAGCGAAGGTCAGGTCCTGTCCGGCCAGGGCGTGATTGCCGTCCAGCACCACCTTTTCTCCTGCAACTCCGACCACCCGCATGAGCCGCTCGGCGCCGTCCTTGAATTCAAGGGTCAACGTCTGCCCGCTCTTGACGTCCCGCTCGGCGGGCAACAGGGAACGGTCGACGGCGATGATGTTTTCCCGGCGTCGCGGTCCGAAGGCGTCTTCCGCGGGAACCAGGATGTTTTTGACCTGACCGATCCGCATGCCGATGATCTCGTTTTCCAGCGCCGGAAAAATTGCCTGGTCGCCGAGAATGAAGACCAGGGGCGATGCGTCGTCGCGACTGTCGAAAATGCGGCCGTTATCCAGGGTGCCGATATAGTGAACAACGACCTTGTCACCGGCTTTGGCATATTTCATTGTCTGCTTCTCCGTTGGAAATGATCGGGAATCGGTCATCGAAATGCCGTTTAAGGAACGGTTCGACTTCACTCCAGAGCAGACCGCCCGGGCCGCAACCCGGACGGGGCACGACAATGCGACACCGGCTTTTGTAGTCCGCCAGTTCCACCGGTTCGCGACAGGAACGGGCAATGATTTTCAATTCCGGGGTATGGTACGGACTGTTTTCGACCGGAAAGGAAACGCTTGGCTGTCCCGGATCGAAAACGAGGAGGCCGTATTTTCTGATCTGTTCGCCCAGGACATAGGGCAGGGTGATGAATTTTTCGGCAGCCTGTCGGGCGGTTCCGCCCGGCATGGCGCAGCAACCGTTTTTTTTAATCAGACCGCCGGTCATGATGGCGCTCACCGCGCCGTTACGGTGCGGTTCCCACAGGTCTCCGCTGATCAAACGCAGACCCGGCATCATTCGCCCATCCGTTCTTTGAGGATGGCGACGAGAAAAGCGAATACCTCTTCGCGGCTGCTGATGAAACCGGGCATCCGGTAGATCATGACTTCTTCCAGCGCCTCCAGTACGACCCCGTCGCGGCAGTCGATTTCGTCCATCACCGCTTCGAGCATGGGAATGACTTCGTACAGGTCGTCGCGGTCGAAGGGAGCCGGATCGGGAACCCCGCTGAATTTCGGCTGCTCGCGGGTGTTCTTTTTGCGGGTGTATTTGTAATAGAGGTCCGAAGGTTTGATTTCGATTGCCATGGTTTCGCCCTAACCGCAGCTGCCGCAGCCTTTGCCGCACTGTCGGGTGGCGCAGACAACGGTTTTTTTCTCCCCGTTGCTGCGGGCGATAAAGGTTTCGAGACTGGCCGGCGTGACGTACCAGCGACCGTCGCGCTCCTCTCCGTCCAGCAGGCCGCGCTTGATATGCATGAGAACGTTGAGCTCAGTGCTTTTCATCCGGGCCGCCACCTCGGCGAGAGGCAGGCTCGGGAACTTCTTGTCCATAATCGACTCCTGATTTTTTCAGCAACGGGGACCGGCTGACGAGTTCCGGCGTCAACTGCTCGATCTCCTCTCTGACCTGCTGATCCAGTTTTTTCAGCCAGCGGCGCGGCAGGCTGTCGAGGCCGTAGAAGGCGCCGGCAATCATTCCGGCTATGGCTCCGGTCGTATCCGCGTCCCCACCCTGGTTCACCACCCCGGTCAGGCACTCTTCGAAACCGGCGGTCGTGAAGATGTAATGAAATACGGTCTGCAAAGTATCCACGACATAACCCGACGCCAGGCCCTGATAATGGTTGAAGCGAAAGCTGGGAAATTCACCGGTCAACTCCCGGGTCAGGGCATGCAGTTGAAACCGGTCGGCCCCCAGTATGGCCGCCTGCACCATCCGCCCGACGCAGACGCAGGCGGCATCGGAGAGGGGATGGTGATGCGTCAGTCGCGCCTGCTGCAGGGCATAGTCGCGCAGCAGACGGTCGTCACCGAGGGTGTAAATGGCAACCGGGGCCATGCGCATCACCGCCCCGTTGCCGGCGTCCCATTCGTTCAATGGAACTTCCAGCGCGCCCCGTTTCATATAGCGCCTGATGCCCTTGCGCACGGTCGCGCCGATATCGATCGGCCGGCCGCGCATCCAGGCGACAAAGTGATCGGCGATCCGCTCCAGCCGCCATTCCCGCTTTTCCAGTATCGCCCGGGCCAGTGCCAGCGACATTTCGGTATCGTCGGTCACCTGTCCGGGTTTCAGGTTCAGCCAGCCGCCGCCGAGCATTTTCCGATGTCGGCCGTATCCGGCTTTGATCTCCGCCGGGGTCATGAACTCGGTGGTGGCCCCCAGCGCATCGCCCAGGGCGACACCGAGAAAAGCCGCCCGGGCGCGGGAGACGATGTCTTTTTCGGCGTTCATCCCCCGATCATGACCCTGACGTCGTAATCGCCGCCGAGCACCAGAAATTCGTCTTCCCCCTTGAACAGCGATTTGGGCAGCATGCCGCAGAGAAAGAAAATTTTCGTCAACGGCACTTCGACTTCAAGTACCCGGGTGCCGAATTCCCAGGCATGTTCGAAATCGCCGGTAAAGGAATTCAGATTGTTCAGCCGCATAAGATGCCGGTTTTTGCCCGTCGTCTCCACAATGACATGTTCTTCCAGGTCGTTGACGCCGCGAAACAGGGGCAGGTGGGTACGGCCCGGGTCCCGGCGCCGGAGCTCATACTGGATATATTCGTAGAGCAGATCGAACTGGGAAAAGATGGCGCCGGCCTTGGTGGAGCCTTTCATCCGTTCGACCAGATAAAGAAAATAGGCTTCCGCGTGGGCGTCGGCGATTTTCCAACGGTGAAAAGTCGGGACCAGACCCAGCCGCGATTCCACCCAGCCTTTGAGTACCGCGCCCTCGATCGAATTACTGTCGAACAGCCAGCCGCGCAGGAACCGCAGATAACTGTTTTTCAGACATGTCCGGCTGCTGCTCGAGCTCTCGCGCTGCCACTGGTGCAACTGAAACGTTACATCCATAAAATCATGGAAACGATAACCGCGCGCTTCCCGCTCGGAGATGTTGTCCAGTTCGTCAAAAAGCGCTTTGCGAAGATGATGAGTCCCCTGGATTTCCAACCGCTGCGGATGACGGTTGTAGTGCTGCGAGGCAATGATCCAGGGCGGTAGGTTACACAGGTTTATGTGCGCGACATGAGCGCTCAGATCAGCCCTCCATGAGCAGGATCGCTGCCGCGACATCCCTGAGGCTTTTGCGTTTATCCATAGCCAGTTTCTGCATTTTGCGGTGCGCTTCGGGTTCCGTCATCCCGCCCTTGATCAACAGCCCTTTGGCCCGGTCGACCAGTTTGCGGGTCTCCAGTGTTTCTTTCAGCGCGGCAACTTCATCGCGTAGATTCGACAGTTCGATGAACTGATGGATCGCCAGGTCGATGGATATTTTCAGCTGATCGTTTTTGAACGGCTTCATCAGGTATTGCTGCACCCCGGCGTCCTGCGCCCGGGCGACCGTTTCGCTGTCGGTATTGCCGGTCAGCAGAACGATCGCGCCGCCGGGATCGCGATTCATCTGTTCCGCGGCGCGGATGCCGTCCATGACCGGCATCGAAACGTCCATGACGGTTAGAATCGGTCTGTGTACCCGGGCCAGGTCGACGGCCTCGGAGCCGTTTTCCGCCTCGTGGATTTGATCAAAGCCGTAGTCCGTCAGCGTTTTGTGCACTTGGCGACGGACCAGGGATTCATCATCCACAATTAAAGCAATTTTCACTGTGGTTCCTCTGCTTTAAGCCGATCTCCCCGCCGATACGAAGAGCGGCGGAGAGATCGGGCGAGCCCGGAAAAGAATCCGGATCGCGGTTGTTATCTCCTGGTTTCCGGGTTGGCATAGCCGGAGATACCGGAGGAGCCGCCGATGCTGACGCGCTGGAAATCGGGATAGGCTTCCATGCCGATCTCGCAGGAGTCGCAACCCAGCATCTCGTCTTCTGCGCTGACCCGGATGCCGATGGTGTACTTCAGCACCAGCCAGACGATCGCACTGGCGATGACCACGAACACCCCGGTCGCCACCACCCCGATCAACTGGGTGACGAAGCCGGCTTCGCTATCGGTGAGCGGGACCGCCAGCGTGCCCCAGATCCCGCACACCAGGTGCACCGACAACGCCCCCACCACGTCGTCGATCCGGAGCTTGTCGAACAACGGCACCGCCAGCACCACCAGAATGCCGCCCACCCCGCCGATCAGCGTGGCCGCGCCCAGCGACGGCGTCGCCGGCCCAGCGGTGATCGACACCAGACCGGCCAGGGCCCCGTTGAGCGCCATGGTCACGTCGACTTTCTTGTACAGCACCTGCACCATGATCATCGCCGCGATCATGCCGCCGCAGGCCGCCAGGTTGGTGTTGGCGATGACGTTCGACATTTCGATCGCCGAGGCCGCGTCGCCCAGCGCCAGCACCGAACCGCCGTTGAACCCGTACCACCCCATCCACAGGATGAAGGTTCCCAGGGTCGCCAGCGGAATGTTGGCCCCCGGAATCGGGTTGACCCGGCCGTCCTTGCCGTACTTGCCCTTGCGCGCCCCGAGGATGATCGCGCCGGTCAACGCGGCCCAGCCGCCCACCGAATGCACGATCGTCGAGCCGGCGTAATCGGAAAAGCCCATCTCCGACAACCAGCCGCCGCCCCAGCCCCAGGACCCCTGGATCGGGTAGATCACCCCGCACAGCACGACGCAGAAAAGCAAAAACGACCACAGCTTGATCCGCTCCGCCACGCACCCCGACACCACCGAGCAGGCCGCGCCGCAGAACACCATCTGGAAAAACCAGTCCGAGGCGGCGGCGTACCCGCCGGAGTAGTCCCCGGCCAGGGCCGCGGCGTCGTCCGCCCCCCAGAGCCCGAAACTGCCCATGAACCCGCCGTCGACCCCGGCGTACATCAGATTGTAACCGATGACGTAATACAGAATCCCGGCGATCCCGAACAGCGAAATGTTCTTCAGGCAGATGGTTGCGGTGTTCTTGGCCCGCACCAGCCCCGATTCCAGCATCCCGAACCCGGCCGCCATCCACATCACCAGAACCCCCATCACCAAAAACGAAAAGGTGTTGAGAACAAAGGACAGCTCGGATACCGGCGCGTCTTCGGCCAGGGCCAGGGTGGGCAACAGCAGCAGCCCGGTGAGCACAATCAGCATTTTTTTCATCGTCTTTCTCCTTTATCTGGACACAGCGTCTTCATCTCTGTCGGTTGGTTTTCAGAGGGAATCTTCGCCCGACTCGCCGGTCCGGATGCGGATCGACTGCTCGATCGGACTGACGAAAATCTTGCCGTCGCCGATGCGGCCGGTGCTGGCTTCGCGCTGGATCACGGCCACGATCTCGTCCACCTGGTCGTCGGGCAGCACCAGCTCGATCTTCAGCTTGGGAATAAAGTCGATCTGGTATTCCGCCCCGCGATACAGTTCGGTGTGCCCCTTCTGCCGCCCGAACCCGCGCACCTCGCTCACCGTCATCCCGCTCAATCCCTGCTCCGTCAGCGCACCCTTCACATCGTCCAACTTGAACGGCTTGATGATGCATTCCACCTTCTTCATCCTCGCTCTCTCCTTTCGCAGTTCTTCCCGCTGCTGAAACAAAAAAGGCGCACGGATTCCCTGTCGGAAACCAGAGCGCCATTGCTCTTTAACAAAACGAATTGAATTAGACCCGGTATTGAAACTCGATCCAACAGCAGCATCTTTTGTGCCAAGATCCGATACTGCTGATGAAACCGCATCGGACGGATACGCCGTCAGATCCGCGCTTATATTTTGTACAGTGAAATAGGGAAGTGGTTAAAAAATAGACAGAGAATCGTTTGTCTTAACCGCGCGGCAGGATGATTTCAAAACAACAGCCGCCTGCGGGGGCATCGGTCACATTTAACTGCCCCTGGTAGTCCTTGATGATTTTACGGCACAGGTAGAGGCCGAGCCCGGTTCCCGTCCCGTTTTTGCCGGAGGTGAAAAAGGGTTCGAAAATCCTCGGCTTCAGCTCGTCGGGGATGCCCGGCCCGTTGTCGCAAAAGCTTATCCGCAGGTGATTGCCCTCATCAATCCGGGTGGTTATTTCGATGCTGCCGTGTTCGTCCATGGCCTGTACGGCGTTGAGGAGCAAATTGATGAAAATCTGTTTAAACCGGTTTTTATCGACCAGCACGGACGGCAGATCGGCAAAGCGGGTGACTGCTTTGACCTGTTTTTTGTTGAGTTCATACCGCATCAGGCTCAGCACTTCGGTAATCGCCCGGTTGAGGTCGGTGGGTTTTTTCCGCTCCTCCTGCCTGTCTGCGGAATAGGCCAGCAGATCGGACGTCAGGCTGCTCAGCCGTTCGACTTCGGTATCGATACGCACCAACAGTTCGTGTTGTTCCGGACGGTAGGAATATTCGTTGAGCAGAATCTGATTGGCAAAACTGATAACGGCGAGCGGGTTATTGATCTCATGCGCGATACCGGCGCTCATGCGACCGACTTCGGCCAGTTTTTCCGACTGGATCGTCTGTGCCAGCAGCTGCTCGAATTCGGTTATGTCCTCAACCACGACAACGGCGCCGATGGTTTTTCCGTCTTCCTTCAACGGCGCCAGCCTTCTCTTCTGCAGACGGTTCCGACCGGCACGACCGCGGTGAAGCAGCCGCAGGTTTTCGGCTTTACCGGTCGCGAGAACGCGGCGCAAGCGTTCGGCAATACCTTCTTTTTCCAGGGTCGGGAACATGTCGAGCAGGTTCCGGCCGAGCGCTTTTTCCGCCGGGATCCGGCTCATTGCGGCCATGCTCTGGTTCCACGAGGTAATCGTCAGGGCGCGGTCGATCGTATACAGGCCCAAGCTGACGCTGGATAGAATCTGCTGGTTCAGGTGGTTGAGATTCTCTTTTTCCCGGGATACTTTGCACAGATCCGCATACAGATGCGCGTTATCGATGGCGACGGCGGCTTGCCCCGCGAGGATTGATAAGATGTCGCAATCATTGACATTGAATGCGTCCGGCTGGGGGCTTTCAACGTTGAATACGCCGATGACCCGAGTCCTGGCGATCAGGGGAACGGCCAGTTCCGACCGGGCGGAATCGATGCCGGGAAGATAATCGTCGCTCTGGCTGACATTGTTGACCAGGTAGGGCCGTTTGAACTTGGCCGCTTTCCCCATGATTCCTTCGCCGACCCGGATCGGTTGTACGGTCACCTGCGGCGGATAGCCGTAAGAGGCGGCCGTTTCCAGGTCCTTTCCATCGGGGGTTAATAATCTGATAATGGCGTTTTCGAAGTGAAAAACCTCGCGCGAAACATCCAATATCCTGGCCAGCAGGTGGTCAAGATCGGTAATGGCCGCCAGTTCTTTGCCGATATCCAGCAATGCTCTGAACAGCTTCTGGTTTTGGTCCGTCATGATCGGTCGTTCTCCCGTAACAAATAAGGTGGCAGCGGTCGGTCGTTCAAACCGGAACTAACAAAGCATGAAGAATGCCAAGCGGAAACGGCGGAAGCGGAAAATCTTTGGCTTGCTTTCTGTCGTGCCTGCCGACAAGGTTGATGGAGAATTTCTCTAAGAGTGTGTCGTGACGATTACGAGCGCTTGGCCGTCACATTTTCGCAGCACCTGGAAAAAATTGCGTCAGGGCTGCGGCGCTGTCTTCCCGACGCAGAGGTTCGCTGCACAGCCGTTGTCTGGATAATTGCGCGGTCGCGGCATCCCGTCCCGTTGTCGCGGCCGGTTCGGCCGTTGAAAAATCGTTACATCCGGTAACACGAAAACCGTGATCGTGACGGACCTGCCGCAGCAGCGACAACCGCTCGGCATAAGACCTGCCGAAAAAAGCACTGTTACTGAAGGCTGCCGATTTTTTTGGGAAAATGATGCCGGCGCCGTTTGCGATGATAAAAGGGGGCCAAGGTTCATCCGGCTTTGCCGGGGAGCGATCTCAGTCGCTGTTTTGCTGCTGGTCGGGATCACGGGAATATCGAGCTTGCGCAATTCGGCCAGCGCCGGGAGCGCGGGCTCCCGGCTGTAACTGTGATGGTCAAGCAGGGTGCCAGTTGGCGCAAAACGACCGGGAGCGGTTGCAACGCATCAGGGGGAACGAGCCGGTTCCGCTACGCCATGAAAAGTCAGGAGTCGGGGCAACTCGTTTCCGTGTTCTGTTTCTGCCGTTCTTTCTGGGCATACATCCTGCGGTCGGCGGTCATCAGCAAGTCCTTGAAATTATCCGCTTCATCCGGGAACTGCGCACAGCCGATGGCGCCGGGGAAGGTTTCATCTGCCGCGGGCAGGCACTGCAGGGGGGCCTCCAGGGCGGTTTCCAAGTTGTGCCGGATCGGTTCAAGGTCTTCCCGGGTGTGGATGTCGTGAACCAGAATAACGAATTCGTCTCCGGCGAAACGGGCAACCAGATCCTGCTGGCGGATATGGGTGCGCAAGCGCAGGGCGAATTCGATCAACGCCCGGTCGCCGGCGTCATGGCCGTAACGGTCGTTGATCTGCTTGAAATTGTTGATATCGATGAACATGATCGCAAACGGCTTGCCCTGAGCGGGATAGTTATCGATCGCCAGCGCCAGGTGCTGTTCAAATGCGTAACGGTTCGGCAGCCCGGTCAAATGATCGGTCTGTAAGCGGTATTGCATCGCCGAAAAGCTCTCCGCCAGGCTGCCGATCTCGTCACTGCGCCTGATGGTAAGCGGTTTTTCCAGGCTGCCGCTGCCGACCTTGTTGACGGCCGCCGAGAGCTTGCGCAGGTCTTTGGTCACCCAATGTAAAATGGACAGACCGATAAGTGCGACAATGATCGTCGCCAGGACGGCTATGGCAAGCGTCCGCAGGACATTTTCACTGATTTCGCCCATGTAATCGCTGTCTGGCAAGGCGACGATATTGATCCACTGTAGGCCGGCTTTGTCCTGAAAGAATGCAAAAGCAACGCTGATTTTGTCTCCCTGGCTGTCGGTAAAGAAAAGGGTCCGGGCATTTTGCCCCGCCGTTCCCGAATGCAAACGGGGCTGCAGTTGCCGGTAAATCTCCGTCAACAGGCGATGGCCGCTTTCAGCGGCGTTGACGCGCAGGTTTTTACCGTCTGCGGATTGCCTGACATTCGGGCTGCAGGACGAAGCGATAAGATCGCCGTCCGGCTCGATAATGAAAGCGAGCCCGTTGGGCGAGACTTCCAGTGCGCTGACGAACTGATTGAGTGCGCTCAAGGGCATATCGGTTGCGACCACTCCCTGCAACTCGCCGTTGCGGTCCAGCACGCGACGGGTTCGTGTGGCGACCAGGTCCTGAGTGCCGAAGTCGATGTAGACCGAAGTCCAGATGTCCTGCAGGCTGGACTGTGCCGCTTGAAACCAGGGCCGGGTGCGGGGATCGAACAAGTTGTTTTCGGTCGAAGCGAAAACCGGCTCGGCATCGATGCCGGCAATGCGGTAGCGTTTGCGATGCTCTTCCGGCAGGTATTTGATCCGGATTTCCCCGTCTTCGTAAGAGTGGCGATAAAGGCCGAAGGCCTGCCCCTGGATATTGCCGTAGTAGACGTAATTGTTCGGATCGATGTGCAAGGAAGTGGCGATCCAGAAACGGGTGCGCAGATTGTCGAGATCCGCTTCGATCGATGGCGGCGCCGGCATGCCGTTCGGGAACGCGGCTTCCAGCGTGGCGACCGAGCCGACGACATGCCGATCCACGGCCTGGCCGATCCGGGCGAGCGTTTCCTCCAGCATGTGTTCGGTCAGGGTTTTGACCGCCTGATGCCCGGTCATATAGGACAGAATGCCGATGGCGAGAGCCAGTAAAACGACCAGGGTTACATAGGGGAAAATCAGTACGTTTTTCAACGATAGTTTAAACATGGTGCCTCGCAACAGCGATCTCGGAGCGGTAGTTGAGTCGAACATCCCGGCGGTTGAAGGTTCTGCCCCGCGCTGGGGTTTCGTAGCGAAAAGCAAGCTGATTCCGCCGGTCGGACATGGAAAATAACATATTTTCGCAAGGCCGGCGCTGAATGATCTGTCATTCCCGGGTTCGGTCAAAGAGCGAGCGGGTTTTTCGCAAGGCGGAACAGCCTGTTCATGTTGCCTGTCGCGGCCGGCGGCGATGGAAGCCGGAGGGCTTATAACGCGCGCAGATCGTCCAGCGTCAGGATCGACTCGATATCACGGCGCGCGGATTTGTTGATGATCACGGCCGTACCGACCAGTTCGGCGCCGGCGTCCGCGACAATTTCGGCAATCGCCTTGAAGGTCGATCCCTTGGCGAAAAAATCGTCGACGAAGAGAGCGCGGTCCGCAGCCGTCAACACATCCCGCGAGACGTACAAAGTGGTCGACTCCTGCTTGGTGAACGAATAGCTGGCCGCCGCGAAATAATCCGGCATGGTGATCGGACGTTTCTTCTTGGCGTAGATAAAGGGAATCCGCAGTTTCGCCGCAATAGCCAACGCGAGCATGATGCCGCTGGTCTCCGCAGTGATGATTTTGCTGACGCTGTGCCGCGCGTAACGACCGGCGAGTTCCCCGGCCAGGATCTCGATCAGTTCGGGATCGACCATGTGATTGAGAAAGCGGTCGACTTTGACGACATCGCCGTCAATCGCGCCTTCCCGATGAATACGTTGCAGCAGGATTTCGGCAGCCGTCATTTGCGATCCTCGCGGTCGTAGGGGAAGCCCAGGCTTTCCGGTTGCTGTCCGGCACCCTTTTGCAGCCGCAGGGTGGAAAGGACCAGAACCAGGATGGTGAAGAAATAGGGAAGCATTTGCAGGATATGGGCACTGATGGTCGTGCCCATGGCCTGAAAACGCAGTTGCATGGCGGTAATGCCGCCGAACAGGTAAGCCCCCAGCAGGGCTTTCGGACTCGACCAGCCGGCGAAAATGACCAGGGCCACGGCGATCCAGCCGCGGCCGGCCGACATGTTTTCGATCCACATGGGCGTGATGGCCAGGCTCAGATAGGCGCCGCCGATGCCGACGAAACCGGAACCGATGGTGACCGCGAGGAAGCGGTATTTGCCGACCGAAAGTCCGCAGGTGTCCGCTGCCGCCGGGTTTTCCCCGATGCTGCGCATGTTCAGCCCCCACCGGGTGCGGTAAAAAAAGAACCAGACCAGGTAGACCAGCAGGAAACTGAAATAGATCAGCCAGTCCTGGTTGAAAAAGGCCCGGCCGATGATCGGGAGCCGGCTCAGGCCGGGAATGGCGATCCGGGTGAAGCCGTCGATGGTCAGGCCGACCATGGTTTTGCCGAACAGCGCGGTGATGCCGATGCCGAACATGGTCAGGGCCAGACCGCTGACGATCTGATTGCCGCGCAACTGGACGGTGATCAGCGCATGGATGGTGCCGGCAACAAAGGTGGCGCCGAAAGCGAACAACACGCCGAGCAGCAGGGAACCGCTCAGGTAGGTTCCGGAAAAACCGGCCAGCGCACCGATCAGCATCAGTCCTTCGATCCCCAGATTGATAATGCCCGAGCGTTCGTTGATGATCGCTCCCAGCGTGGCGAAAAGGATCGGCGTGCCGGCGCGCACCGTGGCGTCAAGCAGTATTTCAAACATGAGCGGCCCCTTTGACCAGCTTCAGCCGGTAGACGATAAAAAAGTCGGAAGCCAGCAGAAAAAACAGAATCAGTCCCTGAAAGGCGTAAACGAAAGCGACCGGCAACTGCCAGAGCAACTGCAGGCTTTCGCCGCCGACCAGGAGAATACCGAGCAGAAAGGAGACGATCACCACGCCGATGGCGCTGCGCTTGGCCAGCCAGGCAATGATGATGGCGGTATAGCCGTAGCCCGGCGAGATACCGTGCTGCAGGCGGTGCTGCAAGCCGGCGACTTCGCTGAATCCGGCGATCGCGGCAATCGCCCCGCTGAGAAAG
Organism: Geopsychrobacteraceae bacterium; assembly: GCA_963676555.2. Lineage (GTDB taxonomy): Bacteria > Desulfobacterota > Desulfuromonadia > Desulfuromonadales > Geopsychrobacteraceae > BM522. The sequence continues at coordinate 99,295 of CAXXGL010000011.1, forward strand.
AGGACGAAAAAAATCGCCATACCGGTTCGCATACCGGCGTATTGCGCCGCTTTCGCGTTGCTGCCGATGACCTTGATTTCGTATCCCCAGACCGTGCGCTCCATGAACAGATAGAGCAGCAGGGCGCACAGCAGAGCGAGAAAAAAGCCGCTGTGCAGGCGGGTGTTGAAGTATTCGGCGAATCGCGCCGCGTCGCTGAACTGGGCGGTCAGCGGAAAGTTGAAGCCCTTGGGGTCTTTCCAGGGACCGTACACCAGGTAATCGACCCAGAGGATGGCGATGTAGTTCATCAGCAGGGTGACGATGACCTCGTTGACCTGCCAGCGGGCGCGCAGGAAACCCGCCACCCCGGCCCAGAGGCCGCCGCAGAGAAACGCGGCGGCGAACATGGCGCTCAACATCAGCCAGTGATTCCCGATTCCGGAAAACAGCGCGACCCAGGACGCACCCAGGGCGCCCATGTAGATTTGCCCTTCGGCGCCGATGTTCCAGATCTGCATGCGGAACGCCAGGCTGACGCCCAGTCCGGCAAAGATCAGCGGGGTGGTTTTCACCAGGGTTTCGGACAGGCCGTAAACCGATCCGACCGATTCGAAGATAATTTCCCGATATGCGGCCAGGGGGCTGATGCCTGCGATCAGAAACAGAAACCCGGCGATGAACAGCGCTATGGCGATGGAGATCAGCGGCGCGCTGAAACGGAACAGGGGCGAGGTGATTTCACGGCGTTCGATGACCGGCCTCATACGGCGTCCCCCGCAGTTTCCCCACTCATCATCAGGCCGATCTCCTCGCGCGTGGTGTGGCGCGGGTTGACGATACCGATCAGGCGGCCGCGGAACATGACGGCGATGCGATCGCCGAGTTTCAGCAACTCGTCCAGGTCCTCGGCGATCAGAATCGTGCTCATGCCGCGGTCGGCGCCGTCGGCGATCACTTTGTGAACGTATTCGGCGCTGCCGATATCGAGGCCGCGCGTCGGGTACAGAGCCACCAGCACGCTGGGTCGTTCCGAGAGTTCGCGGGCGATGATCACTTTCTGGATATTGCCCCCGGACAGGTAGCGAACCGGGGTCCCGTCGGGTCCGGACTGGATGGCGAACTGCGCGATCTTTTCGACCGCGTTTCGGCGAATGGCTTTCTTGTCCTGAAAAATCCAGTGCCGGAACGAGCCGCTTTTGAAACTTTTCATGATCAGGTTGTCGTCAACGCTCATATCGGGGGCGATGCCGATGGTTTTGCGATCCTCGGGAATATGGGCGATGCCGGCGACATAAGAATAGCGGGCGTTGCTGTTGGTGATGTCCTTGCCGCGGGCGAGAATTTTCCCCTGGCCGGCGTTTTTCAGCCCGGTCAGGACTTCGGCCAGGGCTTTCTGGCCGTTGCCGGCCACCCCGGCGATGCCGAGGATTTCCCCTTTTTTCAACTGCAGGCTGAAATTGTCCAGGTCGGCAAGGCCGCGATCGTTGCGGACCGACAGGTTCTGAATGTCAAGCACGATCTCATCCGACATCTGCAGGTTCTTCTGCCATTGCGGGATCTTGTCGCGACCGATCATCAACGCGGCCAGCCGGGCTTCATCATAATCCCCGCTGGCCAGCGTGGCGACGCTGCGGCCTTTTTTCAGAATAGTGACGCGGTCGGAGATGTCCATGACCTCGCGCATTTTATGGGAAATGAAAATGATGCTTTTCCCCTGTTCCTTCAACCGGCGCAGCACGCAGAACAGACGGTTCGCTTCCTGCGGGGTCAGCACCGCCGTGGGTTCGTCCAGAATCAGCAGCCGGCAGTCGCGCATCAGCAACTTGATCAGCTCGATCCACTGCTGGGCGCCGATGGACAGTTTCCAGACCGGTGTGTCCAGATCGAGGTCAAGCTGAAATTCATCGATCAGGGTCTGGATTCTGGCGGTGTACGTTTTACGGTTGTAAAAGTTGGGAACGCCGTCGAGAGCAAGGAGAATGTTTTCCAGGGCCGAATGGGCCGGGATCAGCATAAAATGCTGATGCACCATGCCGATGCCGCAAACCATCGAATCCCGGGGGCTGACGAAATGGACGGCCCGGCCGTCAAGATGCATGCTGCCCCGATCGGGATGGTAAAGCCCGGTAAGCACGTTCATCAGGGTACTTTTCCCGGCGCCGTTTTCGCCCAGAAGAGTGTGAATCTCGCCGCTGGTGACGGCAAAGGAGACGTCGTCCAGGGCAACAACGCCGGGGAACGTTTTACGGATATTGCGGATCTGTAATAAATCAGCCATGCAAATAAAAAGGCACGCTCGCGTGCATCGAGCGTGCCTGAGAAAAGCTAAAGGCGTTAATTGGGAATGGTTCCCTGGACTCCCTGAACAAAATAGTTCATGCCGAGCAGTTCGCCGTCGTTCGGAATCTGGCCGGCGGCAATGACGATCTTGCCGTTTTGGTCTTTGACCGGGCCGGCGAAGGGATGGAAAGAGCCTGCTTTGATGGCGGCGGTTTTTTCAGCGACCAGGTTCTGGAGTTCGGCGGGTACCTTGTCGCTCATCGGTGCCAGTTGAACCAGGCCCTCTTTCAGGCCCGACCAGGTTTTTTCCGACTTCCAGGTGCCGTTATGCACCTGCTCCGCAATTTTGGTGTACAGGGCGCCCCAGTTCCAGATCGGCGCGGTCAGAAAAGCGTTGGGAGCGAAACTGCGCATGTCGGAGTCATAGCCGATGACCAGTGCGCCGCGGGCTTCGGCCGCCTGCAGGGTGGCCGGGGCGTCCTGATGCATGGTGAGCACATCGGCGCCGACATCGAGCAGGCTGTCGGCCGCATCCCGTTCGACCCCGGGATCGAACCAGGTCTGGGTCCAGACCACCTTGACTTCGGCTTGCGGATTGACGCTGCGTGCGCCCAGAGTGAAGGCGTTGATGCCGCGAATGACTTCCGGAATGGGGAAGGCGGCGACGTAACCGATGACGTTTTTCCGGGTCATCTTGCCGGCGACGATGCCCGCAAGATAACGCGGTTCGTACATGCGGCCGAAATAGGTGCCGACGTTTTCAGCGGTTTTGTAGCCCGAACAATGCATGAAGACGACATCTTTATTGCGTTTGGCCACGTCGATGGTCGCATCCATGTAACCGAAGCTGGTGGTGAAGATCAGGTTGTGGCCTTTGCGCACCAGACCGTTGATCACCCGGGCCGACTCCGCTCCTTCGGGAACGGATTCGATAAAAGTCGAAGGCTGGACGAAATCCAGCTTTTCCATGGCCTGACGTCCCTGATCGTGGGCGTAGGTCCATCCGGCATCGCCGACGGGACCGACATAGACAAAACCGGCTTTGATGTCTTTTGCTGCGAAAGCGGAGCCCGCGAAGCAGCTCAGCATTCCAACCAACAACAGGATGAGTAGTTTTTTCATCAGGCGGCACCTTTCTGTTTCGCATGATCGAAGGGGAAGAAAAATATTTTTTAGACCAGGATGTTGAGGCTGTCAAGCTTTTGCATCAGCGCATCCCGTTAATGGCACCTTATGGTCGGCTATGGTCGGCCGGGCTGCCGATGCTGCGGTTCCGGCGGATTTTCCCGCCTTGACCGGCAGCTTGCCGGAGCACGGCTCAGTTTCCGGCCAGTTTGCCGTCAATGTTGTTTTGCAGCCAGTTGTCATCCCACCATTCGATCGGCTGGACCGGGATGCCGGAAACCAGCATGCCCAGGTGGAGATGATCGCCGCCGGCCATGCCCGTCGCCCCGCTGCGGCCGAGGACCTGTCCTTTGCCGACCATGTCGCCGGGTTGGACATTGAGTTGACTCATGTGGGCGTAGAGGCTTTGCAGACCGAGGCCGTGGTCGACGACGATACACTGGCCGTAAATGCCCATGTACTCGGCCCACAGAACCTTGCCGGAATTTTCCGCAATAATCTCGGCCTGGGCGATCGAGGCCAGATCGTGGCCCCAGTGAACGGTTTTGCCGATCTCCTTGCCCTGGTGATAGTAGGTTCTGGAATCGGCGAAAAGAGCCTGAGTGGCGGCTTTGGGTTGCCTGCGAAAGGCCCCTTCCCAAAGCGGTGTCGGCGACGTTTGCCGACTCAGCTCGGCGAGTTGCCGGCGATTCTGCTCGCGGATGTCGCGATTGACGTAGAGAAAGATCTCCAGGGGGTCCGTGACGTTCGGTGCCAGGGCTTCGAGTTCCGGCGCCTTTTGGGCGAGAAAGTTGTCGGAGATGTTGATTCTTCGCTGCCGGAATTTTTTGTCCCTGGCCCGGTAGTAGATGCCGGCCTGACGTTCGTTCCCGGCCCGGTCGAGGGCCATGACCCGGGGCACGAAATCCTCTTCCCGGACGTTGTAGGGATAGGCGAAGAGACAGGCATAGGTGCCTGAATCCTGCTGGTAGGCCGGGAAGAAATGCTCGCCGAATTGGACGCCGGTCCGTTCGACTTCCTCGTTCAGGCTGTAGGTCACCAGGCCGCTGCCTCCCTTGGTGAAATTATGCGCCTTGCTGAGAATGGAAATCACCGGCGGCCGGGTATCGTAGGTCAGACTGTAGAGTTCGCGGATGCTGTTTCCTTTACCCAGGTGATAAATCGACTGATCGGTCGCCGTCACTTCGATCTGCAGGTTGCCCTGCTGCAACTTGAGGCCGGAAAGATCCAGTTCCAGGTCACTGACCCTGGTCTGCGCCGGGAAATCGCGCTGCAGCAACGGCATGATGTTGTCGCCCTGAATCACGTTGATACGGACAGACTTCAGTCCCATGCCGGCGTCGTTGAGATTGAGCAGCAGTTTGCTCTGTTGCGAAATCGGGCCGCTGCCCGGGGTCAACTCAACCAGCGGTGTTTTGGTGTCGCGAAAGTAAAAAACAGCGGCGGCGACAATACCGCCGAGAACGAGAAGAATGAATAATTTTTTCAATGATTTCAAAGGACTGCCTTTATTGTCGGGTATTGGTTAGCAAGGGAAAAATGATTGTGGTGATCGGAACTTATGACTCCGCATCGGGGCAACCGCGCGGTTGCCCCGATGCGGTTCAGGGTAATTCTCCGCCGTCTTCCTCTCGATGTCAAGAGGCTCAGGCGTGAATCGCTTCCTTGTTGACCGCCAACGCCGCTTCCTTAAGCGTTTCGGCCAGGGTCGGATGAGCATGACAGGTGACGGCCAGATCGTGGACGCTGCCGGCAAAGGAAATGACGGTTGTCGCTTCGGCGATCAATTCCGAGGCCTGGGGGCCGACGATGTGCACGCCCAGGATACGGCCGCTGTCGGGAGTCGCCAGGACTTTGACGAAACCTTCGCTCATGCCGGTCGCCAGCGCACGGCCGCTGGCGGCGAAAAAGAATTTTCCGGCTTTGTATTCGATCCCTTCCGCTTTGAGTTCTTCCTCGTTGCGACCGACCGTGGCCACTTCCGGCCAGGTGTAGGTCACCGCCGGAATGCACTGATAGTTGACGGCGGATTTCCGTCCCGCCAGGCGTTCGGCAAACACGACGCCCTCTTCACTGGCTTTGTGGGCCAGCATCGGGCCCGGCACCAGATCGCCGATGGCATAGATGCCCGCTGCGGCGGTCTGATAATTCTCGTCGACGTCCAGTTGCCCCTGTCGGTTGAGCTGCAGTCCGGCATGCTCCAGTCCCAACCCCGAGGCCTGCGGCCGACGGCCCGTGGCCACCAGGACTTTATCGCAGGTCAGCTGGTGTTCGCCTTTGGCGGTGCTCAGGGTCGCGAGGATACCGTCGGCATGCTTGTCGATTTTTTCCAGCCGGGTCTTGGTCAGGATCTCCAGGCCCTGCTTTTTCAGGCTGCGTTGCAGGGTCTGGGCGACTTGCGGATCGGTCTGGGGGAGGATCTGCGGCAACATTTCCACCACCGTGACCTGGGCGCCCAGGCGGCTCCAGACCGAGCCCAGTTCCAGGCCGATGACACCGCCGCCGACCACCAGCAGGCGTTGCGGAACCCTGTCCAGGCTGAGCGCATCGCGGGCATTGATCACACTTTCGCCGTCAAAAGGCAGATGCGGTAATGCAATCGCTTCGCTGCCGCTGGCCAGCAGCACCGCTTTGGTCTTGTATAGCGCGGTTCCCGCGTCGGAAGTGACCTTGATCGTTCGGGGTGAGCCGTCGCCCGGTTGCAGTTCCGCCTGTCCGGCAATGGCGGTGATTTGGTTTTTTTTGAACAGACCGGCGATGCCTCCGGTGAGCTTGTCGATAATCTCCTGCTTGCGTTTCATCATTTGCGTCAGATTCAATTTCGCCCCTTCGACATTGATGCCGTGCCCGGCGAATTCGTGTCGGATGCGGGCGAAATGTTCGCTTGATTCGAGCAGGGCCTTGCTCGGAATACAGCCTTCGTTCAGGCACACTCCGCCCAGAGTGGCGCGTTTTTCGACAACGGCCACGGAAAATCCGAGTTGCGCCGCGCGAATGGCCGCGACGTAGCCGCCGGGTCCGGCGCCGATGACGATCAGATCGAATATTTGTTCGGACATGCTGTCTCCTTTTGCGGTCTGTTTGCTTGGTTCACGTTTCAGCCGTCGCCACGGCTTCAGGTCAGGGTCCGTTTGCGAAACATGCCGGTCACGCGGCATTTTCTTCGCCAGGTTAACCTCGGCCTTTTCGGTTGTCGGTATCCCGTGCGCTTGAGCCCCGTTACCCATGCCGGCCTTTTCTCCGGCGGCGGCGCTGCGTCTCCCCGGCCGGTCTGCAGCGACGCGTCCTGTCGCACGCCGGAAGCGCTCGGTATGCATCACCCGGAGCGGTTATGGGGGACACCGGTGCCGGATAAAAGTGGAGCGCAGTGGACAAGCGGTCGCTATATGTTCAGCAGCAGGGTTTCCGGGTTGTCGATGTAACTTTTGATCTGTTTCAGGAATCCGACCGCCTGCTGTCCGTCGATAATGCGGTGATCGTAGCTGAGCGCGACGTTCATGATCGGCCTGATGACGATTTCGCCGCTGCGTACCACGGGGCGCTCCTGGATGGCATGCATCCCGAGAATGCCGCTCTGCGGCGGATTGAGCAGCGGCGTCGACAGGACCGAGCCGTAGATGCCGCCGTTACTGATGGTAAAAGTGCCGCCTTCCAGGTCATCGAGAGTCAATTTGCCGCTGCCGGCGCGGTCGGCTAAATCGCGGATGGTCTTTTCGATGGCGGCGAAGTCCAGACGGTCGGCAGCGCGGATGACCGGAACCACCAGGCCGCGCTTGCTGCCCACGGCGACCCCGATATCGACATAATTGTGGTAGAGAATATCGGTGCCGTCGATGCTGGCGTTGACCTCCGGGAACAGTTTCAATGCTTCTGCCGCAGCTTTGACGAAAAAGGACATGAACCCGAGTCCGACGCCGTGTTTCTCCTGGAAGATTTCCTTGTACTGTTTGCGCATGGCCATCACTTTACTCATGTCGATTTCATTGAACGTGGTCAACATGGCGGTTTCGTGAGTTGCCCGCAGCAGATGCTCGGCGATTTTTTTGCGGATCTGCGTCATCGGCACCCGGGTGATGCGCTCTGCGGAGGAGCGTTCAGCCGGTGGCGTTTGCGGTTTCGGTGCCGGTTGCTCTTTTTTCGCCGGGGGGGTTGCAGCCGCTGCGGGTTGTGCCGGTTGCTGCTGTGCCGGTGGAATATCGTCGACCAGAACGCGGCCGTCACGGCCGCTGCCGGTGAGAGTGCCGAGGTCGACACCGCGTTCTGCCGCGATCTTCGGCACCGCCGGATTCATCGTCGCGGGCGCGGCCGGCGGCGCCGCAGCCGTATCGGCGGCAGCGGGTTCGTCTGTCGCTGCGGGCCTTGTTGCGTCGACATCGATCCTGCCTATCACGGCGCCGATTTTCACCACCTCACCCGCCGGCGCCAGAATCGTCAAGGTGCCGGAATCCTCGGCGGTCAACTCGACATTGACTTTTTCGGTTTCCAGTTCCATGAGCAGTTCGTCTTTTTCGACGTAATCGCCGTCCTGTTTGAACCACTCGCCGATTTCCGCTTCAACAATCGATTCACCGACCTGGGGAACGATAATTTCCATAACCGTTGCTGTCCTTTAATTTGAGGGGGCAAAGGCCCGATTCAAGATGTCCTGTTGCTCTTTCTTGTGGATGCGATGCGAACCCACGGCCGTACTGGCGGAACGTTTGCGGCCGATGTAAAGCGGTTCTTTGCCGATCAGTTCGCGCAGGCGCGGGCGCAGAAAGTCCCAGCCGCCGCCATTGGCGATCTCTTCCTGGACCCAGTAAAAATCGATGTCGCGCGGGTACTCTTCGAGGGTCCGGGCCAGCAGTTCTTTGTGCAGGGGATAGAGCTGCTCGAGTCGAATGACGGCCACATCCTCGTGTTGTCCCCCGGCCCGGTGCTGAACCAGGTCATAATAGATCTTGCCGCAACAGAGCAACACCCGGCGGCAGTTCCGTCCGGGCTTCTCGTCGGGTATGACTTCCCGGAAACCGCCCCCGGTGAAATCCTCAAGCCTGGAAACACAGGCGGGATGTCGCAACAGCGCCTTGGGGGTGAAAACGATCAGCGGCCGGCGATATTTGGTGCGGACCTGGCGTCTGAGGGCATGAAACAGCTGCGCCGGGGTCGTCGGGTAGACCACATGCATGTTGTTGTCGGCGCAAAGTTGCAGATAGCGTTCGATGCGGGCGCTGGAATGTTCCGGTCCCTGGCCTTCGTAGCCATGGGGCAGAAACATGGTGATGCCGCTGGGGCGGTCCCATTTGGTCAGGCTGCTGGCGATGAACTGGTCGATGATCACCTGGGCGCCGTTGGCGAAATCGCCGAACTGCGCTTCCCAGATGGTCAGATCGTCGGGGGTCTCGACCGAGTAGCCGTAATCGAAGCCGAGCACCGCCGCTTCGGACAGCATGCTGTTGAAGACGTCGAAACGGCAGTCCGCTTGCGCGGCGATTTTGGTCAGGGGGGTGTAGGGCTCTCCGGTTTTGCCGTCATAGAGGGTGGCGTGGCGGTGGTTGAAGGTGCCGCGGCGCGAATCCTGGCCGGACAGCCGGACCGACGTGCCTTCGTGAACCAGGCTGGCGAACGCCAGGGCCTCCCCGGTGCCCCAGTCGATCGGGCCGTCCTCGCTGACCGCTTTATGGCGTTTGTTCAGCAATGCGGCAATTTTGCGATGCGGGGTGAACGTCTCGGGGAGATTGGTCAGGATCGCGCTGAGCTGATGCAGAGTGATTTTTCCGACCCCGGTCGAAACCGGATCGAAGCTGAATTCGCGGGAGATATGCGACCATTGCTTGAGAAAAATTTCGTGCAGCGGGCAAACTTCGCAATCGAGCGCGGCTTCCAGTTTTCGGTCGATGTCGTCGGCCATCTGCCTGATTTCGGCTTCCGCCACCCCTTCGAGCAGTAATTGATTTTTGTAGATATCGACCGTCAGCGGATGATTGCGGATTTTTTCATACATCAGGGGCTGGGTGAAAAACGGTTCGTCTCCTTCGTTGTGACCGTGTCGCCGGTAACAGATGACTTCGATGATCACATCCTTGCGAAACTGCCGGCGGAACTCGATCGCCATGGTGGCGGCCTGGATCAGGGCCTCGGGATCGTCGCCGTGAACATGGAAGATCGGGGCGTTGAGCATTTTCGCGATATCGGTGGCGTAAGGGGTCGAGCGGGCATCTTCCGGGGTCGTGGTGAAGCCGATCTGATTGTTGATGATCAGGTGCAGGGTGCCGCCGGTTTTGTAACCGGCCAACTGCGACAGGTTGAGGGTTTCGGCCACCATCCCCTGACCGGCGAAAGCGGCGTCTCCATGAATCAGCAACGGCATGATCAGCTGTTCGCCGTCCCCGTCCAGGCGGTCCTGGCGGGCGCGGGCCTTGCCTTCGACCACCGGATTGACGGCTTCCAGGTGACTCGGGTTCGAAGCCAGGGAAATGCGGACCTGGCCCTGCGGAAACTGACGATAAGAGGTGTAGCCTTTGTGATATTTGACATCCCCCTCGCCGACGATTTTATAGCGCTCGTTGTCGCTGAACTCGGTGAAGATATTCTCCAGCGGTTTTTCGAAGATATTCGCCAGGACATTCAACCGGCCGCGATGGGCCATGCCGATGACGATCTGCTGAATGGATAATTCGGCCGCTGTTTCCACCAGATGATCGAGCAGCGGAATAACCGACTCGGCTCCTTCCAGGGAAAAGCGTTTCTGGCCGACGAATTTGCGGTGCAGAAAATTCTCGAATTTCGTCGCTTTGAGCAGCATTTTCATGGTCTGCAGTTTTTTTGCGCGGCCGATTTCGCTGCGGTTACGCGACTCTTCCGCCCGCACATGCAGCCATTTCCGCTCTTCCGGGATCGGAATGTGCATGAATTCCAGCCCCAGGGAACGGCAGTAGGTCTGCTGCAGAACATCGATGATGTCTTTGAGCGGGGCCTTTTCCAGGATGAAATTATCGGTGGCGAAAGTTCGTTGCAGATCGTTTTCGTCCAGCCCGAATTCGGCGATGCGCAACAGCGGATGATCGAGTTTGCACGGCGTCAGGGGGTCGACGCAGGCGTAGATGTGGCCGACGTCGCGATAGCGGCGGATCATCGATTGCACGGCCGCGGGTTTATGGTCGGGAGCCAGGCGGTCCCGGTTCTCCATGCCCAGGTCAAAGCCTTTGAAAAAGCTCTGCCACTCTTCGCTGATCTGCTCGGGATTCTGCTTGTACAGGCGGTACTGCTGCTCCAGCCATTGGGGGCCGGCATTGTCGATGACGCTCATGTTTTATCGGTCTCCGGGGAAGATCTTAAATGCTCACCCGCAGCAGTGAGCGGCCGGCGGAAAAGAAGTGCAACTGCCTAGCGTGGATAAGACTGTCAAAAAACGCGAATCGCACCCTTAAGGTTCGCTGGCCATTTTTTGAAAGCTTAGACGCGGCAATGACTTATGCTTTATATCCGGTGAACCGCTCATTGGTGCAGGTATGACACAAAACTTGTTGATTATAAAACAGATCGTTGTTTTCCCGCAATAAGGGCAGGGAAATAAAGCCGCTGTGAGGGGAAAAACAGCTGATGGAAACAGGCGTTGTTTACCGGCGCATTGCGGCCGCATCTCCGGCCCGGCCGTGAGGGCGGGATTTTTCAGGTCCGGCCGGGGAGAATGCGATTGCCCCTGTTTCGTAACATCAACCGGTTAAACCGCCGCTATCGATTTTGGTCGCCCCTTTCCGGGCTTGGCGGGCCGCTTTTCAACCGCCCGCTAAGATTTGTCGATAACGCTTTGAGCCAGACGCATAAAAACGCTCTGGGCGGCGGTCTCGACATGGTTGATGTGGGTTAGGACTCCGACCCGCCCTTCGGCTTCGTCCAGCGTAATGGCGTTGATATGCGGGGTCAGGTGGGGCAGGCGTGTGACCGCCTCCGGCAACAGGCTCACGCCGACCCGGCCGATAAGGCAGGAGATGACCGCATCCATTCCTTTCAGGGTCAATTCCCGGGCGACCGGAATCCGCAGTCGGCGCAGATAAGCCAGCAGCAGCCTCCGGTAGCGGCTCGCCCGGGAAAAGCTCAGAACGGTCACCGGCTCGTGCGGGGAACAGGGATAATCGACGGCATGAACCAGCATCAGGCGCTGGGGCCGGGAAAGCCGATAGCGCAGCAGCGGATGTTCGATACTTAAATCCGTCAGCGCGCAATCGAGTTCGTGATTGAGCAGTTGCGTCGTCATGGTTTCGACGAAGAGCGACTGGACGTTGATTTCCACCTCCGGGCAGTCGCGGATGTAAGTGCGCAGAATTTCCGGCAGCAGGGCGGCGGCCGCCGTCTGGGTGACGCCCAGGTTCAGCTGTCCGGCGGGCGCTTGCCGGGTAAATCGGCTCTCCGTATCCCGCACCATTGCGAGAATCTGTCTGGCCCGGCCGACCAGTTCGCGGCCATGGGCCGTCAGCTTTACCTGCCTGCTTTCGCGATAGAAGAGCCGGACCCCGAGATTTTCTTCCAGTTTTTTTATCTGTGCGGTGACATTCGGTTGAACACAGTGAAGCCGGTGGGCGGCCCGTGTGAAGCCGGCCGTTTCCGCGACGGCGAGAAAAACCTTCAAGCCGGAAATGTCCATAATTTTTACCCATCATTATTTATGATTGAATTATTATTATCAATTATTTGTTTTTATCTTATTCGTGCGGCATCCTGCAATGCAAAAAGCAAGTTTTCATCACCGGCAGACCGAACAAAGGGACAGGAGAAGAACGATGATATGGGAAGACCTGTTTGCGCAGCGGATCGGCGGCAGCCGCTTCGGCAAGACGACGGAAATTTTCAAGTTTGAAAAAATCAAGCGCGCCAAAGCAAGAATCCGGCGCTGTCAACCCACTCTTGAAATCCTTGACTTCGGCGTCGGCGAACCCGATCTGATGGCGCCGAAGCCGATCCGTGAGGCGCTTAAAGTTGAAGTCGACAAGCCCGAAAACCGCGGTTACGCCGACAATGGCGGCCCCGAATTCAAGCGGGCTGCCGCTGAATATATGCATGCCGCTTTCGGGGTCGAACTTGATCCGGAAACCGAAGTCAACCACAGCATGGGCACGAAATCGGCCCTGGCCATGCTGCCGCCGGCATTCGTGAATCCCGGAGATGTCGTTTTCCACACGGTTCCCGGCTATCCGATCATGGCGACGCATGCGCAGTACCTGGGCGGCGAAACGGTCAAGGTCCCTCTGCTTGAAGAGAATGGTTTTCTTCCCGATCTCAAGCGCATCGACCCGGCACTGGCCGACCGCTGCAAACTGTTTTACGTCAACTACCCGAACAACCCGACCGGGGCGTTGGCGACGGCGCGGTTTTACGATGAACTGATACGCTTTTCCGCGCGGCATAATATTTTAATCGTCCAGGATGCCGCTTACGCCACGCTCGCGCATGAAGGACGGAGAATGTCGATTTTACAGCGGCCGGGCGGCAAGGACCAGGCGGTCGAACTGCATTCCATGAGTAAAGCCTGCAACATGACGGGATGGCGATTGGCTTTTTTCTGCGGCGCCCGTTGGGCGGTCGAAGCTCTGGCCGCAATTAAAGACAATTGCGACAGCGGCCAGTTCAAGGCGTTGCAGCGGGCCGCGTGCGTCGGCCTGGCGGATTTACCTCGGGTTGAGGAGATTCGGCGGCATTATGCCGCCCGGCTGCGGCGGATGGTCGAGGTATTGCGCGGCGCCGGTTTTGAGGCACGAATGCCGGGCGGGACCTTTTATCTTTATGTAAAAGCTCCCAGGGGTGCGGGAAGCGTCGCCTTCGCAACTGCCGAAGAGGCTTCTCTCTATTTGTTGGAGAACCTGGGGGTCTCCACCGTTCCCTGGGACGACACCGGGCCGTTTTTGCGTTTCGGGGCGGTGTTCGAGTCGGTGGGTGAGGATGATGACGAGCGCGTCCTTGCCGAACTGGCCCGGCGGCTGGCGGGCGCCGGGCTCAGATTCTGAAGCCTCCCTGCCCGCATCGGGTCGGGGCCGGAGCTCAGCTTCTTTTTTCCAGTTCGTGCGGCCGGCCGGCTTCGTCGAGGCGGACAAAAGTGACCGCGGTGCTGAAGACTTCCTTTTCGCTGCGGGCGCCGGGAGCGTCCGCATAGACGGCCACGTTGTAGGTCACCGAGGTTGTGCCCTGCCGCATCTTTTGCGTATGGAACCGCAGGATGGAGCCGTTTTCGACCCGGTGCTTGAAGCGGCAGGCTTCCATGCCGATGGTCACCAGGTTGCAGCCGGGATATTCGCGCGCGGCGGTCAGCCAGGCGTTCTCATCCACCCATTTGAGCATTACCCCGCCGAACAGATAGCCGTGATGGTTCAGATGTTCGGGGCGGACGATGGTAAAATTATTCATGTTCGATCCTCCTGCTCGCAACATACTGCTCTTCGGCATGATAGGAAGACCTGACCAGCGGACCGGACTCGACATGATCGAAACCGAGCTCCAGGCCGAGTTCCCGGTATTGAGCGAATTCCTGTGGCGCGACATAGCGTTCCACCGGGTGATGTTGTCTGCTCGGGGCCAGGTATTGTCCCAGGGTGAGCAGCCGGCAGCCATGTCGCCTGAGGTCTTTCATGACCCGGACGATTTCCTCCCGGGTTTCCCCCATCCCCAGCATCAGCCCCGATTTCGTCGTGATGTCCGCATCTCTGCGCCGGACTTCCCGCAGCAGTTCCAGGCTGCGTCGGTAAACGGCTTCGGGTCGCACCCGGGGGTACAGCCGCGGCACGGTTTCGACATTATGGCCGAGGATGTCCGGCCGTTGGTCGAGAATCGTTCCCAGGGCTTCCCGGTTCCCCTGCAGATCGGGAATCAGCAGTTCGATCCGGCAGGCGGCCGTCCGCTTGCGGATCGCTTCGATCAATTGGGCGAAATACCGCGCCCCGCCGTCGTCCAGATCATCCCGGGTGACCGAGGTGATGACCGCATGTTTGAGCCCCAGTTCGGCAATCGCCGTCGCCACCTTTTCGGCTTCCTGCGGATCGGGGGGGGATAATGGCCCGCTGTCGATGTTGCAGAAGCGGCAATGACGGCTGCAGATATGGCCGAGAATCATGAAGGTTGCCGTGCCTTGACTCCAGCATTCCCCCTGATTGGGGCAGGCCGCACTGCGGCAGACCGAATTCAGCCCGTGGTGGCGATGATAGCGGTCGATCCGGGTGTAATTTTCACCGGCCGGAAATTTGACTTTCAACCAGTCGGGCTTGCGTTGATGGGTCGTCATGGCGTTTTTCTCCCCGCAGCATTGCCGGAATCGCAACCGATGTATTATAGCCGAAACCTGAGTCCGCAGGCAAAAAACAGGGCCCGGCTGTTATCGACAACCGGGCCCTTGGTGCTGGATTTGAAAGAAGTTTAACTTCAAGCGGGCTCGAAGTTGGATTTGTCGACGCCGCAAAGAGGACAGACCCAGTCTTCCGGGATATCTTCAAAAGCTGTTCCCGGCTCGATGCCGCTGTCGGGATCGCCGACTTCCGGATCATAAATGTAATCACACACGACACAACGGTACTTCTGCATTGGAACCTCCATACGGGATGAAATTAAGTGATCGACGGAAGATTAGCAGAACGGAAAAATTATTACAATATCGGTAGTGATTGTTTTTTTCCGCGCCATCCGCCCGTCACCGGGGGCTGATGATCACAGCAACTCCATAAATGCCGTGACCGATTTTTCGATTCCCTCGGCCGCTTCACTGATCCGCCCCGCCAGCATGTAGGCGGGCGAAGTCACGATTTTATTCTGTTTGTCGACGACAAATTCACTGACCGGGCAGGCAACGTGGGTCGCCCCCATGGTCGACACGGCGCCGGCGGTTCCTTCGTCCGTGCCGATGGTCAGTTCGTGAGCGAGTTCATCTTCCCCCAGAACTTTGGCGACCAGGGCCGGAGCGATGCAGACGGCGCCGAGCGGTTTTTTCGCCGCCACGATTTCGCGGACCAGTCGGGCCACCTCCGGATGAACATCGCAGTCCGGCCCCTTGAAGGCGAAATCGCAGAGGTTCTTCGCCGCGCCGAAGCCGCCCGGGATAAACAGCCCGTCGATGTCCGCGGCGCTGACTTTGGCGATGTCGGTGATGTCGCCGCGGGCGATCCGCGCCGATTCTTCAAGCACATTGCGCACCGCACCCTCAACCGGTTCCCCGGTCAGATGATTGACGACCGCCTGTTCCATGTCGGGTGCCATCATCACGATGTCGGCACCGGCCCGGTCCAGGGCCAGCAGGGTAATCACGGCTTCGTGAATCTCGCTGCCGTCGTAAACGCCACAACCGGAAAGAACAACCCCTATTTTTGCCATGAGCTCCTCCTGAACGGATTCTGAATGTTAAAGCGAAAAAGACGTGCAAATCTCATCAAAGCATAACAAAGTCCGGGGCATTTTCCCGGTACAAACGCCTGAGACTCAGCTTTTGGTGTACAGGACCGCGATCCCGCGGGCGATCCTGTCGCCCAGAGCCTTCAAGCTGTGGGGCTCGTTGGAATCCCAATAAACCGAGTCACCGGGCTCCAGAATGTAGGTCTCGGTGCCGTGGTTCAGCTGAACGCGACCTTCGAGAATATAGAAAAATTCTTCTCCGGGATGACGAACCGGTTGCGACTGTTCGGTATGGGCCGGGTCGAATTCAACCAGGAAGGGTTCCATGTGCTTGTGTTTTTTGCCGTAGGCGAGGGAATGATAAAAATAGGGCTGCGGCGTACCGCCCTGTTGCGGCCGCCGGTGCATGCGATTGGATTCGCCGGCTCTGACGACCAGGCATTTCTGCGTGTTGTCCTCTTCTTCGAAAAAGGTTTGCAGCGGGACGTTCAACGCTTTGGCGATTCGTAACAGAGTGGCAAGAGGCGGAATGACCTGGTCGTTTTCGATCTGCGAGAGCAGGGGTTTGGACAACTCCGTGGCTTCCGACAGGCCCTGCAGAGTCAAGCGTTGCTTCTGCCGCAGGTCGCGAATCTTGGGACCGATTTCCAGGTCTTTAATCTCGGCGCGGTATTCGTTCATGGACATCCTCTGATGACTGCGGCAAAGAAGATTGTTAAACACATGGACAACCGGTGTTTCCGGCGTTCGTGTTTGATTTAGCTAAACTTTTAGCGTTCATTGATTGATCAGTCAAGCTCTCAAGAATTATTTCTCCGTTTGGTAGCGGTTGCGCAACTGTGATAGAAAGAAATCTCGCAACGGTCAAAGCGGAACGAACAGCATCCCGTATCCTGTTTACGGCCATTCTTGCCGGTCGTTTTGGCTTGCCGGCTTTCTTTCTCGATTGTAATTTTCGCGATGGAACTCATGGAAAAATATGATTTTGAAGCGGTTTTGTTCGATCTGGACGGGACCCTCCTGCGTGCGCAAATGACCGAGTTTATCCCGCGCTATGTGCAGGCCCTGGCAAATTATTGCGCCGCTCGGGTGAAACCGAAAAAATTCGAAAAGGCCATGTTGGCGGCAATTCGCGGCCTGATCCATGAAGAAGGGGACGGAGTGCTGACCAATGAGGAGCGGGTGTTCGCTTTCATGGAGAGCAAGCTGGCCCTGTCGCGGGACATCTTGCGTGAGAGTCTGCGCTACTTTGCGGGGAACGGGCTCGAACGGCTGCGGGATCTGATCCAGCCGGTGCCGTTGGCGCAGCTCATCGTTGCCGAATGCCGGGCTAAAAAGGTGCCGCTGGTTCTGGCGACCAATCCGGTTTTTCCCGCTTTCATGATCCGGGCCAGAATGCGTTGGGGGGGGCTGGATGAAAACGCCTTTGTCCATGTGACCAGTTATGAAAACAGTTTTTATTGCAAGCCGCAGGCGGGATATTTTCGGGATATCGCCCGGCGCCTGGATGTCCCCGCGGAAAAATGCCTGATGGTCGGCAACGACCTCAGCCATGATCTCGCGGCGGTCAACGTCGGCATGAAAGCCTATCTGGTCGATACCTGGCTGGTGGAACGGGAGGGCCCGCGGTGGCCCTGTGAAGCTCGCGGCAACCACAGCGACCTGCGCGCGTTCCTCGCCCGGCATCTGGCTTGAAACGTCCTTTGACCGTTTGCTGACGGCGGGCTGTCGGGCCGGGATCGGGCGATGGAACTAACCGCACTGGAGACTATTGCTCCGGTGGATAAATATTGCGTCATCCCCGCATGTCATGATTTGTCGGGGATTCATGTTGCAACAGCTTAAAGCAGCTATGGATTCCCGCCTGCGCGGGAATGACGCCGGGTAACTTTTTCCCTGTTTATTCACCAGGGCAATAGTGGTCAAGCCGTAACGATGGAAAGGATAAGATTGGTGACGAAAATAGCCGAAGAACAACTCTACCGCGGCCGGATTCTCGATCTGAGCCGCGAACTGCACCGCCTGCCGGACGAGCGCGAAGCCCGTTTTGAAATCGTGCAGCACCCGGGCGGCGCGGCCGCCTTACCGCTGCTCGACGACGGTCGACTGGCCCTGATTCGCCAGTTTCGTCCGGCCGCGGAGGATTTTATTTACGAAATTCCGGCCGGTCGGCTGGAGCCGGGCGAAACCCCGGCGGGTTGTGTCGGACGGGAACTGGAAGAGGAGATCGGCTATCGGCCCGGCCGCCTGGAATCTCTGGGTTATGTTTACAGCAGCGTCGGTTTTTGTAACGAGAAAATTCATCTGTTTATCGCCCGGGAGCTGGAAGCGGCCCATATCGCCCATGAACCGGATGAATTCATCGAACCGTTTATCGTTTCCCTGCAGGAAGCATTGCAGTTGATTTCCCGCGGCGAGCTCGTCGACGCCAAAACGCAGATCGCCATATTGCGTTATGCGCTGACGCAACGGGTCGAACCGTGAAAATGGATTGGCCGGAAAGCTTTTCCAGCGCCGTTGACTTGCCTTTCAATCGTGCCGTCCTGGATGAACAATTCAGCCTGGCGACACCGGACGACGATCCGGGCGGGGAGGGGGTCTGGCTGTTGCTGCGCGGCATGGAGATGCTGCTGGCGCAGAACGGCGACGACTGTGAATTGCCCGGCGGCAGGCCGCCTGCGCTGCCGATGCCGGCGCCGCCGCTCTATATCGGGCAATGGCGGGGGCGTCCCTGCCGGCTGCTGGCGGTTCCCCACCAGGCCGAACTCCCGCCCGATTTTTATCCGCAGCCGCTGCGGGCGGCGGCGCCCAGAATCAGCGTACCGTTGCTGTCCCTGGGAGGGGTCGGGCAGATGATCCTGCACTGGGAGCAGACCAGTCGGCATTGCGGTTCCTGCGGCGCCATCATGACCCGCCTGCCGGGCGAGTGGGGCAAAGCCTGCCCGAACTGTAAGGCCCATCATTTTCCCCGCATCCATCCCTGTGTCATCGGCCTGGTGGTGAAAGGGTCCGAGATCCTCTTGGCGCGCAAGCCGGAATGGGTCGAGGGGCGCTACAGTCTGGTCGCCGGCTTCGTCGAATTCGGCGAATGTCTCGAAGAAGCGATGGCGCGTGAGGTCTATGAAGAAACCGGTCTCGGGATCGCCAATATCCGTTACCTCGGCAGTCAATCCTGGCCGTTCCCCAGTCAACTGATGTGCGGGTTTGTGGCGGATTACGCCGGCGGCGATATTCAATTGCTGGACCGGGAGCTGGCCGACGCCGGGTGGTTTCGTCTGGACCGTTTGCCCGCCTTGCCGCCGAAACGCAGTATCGCCCGGTTTATTATCGACCGGGCGGCGGAATTCCTGCACGAATGAGTGCCGTCGGCACCTAAGGGAACCAGTCGACATCATTGTCCATGCAATGGCCGAACATTTCACGGGTCCAGGCCTTGCAGGGTTTATAGGCCTCGGGGTCGATGACGTCGCGAAAAAAATTACATTCCTTATGCGCCCAGATCAGCACCAGATCCCGACACATTCGCTGTCGCCGTTCGGGATCTTTATCGTCTCGCGCCGCTTTGATCCACTGACCGGAAAATCTGCAGGTTGTTCGCGCGTGGTCATGGTAAATGCGTCGTTTTTCCCCATCCTTCATGGCGTCGATCCAGACGTCTGCAGCGGCAACGCACCCCGATGTTGCGGCAACGACCGGGGTGGAAAACAAGACTGCGATGATCGCCAGGTAAAAGATTCGTCGTGTCATGCCGGTTGAAACCGTTCCGTTTTCAAGGTTATGGCGCGCCGGTTTTCGTTGTCGCCGGTATGCAGCATGATTTGCAGCGGCGCCGAAGTCTTGGTTTGTACAAAGAGCCGATATCCGCAGCAACCATGGCCGCCGGGCCGGATTAAAATCCCCCGGCTTTGAACGCCCGCGCTTCGGCAGGTCGTCGCCGCGCCGTGCGTTGTCACGTTTAAGTTCAGTTCAGTTGCCTTTGCCGTTCACGCACTCCCATCGTCGTTTTTATAGCTTATAAACCGCCTGCAAGGCCAGAAGTGATTCGGCCGGCCTTCCCCTCCGCTTAGCGAATGTTTTGGACGCTATCTCGGAAACGGTATTTGAGCTTTCCGGAAGATCGGCGGCCTCGCCGCAAGCACCCGCTTGTGTTGTCTTGCCACGCGAATTCTGCGTCGGGAACAGGGATGGTGTTTTGAACGATTCCCCTCCTGCCGCAGAGCCGCATTCATCGATTTGCCGCCGGCAATGGCGCTTGGCCCCTGCCGCCGGAAGCGCCTCGGCTTGGCGGGGGAAAAACTTTCCCGGGCGGCAGAATCAATGCCTTCGTATGCCTCTCATGCCTGTAATTGCGCCCTTTTACGCGCTGTCCTGGGTGAAAAAACGGCGGTGCAAAAAAGTTAAAAAAGCATTTGACAAACAGCTTTCGTTCTTATATGTTGAACGCCGTACAATATATAGGAACGAAAGGCGGAAGCGATGATAAAAATCAATGCCGTTCACAGCGCCCTCTCCCTGATCGATCGCTACCTGTTTCCGCCTCAGGACAAGGAACTTAAATTTATTGTCCCGCGAAGGAAATTTTCTGGCTGTATTTCCCTCGCAAATACTATTCTCATGCGATAGGAGAAAACGGATGTCTGCTCAGCAAGGAAGAAAGGAAAAAAATGTAAAGAATGATTTTCATGTTCTGTCTGATTTGATAATGCTGGGGTGCTCAACTGCGGGGGATTGTCGGTAGTCTCAAAATTAGAGTCCAAATTATCTTTAATCAACAAAAGCGTTAAAGAAAGGTCGTTGAGATGAAAAAAAAGAGCGTTTTGTTTTCGTGTGTTCTGTTTTTGATGATGGGCATTTTTCTTGCCAATGATTGCCTTGCCAGTGCTCAAAAATATCCGGAACAACCTATCGAATGGGTCATCCGCTGGAGTGTCGGCGGCGGTTCCAGCCGCTTTGCCCGTGCTTTTTCCAAACACCTTAGACATGAACTGAACACGCCGATCGCGATTGTGAACATTCCCGGTGCTTCCGGTGCCGTCGGCATGATCGAATATATGAAGAAAGCGGCTGACGGCTATTCCATCCTTGCCGTGGAAAACGACTTTGTCATTGCTTCAGCGCTTGGGACCTACAAATACAAGGTCGAAGACCTCGACTACATCGGCCGGGTACAGATGGATTCGGCTTGGGTGCTGACGCGGCCCGACAGTCCGTTTAAGGGGTTTAACGATGTCGTTGCCGCGGCCAAGGAAAAGCCCGGTGAACTGAAGCTGGGCGGCATCGGCCTGACGTCATCCGAGGCGATTACGGTCGCCAAGTTGTCCAAAATGGGGATCGACATAAAATACGTCTCTTATGACGGCGGCGGCGAACTGCATGCGGCTCTGTTCAGGGGCGATGTGGATATCATCTGGGAAGAAGTGAGCGATGTTCTGCATTACGTACAAAACAACCAGATGAAGCCGCTGGTGGCCGTTGTCGACCGCAAGATCAAAGGCTTCCCGGATCTGCCGACGATGCAGGAACTCGGCTTTGATATCGCCTTTCCGTTTTTCCGCGGCATCGCCGTGAAAAAAGGGGTCGATCCGGCGATTCGGGAAAAACTGACCGAAGCGGTTAAAAGGGCAGTGGCATCGGCGGAATGGGAATCCTACATGCAGGAGCAAAAGATGGATGCCGCGGAGAGCCTGATGGGAGGCCAGGAGTTTGATGCCTTTATGAACAATTATTATGGAACTCTGAAACAGATCATCAAGGAAACAGGCTTCACCATAAAGTAAAGGTCAAGGTGACACATGAACACGTTAGTTTATAAGAACATCTTCTTGTTGATTTACCTTGCCGTTATAGGATTTCTGTTTGTCGATGTCGGCGGTAACGAAAGCCTGTCCACTTATTCCCTTTGGTCGCGGCCTGAGTTCTGGCCGCGAGTCATCCTGGTCGGGATGGGCGTGACGGTCGTGTTGAGACTGTACTGGCCGAAAAAAGGGTCTTCATCGCAGAAGACCGTTCGGGAAACGCTAAGTTTACTGTTCAGCAGGCGGATTCTTTTGGGAATTCTTGTTGTCACGCTTTATTGCTTCAGCACCCAATACCTTGGTTTTGCCTTTTCCACAATGGTCTTCCTCGGCATCTTCATGTGGTATCTGGGGCAGAAAAGCGTGAAGTATCTGATCCTCATGCCGACCGTTTCCGTGCTGTTCATCCTTTTTGTTTTTTGGCGTGTTTTATATGTTTCATTGCCGAAAGGATCCGGAATCTTTCTCGATTTCTCGAACTTAATCCTTACCATAGTCCGTTTGGGCGCAGCAGGTTAAACAATGGAAACATTAATTAATAGCTTGGCCGTAATATTACAGCCGGATAACTTTTTGTGGTTGGCCGCCGGGACTTTTGTCGGCGTCTTTTTCGGGGCGATACCAGGCATCAATGGGTTAATGGCTGCGATTCTCTTTGTTCCTTTCACTTATTCTCTCGGGCCGATTGCTTCGATTCTGGTGCTGGTCGGTATCTATCAGGGCAGCAACTTCGGCGGCTGCATCACGGCGGTGCTGTTCAATATTCCCGGCGATCCGGCGGCGATCTGCACGACCTTCGACGGCCATCCCATGGCGAAAAACGGTCAGGCGGGAAAGGCGATTGGATCGGGGTTGTTCGGATCGTCGATCGGCGGCCTGGTGGGGACCTTTATTCTGATATTGCTCGGTCCCTATATCGCGAAGGTGGCGCTTAAATTCGGCCCTCCCGAACTGTTCAGCTTTATCTTCATGGGTCTGATGACCATTTCGTCCATTGCCGGAAACTCGTTCATCAACGGCCTGCTCTCTCTCTTTATCGGCCTGTTCGTCGCCTGTATCGGATTGAGCCCGATGACGGGGGTCCCGCGGTTTGTTTTCGGCTCCGATTATCTGCTGGGCGGCATTGATTTCATCGTCGCGCTGATGGGCCTGTTCGCTCTGTCCGAAGTGTTTGACCGCCTCAGCAGTCGCAGTCTCTATTATCAGGAAGAAAACGTGGGCGGGGATAAAGTCGAACTGCCCAAATGGTCGGAACTCAAATCGTATCTGAGGTCAACCATTCCGCGCAGCAGTATCCTGGGCACCATCGTCGGCGCCATTCCCGGCGCCGGAACGGTGCTCGGATCGATCATGTCCTACAGTCTGGCAAAGCAGTTTTCCAAGGACTCCGACAAGTTCGGCAAAGGGGTGGCGGAAGGCGTCGTGGCGCCCGAGTGCGCCAACAATGCGTGCGCCGCCGGTGCGGTGCTGACCATGCTGACGCTGGGCATTCCGGGCAGCGCGGTCACCGCGATTATCCTGGGCGCGTTTCTGATTGCCGGTCTGACTCCGGGGCCGATGATTTTCATGACCAATCCCGAGATTGTGCATGCCTGTTTCGGGGGGATGCTGGTCGTTAATGTTCTGGTTCTGGTCCTGGGCCTGCTGATGACGAGAATGTTCGTCAAGGCGACGAAACTGCCGGTTTACGTTCTGGATCCGTTGATCATCGTCTTTTCCTATATCGGGGTCTTTTCCCTGCGCAGCAGCTTCTCCGATATCATGATCATGACGCTGTTCGGGATTATCGGGTATGTCATGAAGCGCATGGACCTGTCCATCGGTCCGATGGTTCTGGCCCTGGTTCTGGGCCCGCTGGCAGAGAAAAACTTTGTCCTGGCGACCCGGCTTTCCGATGACGGAATCCTGGTGTTCATCACCCGGCCGATATCGCTCGCCATGCTGATCTGCGCAGCGGTCACGCTCTCTTTCCCGATGCTGAAAAAGAAACTTATGGAAAAGAGCCTGGGGAAAGCGGCGGCCGAATCAATAGAAAATGCCTAGGCGCAGGGCGTCAGGCAGACAAAAACGTACAACTTCAGATGTTTGAAAAAAAACATCGGTTCATACCAATATGCTTTGTGTGAGCATGAGTAGGAGATGGTCGAAATGATTGTAAGTCCACTTGATAATATCCTGTTTAAAGAAATGTTTTCCACCCCTGAAATGAAGACGATTTTTGATGAGAAAAACTTCATTCAGAAGATTCTTGATGTGGAATTCGCCCTGATGTCGGCTCAGGCCGAATTGGGAATCGTCCCCAAGGAAGTGGTTGAGGATATGGCGAAAAAAGCCAATCTCGACTACCTGGATCTGGACGAGGTCGGCAAGACAACCGCGGCGACCGGCCATTTCCTGGTCGCTATCATCAAGTCCTGGGCCAATAAATGCGGGGAGTCCGGGCGCTATATTCACTGGGGGGCCACCACTCAGGATATCTATGACACCACGATCGTTCTGCTGGTTCGTGATGCCTATAACCAGATGCGGGACGATATCAGATGCATCATCAATCAACTGATCGATCTCTCTGAAAAGTATAAAAATACGCCGATGGCTGGCAGAACCCATATCGGCCATGCCGTTCCGATAACTTTCGGTTATAAAGTGGCGGTCTGGCTGGATGAAATGAACCGTCACCTGGACCGTTTCAATGAAATGGAAGCACGGCTGCTGACCGGCAATATAACCGGCGCCGCCGGAACTTTTGCGGGGTTCGGCAAGCATGGATTGGAAGTTCAGGATCTGGCGTTGAAAAAGCTGGGCCTGAATGTCCCGGATATCTGCTGGCATGCGGCCAGGGACAGGTTCGGCGAGTTCCTGAACCAGATCGCGTTGACGGCGTCCACGTTAAGTAAAATCGGGCAGCAAATCCTGATTCTCATGCGTCCGGAAATTCTTGAAGTCGAGGAGCCGCTGGCCCCCGGTTTCATCAGCAGCAGTACCATGCCGCAGAAAAGAAACCCGGCACTGAGCGAATGGACGGTCGGGTTTACCAAAAATCTCAGAAGTTATGCCAGTGTGATGAACGAATCACTGGAGACTTTTGATGAAAGAAATGAAGCAACCTGGATTTGTGAGTACGTCATTATCCCGGAAAGCTGTTTGTTCTTCGGTTTGGTCCTGAGCAATGTCAAAACGGTCCTCGACGGGCTGATTGTGCATCCGGAAAATATGCTTAAAAACCTGATGCTTTCCAAAGGGCTGATCAATACCGAGAATGTCATGATGGCGTTGTCCGTCTATACCGGGAAAAACAAAGCCCACCACATTATGTCTGAAATAGCAACGAAAGCATGGAAAGAGGATAAAGCTCTGGAAGAGGTTTTATTGGAGAACAGCGCCATCAGAGAGCAGCTTTCGCCGGAAAAAATCAAGGAGCTTTGCGACCCGATTAATTATACCGGCGAGTCAAGCAACGTCGTTGACCGGCTGCTGGAGAAAATAAGGCCGAAGCAGAGTGCCGTTAACGAATAATTTTTCTGTTCATTGCTGAACATATGAGTCGGCTCGAAGATCAATCAGCGACCAATACGAATGTAGCGGATAAGCGTGCGATTGAAATCGACGAGTCATGAATTCGGATCGGGGTCTTTTATCTCCTTTACATCCTCCGAAGCTCGCGCTCGATTCTCGATTGAGTCAAAGCTCGAGACCCCGATCCGGTCCTTTCCTTCCTTTTGCGCGGATGCCGGCAAGAACGGCCGACAGATCCGCATGATCGACGCCACCGCGCGGACCTCATCCGGCGGTGGCGTCAGACTGTCGGCCCGCCGCCGTAACGCCATCCGGACAACGCCTCAACCTCATGGAGTGATTTTATGTCCCCTCTTGAAAAAATCTCTGAATGGGCGGCGAACGTGACCGTGGATCATTCCGTTTCCGCATATGCAACGGCAACCAACGCCTATATCGATACCATCGGCTGTATGTTGCGGGGGAGTTCACATCCCGTCAGCTCAAAAACCTGCAACACAGTCAGGACCTGGGGCATCGGCAGCGCCACGGCCGTCGGCTTTGCCGTCAAGCTCCCGCCGCCGTTTGCCGCCCTGGTGAACGGGACCTCTGCGCATGCGCATGATTTCGACGACTGGGAACTGCCCGGTTCCACTCACCCGAGCGCCGCGCTTGTTCCCGCGCTGCTGGCCGTCGCCGAAGCCCGGCACAAAAGCGGTCGAGCAGTGCTTGATGCCTATATTGTCGGCATGGAAGTTTTGATGCGTATCGGCGAGGCGGTTAATATGGCCCACTATCATTGCGGCTGGCACACCACCGCCACCCTGGGGTCGCTGGGTGCGGCAGCGGGATGCGCCCGTCTTCTCGGCGGCGACGCCGGGCAGATCGGCTCCGCCGTCAGCCTGGCATCAAGCCGGGCCGCCGGCTTCAGGTCCCAGTTCGGGACGGATGTGAAACCGTTGCACGCCGGCATGGCGGCCCAGACCGGTGTCCTGGCGGCGGCGCTGGCGCTGGCCGGGATCAGCGGCTCAAAAGATGTGCTTGACGGGGAATGGAGCCTGGCCTCCCTGCAGTCCGACCGGAACGCGGCCGATTTTGATGTGCCCCTGGCAAAATTGAATCAATCCCTGGCAATCGATGAGTATGGAGTTGCCGTTAAGCTCTATCCGAGCTGCGCCTATACCCATCCGGCAATTGACGGTCTGCTGGCGATTCGGGAGCGGGAGCGTTTTTCGACGGCCGATATCGTCCGTGTATCCATCCATATGCCCGGTCAGGATGCAAAAATATTGTTGCAGACCGTACCCGGTTCGGGAGCCGAAGCTAAATTTTACCTGCCGTACTGTGCCGCCGTCGCGCTTGTTAAGGGGAGCGTTGACCTCGACGATTTTAGCGATCAAAAAATCTGCGACGCCCGTATTACCGCCCTGCAGCAACGCGTTTCGGTAAAACCCTATCCGATTTTAGAAACCAGCAGTGACATAGACTTCCACGAGCCGGTCCTGGTGGAAGTGGAAATGAAGAACGGACAAATATTTTTTGAAAAGGTCGATGATGTCCAGGGCTCACCGGAAAAACCCCTGCTGCCTCATGAGTTGTGGAACAAATTCAGGCGCCTGAGCGAGCCGATTGCCTCTGCAGCAACGCTTGACCAACTGCAATCGTTGTTGCCCCGGCTCAAGCAGTTGGACAATATCCGGGGGGTTATGGAACTGCTTGGCGCAACGCCGCGTCCATGACGGGCAATCCTTGTCACCGGCGGGTTGTTCAGACCGGCCGGAATTTCTTGGAGATTTCCCCCGTCGCAGCCAGCAACGCATTGATGCAATAATCGCGATGCGCCGCGTCGTGAAGTTTACTTTCCGGGAAATCGATGCTGATCGCCCCCAACAGCGACCCGGTATGATCGAAAAACGGCGCACTTAAAGAGCCCAGACCGATATGCTTTTCACCGACGCTGTAGGCGTAGCCGCGGTTTCTGATCGATTCCAGATCGTTGAGCAAGGTTTTCCGGTCTGTGATCGTATTTTTCGTCAGCCGGGTAAATTCCACCGCCTTCAGATAGTCATCGATAAAATTCGGTGAAGAAAAAGCCAGCAGGCACTTGGAGGAAGCGCCGGAATACAACGGCGAGATGTTGCCGATGTCCTTGATGACCGTGAATGTATTCGCCGGCTGTATCTTGTCGATGCACAGGTTGTATTTTTCCTTGATGATATGATGGCAGATTGTTTCGCTTGTGGTTGTACTGAGGCTTTCCATGAAGGAACGAACAATCTTGATGACGTTGTTTTTGGTGTAAAGCACATTGAAAAATTTAAAATATACAAGACCAAGCTGATATTTTTTTGAAGTTGGATGTTGTTCCAAAAAGTTATACTTCTTGAGAGTATTGACGATTCTCTGGACCGAGCCGGGGGCCATCCCGTGTTTCGCGGCCAATTCTCTGACCCCCCAGGAATCCTGATTTTCCAGAAAAGATAAAAGCACCATAAGAACTTTTTCGGTCGAATTCAGTTTTGGCTTGTCGTTGTTCATATCGTTCTGTCAATACCCCCGATTAAAAATATAGACGGATTGTTCCTGGTCTTTTTCAGTTAAGTAAATAAAGCCGAAGATCGGTCGAGTCCGGGCCGCCTCAAGCAACAATTAAAGAATAAATTTTGAAATTGATTTACAGCGACGATGCGGGCAGATTTTTTCACAATCCAAAATCTACCGGCACCATATAGAGCTATGACGCAAAAAAATATTATATTACGGACGCCACCGGAACGCCAGAAGTTTAGTGGAGAGAAAAGCCCCTTTTTTTGGTGTGGGTTTTTTTATTTATTGACAAAGAAAATGGCGCAGTATCCGTTCTTGAAATCATCTGTGATTTAAGCGGTAATAATGTGGTCATGATGAAATCAGGAAAACTTGCCCGCGCGGTAAAATTGAAGCTGTCAGGACCTGCCGCAACAATTCAACGCAGGGGAAACGGAAGGTCAACATCAGCAAAGCGGTCAGTCCGGCGGCTTTCTCGGCAGCCGATTAGGCGGAGGAGTTCCCAGTTTTTTTGCGCGGCAGGCTGCGGGTCGCGACAACATCGATGCCGGTGTCGGCCACATTTTCAAGAATGATCTGACCGAGCCGGACCGGCGCCTCGACCTGTATTCCGTGGAGGACGCGCGCCGCCGTCCGGATTTCGGCCTTGGGCAGGGCGGCGGTGCTTTTGACCGGCAGCCGCGGCCAGAGTCCGGTCGGGCAACTGACCGTGGTGCAGAGTGTGCGTCGCGGGTCGCTGAACTCCTGCCGGGCGTACTCTTCGCCGCGCGGGCAGCTGTTGCCGCTGATTGCGCACAATTGCCCGTCCCTGATCGACAGTTCCAGCGGGCAGCCCAGCGGGCAGCCGATGCAGGTGAGATGTCTCTTTTCAATCATCCTGCGGCGTCTCCTTTGCCTGTACGTCGATGGTCAAATGCTCGCCGAAGAACCGCTCCAGGACCTCCGGCCCGAGGGTCAGGCGGATCATTTCCGCCGGCACGAGTTTGCGAAAGCGTTTTCGGTAACGGTCGCCGATGGTGAGGGTGCAATCGTTCAGCGGTCGCTTGACCCGCAGGTAGATGATTTGTTCGCGTTCCGGAGCGAGGCTCTGGGGCACGCAGGAGGCGATATCGGTTCCGGCCTGCAGGCTGATGTTGTCGCCCGGCCGGCGGTGACCCATGGCCACTTCGGCGGCAAAGCCTCCCGCGCGGCGGGCTTCTTCGGAGACGAAATCGACCAGATCGTGGACATGAAGGACATTGCCGCAGGCGAACACCCCGGGCAGGGAGGTCTCAAGGGTGCTGCTGACCAGCGGGCCGCCGGTGGCCGGATTCATGCGCAGCCGCAACCTGGTCGACAATTCGTTTTCGGGGATCAGACCGATGGACAGCAGCAGAGTGTCGCAGGGAACCTTCCGGCTGCGGTGCGGATCGGGGACGAATTGCTCGTCGACCCCGGCCACGGTCAGCCCTTCGAGGCGATTGCGGCCATGGATAAAGGCGATGGTTGTCGACAGGTGCAGGGGGATGTCGAAATCGTCCAGGCATTGTACCAGGTTGCGGGTCAAGCCGTTGGAGTGCGGCTGCAGTTCGAAGACGCCGCAGACCTCGCAGCCCTCCAGGGTCAAACGCCGGGCCATGATCAGGCCGATGTCCCCGGAGCCGAGAATGGCGATCCGTCTGCCCGGCAGTACCCCCATCATGTTGACCATTTTCTGGGCCAGTCCGGCGGTCATGATGCCGGCGGGACGAAACCCCGGCGTTCTGATCGCGCCGCGGGTGCGTTCGCGGCAGCCCATGGCGAGAACCACGGCCCGGGCCCGGAAATTCCTCTGGCCGTGACTGCTGCTGATGGTTTCGAGTTCCAGATCGGGGCTGATGTCGATGACGTAGGCATCGTTGAGAATGTCGACCTCGGCGCTTAAAATGCGGTGCAGGAAACGTTCGGCGTATTCGGGCCCGGTCAATTCCTCCTTGAAATAATGTAACCCGAAGCCGTTGTGAATGCATTGATTCAGAATCCCGCCGGTTTCGATTTCGCGATCGATGATCAGAATGTGACCGGCACCGGCTTCACGAGCTCCCAGGGCCGCCGCCAGCCCGGCCGGGCCGCCGCCGACAATGGCGACATCGTAACGGGTTCCGGGTGCGGTCATCGGTTGCCGTCCCCCTCTGTGGGCAGCTCGTCGCGGCGGGCCTGACAGATTTCGGAACCGGGACCGCGTTTGGTGATGGCGGTGAGCGGAATGTTGTGGGCGGCCGAGAGAATATCCATGATCCGGGGCGTACAGAAGGCGCCCTGGCAGCGTCCCATGCCCGCCCGGACCCTGAATTTGACGCCGTCCAGGGAGCGTGCCCCGTGTTTTACGGCATAGTTGATTTCAGCCGCAGTCACTGTTTCGCAACGACAGACAATGTGGCCGTGGTCCGGATCACGGTCGATGGCCCGGCGTCGCCCTTGGGCATCCAGGCGGGCAAAATGGGGCGGGCCTTCGATGGCGGCTGACCAGGAATTCTTCTCCGCCGGTTTGAACCCGTCGTCGCGCAGCAGGTCGACCACATGGCGGGCGATGGCGGGCGCCGCGGTCAGGCCCGGCGACTGAATCCCGGCGATATTGTAAAAGCCCTTCACCGCGGTGGGTCCGATGACGAAATCATTGGAGTCGGCGATCGGGCGCAGGCCGGCGAATTCGGTGATGGTATCGCGTTCGGAAATAGCCGGGCAATAGCGGCGCACCGCGGCGAAGACTTTTTCCGCCCCGGCGAAAGAGGTGGCCGTGTCCTCGCGGCCGGCGACATCTTCGGCCGTGGGGCCGACCATAATCGGCCCGTCCACCGTCGGAATAATCAGGACCCCTTTGCTGCTCGGAGTCGGGGTCGGGAAAATCAGCCGCGAAACGATGCCCTGCAGGCGCCGGTCGAGGAGATATTCCTCGCCTTTGCGCGGCAGGATTTTAAAAGTGGGAGGGGACAGCAGCGCGGCCACCCGGTCGGCGTGCATTCCGGCGGCATTGAGAATGATCCGGCTGCGGAGTTTTTTTCCGCTGGTGTGCAGAAGAAAAAAACCGGCGTCTTGTTCGATCGCCGTGACGGCGGTGCCGCAGCGGAGTTCAACCCCGTTCTGCTGCGCGCATTCGACCATGCCGAAGCAGGCTTCGTAGGGATTGATGACGGCTGCGGTCGGGGCATGCAGCGCCAGCCGGACGGCATGGCTCAGGTTGGGTTCTTCGCGGCGGATGCGTGCGGCCGGCCAGAGTTCGAGGCCGGTCACTCCGCGTCTTTCTCCCTGCTGTTTCAGCCGTTGCAGATAGGCCTCGTCTTCCGGCTCCAGCGCCAGCAACAGTTCGCCGATGCGCTTGAAGCCGAATTTAAGCTCCCCGGCGAGTTCGTCCCACATCCGGTTGCCGCTCCATTCGAAGCGGCCTTTCAGGGTGTTGTCCGGGGAGTGGTGACCGGCGTGAATGATGCCCGAATTGCTTTTGCTGACGCCGAACCCGACCTCGATCTCTTTTTCGACCAGGGCCACCCGCGCTTGATAACGGGAAAGCTCGCGCGCCAGGGCGCAACCGACAATGCCGCCGCCGATGATAACGATGTCATACCGCATAGGGACTCCTTGATCGCGGAGCTGACGGTCGGCCGCAACCGACCGCCCTATTTTGTTTGTATCACCGATTCGGCGTAAATCAAGGCGAATGCCCGTTTTTCCCGCGGGAATATTTCAGACCCGGTGGCGCAACTCCTTCAGCAGGGTGGCTTGATCAAGAAATTCCATGTAGTCATGATAGTCCTCGCCGCGTTCGAGAAGATAACCGGTCAGGAGAATCTTGACCTGCTGGAGCAACTCGGCGGAGTCCCAGGGTTTTTCGATATAATGGCTGACCTGGGCACGATTGATGGCTTCTATCGTGTCGTCGTGGGTCGCCAGCCCGGTCAGCAGGATCGAGCGGATCGAGGCATAGCGGTCGTCCTTTTTCAGGCGACTGAGAAAGTCGACTCCGTTTTCGTCGGGCATGATGTGGTCGCAGATGATCAGCACGACCGGTGCTTCGTTGACGTACAGCTCTTCCAGCAGTTCTTCGGCTTCCGGCGCGGATTCGCATTCGTGAATGTCCGCAATCGGTTCGAAAAAGGCCAGATCTTTCTGGATTGCCGCCAGGACGTCGCGTTGGTCATCGATACA
The DNA here is from genome assembly GCA_963676555.2 of Geopsychrobacteraceae bacterium. Taxonomy (GTDB): domain Bacteria; phylum Desulfobacterota; class Desulfuromonadia; order Desulfuromonadales; family Geopsychrobacteraceae; genus BM522. The sequence continues at coordinate 131,025 of CAXXGL010000011.1, forward strand.
AAGAATGTTGAATTTTTTCATGATTGTTTCTCCGCCGGTAAAACGATTTCAAAGGTTGTTCCTGATTTCGAACTGCTTAAATAAATGGTGCCGTTGAGGTTGTGGACAAGTTTCCTGACGATGGAAAGCCCCAGTCCCAGCCCGAAAGACATGCCGCTGTTTTTGGTGGTGACATTCGGCTCGAAGATGGGGCACTGAAGTTCCACCGGAATCCCCGGGCCATTGTCGATAATTCTCACCGCAATGCCCAGCTTGTGTTTCCGGCTGAGGATTTTGATCGCAGGATTTTGCGTTTTTGCCGCGGACAGAGCTTCCACCGCATTTTTGATCAGGTTGAGCCAGATCTGGACAAGGTCGCCCATATTGGCCGTGATGTTCGGCAGTTGCGCCAGGCTGAGCTCGAGCCTGATCGGTTTCAGTTTCTGATACAGCAGGGACAGAGCGTTGTTGATGCTGTCGTTGACGTTCAAGGTTTCCGCCTGGGTGTTCTGCGTGCCGAGAATTTTGACCGATTTGACCACGTGGCGGGAATGCCGCGCCGCCGTTTGCATGTCGTGTAAGGTCGCCCCGATTTCCCAGAAGGCGTGCAGTCGTTCCGCCTCCTGCTCCAGATCGAGTTCCAGCGCCAGCAGTGCCGACACGTCCAGCCCGGTCTGGGCCAGGGCTTTGGCGGCCCGGTCCGACAGGCCGTGTTTGTTTCTCCAGGTGCTTTGCAGCTTGCGTTTTTCCCGGCTGCTCAACCGATGCCCCTGTTCCAGTCCCGAATGGAACGGCAGACTTTTATCCCGACCGCCCCAATCGGCGGAAAACTTTTCGGCCAACCAGTTGGTGCCGCTGTAAAGCACGGCTACGGCATTGTTCAGTTCATGGGCGAGGCCGGCCGCCATTTTGCCCAAAGACGCCTCCTTCTCCCGTTCGATCAGTTGCAGATAGGTCGCCTCTTTTTCGGTGAAAAGCTGCAACTCGCTTCGCTGTCGCTGGATCAATTCCATGATCACGATCGGCATGAATTGTTCGTCAAAGGTCGTGCGGCCCTTGTAGGGGATCAACGGATCATCGCGATCCATGAACACGACCTCGGAGTCCTCGATGGCGCGCACGGTGAAATGACTGATATAAGAGCCGGAAAAAAAGGAGGGCAGGCCCAGAAAGCTGCCGGGGGAGACCCGGAAGATCTCCTGTTCGGCGCCATTGTCTTCTTCTCCGTTCGATCCGGACAGGCTGCCGCTCACAAGGTGATACAGCTTCCTGTTCGGTTGATGCTGCTTAAGCAGTATTTCCCCCGCCGGAATATGACGTCTTCGCGCGGGATCGGAAAAATAGGTTTTGATAATCCAGAGATAATCTTCGTGATTGCCGGAAATCATAGGAACCCGTTTACTTTCAATAGAGTCAACAGTCCGTACAAGAGCAGCAATGCGATCACGCCGATACACAAACCGCCCTTCATCATCTGCGTACTTTTGATCTCCCCGGCGGCATACGCCATGGCGTTGGGAGGCGTACTGACCGGCAGGGACATGGCGATGGAGCAGGCGATGGCCACCGCGATGATGATCATTTTCGTCCCGCCGAGAGTGCTCAGCGTTTCAAGATTGGCGCCGAGCGCGGCCATGACCGGCAGAACCAGGTTGGCCGTCGCCGTGTTGGACATGAACGTGGCCATGGCCATGGCAATTATAGTGGCGATCAGTACGATCAGCAATGGATTGAAATGACTGAACGGAATGGATTTGATCAAGTGGGTGCTGAGCCCGGTCTGTTCCATGGCCATCCCCAGTGCGATCCCGCCGGAAATCAGCCAGAGGACATCCCAGCTTAAATTTTTGATATCCGCGGAGGTGAGGATGCCGGTCACCAGGAACACCGAGACCGGCACCATGGCGACCACATAAGATTTCAAACCGTGAAAGTCGCTGAATATCCACAACAGGACGGTTATGGCGAAAGTCGCGTAAACGGTAATCGCTTTGGGGCTGCGCATGAATTTGCTGGTGATCGTGAGTTCGATATGTTCGGTCCTGGGTTTGAACAGAAAAAGCAGCACGACCCAGGCGATCAGCAGCATAATGAGCGCATAAGGAACGGCAAAGGCCATCCACTGGCCGAAGGAGACAAAGGCGTCTCCGGTGAGGTATTTCATTGCCAGGGCATTGGGGGGAGTCCCGATAGGCGTGCCGATGCCGCCGATGTTGGCGGCGAAAGGGACGCCCAGAAGAAAAGCGACGCGGCCGGGATCGTCCTCCTCGAAGAGGGCCAGAACCGGGGCCAGGATGGCCAGCATCATTGCCGTCGTCGCGGTGTTGCTCATGAACATCGAGAACATTGCGGTGACGAACATCAGGCCGAGTAGAACGTTTTTGGGCTTGGTGCCGAAAGGTTTCAGCAACACCCTCGCCAGGTTGACGTCCAGCCGGTACTTGGTGGAGGCCAGGGCGAGAAAGAAACCGCCGAGGAAAAGGATGATCAGCGGGGAGGCCAAGGTGGCCATGATCGCTTTATAGCTGAGTAGGGTGCCGAATCCTTCGCTCCCGGCGGCGCTGCGCAAAAAACGCAGGCTGTTGTCGGAAATGATCAGCAACTCCAGGGTAATCACCAGCATCGATGTGGCGGCAATGGGAATGGGTTCGAAAACCCAGAAAAAAGTGGCCAGAATGAAAATGGCAATGACCCGCTGTTCGATGATCGTCAGGCCTTCGATCGGTATCGCTCCGGTGGGCAGAGACAAAACCAGGAGCGGAAGAAGAATGGAGATTGCTAAAAGCCAGTTTTTTTTCAATACGTTCAACACGGTGTACCCTCATCAGTTTTCAGGCGATGGCGGTAATCCATGTCGTTGAAGATGTCCGGCAGGGAAGACGAGCGGTTGGAAATGCCGTTGGCCGGTGTCGGCTGTTGCACGCGGCCCGGCAGCTCCGAGGCCCATGATGCACAACTTGCAGACGGGGTAAACCCCGGCATTCTTCAAGCTCCGCGTCACCGGGTTAAGCTGTTCTGCCTTGTCTTGGTGACGGTCGCCTGCGAATGCTGCGGGAAGCGGTGTCTGTTCCTGACGGGAAGCGGGAAAGACATCGATTTCACGGCATCGCACTGAAATGCGAAAAGTGGTTTCAGGCTGTGTTTCAGGCGCTTTCCCGAGCGCTGAAACACATAACGTCAAAGAACAGCAAATGGCTACCGGAATTGAACGGCCGGCACCCGGTCGACTGCCGCCGAATCGGCTCGGGAGGTGTCTCTTCCCATGAAAACGGCATCCGGCGATAGCGAAATCAAAAAAGTTTAAAGTAAATTTAAAAAAAGTTTTTATTAGTTGACGATCTATTTAATGTAAGAGTCAACAAGTTATCTGTGTGTATTCTGTTTTTGGCTCCTCCTTTGTTTGTCTTGTGTTTATTTCTATAATATTATTTTATTTTTAATATAATAGTGTTTTATGTTTTATAGTTGAGTTTATTTATATAAAAAACATCATATTTCTTTTTTTAATTTATCTTTCTGAAATAAAAAAATCTATTTTCTTCTTAAAAATATGTTTTTATTCTAAAGATGAAAAACTAATATTGCAAGATATTTAGCTTCTTTATGAAAAATATTGTAAAGAAAAAAATGTTATTGTTTTTTTTTGATCTGTAGGGACGGTGTCAGGTTTATTTTCTTTGTTCCTGAGCTTCTCTGTAAATCGAGATGGAAAAAAGATATAGCGGTAGTGTAGGGATGTTCAGAAGGTCCCAAGTCCCAGAGCTTCCTGCAGTCGGTATTGCAAGTATTTAAGTCGCGCAGGTTCGGCAAATGCCGAGTAGGGAAGGGTATAGGTCCGGTCGCGATTCGACCAGAGTCTTTCGAAATAGTCTGCGACCCGGTTCAGCGGCGGGACGCTGAGCGCACCGCTGGCGGAGATGTCGGTTTCCAGGTTGAAGTTGCCGATATTGCGGCGCGTCAGATTGGCGGAGCCCAGGACCAGGCTTGCCCGGCCGTCGGCCTGTTCGAGCAGCAGCAATTTGCTGTGAAACTGTTCGCCGTGGGTCCGGTACCAGCGGATTTTGATCCGGCCGGCGGATTTCCTCACCAGCTCGGCGGCAACGGGGCGATTGGGGACTCCGCTTTTGCGGTAACCGAAAGCGTCGCGGTTGGGGTCCAGGATCAGTTCAACCGTGACACCGCGCCGGTCCGCGGCGAGCAGGGCTTCGACGACCGCGCGATCAGCCAGGTAGAACATTGCCAGCCGTACCCGGTCGGTTGCTGCGGCCCGATCCAGGGTGGCGCAGATCTCTGTGCGAATGTTTTCTTCGGTCACCACGTGAACGACCAGCGCACTGTCGTCATTGTCCGGCCGTCTTGCGGGCCGGGTCCGCGGCAGCTCATGCAACCGTCCGCCCGACAGTTTCGCCACCGCCAGTTCCGAGCGGTAGAGATCGGCCGCTATTCGGCGGTCGGCAATCAGCAGGCCGATATTGGAATGATTGCGACTGGCGCCGTGCGGGTTCGCGGACGTGACCAGCGAGATCAATTCACCGTCCTGATCCGCGATCGCCACCTTGCGGTGATTGGCTTTGAAATTGATCAGGTTCAACCAGCTGCTCAGGCTGACGCGCTCGCCGTCTGCAGCGAAGGGATGAGGGAAAAAACGCCCGGTATCGGGCAGCCGGCGCAGCAGTAGACGCCACCACAGGGAGTAAAGCGGATTGCTGTCGCGCAGCGGTTTCAGATCGGTGACCACCAGGTTGATCCCGGCGGCGCGCAAAGCGTTGAGTTCCGTGGCGCGCGCACCGCCGTATGCACTGTTGATCGGGTCGGTGATGACGTCGATCCGCAGCTCGGGAACCTGCTGTTTGCGTTCGATCAGGTGCCGAACCAGCAGGCCGGCCAACGGTTTGGTCTCGAGACCGGCTTCCCGGCCGCGGCGGTCGTTGAACAGGAAGAAATCGACCAGAACATAATGTTCCGCCCGGTCGATCAGGTCGAACAGGGCGGCGAAGATCTGCTGCTCGACCAGCCGCCGGCCGTTTGGGCCGCCGCTGGTCAGGTCGGCGAGAAAACGGACTTTTCCCGCCGCGATCAGGTGCTTTTCGCCCTGCAGGCAGAGTCCCGCCGGCAGCGGTTTGATGGTGTGCCACCAGCCGTATCCGGACAGTGCCGCCAGCAGGATCAGCAGAACGACGCCGATGCGTCTCCGCGCTGTAGCGGCGGGGCGAAACGGCATCAAAAAAGTTCCGCGCTAACGGCGGTCGCCCATGATTCGCAGCAGCATCAGGAACAGGTTGATGAAGTCGAGGTAGAGGCGCAGGGCGCCGATGATCGACGCTTTGTGGCGCTGTTCTTCATCGGCGAAACCGGCCTGCCCGATCTGTTTGAGTTGCTGGGTATCGTAGGCGGTCAGTCCGACGAAGATGAACACGCCGATGTAGCTGGTGATCCAGTAGATCATCTCGCTGTGCAGGAACATGTTCACCAGCGAAGCGATGATCAGGCCGATCAGGCCCATGAACAGGAAACTGCCGAACCCGGTCAGGTCGCGTTTGGTGGCGTAGCCGTACATGCTCATCGCCGCGAAGGTTCCGGCGGTCACCAGAAAGGCGCTGACGATCGAACTTTTGGTGTAAATCAAAAAGATCGCCGCAAAAGTTACCCCGTTCAGCGCCGAGTAGCCGAGAAACATCAAAGTCGCGGTCGTGGCGCTGATCCGGTTGATGGCCGCCGACATGGCGAACACCAGCCCCAGTTCGGCGATAATCAAAGCGAAGAAAAGCATGCGGTTGCCGAAAATCAACTGCATGGCGGACCGGCTGGAGAGCATGAAGAAGGCGGCCAGGGCCGTCGTGCCCAGCCCGGCGGTCATCCACAGGTAAACCTTGCGGAAAAAGGTGTTGGTTATTTCAAGAGATCTGCCGTCGCTGTAAATCTGATTGTGTTCGTACATCAAAGGTTCCTCTGTTTTTATGGGCTGTTCAGGGTGAAAAGAATCCGTCAAGTTTCCTTATTATAAACCTTTCTTATCATAAATCAAAGCTGTGCCGTCAGGATAGTTAAACTCAACTTATCTGCTGGGCCGTTGTCTTTATTTTTCCGGGGAGGCGCGGTTTTTCCAGGCGCCGAGCGCCGGGCAGAGCCGACCGCCCAGGACGCGGAAACCGCGCCGAGAATAAAGAAGATGCGATTTGCGGCGGTTCTCCTCTGCCGGAACCGGCCGGTTCCGCCGCCGGCGCGGGAAAAGGGGGGAAATAGCTTAAGCTCCCGCTTTCGGGGGGGGGGCACCTTCGCGCCTGACGCTGGGAACAAACGGCTCCGGGCGTTTTTCCGGCGGCCGCCCGGTCAGTTCGCGCGCCCGGTTGAGTGCAGCGTCGATGTTGCCGAAGACGTTTCCGATCCCGATCTCGTCGAGAAATCCGGATCGCTCCATGGTCACTAGAGGCTGGGCATGCACGCCGGAGAGAACCAGCACGGTCTCGTTGCGGCGAGCCCAGGCAAGGACGCTTTCCAAAGCCTGCAAGGCGGTGGCGTCCAAGGTCAGGGCATGGCGCATGCGCAGGATCATTACCCGGGGCGGCTCGCTGATGGCGGTCAGGGTGGTGCGAAATTTGTCGGCGGCGCCGAAAAAAAACGGTCCGTTGATCTCGAACACTTCGACCTCCGGCGGAACGTTGCGGTAACGCAGGCTGTTCGGATCATCTTCGTCCGAGCTTCCGGCTTCGCTCAATTCCCGAGTGATGAAGCCGACCTGGGTGACATTGGCCATGCGCTGCATGAACAGAAACGCCGCCAGCACCATACCGACCTGGATGGCTACGGTCAGGTCGATCAGGACGGTCAGGCCGAAGGTCGAGAGCAGCACCAGCACATCGCCGCGGGGGCCGTAAAGCAACTTCGCGAACAGGTGAACTTCGCTCATGTTCCAGGCCACCATCACCAGGATGCCGGCCAGCGTGGGCATTGGGATCAGTTCCGCCCAACGGCCGAAAAAGAGCAGGATCAGCAGCAGCGTGACGGCATGGACGATACCGGAGACCGGGGTGCGCCCACCGTTTTTGATATTGGTTGCGGTCCGGGCGATGGCTCCTGTCGCGGGAATCCCGCCGAACAGCGGGGAAGCGAGGTTGGCAACCCCCTGGGCGACCAGTTCCATATTGCTGCGATGACGGCGTTCGGTCATGCCGTCCGCAACCACCGCAGAGAGCAGGGATTCGATGCCGGCCAGGATCGCGATCGTCAGGGCCGGGGAAAACAGCTGGGTCAATTCGTGCCAGCCGGGCCAGACCGGCAGGTGCGGAACCGGCAGGGTTGCCGGGACACCGCCGAAACGGCTGCCGATCGTGGCGACCGGCAGATCGAACAAGGCGACGACGGCAGTGGTCAACAGAATCGCCACCAGCGATCCCGGAATGCGACGGGAGACACGCGGCCAGAGCAGAATGATCAGTACCGTTGCCAGACCGACCAGGGTAGAGGACAAAGAGAGCGTCTGAAGGCAGTCGCCATAAGCCAGAAGTTTGGCGATGAACGCCGCCGGCACCTCCTCCAGCTGCAGTCCGAACAGGTCGCGGATCTGACCAGTCAGGATAATCAGGGCGATGCCGCTGGTGAAGCCGACGGTGACCGGATAGGGAATGAATTTGATCACGGCTCCGAGCCGGGCCAATCCCATCAGGATCAGCAACCCTCCGGCGAGCAGGGTGGCGATGGCAAGGCCGTTGTAGCCGAACTGGCGGACGATGTCGCAGACGATGATGATGAAAGCCCCGGTCGGACCGCCGATCTGGACCCGGCTGCCGCTCAGTACAGAGATCAGGACCCCGGCGACGATGGCGGTGTAGAGACCCTGTTCCGGCTTGACACCGGAGGCGATGGCAAATGCGATGGCCAGCGGCAGGGCCACGATCCCGACGATGACGCCGGCGAGCAGGTCGGTGGTCATCTGCCGGGGCGATAAGCCTTCGCGCAGACAAGACCACAGTTCGGGGACAAATGCATGTCTGGACACGCGTATTCCTCCAGAGACTGAAATCAACGATGTTCGTCGGCAGCGAGGGCGGGGTGTCCAGGTGTCGGCGGGAAATGCCGGGCAGGCCTTGCGGAGAGGTCTTGTCCGTAAGCAGGGCGCAATCCTCGCTCCGGCGGCGGGGAAAATCAATCAAAAAAATGTAAGTCATCATGTCTGAACAGCATGCGGCGGAAGTTGCCGCCGTCCCCGGCTCGTCATCTGGGACGGGGTGTTGTCGGTGCTGCTGAGAGCAATGGTCTGCAGCCCTGCTGCAAAGCGCAAATCCACATTCATCGGCTCCGCTGAAGAGGTGAGGGCGGAAAAGAAAATAATTGACAAAAAGAGTTGTCCTTTGTCGTGTTGAAAATCCTTTGTGAAACTCATCGGTTTCATTCAATAGGCAGGCTTAATGAGCGTCGGATTGCATCTCGGTTCTATTGTCCCGGGGAATGTCCTGGTGCAAAGCTTCGGACTGGTCAAGCTCCGGGGCCTGATGTTTCCCGCCCGCGGGGTGATGATCTGGCCGGCCAAAATTGCCCGGCATTCATCCCCGGGACCGGTTTTACGTTACCCTGGCGGCATGTTTTCCGGGATGCGCAGAAACAACCGGTTCCGGATCGTCGACGGTTTTCAGTCCTGTTGCGGCTGCTCCGCCCAGAACTCTTCGATGCGATCCATCTCCTCCTCGGTGAAGCCGAAATAATGGGCGATTTCGTGCCACAGGGTCTCGCGGATCACCCGTCGCAGCGGCATGCCGCCGGTTCGGGCCTCCAGTTCGACGGCTTCCCGGAACAGATAAATCCGGTCCGGTCCCGGGTCGGTTTGCTCAAAAGAGCGTTCGGTCAGCGGCGTGCCGCTGTAGAAACCGAGCAGGTCGTCCGGATCGTCGAGCCCGACCGCGGCCAGGGTTGCGGCATCGGCCCGGTCCTCGACCAGGAAAATCAGGTTGTGCAGCCGCTCGACGTATTCCACCGGCAGCGTTGCCAGGACGCTTTCAACCAACTGTTCGAAGGCGGTACGGTTCAAAACGGACTCCCGAAAAAAGAGGAAGGGCTGATTTATCCATGAACTGCGGCAGCTGTCAAATCCGCTCCGCGGAACCTTTGTTACAGCAGCGGCGCAAGAATCCGGGCGAAGCCTTCAAGCAGGCGTTGCGAGCGCGGCAGCTTACGGCGCTGCTCCAGCGTCACTTCTGCGGCGGTTTGACAGGCACGCCGGAAATCGTTCTCCAGTCGGGCGGCGACTTCCCGGCCGAAGAATACCAGGTTCGCTTCGAAATTGAGCCGGAAACTGCGCTGATCCACATTGGCGGAACCGGCGGTGGCGAAGACGCCGTCGATAACCGCGGTTTTGGCGTGGGGAATCGATCCGGTGATTTGAAAAATACGCACCCCGGCGCCCAGCAGTTCATCGTAAAAAGAGCGGCCGGCGAGCATCACCATGCGATGGTCGGAACGGGCCGGCAGCAGCAGTCTGACATCAACTCCGCGCAGGGCCGCGGTCTGCAATGCCATGGCGATCGGCGCGTCGGGCACGAAATAGGGGGTTTCGATCCAGACTTTGTCCCGGGCGGTGTTGATCGCCGCGAACAACAGAATATGGATCGTCCGCCAACGCTCGTCCGAAGGCCCGCTGGCGAGAAAACTGGCGCAGACGTCACCCCGGCACTCGACCGGGGGAAAGTATTTGTCGGTCGCCAGATCTTTGCCGGTGGCGTGATACCAATCCTGGCAAAAGACCTCCTGCAGCTCATACACCACGCGTCCCCTGACCTCGAGTTGCAGGTCTTCCCAGGGGTCGCTCAGCCCGGCGTAAAGGTCGCCGATGTTCATGCTCCCGGTGAAGCCGGTGTTGCCGTCCACGACCACGATTTTGCGGTGGTTGCGGTTGTTGACCGAAACCTGGCGGCTGAGCAGGCTGAGCGGCAGAAAGCGGGCCACTTCGCCCCCGGCGGCGATCAGCGGCGCAAAAAAGCCGGGTTTCGTCCCATAAGAGCCGACATCGTCGATCAGCAGCCGTACTTCGACCCCGCGTTGCGCGGCGCGGGCGAGGGCGTCGCGAAAGCGCCGTCCGGTGGTGTCGCTGTCCCAGATGTAATAGATCAGGTGAACATGCTTGCGGGCATTGTCGATCGCTTCCTCGAGAACATCCAGGGCTCTCCGGTTATCGCGGTACATGGTGACTTGGCAGCCGGGTTGGGGGCCGCATTCGTCAAGGCTGGAGGCCAGGTTGTACAGGGTTCCGACGACCAGCGCGGCGGCCCCGGAGAGTTGCTGCGTCGTGTGAAAGCGGGCCAGCGATGGAACCAGATGCTGCTCGGCATGGCGTCTTTTCCGCCGCATGATCCGAATCCGGGTCGTGCCGAGCAGCCAGAAGGTCAACAGACCGATAAACGGCAGGAAGACGATCGCCAGCATCCAGGCCAGGGTCGCCCCGGACTCGCGTCGCTGCAGGACGATTTTGGGCACCAGAATGCTGACTACGGTCAGGTGCAAAAACAGCAGCACAAGTTCGAGCCAGTATGTCGTCAGGAAAGTCAGCATGATTGCCTGCGGGGAGCTGTTGCCGGGATAATGGAATCCGGGCCGCTTACTGATTCAGGTGCTGCAAAAGGTTAGCATTTTCCAGCGGATTTTGAAATCCACGAAAAGCGTTTTTTAAATTCATGAGTTTCAAATTTTTTTACTGATAACTTTTTGAAATTATTGACTTCATAAAAGCCGAATAAAGGTTTAACCCGGCGTTAACAAAGACCGGCTATTCATTTGACGGCGCAACAACAAGAAACTGTTTTTAACCCCAAAAAAGGAGAAAAACAATGCGCAGCAAAAGACGGGTAGCGGTTATGGCAATGGGTCTGGCGGTTCTGCTGTTCACCGGAACAACGGCCTCGGCACAGCAGGCCAAAAATCATTACACGCAGGCGAAAGGCCATAAGTACGGCAAGTACTACAGATCTCATCAGTACCACAATGACCGGCGCATGAAGGTCCAGGTGGGGCCGCGGCCGTACTTCCTGGTCAACGATATGGACGAGGGGAAATTGAAGTGGGAATTGCGGCAATGCTCCGAAGGGCCGTTTCGTCGCAGCGATTTTTCCATCGGCCATCGCGGCGCCGCGTTGCAGTTCCCGGAGCACACCAAGGAATCGTACCTGGCCGCGGCACGCATGGGGGCGGGGGTGATCGAATGCGACGTGACCTTCACCCGGGATCGCGAACTGGTCTGCCGCCATTCCCAGTGCGACCTGCACACCACCACCAACATTCTGGCCACGGAGCTGGCGGCGCAGTGTTCGGTGCCGCCGGAATTTGATGCTGCAGGCAACCTGGTCAACGCTGCGGCGATCAAATGCTGCACCAGTGACATCACTCTGGCGGAGTTTAAAACCCTGCAGGGTAAGATGGACGCCGCCAATAAGAGCGCCACGACGATCGAGGAGTACATGAACGCCACGCCCGGCTACCGCACCGACCTTTACGCCGGTAACGGCACGCTGATGACTCATGCCGAAAGCATCGAGCTGTTCAAGCGCCTGGGCGTTAAAATGACCCCGGAGCTGAAAGCCCCGAGTGTCGAGATGCCTTACGAGGGTGATTACACGCAGGAGGAGTATGCCCAGCAGATGATCGACGAATACTGGCAGGCCGGGGTTTCGCCGGGCCGGGTTTTTCCCCAGTCCTTCAACCTTGAGGATGTTCTCTACTGGCTTGCGGCCGAGCCGGATTTTGGTGAGCAGGGGGTCTACCTGGACGACATCAACTCGCCGGACGAGGCCCCGACCCCGGCCGAACTGCAGGCCCTGGTCGATCAGGGCGTGAGGATCATCGCCCCGCCGCTCTTCGCCCTGGTCACGCTCGACGCCAGGGGCGAGATCGTGCCGTCCGAATATGCCCGCAACGCCAAAGCCGTCGGCCTGGACATCATTGCCTGGACCCTGGAGCGTTCCGGACCGCTGGCGACCGGCGGCGGCTGGTACTACCAGTCCATCGCCGATGCGATCGACAACGACGGCGACATGCTGACGCTGCTCGACGTGCTCGCCAAGGATGTGGGCGTTCTCGGCGTGTTTTCCGACTGGCCCGGAACGGTGACTTATTACGCCAACTGCAAAGGCTTGTAACTCAAACGGTTAGCGCCGGACAAACGAAAGCCGCGGCCTCCGAAAGGGGGGCTGCGGCTTTTTCAGTCAAGGGATGTCAAATAGTAATGCCGCTAACGAGCCGGCAGAAAAAGGCCCCCGGATTTTGCGGACGGCGCTCGAAGGGCCGGTCAGAGCAGCTTTTCCGCGCCGGAATAGACCGCTTCGACTTTGAGCGCGGTTGCGGCGCGGCCGGGATGTTTTTTCGGGTTCCAGGTTTTCATGTCGTCGTAGACCGGACCCGCCGTGTGGTACTCCAGGCGGCCTTTGACCTGATAAGCCTTATCCTCTTTGGTGAAGAACAAAAGACTCCCGGTGCTGCCGTCCCTGATGTTGTCCAGGGTTTTGGAAAAATAATTGTCCGCCACCACCAGGGTTTCCTCATCGTATTTGGCCACGCAGGTTGCGTAGATGGAATTGGGGACTCCATCACGGCTGACCGTGGTCAGGATAACCGGCCCTTCGCGATGATCCCAGGCCTGACTGGCAATTTCAGGTAGTTGTGCCATAGCGTTCTCCTTTCATTCCGTATCTTGTCGCCGTCCGTTTGTCATGCGCGGAAAAACGGTAAATGGAAAAGCCTTTCCACGATATTCTCAGCGCATGTCCGGGCCGACATTGTCGGGGCAATGTTACACTTGCCGGGTTTGACATCCCCGGTGAAGGTAACCACAAACTGTATGCCATATTGATAACAGGCTTTCGTCGCGGCCGGAAAACAATATTGACATGCGGTGACAAAAGAGATTTTTTATTTTCGACCGACCTCTGCACTGTCCCCGGGACAGCGCTTGTTGTGACGTTTGTCAGCGCCTGCTGACGAGCCGCCTGGTCTTCCGCTCAACCGTTATGGTCACTCGCGGTAGTATTGCTCCAGGGCTGCATAGTCAAGCCTTCTTACCTCCGAATAGCCAAATGAGATATCCACTCGGATAATTTCGGCGGCATCATCCAGATCCAAAACGAGCACTTGGTCGTAATAGTCGCTGGCCATCAATACCGCATGCTCGTAGCCGTAATCTTCATCGGCGCCCAAGTATATGGCGATGTTGTCCCAGACGAAATCCCGATCATAATCAATAAAAATCAGATCGCCGGTCTCCAGGGCCGACCAGTCGGCGGCTTGCAGTTCCTCCTGCCCGCTTGAATGGTCCACGGTATAAGGGAAAGCGATCTGCAAATAAAGAGTTTCCGTCTCAAAGTTGTAGCCCGCCTCGGTCCGGTAATTCTCGTAGATGCCGTTCATGGTCGTGCGGGGCACGTCGTAGCCCAGAGCCTTGAGGGTTTCAATGAGGATGACCGCATCGTTGGTGTCGACTTCACCGTCAGAGTCGGAGTCGGTCGTTCCGTCCGCCGCGCCGGAATTGGAAAAGTCCACGGCCGGCCAGTCCGCCATCGCCCGGTTGGCCAGGGTCTCCCCGTCCAGGACCGGTCCTGTTGCCCTGGGACTGCCGGAGTTGTCGGAATCACCGCAGCCCCCCAGCAAAAACAGACTGATCAGCAGTACGGCACCCATCATCGGCATCGCAAATCTTTTTTGCATGTACCTCTTTCTCCTTTCACAAAAAAAACCGGTCAGCGGTAGAAAAAAGACCGGTTGAATTCCGGGGACATTTGATCTAGTGCAGGTCCATGTTTTTTCAGCCCGGATTCCCGGGTCGCAATGTGCGGCGCTGAAATCCGTTCAGCCTGTCCGACTAAAACACCGGTTTCCCGGGGTTCGCTTTGGCCGGGAGACTGCCGTGATCGATTCATCGTCCTGCGCGCCACTCTTCGGGATAAGCGGCGGCCGGATTCATCCCGAAATAGCGCGACATGGTCAAACGATAAGTTCGACAGTGCACTTTATATTGAACCGAGCAAGGGCCGCCTGCCGGACCTGAACCTTTCCGTCCCCGCAGAAAACGGTATTCACCCGAAACCTATCCTAAAAAAATACTAATTTCAAGAATTAAAAGATTTCAAGCCGTTAGGTTGTGAGCTTGGAAATTATGAACGATGGATTGTCGAAGAGAAAATTCCGGGCGAAGTCCAGAGGGACAGGATGCTTATCTGCCGCGGCGAGTTATAAACGTTCCCGGAATACGGAACGCAAGTTTTAAGATTTAGAGCCCAAGCATGCTTCAACCCTCTGGAGCATGAGCCTAAAGCTTCGGCAGTTTCAGCCGCCTTTCACTTTGCCGGACACGGACAACCGGAATGCCATGCAGGTTACGCCGGAAGACAATCCTGAAAGGGGGATGAAGCAACTTTCTAAGGACGGGCTGGTTGCGCTGCGGAACAATTCGCCACCACTCAGGACAGGTCGGCAGGGCCTCAACCGGGGTGAGAATTTCACCGGAAAAACGCTCACCGGCCCCGTGGATTTCTTGTTCGCAATAGTCGTCACGGATGACCTTGAAATCCCCGATGGCGGATTCGGCCAATGTGACCGGCCGCAATTCCGGCAAGCCTTCAACCGTCGCCCGCATAAAAGTTTTTTCTTCCGTTATTTCATCATCAGCCGGGGACTGTATAACCGCAACTCCATCCCCCGGCCGGTCAAAAGACGCGGACAGGTTCAAACCGGATCATCCGCCCGATCTGCCGACGAAACGCAGCATCGCTCACCAGATTATAGATCGGGCTGCAGAATGTATTGAAAAATAGCTGATCATGAACATAAACTGCCTGTATGCTGTTTTGGCGCTGAGACGCCACCGGCTTAACAGGACAACGTGAGATATCGTTTATCATCGAACTTTCATCCCGCAGGGTTCGCTTTGCTCTCCCGGCAGTCATGCGCCTCCAAAGTCGTCTTCAGGAAGGATCGCTTCATGCGCAGAATCGTGCCCCATTGGGCAATATTTGCTTTATTGTCGGCTTTCTGTTTTGCCGTCATGGCCGCTTGCGTCAGAATCGCGTCAAGTTTTCTGCCCCAAAGCGAGGTGGTCTTTTTTCGCAACTTCATCGGCTTTTTGCTGCTGCTGCCGTTTTTATTGCAGCAACAGGTGACGTTGCGCACCAGTCAAATAAAGCTTCATCTGTTTCGCTCTCTTACCGGTCTGGCAGCGATGGCCTGCTACTTTTATTCAATTAAAAAGCTGCCTCTTGCCGATGCTGTCCTGCTCAACTACACATCGCCGATTTTTGTCGGCCTGATTGCGTCATTCTGGTTGAAAGAACAGCTCACGCTCAGGCGTAAACTGGCCATAGCCGTCGGTCTTTTAGGGGTTTTGTGCCTGTTCCGCCCGTCAGCGGCAATCGCGTCGACGGCCGGTTTGATGGGGCTGGTTTCCGGTCTTCTGGCCGGCTTTGCCCTGACCAGTGTAAAAAAACTGTCGGCGACCGATCCCGGCACCCGAATCGTCTTTTACTTTTCTCTGTTCAGCAGCTTGATCTCGGCAGTCCCCATGCTGTGGCAATTTGTTATGCCTTCGTTCGGGTTGATGCTGCTGTTGCTGGGTCTTGGATTTGTCGGCACGGTCGGGCAGCTGTTCCTGACGCAGGCCTACAAGTTGGCCCCGGCTTCACAAGTCTCCCCCCTGGGCTTTTTCGGCCTGATTTTCGCTGGATTAATCGGTTTTGTTCTGTGGGGAGAAACCCCGGATGTGTCGATGTTGGTCGGTATGCTTTTTATCGTCACTTCCGGTGTCCTGGTGGTCCGGGAACGGGCTGAGCCGATGCCGAGCCCGCCCAGTGGGGCTCCGCCGGTGGATAGTGAGATCGAATAGCAAAAGATTCCCGGAAGTGAATGGAAAATCTGTCCCGGTCGGAATTCAGAAACCGCAATGTGCTGAAAGATCAGAACTCACGCTATGTGAGAAAATGAAAAAAACAAAGTTCAAGGGGCCGGTCTGCTTTTGGTTTCAGCAAGCTGTTGAAAAACAGCCTGTGGCGCTTAGGGAAGGTCGACAAAATTTATAACTCCTTGATTTTGCGAGTAAGACGGCAATCGCATTTTCAGCTTGCGTTGTTGAAAAAACTCCGGGCCGGGCTTTTTCAACACCCTGCTGATGCAAACTGGAAACCCCTCGAGAGAGATTGGTTTGAATTAATATTAATGCTTTCATAGGAATTGTGTTGACCTGAAATAAAACAGCTTTTATTTTTTAAATACAAGCGTGATGCGGAGGGGTGTTTCATGAGTCAATTTAACGCTCAAATCAAGAAAATTCTTCCTTCAAACAAATTTACAGCTCCTTCCTATGATAAAAATCAACATCTTTTCAGAGAAGCGATTATTCCGGAACTGATAGCGGGAAAATGGGCGAATAAAAACAGAGTTCTCATTCAGGCTCAGGCAGGGCAGGGGAAAACTACAATTGCCTTACAACTCATTGATTCGCTCAGTATCCCCTTCACTTGGTACCAGATCGGTCCGGAAGACCATGATCCGATATTAATGCTGTCTTCACTTTATGTGTCGCTTTACGATTCTTTGCCGGAATTTTCTGCCCCAATTGTTCAAAGGCGGTTGGAGTCAGGCAATGTCCCGGCCTACGAAGCTGAGGAATTGCTGAAGCAACTGAATGAAGAATTAGCACAATCCTTTTCCGGTCAACATTTTATTATTTTTGACGATTTGCACCTGTTGAGAGAGCAAAAACAAAATTCTGCCCTATTGGGCAATTTTATCGTCAACTTACCTCCTGAAGTCAGAGTCCTCGCTCTAGCGCGAAGCACTCCTGTTGAAATATCTTCACTTTTCGCCTCCCCTAAAAAGTCAATTATCATAAAAAACAATGAGATTGCCTTTAGTCATCAAGAAATTTTTAAATATTTTAATGATATATTAAATAAACCGACATCAACTGAAGAAATTAAAGATATACACAATAATACGGAAGGATGGGTTTCAGGGATTAAGATTTATAAAAACAATTATGCAAAAGAATCAAACAGATTAAATTTGAATTTTATTGAAAAGAGTCATATAGATAATTATTTTATAAAATATATTGAAGATAATTATATAGATAGTATTGAATTTATTTTTTTGGTTTCAATGCTTGATTCTGTAGATATTGATTTGATTTTATTTCTAGATAATAAAAAATACAATGAAATTGTCTTAAAAAAACTTTTGAATGATGGATTTTTTATAAGCTATATAGAAAATGATGAAACAAAATCTTATAAATTTCATCAATTATTTAAAGACAGCCTCCAAAAAAACTCTATTTATTATGTTACTATTAAAGATAAAATAAATTTTTTAAATAAAACAGCTAGATGGTTTTTAGAAACAGATAAGCCGTTTACAGCATTAAAACATTTTCTTTCAGCTCAAAACTTTGAAGCTTCGCATAAAATTCTTCAAGAGTTCGGTTTAATTTTCATATCTCAAAACCTGCATAGCTCATTGTATCAACATCTCAAGGTGATTCCGTTGAAAGCCATGGAAGAAAAACCCTGGTTTTTCCTGTTCCTGGGCATTGTTGCAATAGTGCCTGAGCCGGAACAAGGATCCTGCTACCTTGAATGCGCCAGGGAAAAATGTGCAGAATTGGGCGATAGCTTAGGAGAGCTGTTTGCTTTGTCTCAATTAACGATCTGTCATTTAGGGCTGGATGCAAATTATAAGGCCGCAGCAAACTGCTTGCCCAGATTGGTGGAACTTTTTCAGCAATATAAAAGCAAACTGGATGACCACTCCGTGATGCATATTTCGTTAGCGGTATCCTTATCTTATGTTTTTGTTCGTGGGAACGCCAGGGAAGCAACCAACCACCTACAAACATCTTACCGACTTGCTGAGAAACTGAACGCTCAAAATGAACTGTCTTTGTTCTACATAGTGTCGGGTTACATCCATCATATCGCCGGCAATTGGCAAAAGTGTCGAGAAACAATTGAAAGTTTTCAGACCTTTTTACTCAATCCCATCGTTAGTAATTTTAATAAATTGTATCTTCTTTTGTTTCAGTTGGATTTTCTTCACCTTTCCGGTGATTTCCACAGTTACCAGCTTCACAGTGAAAAACTGAAAGAGTTTATTGAAAAAGATCTTCTGGCGCATAGTGTTGCCGGATCTTTTTTAACTTTGTGGGAGATTGATATCGCCTTTGCGCAAGGGGAATACGAATCTGCCGATATTTTATTAGAGCATGCCCTGTCTTCAAAAGGTATTGCCGCTCAAGCGCATCTGAGGAGTCAGTATTTACAGTATGCTGCTTTTTTAGCGATCATTCGGCAACAAACATCAAAAGCTTTGCAATATATTGAAGAATCCAAAAACTTGAGAGATGTCGCCGGCGGACAAATATTCATTCATCTAAATCAAATGTTCATAGCCATCATGCACGCTCATGCTGGTAACAATTCTCTCGCTGATGAGTATTTTGATCTAAGTTGTCGTGGTTTTGAAACAATCGGGGATCAGTCGGTTTTGGTTGCGGTTTTTTTTCATAAAGCCTACTCGCAGCTTAACAGTCATCAAACAAATGCGGGGATTGCCACTTTAAGTCAGGCTCTTGAATTATCTAAACATAATAGTTTCAAGCACTTTTATGGGTGGACCCCTGAGATGATGGGATTGCTTCTTCAGACCGCAATTGATCATAACGTTCTTCCGGACTACAGTGCTTCGTTGGCATCGGAACGCCTGGGGCTGGTCCTCAAAAAGAATAAAGAGGCGCAGCCCATATTGCATATCAAAACACTCGGCACGCTTGAACTGTCAATCGGTGACAATAAGCTCCAGCTGAAAGATTTGACTGAAATCCAAAGGAACCTGCTGGGAGAGCTGATTTGCTCACCCAACAATCAGCAAACGCAGGAAATGATCCAGACTAAATTCTGGCCGGATGTTGAAAATATCAAAGGCCGCAAACGGTTCGATACCGCACTGGGGCGGTTACGTGAAAAATTTGCAGTTCATTTGAAAATTGATCCGAACAATTATCTCAATCTTAAATCGGGCCTTCTTTCTCTTGCCAATTGTCGACTGGACAACCATGACTTCATGGTCGCTTTTAAAGAGGGGACGGCGCTTCTGAAAGAAGGTAAAAATTGGCAGGCCGGCAACGCTTTTTTTAAGGCTTTGGATTTATGGCATGGTCCATTTTTGTCCAGCTTGCATCTCGAAAATCCGGCTGCTTTTTACCGGAATGAGCTGGAGCAAAACCTTCTTGACCTGTGCATAGCTCTTTCTTTGGTGCTCGTTGAAGCAGAGTCCTTTGATCAAGCATTATTCGTCGCTCAAAAAGGACTGAGAGAAGATCCGGTCAGCATAGAGCTCAATCGTATTGTTTACAATTGCCATATCAGGCTGAAGCAGCCGCTAAAAGCGGCAAGACTCCTGCAAAAACTGGAGAGCGACCTGTCAAAAGAAGAATATCTTACTGAAGATGTTCAAAGCATTCTGGAAAGCTTTTGGACATAAGTTTATCGCTTCTCGTTCTTAGCTGAATGGAAGGTGTGGGAATGAATTTCGGTGGTCGAAAATGAATCATCTTTTCAATGATATCCAGGCAAAACTTCCCGCAAATAAATTCTATCCACCAGCTTATGACCCATCGCACTATCTCTATCGTAACAATCTGCTCCAAAACATTCTGTGTGAGAAAGGTCGACATAAAAAGGTCATTTTGATCGAAGCTCAGGCCGGACAGGGAAAAACTGTTCTGGCTGCACAGTATTTAGTGAAATTCAAGGGCTGCTGTTTATGGTATCAAGTCGGCCCGGAAGACGATGATACGGTTCTTTTTTTAACCGCTTTGCTTTCCTGTCTTATGAATTCCCTTCCTTCCTTTCGTTCTCCGTCACTGGAACGTATGATTGAAAAAGGAGAAATATCACCCCCTAACTTCGTTCGTTTTGCCAACCTTCTTCTTAATGATCTGGATAAGTTCTTAGAAACAAAAGTTTGTTTTGTTTTTGATGATTTACACCTGATCAATAAGTCGCAATCGACTATGGCCATTCTGAATTATATCCTGGAGACGTCACCCCCGAGATTCCATTTTGTTTTAACCTCAAGGCGTTCCGTCGTCTTTACCTCGAAAAATTTAAAATACAATCGTCAGGTTTTAAACCTCGGAAATGAAGATCTCGCGCTTAGTGAAATAGAAATTGATGAATTATATAATGAAATTCTTCAGTTCTCAGTGGACAAAAGTGCAGTTCGTGAACTGTATCGAACCACTGAAGGCTGGATAATGGGACTGATACTGATAGCTCATACTCTAGAAAGAGAAGGTGCTGACTTTAGTGAAATCGATTTAAAAAAAGATCAGCTTCTCAACTATTTTAATGCTGAGATTCTTAGCCGTATGCCCGTCGAATTAAAAAGAACAATTCTCAAGCTTTCTTTGCTGGATCAGATCCCGCTCCCCTTGGCCGCCCGATTTTCCGAGTCCCATAACATCGAGAGCAGACTGAAACAACTAAGTCGAGACAATTTCTTTTTACAGTGCCTTGATCAGCAAGAAACCGTGTTCCGATTTCATCACCTTTTCCAGGAGTTTTTACAGGCGCGCGCAGAAATAGAGCTCAATCAAGCCGAGATGAATATGATTCTTGAGCACGCTGCGGCATGGTATTTGGCGAAGGGACAAGTGGATTGGGCTCTGAGATATTATTTGAAAGCCGGAAATTATCAGGAACTGGAAAACGTTTTGGCATCAGAGGGGCTGATGCTTCTGGCGCTTAACCGACTGGCAACCTTAAGCAGAATATTAAAAAAAGTCGACGTCGCAGCTGTAAAAGCACATGGATGGCTGTCCTTATATTATGGAGCTGTCATGGTGGAACAGGACCCACCGCGTGCTCTCGGCTTTTTGCGGGAAGCATTGAATGTTTTTTCCGAAAAGGGCGCTCCTGTTGGGGAATTGCTTGCCAGAGCGCAAATCGTTTCTTTTCATTTGTTTATTGATGCCGAATATAACGAGGGACTGTCTGTTCTGGAAAAGCTGGAAGAAAATTTCATTCAAACCCGCGACAGCCTTGATATTTCAACATTGGTGAATGTTGCACAAAAAATTTCCCTGGCCCTGCTTTTCTTTAAAGGAGACATGCAAAGAGCCAGATTCTTCAATGATCTGGCTTTAGAGCATGCCTTGATGCACCGGATGGAAAACGCTCTCGTAGAAATTTACCTGTCAAGGGCTTGGGGGTATTTCGGGTCATGGGACAGGTACGCAAATGAAATTGAATCTTCGCATCACCTGCTGCAAAGCGAGGCGGTGACGACTATCAATAAAATGATGTTGCGACTCTGCTATGTCAATTATCTGCAGATGTCCGGAGATTTTGAAAATTATCATTCACATGTGGCTCAGTTGTCGGAAGCCATACGGAAAGACCTCATAGCGAAAACACTTTCCGGACCTTACTTTCTGATCTGGGGCATAGATACCGCCATTGCCGAAGGGAATATCATTTTGGCGGATAGACTTATCAGGGAAGGCCTGGCCCGGCCGGATGCGTCCTCTCAGCCGCATCTGCGGAGTCAATTTCTGCATTATTCTGCATTTGTCAACGCTCTCAATCAAAAAAGAGCTGAGGCCCTTTCAGCGGCTGAAGAGTCTCTCAGGCTGAGAACAGAAGCCGGTGGTCCGGTTTTTGTGGCTATAAATAAACTTATTATTGGTGGTTCTTACGCCGTCCTGGGGATGCTTGACGAAGCAGAGCGCGAACTGGGTGAGGTCATCAAAATATCTGAAAAACTAGACGAAGAGTTTCTGCGGAGCGGAGCTTATGCGCATCGAGCTTTTGTGAGGCAGCGGGAGGGAAGGCAAGAAGCGGCATTGGAAGATGTTTCCAACTGCTTAAACTGCTTAAAAAAGAATGATTTTGTTCATTTTTATAGCTGGGTGCCGCTGGTCATGCTGCCCGTCCTTGAAGTAGCCGTTCGCCAAGGCATTGAAGTTGACTATGCCCAATATTTGGCCCGTAAGCGGTTAGGTTCCTCAATTTTACCTCATGAGCGTTCTGTTCCCGTTTTGACGATCAAGACTTTGGGGAGCTTTTCTTTTTTCATGCAGGGAAAAGCCGTTTTGAGATCGGAAGAGTTGACCCAAAGCCAGCGCGAATTACTGGCTTTGTTGATTTGTGCCCCGGAGCATAAGATGAGCCAGGAAAAAATCCAGTTCTTTCTCTGGCCGGACGGTGATCCTGAAAAAACCCGGGCAAACCTTGATAATCTTTTGATGCGTCTCCGAAAAGTGATCAGCCGGGCGATTCAACCGCAGTCGATAAAAAATTATCTGTTATTGCAAAAGGGCATTCTCTCGTTAATAAACATCAGGCTCGATACCGTCGAATTCACGAAAGCAGTTGCAAAAGGCTTCTCTCATATTCGTCGAAAGGAGTTCTGGCAGGCAGGAAATGCTTTTAATTCAGCGCATAGACACTGGAAGGGAACTTTTCTGCCCAACACTCCGGGAACCGAGCCCATTCAGCTTTACCGGGACAATCTGGAGCGTATTTGTGCTGAATTTTCCTGTGCCTGGGCACTTATCCTTAGCAAAAATGGGAACACAAAAGATGCCGATCAAATGCTCAGAAATGCTCTTCAGTTGAACCCGATTAACGATGATCTGGTCAAATGCCGTTATGAACTCTTTCAAGAAAAAGGTCTGTCCGCCCAAGCAAAACAAGTGTTGCGGGACTACGAAACGGCACTGTTGAATGAAGATTATTCGTGTGAGGAAATCCAGGCGATTTTAGGTGAGATCCAATCGCCTGCTGATGAATCATTCCGCGATATCCGGAAGCTTTGCAGCCCTTGGTATTCGGCTGTGTAAAAAAATTGCAAATAATATTCGGAAGCCCTTCTCCTGATAGAAAAATCTCAGTATCCATTCGTAATATCCGTATCTGTAAAATAATGGCTGTGCAAAAGCCTTGAAGCCTTTCTGTTTGTAAGCGTCCTTTTCTGGCTGATGTTGGGAGCAGAAAGAAAGTCATTCCGGCACCGGCGGGGGATGGAAGCGGCGTTTCCGTTAAAAGTGGGAAAAAAGTGGGATGTAACGTTTAGTATCCCGTTTCATATATAAAATGTGTCAGAGCCGAGGGGGGAGGCAAGAGGCTGTCGGTGATGAAAACGGCAGTCTCTTGCCGCAGTAATTAAAAAAATATTTAAATTTTCACAATTCAAAACGTTTTTTTCCTCAACTGAAAAGTCCCACCAATAATTAAAATTCTCCCCCAAAGACCTTGATTTAATCAGTCTACATTTATGTCGTGTCGTTAACTTCGCCTAAACATTTAAAGGAGGACAGCGTGGCAAATCTTGTTGAATCGGAAAAAACTTCTTTACAAAGTGATGAAGTCATTTCAAGGGCGGTTCAATTTTTTTCGACTACAAAATGGACCTGTCAAAGCCAGTCAGACAAAATAGCGACTTTTCAAGGAAAGCCGCCAATCCCTTGGTTTCTGATGCTTGTTACTATAGGTGGGTTTCTCTTTTTTATTATCCCAGGGGTCATATTATATCTTTTTGTAGTAAGGAAAATGTATAGGTTCCAAAATCTTGTTGTTACAACAAAATCATTAGAAGAGGGTACTTCGGTCGATATTAATTATCCTAATTATGCAAAAAAATTAGTTCATCGTTTTTTTGAATCACTTCCTAAATATGAATTTGAAGAAATTCTCAAAACGCCAATAGAACAGCCATTAGAGGCATAAAGATTAATATAATGAAATGTTCAGATCATGAAAAATGGTTGTCTGAATTATCAAGAAACGCCAAAAGAAGCGATAAGAGCTGGATGAAAACATTTATCCTTTCTCTTGGGTTGGGATTTTTTGGAATAGACAGATTTTACCTGAATTCTGTTTGGTTAGGCATGCTTAAGCTATTGACATGTGGTGGACTTGGCCTCTGGTATGTTTTAGACATTTTCATTTTGATATTGGGAAAAATGAAAGATGCTGATGGAGGAATAGTCAATCGTTCATAACAATTTATCTTTTATTTTTGCCTCTGGATAAATTGAAGCAATCATTGACGATCTTTTAACTGAGAACAGGAGGAATGGACAATGGAAAACTTGAAACGTAATGGATGGCTCCATGTATTTCTTTGCGCTGTTTTATTTGTATTGCCATCATGTGCTTCAACACAAAAAACTGCCGGACATGGAATGGCGTCTGTTGTTGCGCAGAATGTTGTTCGCATCGCTGGTGTAAAAGCTATGACCAAAGCAGATTTGTCGAAACTGAAAGGGCAAAAAACTTATGTGAAAACAACCGGGTTTGTTGACGCAAGTAATGAGAATTTTATTGAGAATCTCGTGCGATCAAAAGCTGAAGAGGCTGGGGCGCTCCTTGTCCGGGAGGATAATGCTGATTTGATTCTTGAGGCTGTTGTCAACAATGCCGGCAATGACCAGGGCCGCTCCAAAGTCCCTTTGGTCATGCGTTCTGAGAGAACTGAAGGTTCGGTTGATTTAAACTTGATTATCCGTAATGTTGAAAATGGTTCGAGATTATCAGCCCAACATGTGCGCGGGGAAGCGAAATACCAGCAGTCCACAGTTGTTGGCTTCCAGGGAAGTGGCGAATATTATGTGAAAGGTTCTGATGGCAGGTTTACTCTGGTAGAAAATCCATCCGCATATCGATAAGAAGATCGCCGCTGCTTGAGTTGCTTCAGGCAGCGGTTTCTTAGATGTTCTATGTCCACTTTTTGATGTTGCAAAGGAAAATTGATGTTATGCGGGAAGGAGTTTTTTCACTCTGGGCAACCCTTTGCTTATTTCTGTCCTTTTCCTCTGCCTCTGCCACAACCCTGTCCGACACTTTGATCAAAACATTCAAAACGGCTGAGTTCGAACCCAAAGAAGTCGTCGCTAAAATCACTCTATCTACAGACATCCCTCAATCTCAAACAGGTAACCCTCAGGAAGCTGTTATTCGCGCCTATAAGCTCCAAGCAAAGATGGCCTCAGTGTTCAAGAAAGCGGGGTGGCAAGAAGACGATCAGTTGCAGGTTGATCCTCTGGATGCAGGGTTAATCGAACTCAAGATCGATGAGGGGATGACACTGGGTGGAAACAATCGAACCAGGTTCAAGGCTTACCTTTATCAATGCGACAGGCCAATGAAAAAATATCGGGGCGAAAACCTGGATGGGTTTTTCAATAAGAAGGTTCTTGATACAGCCGAAAGTTGTTTTATCTATAAAGAAAAACTGCAGGGGAAGAATTATCCGTATTGATCTTATTCTAGCAGGAGGAGAGTTATGCTGAAATTAGTTCCCATCTCTTTATTTTTTTTGTTGTGTTCATCATGCTCAGATTTGCCTCAAGTTGAACTTGATAATTTTTTTCAGTCCCCTGATTTTATTAATATTTATATCCCTGTGATAAAAGAAAATTTTCCTCAAAATTCAGTTCTAGATAAATATTCTCAAAATATTGTTAGAGGTTTTTTTGATAAAGAAAAACTTTACAGGTGCAACCTTGATAGACAATTATCCCAAGGAAATGATAGGTTCTATGCATTTCTTAAAAAACATGGATATATGACTCTACATGAATATCCACGCCCATATGAGCGGAGGCATGTCCCTGGCGTAATTTTTGCCAAGTATGTTGAGGCATTTCATAAATATTCGGCAGAATTCGAGGCTTCTTTAATAAATAATGGGAGAGGCCTATATAGGCTGATAGGCAGAAGAGAATTCGATAAGATAACGTATAGGAAAAAGTATAAAAAAAACATATCAGGAGTTGAAACAACAGTAATTTCAATAATATTTCAATATTCTATAAAACCGACATTTCCTCAGATCGCAAAATCTAAGAAAGTCTTTGAGGGGAAGTTGAATTTTTTATATGATCCTAATGATGGTCGATGGAAGTTGGCTTCAAAAAGTCTTAATGATAACGGTTCTTCTGAAATTATTACTTTATTGCCAAAGGAAAGTTTAAAAAAATATTTTTCTGATAAAAAAAATGAACTACAAAGAGAAATAAAAAATCAAAGGATGATAGATGTCGAAAGATCAGATCGTATTGAAATGACGATAAAGGTTCTTGATAATAAAGAATATGGAGGGTTTTTTACTTTTATTGGACTAGTATCCTCTGATTACGCAGTAAAAGTCGAACCTGTTTCAGGAAAATATAGTAAAGTGAGGTTTTTTCTCGCTGATAGTGTCAAAAAATTTCCTCAAAAGCATAAAATTGGAGATATTATCAAGACTGGTGGCATGGGGGGGAATGGATACTGGTGGAGTCAATCTGGGCCCTTGCTATTTGACCTTCAAGAGAAATTACATGGACAAAGTGAAGTTACAGCGCGAAGCCTTGCGATCAAAATTTTTGGTGAAGTAGGTGCATCTGCAAAAGTTACTATTTACCATGTTGACAAAGACATTACGCCACAACTTTTAGTCTCAAAAGGGAACTATCGCTATTAATAAATTTGCACAGAGGGTCATTGCTGTCTCATAATTTCAGATGAGCGGCAACTACTTGTCTCATAAAGATAATTCTATATTGGGTGGCGAAAATAGATTCATGAAATCTCGCCGCTTGAATAAATTGAACTGTAGTAACGAGGGTGTTCAAAATTCTGTATCAACGTCATAGGTTGGGATAGTGTTCTAAGTCGTCCTCGGTATAGGGCGTTTCTTCGGCCAATTCACAAAACCTTTCAATGGGTGTTTTACTGCCAAGGCTCCCATGCGGTTGATGCCTGCTATAATGATGTTGCCATTTGTCCAAGCGGATCTCTCTTTAATTCGGGGTCACTAAAGGCGGCGGTTGTATAGAGCTCATCAATATCTTTTTTTATGAGCGATCAGCCTTGATAACGTAAAATAAATTTCGCTTTTTTAAGAGGGCACGGCAGTGTCCCAAAGGGTTAGAATTGTATCGCCAAACACAAACTCCAGCCGAAGGGAGAGCACTGCCGTGGAGAAGGATTATAGCTCAAAGTCGGACAAGATATTCAACTGAATGAAACGGCCGTCAGAAACCATCTGGGGCAGATCGTTCGCAGCACCGTTGAACAGGCTCTGAATGAGCTGCTGGATGCCGAAGCGGATCGGTTATGCAATGCGGAAAAATATCAGCGCCATGAAGCCCGGAAGGATACCCGGGCCGGGCACTATCAACGCAAGTTGCAAACGGAAGCGGATTAAGGATGTCGCCGCCATGCTTAAAGCGATCCATGCTTCGGAAGACAAAACCGCCGCACAGCAAAAGGCCGAGCCGATCGTAGAAAAACTGGAGGTGCTCAAATTTAAGGAAGCGGCGAAGAAGGTCCGGGAATCAATTGACGAGACCCTGACCTACTACGATTTCCCTCGGAGTCACCATCACCGTATCCGCACCAATAATGCGCTGGAACGGATTCATGATGGAGATCCGGCGACGAACCCGGGTGGTTGGGGCTTTCCCGGATGGCCACTCAGCCCTGATGCTGTGCGCGGCCCGGTTGCGCCACATCGCCGGAACCAAGTGGGGCCAGAAACGCTATCTGAAATATGGATTTACTCAGAGAACAGGAATTGGAACAAACATTGGAAGCTGGCGAGGCCATTTAACCAAACAGGGCACTGCCGAAAAAAGCGAAAGATTATTGACACTACCAACTTCGTTTGTGGAACCGAAGCTGGTGAGACGCAAGCGCATAGGGAATGGGGGTGGATGCAGAATCGACTCGGTCGCGTAGTCGCACGCTGAGCATGTTGGAACCATATGCGAAGTACTTCATTTCTCTCCTTGTCGAGCAGGTATATTTCTTTTGATATCAGCAGAAACAAAAATCCGCAGGCATTCCAGATTCCGTGCGGATTTTTTATCATCCCTTGATTGTCCCGATCATCCCCCATGAAAGAATAACATTAGAAACAACCTCGCTTAAATGCCTATGGATTTTCAACTGCAAATGGATTTCAGGCGCTGGACGGCAAGGTTAAAATCATCTGCTACAGATCGTTAAAGAAGCGATTCCAGCCATCATCCGGCAATGGTATGCTTTATGGCAGACATATGACAACTTGGGAAGCTGAGGAGAAAAAATGAAAAAGTTGAGTCAGATGATTTATCTGTTATTGATCGGCGGAATATTCGCCGTTGCCGTCTTGGCGGTTTCGGGCTGCAACAGTTCGTCCGAGAGCCCGGCCGGTCCGGCCGAAAAGGCCGGCAGGAAGATCGACGAGTCGGTCGAAGCGGTCAAACAGACCTCGAAAGAAGCGCTGGAAAAGGCCGGTGAAATGGTCGATACGGCCAGGGAAAAGGCGGTCGAGGCCGGTAAGGCGACCGTTGATGCGGCCAAAGAAGCCGCCGCTACAGTTGAAGAAAAAGCCGAAGAGGTCGGTTCGGCAGCCAAGGAAAAAGCGGCGGCCGCGGGCAAAGTGACGGCTGATGCGGTCAAGGACGCCGCCGTCGCGGTCGAGAGAAAAGCCGGGGATATAAGTCAAAAGATGAAAGACGCCGCGACCGACAGTCACGATTGATGGCGGACTGAAGGAGCGCGGCGTTATCCGGTGTTGTCGTTGTGCGTTTCTTACTCCGCGATGATTTCGATTTCCGGCGGGTCGGAGAGCGCTTTTTTCACCGAGCACATCCCGGCGGCGCGGGTCACGGCCTTGCGGTATTTCACCGGGAATCCATCGGGCAATTGTATGGCCATATTGATTTTTTCCAGGCGTCGGGATTCGTCGTTGCGCTTGATGTCGAGGGTCATGGTCATGCCTGCGGTCGGCAGCTTGCGCTCCTGGCAGAAGCGCTGCACGTAGAAGCCGGCGCAGGTGACGATGGAGGCCAGAAACAGGGTGTAGGGTTCCGGCGCCGAATTGGCTCCGCCGTTTTCTTCGGGCTGGTCGGTTTTGATGACGAAACCGTCGGCATGGGCATCGACGGCGGCCCCTCCGGGGAAAGTGACTCTGACTGCGGGCATGGGTAGTCTTCTCCTTTTTGTGTCGCGCTTCGCCGCGGCGCCGGTTCGCCGGCGGGACGGCAAAGGGAGCTGGTTGGAAAAAAGTTCAGTCGCCGAACAGGCGGTTCATGCTGGCGAAAAAATCGTTGGCGCTTTGCGCCTGCTGTTCCTCGGTCTTTTCCCGCGGCGGGTCGGAGTCGCTGCGGTGCAGCAATGTGCCGGGGATCTCGGCCAGAAAGCGGCTCGGTTCACGCTGCTCGAGCTTGCCGTACTTGCGCCGCTGCCGCGCCCCGGACAAGACCAGCTGTTGCCGGGCCCGGGTGATGCCGACATAACAGAGTCGCCGTTCTTCGTCGATATCGAAATTCTCGTTCAGCGATTTTTTGTGCGGCAACAGGCCTTCTTCCATGCCGACCAGGAATACGACCGGGAATTCAAGTCCTTTGCTTGAATGTAAACTCATCAGAGTGACGGCATCAAGCTGCAGTTGATCTTCCTTGCTGTTTTTTTCCGGTATCTGGTCTTCATTCAGGGAAATCCGTTCCAGAAACCCGTCCAGGGTCGGTTGCGGCGAGCGTTCGACATAGATCGCCATGCTGTTGAGGATTTCCTCCTGATTGTCGATCCGCTTCCGCGCGACCTGCGGGTCTTTTTCCTGGCGATGGATTTCCTCGTCCAGTTTCAGCTCGGCAAGCAGTTCACGCAGGCTGTCGAGCAGATAAAGCGGGCGTTTGAAGCGCTGCTGAAACCGCCGGATCAGGGCGATGAAGTCGTCAATGGCTCCGGCGGTGCGCTCGTTGATTTCCGCCACCTGCCGGGCCTGTTGCAGCACCTTCCAGAGTGACAGGTCGTGCGCGGCCGAATGCCGGATCAGGCGGTCGATGCCGGCGGCGCCGATGCCGCGCCGCGGATAATTGAGAATTCGCAGCAGACTGACTTCATCGGCTGGGTTGCGGATGGTTTTCAGATAGGCGATGACGTCCTTGACTTCCTTGCGTTCGTAGAACTGTTGTCCGCCGATCAGCACATAGGGGATATTTTCGTAGCGCAACTGCTCCTCGAACGCCCGCGACTGATTATTGGCGCGGTAGAGGATGGCGAAATCGCCGAAGCGCGACCCGGCGCGGTACTTTTCGACCAGCAGTTGCTCGATCACCCGGCGGGCCTCGTCTTCCCCGTCTTCACCCAGCAGGTAGGACACCGGTTCGCCGGCGCCGGAAGCGGTCCAGAGCGCTTTGTCCCGGCGTTTGTCGTTATTGCTGATGACCGCGTTGGCCGCGGCGAGAATATTGCCGCTGGAACGATAGTTCTGTTCCAGCTTGATGGTTCTGGTGCCGGGGAAGTCTTTTTCAAAGTCCAGGATGTTGCCGACATCGGCGCCGCGAAACGCGTAAATGGACTGATCGTCGTCGCCGACGACGCAGAGGTTGCCGTGATGCCCGGCCAGCAGTCGCAGCAACTGATACTGAACCGGGTTGGTGTCCTGGTATTCGTCGACCATCTGGTACATGAAGCGCCGGCTGTATTTTTCGCGCAAATCTTCGTGTTCGCGCAACAGGCCGACGGAAAACAGCAGCAGGTCGTCGAAATCCACGGCGTTGAAAGCTTTCAGGGCTTTCTGGTAGCGCGGGTAGATTTCAGCGGTCAGGGGCCGATAAGGGATCGCGATCGTTGATCCGGTACTGCGCTGCTGAAATCAATTTGTTCTTGGCGGCGCTGATGCGCCACAGGACCTGATCCGCATCGGACCGCCCGGCCGCGGCACTGAGGTTGCGCAGCAGTTCCCGGACCAACTGTTGCTGATCGGCGGCCGGATAGACGGAAAAATTTTTCTTGAAGCCGAGCCGTTCGATGTGGGCTTTGAGAATCCGCAGACACAGCGCATGGAAGGTTTGCGATCACCATGCCGTTAAGGTCTTTGCCGACCAGTTCCCGCACCCGCTCGCGCATCTCTTTCGCCGCTTTATTGGTGAAGGTCACGGCCAGGATGCGGGCGGGTTCAACGCCCTCTTGGAGCAACTGGGCAATGCGGCAGGTGATGACCCGGGTCTTGCCGGAGCCGGCTCCGGCAAGCAGCAGCAGCGGGCCGTCTTTGTGCAGTACGGCGGCGCGTTGTTGGGGATTGAGGCTGTTGAGATCGAACATGGGCGATTTTTCCGTCGGGAACGAAAACGAAGGGCGGACGATAGCATGTTTCACCGGCGAGTGGCAATCGTGATGATGTGCATCGGGATTTGTTCTTAAAAAGGTTCCTTCATGAAAAATAACGCTTGACCATAGAACTAACCCTTGAATATCTATTGATTCGGAATCGAGGTTTTGCTAGATTGCGCGCCATGTTCAGATTAGTCATTCTTCTCATCAGCATTCTTTGGGCTTCACTGCTGCTGATTTCCTGGAGCGGGGCGACTCCGGTCGTCGATACGCCTCCGGTCGAAGTCACCGCTACCGTTCGCTGAACGGATTTTCCGCCCCCCTGATCCTCGCAGTCGCGAGGCGTACGGGCTTCCATACTCGAATAACTCTGAATAAGAAACCGGCTTGACCCGGCGCCTGTGCATGAGGGGCGTACCGCGGCGCTGTTCCGTTTAATCCGGTTTTCGATAAGCGTTGCCCTGGCAGGTTCCGCGGCGTTCCAGCTCGGCGTCGATGGCGTTGAGGACTTCCCACTTGTTCATCGACCAGATCGGCGCCAGCAGGATATCGCGGGGGCCGTCGCCGGTCAGGCGTTGAATCAGGGTTTCGGGCGGGAGCCGTTCGATGAAATCGACAACCAGTTCGACATATTCCTGCATGTCGAGCATTGCGATCCGGCCCTGTTTGTACAGTTCTCCAAGCGGGGTTCCCGCAAGAACGTGCAGCAGGTGCAGTTTGACCCCGTCGACTTTAAGGCGGGCGATTTCATCGGCCGTCGCCAGGATGTCGTCCCGGCTTTCGCCGGGCAGGCCGATGATCACATGCGCGCAAATCCGCAGGTCGCGTTCTTTTGCGCGCTGATAGGCCGCGTGAAAACAGGCGTAATCATGACCGCGATTGAGAAAATCGAGGGTTCGGTCATGGATGCTCTGCAGCCCGATTTCGAGCCAGAAATAGGTCTGTCGATGATACTCGGCGAGCAGGTCGAGCACCGGCTCGGGCAGGCAGTCGGGACGGGTGCCGACCGCCAGACCGACGACGTCCGCCACCGCCAGGGCCTGATCGTAACAGGCGCGTAACCTCGGAACCGGCGCGAAGGTGTTGGAGAACGGCTGGAAATAGGCGATAAACCATTTCGCCCGATACTTCCTGCGCATCAGTTCCTTGGCCCGTTCGATCTGGACGGCAATGGGTTCTTCGCGCTCGATCCCCACCGCCCCGGAGCCGCCCGGATCGCAGAAAATACAGCCCTGTGCGTCGCGGCCGCCGCGGCGGTTGGGGCAGCCGAAGCCGGCATCGACGGAAATTTTATGGACCCGGCCGCCGAATTTTCGTTTCAGGTGCGTCGAATAAAGGTTGAAAGCTTTCTTGCGCATGGCCGGCACTATGCCAGTTCGGAGCGGCTGAGGCAAGGGAGGCCTGCTCGGAGCGGATAAAATAGCCGTCGCAGGAGCGCAAATCTTTGCTGGCATCCAATTTTCGGCGTGCTATGCTACTATGCTATGGAAAACGAGATGTCGCCAAGGAAACTGTTGCTTCCGGAACGTCTGCCGGAACGGGTTGGTCGTTGACTATGACTGGTAAAAAAACACCAAGGCATGCCTTGAACGTGTGTATTGTCTGGCACATGCATCAGCCGGATTACCGCGATCCGATCAGTGACCGGACGCTGCTGCCCTGGACCTGGCTGCACGCACTGAAAGATTACGGCGAAATGCTGGAAACCGTCAGGGAAACCGGGGCCCGGGTCGTGATCAATCTGGTTCCCTCGTTGCTGGAGCAACTGGAGCGCTACGCCGCCGGGGAAGATCGGGACCATTGGCTGGGTTTGCTGACCCAACGCCCGGCGGAACTGTCGGACAACGAACGGCAGTTTGTCGTCGACCAGTTTTTTTCCGTCAACGAAGCCACTCATATCCTGCCGAATCCGCGTTATCTGGAACTTTTCCAGCTGAGCGGCAAACGCAGCGACGATTCCGCAAAAAGTTTCAGCGATCAGGATTTGCGCGATCTGCAGGTTCTGTTTCTGTTGGCCTGGACCGGATCTCACCTGCGCCGGAAGTCGTCCGTGGTGGCCGGCCTGCTGCATCAGGGGCGCAATTTCAGCGATGCGCAAAAGCAGGAATTGCTGGATTGCTGCCATGCCGAAGTCGGGCGGGTGCTCGGATTTCATCGGGAACTGGAACAGGCGGGCCTGATAGAAGTGTCGGTGACCCCCTATGCGCATCCGATTCTGCCGCTGTTGTGCGATCTGCATACGGCCCAGAAGCCGAGCCCCGGCCTGCCTCTGCCGGCGGCCGATTTCCGTTATCCGCAAGACGCCCGCCTGCAGGTGCGTGAAGGATTGAAAACCGCGGCCCGGCTGTTCGGCCGTCAACGCCGGGGCATGTGGCCGGCCGAGGGCGCCGTCAGCGAGGCGGCGATCAAAATCATGGCCGAGGAAGGGGCCTTGTGGGCGGCGACGGACGAGGACATCCTCGCGCGCAGCCTGGACGCCAGACTGACGGAGCGCAGCCGCCTTTATCACCTCTATCAGTATGCGGGGCTGCCGCTGTTGTTTCGTGATCGTGAATTGTCCGACCGGATCGGTTTTCTCTATGCGACCTGGGACAGCCGCGACGCCGTGGCCGATCTGGTGCAGCGGCTGAAGCTGATCTCCGCACAGGCACCGGGCGGAACGGTCGCGATCATTCTCGACGGGGAAAACTGCTGGGAGCGTTATCCCGACAACGGCTATCCGTTCCTGCGCGATTTCTACCAGGCGCTGCTGCAGGAGCCGGAGTTCGAGATGAAAACCGTCAAAAGCATGCTGGCGGATTCTGAACCCATCGTCCTTGACCGGCTGGCGGCCGGCTCCTGGATCCGCGGCGATTTCACCACCTGGATCGGCCATCCGGAAGAGAATCTGGCCTGGGAATTATTGCATCAGGCGCGGCAGGATATTTTCTCCAACCAGGTCGAGGAGGCCCTGGCCGCACCGGAGGAACCGCTCGGCGATCCGCTGCGGGAGCTGTTGCGCGCCGAAGGCAGCGATTGGTTCTGGTGGTACGGTGACGAGCATAACACGGCGCAGGCGGATATTTTCGACCGGCTTTTTCGCCTGCATCTGGAAAGCTTGTACCAGGCCGGAGGACTGCCGGTTCCCGACCGTCTGCAACAAGCGATCAAGCCGTTGGCCGGCAAGCCGATGGGCTACGAGCCGACGGCCTGTTTCACCCCGCGGATCGACGGCCGGATCGGCGACTATTTCGAATGGCTGGCAGCGGGATGCCTTGACCTGACGGTCGGCGGGGCCATGTATGCGAGCCGGGAAAGCCTGGAAAAACTCTATTACGGTTACGATCAGAGGTTCCTCTATTTTCGTCTGGACCGGGCCGATCTTTTGCGGCGCCTGGGCGGGGAAAAGGGAATGTTTGAAATTCGTTTACGGACGGAAAGGTTTTTTTCTTTACGGGTTGATTTCGCTACCGGTCAA
Organism: Geopsychrobacteraceae bacterium; assembly: GCA_963676555.2. GTDB lineage: Bacteria > Desulfobacterota > Desulfuromonadia > Desulfuromonadales > Geopsychrobacteraceae > BM522. The sequence goes on from CAXXGL010000011.1 coordinate 165,576, forward strand.
TTATCCATTGCGTCCGCGGGACAGGGTGGCATAGCCGCCTGGGATCAGGTGCTGGAACTGGCCGTCCCCCTGGCGGTACTGCAACTGCGTTCGGGCGATATCGTGCATTTAAGCTGCCATATCTACAAGGAAAAGCGGGAAAGCGGCCGTTGGCCTGCGGAAGGCAGTACCTGCTTTTGTTATCGGGGCGCCGCCCTGCAGCAGGAAAACTGGTTGGTATAGGATCTGCTTCAACATGCGGCCGGTCGCCGCTGTGTTGATCCAAGAAAGGATGTCGCCGTGTCAGAATTGCGTTGGGACCCGTTGAAAGACAACTGGACGATCATGGCTCTGGGGCAGGGCCGCCGTCCCCAGGACTTCTGGCGGCAACAGGATTTGCCCGCGACCGGTTTCTGCCCTTTTTGCCCCGGTCATGAGAGCAAAACGCCGGCGGAGATCTATGCCTGTCGGCCGGGCGGCGGCCCGGCCAATCAGCCGGGCTGGAAAGTGCGGGTGATCCCGAACAAGATCCCGGCCCTGGGGATCGAAGGGGAGTTGGACAACCGGGCCGAGGGGCTGTACGATCGCATGAACGGGATCGGCGCTCATGAACTGATCATCGAAACCCCGCTTCATCAGACGCAGATGGCCGATCTGTCCCTCGACCAGATCACCGAAGTCTTCAAGGCCTATCGGGCCCGCATGCTGGATTTGCGCAACGACAGCCGCTTCCGCTATATCTTCATTTTTAAAAACTGTCGCGTCGGCAGCGCGGCCAATTTCACTCACGCTCATTCGCAATTGATCGCGGTGCCCCTGCTGCCGCCGCTGGTGGCGACCGAACTGGACTGTTGCCGCGAACACTATGTGCGCAAGGAGCGCTGTCTGGTCTGCGACCTGATCAGGCAGGAACGGCAGGCGCAGGAGCGGGTGGTGCGGGACGACGGACATTTTCTCGTATATGCGCCCTATGCCTCGCGTTTTCCTTTTGAACTGATGATCACGCCGGTCGTTCACCAGCACGATTTCGCCGCTCAGACCGACCAGCAGTTGAAGTGCCTGGCCGAAACCCTGCGCGATGCCTTGAACCGGCTCAAAAATGCACTTCGGGACCCGGCCTATTCGCTGATCATTCACAGCGCTCCGCCGGTGCATGCCCGTTGGGGGCGGCCCGATTACTGGGCCATGCTGCCGGCCAATTATCATTGGCATATCGAACTGGCCCCGAAACTGACCCGCATGACGGGGTTTGAATGGGGCTCGGGCTTTCACATCAATCCGACGGCGCCGGAAGAAGCGGCGGATTTCCTGCGCCGGGCCGAGACCTCCACAGTATGAGTATGAAAACGACCGATTTTGTCCAAAATTACTATCCGTTGATTCTGCAATGCGGGCGCAGTGCCTGGGACGAGTTGCACCTGACCGGCTCATTCGCCGCAGAACCACGGCCGCAGCGCAGTTATTTCCGCCATCTGCTGGCCGATTATCTGCGCAGTCGGAAGGTCAAGCCGCTGAGTGCCGCTGAGCTGGAACTGTGGGCCGGCCTGAACGCGGCCTTGCGTTACATTGCCGATGATTTCCTGTCCCGGCGCGGTTTCCGGGAACAGGACAATCAATTCATTTTCGCCGGCGGGAAGGTTGAAACTCCGGAACTGGAATCGTCTTTTCTGCAGTTCCTGAGGTATTTCCCGACGCCGCCGGTAGAGCTGAAAGAACTGGCGGCGGGCGATTTGATCCGGGACTTGAAAAAACGGCGGCAAAGCAAAGAGTTGTTGCTGGAGTTGCTGCTGCTTTACGTCCAGAGTCTGAATCCGGCGCTGGAAGCGGCACATGAGCTGTTCGCTGCGGAAGAACGGCAACTGCAGGCCGGTTGCGATTATCGCCGGCGGCTGGAGCTATTCGACTGCTCGATTCCCTACCGCACGGACCTGTTCTCTGCGCGGCCGCAATCCCTGTTGTCCCGCTTGCTGGAGCCGATCCGCAAGGGGGCCACTTTGCGGGAACAGCTCGATTTTCTCCTGTCGACCTGGGGGCATATCCTGCCGGCATTCATCCGCGAACAGATTGCCGGCGCTTTCGCCCGGCTGGAAACGGAGGGTTTCGGCGGCGGACTGCCCGGAGAAGCGGAAACCGTTGCCCTCGATCCGGCGTCCTATGCCGACAGCGAATATGCCGATTTCAGTGTCGATCTGGACTGGATGCCGCGCACCGTGCTGCTGGCCAAATCGACTTATGTCTGGCTGGAGCAGCTGTCGCGGCGTTACGGGCGGAGGATCACTACCCTCGACCGAATTCCGGATCGCGAACTGGACGAACTGGCGCAGCGCGGCTTCAGCAGCCTGTGGCTGATCGGGATCTGGCAGCGCTCGCAAGCCTCCCTGAAAATCAAGAACATGTGCGGGCAGGTGCAGGTCGCGGCTTCCGCCTATGCCATCGACGATTACCGGATCGCCGACGATCTGGGCGGCGACGGGGCGTTCGAGGATTTACGTCGGCGCTGCCGGCAACGGGGCATCGACCTGGCCTGCGACGTGGTGACCAACCATACCGGGATTGAGTCCGTGCTGCTGCGCGAGCACCCGGACTGGTTTATCCAGTCCGCTGCTCCGCCCTATCCCGGTTACCGTTTCAGCGGCCCCGACCTGAGCGGGGATGGCGAGTACGAGATCCGGATCGAAGACGGTTATTTCGATCATAGCGAAGCGGCCGTGGTCTGTCGTTATCAGCATCGGCATACGGGCGAAGTGCGCTATATCTACCACGGTAATGACGGCACCCATCTGCCGTGGAACGACACGGTCCAGTTGAACTACCTGCTGCCGCAGGTGCGCGAGGCGATGATCAGCCTGATCATCGCCGTTGCCCGGCGCTTCCGCATCATCCGTTTCGATGCGGCCATGACCCTGGCCAAACGCCACTTCCAGCGCCTCTGGTATCCGCTCCCGGGCGGTGGCGAAGGGGTGCCGTCGCGGGCCGACTACGCCATGAGCAAAGAGGAGTTCGAGCGCCATTTCCCGGTCGAATTCTGGCGTGAACTGGTCGACCGCATTCGGGCCGAAGCGCCGGACACCCTGCTGGTGGCCGAAGCGTTCTGGCTCATGGAAGGCTATTTCGTGCGCACGCTGGGCATGCATCGGGTCTACAACAGCGCCTTCATGAACATGCTCAAACGCGAGGAAAACGCCAAGTACCAACAGACGTTGAGGAACATTCTCGCTTTCGATCCGGCGATCCTGCAACGGTTCGTCAATTTCATGAGCAATCCGGACGAAAAACCGGCGGTCGAGCAGTTCGGCGACGGGGACAAATATTTCTGTGTCGCCGCCATGCTGGCCACCATGCCCGGGCTGCCGATGTTCGGCCATGGCCAGATCGAAGGCCTGCATGAGAAGTACGGCATGGAGTACCTGGCCCCGCGCTGGGATGAACAGCCGAACCGCGCCCTGATCGAGCGGCATGACCGGCAGCTTTTCCCGCTGTTGCGGCAACGCGCCCTGTTCAGCGGTGCGGAGCGATTCCAGCTCTATGATTTCGTTTCGACATACGGGGTCGAGAATGATGTTTTCGCTTACAGCAACGGCCTGGGCGAACGAACCTGCCTGATCCTGTGCAACAATTCAGCCAAAACCATCACCGGAAGGATCGGCCCGGCGGCAGCCATGGCCGACAAGGAGAGCATCGCTTTCAGCCGCGCCTGCGCAATCGATAGCGGGTGCGATTTCATCCTCTTCACCGATCTCGCCGACGGACGGCAGTCCCTGCAACCGGCCGGCGTCCTGGCCGCGGGCGGCGTCCTGGCCGCGGGCGGCGAATTCCATCTGCGCGCCTACGAACATCGGGTGCTGGGGACGTTCCAGCCGCTGGAAGACGGCGATGGCCGCTGGTCGACCCTGTGGCAGCGGATCGGCGATCAGCCTCGGGACGACCTCTATCTGGAGCATGACGCCATCCTGGTCGAGCAAACCTGGGACACGGCGAAAACCCTGCTGGCTTTGGACTCCTACGCAAAGAACAAAGCCGGGGTGAACGAACTGGTCAAGCGTCACGCCGGGCAGTACGATCATCACGCCATTGACCGCTTTTCCGCCGCATACCTGCTGCGGATTCTTGTCTATATCGCTTTTCCCGCCGCCCGCCCCGCTCGTCAGGCGGCCGAAGAACTGGCGCGGCTGCTGCGCCAGCCGGAGTCTTTGGGCGCTGAATCGGGCGTATTTGATTTTTACGATCGCTTTTTCAATCAGCGCGGGTTGCGCAAACTGCTCGATGCTCATTATTACGATTACGTCGATTGGTTCTCGCGCGAGAAATTCGAATTGTGGTGCCTGGTGCTGCTGCAATTCGAGCTTTTCATGTCACGCCGTCAGGCCGCCGCAAGCATCGGCCCGTTTTTCGATCTGCTGCGGGCGACGCTGCAACTGGCGGAAGAGGTCAACTACCGGGCGGATGAACTGCTGCTGCGGCTGGAGCCGGATCGCGTTTGCGCCCCGGTTATCCCTGCCGCTACCGCGACCGGCCGCAAGATCCTGTTCGTCGCTTCCGAAGCGACGCCGTTCGCCAAAACCGGCGGCCTGGCCGACGTGGTCGGCTCTCTGCCGCACGAACTGCGGCGGCTGGGACACGACGTTCAGGTGGTGATGCCCGCTTATCGCGAGATCGAACGGGGGCCGGTCAAGGCGCTCAAAAGCAAGTACAGCATCGAGGTCACCCTGCACGACCGGCGATACCGGGGCAGCCTGAAACAAACGGTTTATGACGGCGTGCCCTACTGGTTCATCGATACCCCGGAGTTTTTCGACCGCGACGGCCTGTACGGCAGTCCGTCCGGGGATTTCGGCGATAATGCCCTGCGTTTCGGGTTTTTCTCCCGCGCGGTGCTGGAACTGGCGAAGGCCACCGGATTCCGGCCCGACCTGATTCATGTGCACGACTGGCAGACCGCTTTGATCCCCGCTTTGCTGAAAACCCGTTATGCCGGTCAGGAGTTTTTCGCCCGCACGAAGACCGTGCTGACCATTCACAACCTCGGTTATCAGGGCATGTTCAGCCCTGCGGTTCTGGATGATCTGGACCTTCCGGGGGAATTGGGGACTCCGGCGGCAATGGAATACTACGGGCGGATTTCCTTCCTCAAGGGGGGAATCAACTATGCCGACCTGGTGACCACCGTCTCTGCCAATTATTGCCGCGAAATCCAGCAGCCGGAATTCGGGCGGGGCTTCGACGGCCTGTTGCGCGCGCGCCGCGAGCAGTTGCACGGTATTCTTAACGGACTGGACCAGCGGCTGTGGAATCCGCAGCGGGACCGCTACCTCAAGGCGTCTTTTTCAGCCGCGAATCTGCGCGGCAAGGGCCGCTGCAAAACAGCCCTGCAAAAAGAACTGGGGCTGGAGCAGGATGCCGGGACAGCGTTGATTGCGGTGATCAGCCGCCTGGATGAACAAAAGGGCATCGACCTGATACAGGCGCTCTGGCCGCAGTTGCTGGAACGGGAGGTGCAATTCGTGCTGCTCGGTTCCGGTGCGCAGGAGCAAATGAGTTTTTGGCGGGCTCGGCAGGGGGACAAACGCGGCCTGGTCTCGATCAACCTGACGTTTGACGAAGGGCTGTCCCACCGGCTGTATGCCGCCGCGGACCTGCTGCTGGTTCCGAGCCGCTACGAACCCTGCGGGCTCACCCAGATGATTGCGCTGCAGTACGGCGCCCTGCCGGTGGTGCGCAGGACCGGGGGGTTGGCCGATACGGTGGTGGACGTGGACGAACAGCCGCGCCGCGGTTACGGCTTTGTCTTCGAGCGGCCCGAGCCGCAGGAACTGCTGGCGGCGATCGATCGCGCACTCAAGCTTTATGGCCAACGGCGCAAATGGCTGACCGTGGTCAAGCGGGGCATGCAGCAGGATTTCAGCTGGGGCAATTCCGCCGGGCAGTACCAGGAGCTGTATCGACAACTGATCGACGAAAAAAGCACCGCCGGTCCGGAGTAGAAGAATGAGTGCCGTGCCGGGCAACGGTCCTGATTACGATGTGATCATCGTCGGCGGCGGGCCGGTTGGCTTGACCCTGGCCAATTTGCTCGGCGGCCGGGAACTGCGGGTGCTGCTTCTGGAACAACAGACGGAACTCCCCGACCAACCGCGGGCGGTTTCCCTTGATGACGAAAGCCTGCGGATCTGGCAGCAATGCGGCCTGATCGACGCCATCCTGCCCTTTGTCGCGCAAGGCGAAGAGGGCGACCGGGTTTTTACTTACCGCAGTCACGACGGCAAGCCGATTTTCAGTTTGCGCCAGCAGGGTCGCCCTTACGGTTATGCCCGCGGCAACGTGTTTCTTTATCACCGGGTGCTGGAGGTGCTGCTGGCCGGGTTGGAACGTTTCCCGCTGGTCGACTACCGGCCCGGCGTCGAAGTGACCGGATTCGAGCACAAGCAGACGGCTGTTTTGGTCGGTGCCCGGGACCGCATGGCGCGGGAGCAGTATTATTCCGGCGCCTATCTGGTCGGCTGCGACGGCGGCCGCAGCCGGGTGCGGACGCAACTGGGAATCCCCCTTGAGGGCATGGCTTATCAGGAGTCATGGCTGATCGTCGACACCTTTGCGCCTTCATCGGCCGCCCGGCCGTTGTCCGAAGGGGTTGAGGTCTGGTGCGATGCCCGTTGCCCGACGGCCACCATCCCCTTGCCCGGTGGGTACCGGCGCTGGGAATTTCTGCTGCGTAACGGTGCAGAGCGGTATGCGGAACAGAACCTCAGTGCTGCGGCCGTACTGGAATTGATCGCCCGGCGCAAGCCGGTCGGAGACGCCGCTGTGGTACGCAGTCTGGTGCATACCTATAAAGCGCGGGTGGCCGGGAGCTATCGTTGCGGAAATATTTTCCTGGCCGGTGATGCGGCCCACCTCTCGCCACCTTTTGCCGGGCAGGGGATGGCGACCGGACTGCGGGATGCCGCCAACCTAGCCTGGAAACTGGCGCATGTTCGGCGGGGACGGGCCGCAGTTGCACTGCTTGACGGTTATGAACAGGAGCGACGGCCCCACCAAATCAGAATGCTCAGACTGGCGCGACGTATGGGGCGGATGATGATGCCGCGAACCCAATTGCAGGCGGTGTTGATCCGCTGGTTTTTTGCCTTTGCGGGAAAGCTGCCGGCCATTCGGCGGCTGATGGAGATCCGGGGACAGAACGTAACCCCGGTCTACGCCGCCGGGAACGCTGCGGGAAAAGCCGGACAGCTGTTGCCGCAGCCGCGGTTGGCGGACGGCACGCTCATGGATGAACTGTTGGGTGCGGATTACACCCTGATCAGTTTCGCGGTCGTGCCGGAACGGGCCCTGGCGGCACCGGAACGTCGGGCATGGGAAGCCCGCGGCCTCGCCTTTCTGCAACTGCAGCCGAAGGGGAGAACGGCGGATGCCTACCGGGTTTTTGACGACTGGCTGGGGGGATGCGCTCGGCGTGTTCTGATCGTCCGGCCGGATCGTTTTATCTGTGAAGATCATGTCGTTGCCGACGGAGACTGAGAAACAGGTGGATAACGATACCTTTGCCGGGCGAACGAGGTCCGAACCTTTCCGTCCCCAGGCGCTGACTCTGGTTCAGGTCGGTCTGTTTCTGCTCTTGCTCTTGCTGCTGTTGCTGTTCGAGCATAGCGGACGTTTTCTGGTCGGCGGTCTGGCTTTTATGCTGCTGATCGGCTGCCATTTTTACATCGATTCCGCCATCAATGCGGTTGAGGCCCCTCGTTCGCGCCGTGCCGTTATGGCCGTGATTATCTACCTGCTGCTCTGTAGCCTGGTGGTCTGGCTGACCCGCGGGGAGGAAGAGAGCCCGCTGTGGATCGTTTTTTTTCTGCCGATTATTGTGGCCGCATCGAGCTTCGGGCTGCGTGGTACCGTTTTGACCTGCGGTGCGGCGTTACTGTTGTTTATCGCTCACCTGCCGCCGCATATGTACCTGCAGCCGCAAACTCGGGTTGAGGAACTGCCGGAAATGGTGGGGTTCGGGGTGATGTTTTTTTCTGGTCGGCAGCCTGGTCCAGCATTTCGCCGTCAGCGCCGTTTGCAATTGCAGCGGACTCAGCAGCTCAACCGGCAACTGTTGGAAAAGCAGCGCCATTTGGAACAGTCTCTGGAACAACTCGAAACAGCGGAAAAAACTTTGCGCGCCAAGGAACGTTTGGCTTCGCTCGGCGAATTATCGGCGGGCATCGCCCATGAGATCCGGAATCCGCTGGGCATCATCTCTTCTTCAGCGCAACTGCTCGGTAACGAATTCACCGCCAAGGGTGCCCGGCAGCTGCTTGACATCATTCAGGAAGAGTCGACGCGGCTGAACGGTCTGATCACGGACTTTTTATTTTTCGGTCGCCGGCTCGAACCGCAATATTGTGATTGCGATCTTGCCGCGCTCGTCGAGCGCACCAGCGAGTCGTTGCGGCCGGCTGCGGAACAGAACGGGGTGAGGCTGAGCTTCGATAACGCCTGCCGTTGCGGCATCTGCCGCTGCGATCCGGCAATGATCCAGCAGGTTTTGCTCAATCTGCTGCTCAATGCGCTCGATGCGACAGCCGAGGAGGGCTCCATCAACGTGGCGATGCGCTGCGACGGCCCAGACTATGAAATTACCGTCAGCGACAACGGCTGCGGGATTGCGGAAGAATATCGGGACCGGGTTTTTGACCCTTTTTTCACCACCAAGGGCACCGGCACCGGTCTGGGGCTGGCCAACTCGTATAAAATCGCCCAGAGTCATGGCGGCGACCTGATGTTGAAGAACCGGGACGGACGGGGCACGACCTTTGCCCTGATCTTACCGGCACAGGATTCGTAATGGCCCACATTCTGATCGTCGATGACGAGAAAAATTACCGGGTGGTGTTGACCCGCCTGCTGGAAGGGGAAGGGCATCGGGTGTCCGCGGTTGAGAACCCGTTTGCCGCATTGGAACTGTTGCAACGGGAGGAAATCGCCCTGATTCTTTCCGATCTGCGCATGCCGAAAATGGACGGCCTGGAGTTTTTCCGCACGGTGCATGCCGATCATGACGACATGCCGTTCGTTATGATGACCGCCTTCGCCACTGTGGAAACCGCATTGCAGGCAATCAAGGGCGGAGCTTTCGACTATCTCACCAAACCGTTTAAAAACGAGGAAATCCTTGTGGTGGTGAACAAGGCTCTCGAATATTTACGGTTGCGCCGCGAGAATCATCTGTTGCGCCGGCAGCTGGAAGCGGCTTCCGGTCGAGAACTGATCGGCCGCAGTGCGGCGATTAAAAGCCTGCTGGCCGATGTTGCACGGGTCGGACCGGCACCGACCTCGGTGCTGATCACCGGCGAGAGCGGTACGGGTAAAGAGCTGGTTGCCCGGGCATTGCATCACGCCAGTCGCAGGCACAGCGGTTCACTGGTCTGCATCAACTGCGCGACCTTTGCCGAAAATCTGCTTGAAAGCGAGCTGTTCGGGCATGAGCGCGGCGCCTTTACCGGTGCGACCGAGCGCAAGCGCGGGCTGCTGGAAATGGCCGATGGCGGAACCCTGTTCCTGGATGAAATCGGCGAGATGTCGCTCAATCTGCAGCCGAAGCTGTTGCGGCTGCTGCAGGAAAAACGTTTCCGCCGCCTCGGCGGCACCAGCGAAATCGATTGCGATGTGCGGGTGGTGGCGGCAACCAACCGTAACCTGTCGGAATCGATGGCCGCCGGCACCTTCCGGGACGATCTGTACTACCGTTTGAACGTGGTCACGCTGCATCTCCCCGCACTGCGCGAGCGGGTCGAAGACATCGATCTGCTGGCCCTGTATTTTCTCAACCGCTACGCCCGGGAACTGGGTCGTCCGGTCAACTCTTTCGCCGAGCAGACCCTGCGTCTGCTGCAGGGTTATTCCTGGCCGGGCAATGTCCGGGAACTGCAGAATATTATTGAACGGGGTGTCCTGTTTTGCCGCGGCGAGCAGTTACGGCCCGAAGATTTACCCGCTTCATTACGGAAAGAAAGTGAAAATGTCCGGCCGCTGGCCGCGTACGCTTCCGGTTTCGACAAGCCGCTGCCCGAACGACTTGAGGAGATCGAAGAAGAAATGGTGCGGCAGGCTTTGGTGGCGGCGAGCGGCATCCAGGCCCGGGCGGCGCGGCTGCTCGGGATCAGTCGCAGCAACCTGCAGTATAAACTGCGCAAGTTCGGTCTGATGGACGACTGATTAAAAATTTCGGCAGATCTTGGTTATGACCGGGGTATTTTGTACGAATTTTTGTACAAGATGCCCCGGTTTTTTATTTCAATTCCTGTAATATCGGCAAGTTATATGCCTGGTACGGCTTCTGCTATGACCTTGGCTGCATCATTTTGCGGGGGCTTGGTATGAATTCGTTCAAGGCAGTCATGATGAAGGTCGCAGTCAACGGACGCAACGGTCGTGCAAGGCGAATACTGGTCGTCGATGACGAAAAAAATTACCGCATTATTCTTGAGAATCTGCTCGGTCAATCGGGCTATCTGGTTCTGACTGCCGACGGTGCGCAATCCGGTTTGGATATTCTGCGCCGGGAAGTCGTCGATCTGGTGATCTCCGATCTGCGGTTGCCCGGCCTGGACGGGATCGGGATGTGCCGACTGGTTCAGGCCGAGTTCGGCCCGCTCCCCTGCCTGCTGTTCAGTGCCTGCCTGCCTCCGGGCGTGCTGCGGGAGATGAGCGGGGCAGGGATCATCGGCTACCTCAGCAAACCGTTCGACAATCGGGATATGCTGTCCCTGGTTGACCGTATTCTGTATCAAGGCCGGAGCTGCGCCAAACCGATCGAGTTTCCGTCCGCCCAAAATGATGGCTGCGTACCTTAACAGCTGTGACATAAAGAGGAAGTGAATCATGCGGTTACGATTATCAGTTTGTTCGATTGCCCTGTTCCTGCTTGCAAACGCGGCCTGGGCCGCTGAGCTCCCCGGAGAATGCAGCGTTCGTTTCTTCGGCGATTCGACTCTGCATCATTTTTCCGGCACAGCGCCTTGCGAAGCTTTCCACTGGCCCTTACAGGGGGATGCGGAAAGCGCAACGGTAGAGATCGGAGATGCCGTCGTCCGGGTGCCGGTCGCGGGAATGACGACCGCCGATGAAAAGCGGGATAAAAAAATGTATGAGATGTTTTCCGCCGCCGATTTTCCGGTGATCGAAGGGCATTTCGGCCGTTTCGATCCGAACCGCCTGCTGACGGCATTGCGGGCGGAGGATGGCGCGGCTGCAACGCTGCCTTTCGAACTTGTCATCCGTGACCTGTCCCGACCGGTTGCGGCAACGCTCAAAGATTTGCGTGAGGACCCTGAACAGATTTCGTTGGCTGTCGCCTTTGCCGTTTCTCTGTCCGATTTTCAGCTCAAGCCGCCGAGTGTGCTCGGTTTGATCCGGGTTGCCGACGAGATTCGGATCGAAGTGGACCTAGTGCTGAAAAACGACAATCTGCTGACGGTTTCCCCCGCCACAGTCAATTGAAGGAGCCCTTATGTCTGCCTGGATTCACCATATCGAAACCATGACCCCTGAGCATGTCTATCCGCAGGATTACGCGGCGGCAAAAATGCAGGATTGGATCGCCGATGAGAAACTGGCTCGCATCATCCGCGTGCTGTACAAAAAATCGGGCATCGATCGGCGCTTCAGTGTGATCGAAAATTTCGATGACGAGCAGCGGCCGGGAGCTTTTTTTCAACGCGATGAACAAGGCCGTGTGCAGGAACCGACCACCGCCGAGCGCAACGCGATTTATGTCCGCGAATCGCGGCGGCTGTCCGTGGCCCTGGCCGGGCGGGCGATTGCCGCCTGTCCGGCCATCGAAGCGCGCGACATTACCCATGTCGTCACGGTTTCCTGTACCGGTTTCAGCAATCCCGGTCCCGATTACCATATCGTCAACGACCTGGGCCTGGCCGCTACGACGCAACGTTACAACCTCGGTTTTATGGGCTGTTATGCCGCCTTCCCGGGGTTGCGCATGGCCGGGCAGTTCTGCTCGGCAAATCCCGACGCGGTTGTTCTGGTGCTCTGTCTGGAGTTGTGTACTCTCCATCTGCAACTCAATCATCGTGAGGATTCGATGCTTGCCGATTCCCTGTTCAGCGATGGAGCCGCGGCGGCGATCGTCAGTGCCCGCCGGCCGCCGGCCGACCGCTCGGCCTTCCGGCTCGGCGATTTCCGTTCCGGGCTGATCCCGGACGGCGAGGCGGATATGGCCTGGACGGTCGGCGACCTGGGCTTCGATATCGCCCTGTCGGGCTATGTGCCGCGGATCATCGGCGCCAATATCCGTCAGGCCGTCGAACCCCTGCTGGAAACCGGCGATTTGCCGCTGGACCAGGTGCGCAGTTGGGCGGTTCACCCCGGCGGCAAGGCGATTCTCGACAAGGTGGCCGGCAGTTTGGGGCTGGGAGAACGGCAAATCGCCGCCTCGCGCAAAGTGCTGCGGGATTACGGCAACATGAGCAGCGCCACGGTATTGTTCGTCCTGCGCGAGATCCTCGATCAGTCTCAGGCCCCGGAGCGGGAGAACATCTGCGCCATGGCTTTCGGGCCGGGGCTCACGGTCGAAATGGGCCTGCTCGAAGCGCGGCGCAGCTGCCTCAGCCGAAGAGCCACCGGTTCGGCGGCGGAAGCTCTCACGGCGGTGGCCTGACCCGGCGGTCGCTCGAAAGGGACAAGTTTTGCGAAATCCGATGCTCTGGTTGCTGACCGCCGGCCGCCGGCCGCTGCTGATCCTGCTGCTGTCGATCACCCTGCTCATGGCGGCCGGGCTTACGCAACTGCGGGTGGAAGAGGATACCCGCTCCATGACCTCGATCCGGCCGGAGCAACAGCAGCATCAGCAACGCCTGCGCGAACTGTTCGGTAATGATGAAGTGCTGATGGTCAGCCTGACTCCGCCGCTTTTGCTGTCGCAGAGCGGGCTGGAACTGCTTGCCGAACTGACCGCCCGGATCGGCGCCCTCGATGGCGTCGCCCGGGTCCTGAGCCTGGGCAATGCCGGCCAGTCGGCGGCCGGTCGCTACGGCGCCGAGGAACGGCCGCTGCTGGAGAAGGATGACGGCGGAGCCTTTGCCGTTGGCAAACTGCGCGATAGTCTGCAGCGCAACCCGCTCTATCAGGACCTGCTGATCTCCGCGGACCGGCGGACTGCGGGTTTACTGGTTGTGCCCGCGGACCGCCCGGACGATGCCCGGCATCTGCCGGACCTGATCCGCGGCCTGCGCACCCTGCTGGGCGAATATGGCGACCGGGCTGAAGTGCATCTGACCGGTGTCGCGGTTCAGAAGAACGATGTGGCGGAACTGATCCGCCGCGATCAGCGCACTGTCCTGCCCCTGGTCGTGGCGGTGCTGACGACGCTGCTGGCGGTCGCCTTCCGGCGCCCCGGCGGTGTGCTGCTGCCGTTGGCCGCAACGGCCGTCAGTCTGGTCTGGACCATGGGGCTGTATGCGCTGTGCGGGTATCAACTGAATACGATCAGCGCACTGCTGCCGCCGGTGGTGATGATCCTGGCGGTTTCCAACAGCGTTCACCTGTACAACGGCTGGCTGCATGCCGATGGCTCGGATCGGCGGCGCAGCGAACTTCTGGCGGCCCGTTTCGGCGAGTTGCTGGCCCCCTGCGGTTTCACTGCTTTGACCACCGCATTCGGCCTGCTGTCACTGACCCTGAGCAGCATCCCGGCGGTTCGTCAGTTCGGGCTGTTCGCCGCGCTCGGCGTCCTGTTTTCCCTGCTGGTCAGCCTGCTGGTGGTGCCGATCGGGTTGAGTTTCCAGCCTTTGCCGGATCGCCGCACCCGTTCCGGAATCGGCTTGTTGCGGCGTCTGCTGGATGGCGTCGCCGGTCTGACGATCCGCCGCGCGCGAACCGTTCTGGCGGCTGCCGTATTGCTGCTGGCCCTGGCTGCACTGGGCCTGCCCCGGCTGCAGAACAATACCAATCTGGTCGGGTTTTTGCTGGACAGGGCTCCGCTGGTCATCGATACGGCCTATATCGACCGGCACCTGGGCGGGGTGAATGCCCTGGAATTCATGCTCAGCCGCAGCGACGGCCGACCGCTCGACGGTGTTGCGGATTATCGTGCCCTGGAACGTTTCGAGCAGCGGACAAGCGAACGTCCGGGGGTGGCTAAGGTGATTTCGGTCCTGCCGCTGCTGCGTCAGCTGCATCGCGCCGAAACCGGCGGGGAGAAAACGGCATTGCCGGAGAACGGCAGCGACCTGCACTACGAACTTGAACTGCTCGCCCGGTCGAAACAGCACGATCAGGCGGCGCGATACCTGACCGATGATCGCCGCACCGCCCGGTTCAGCATTCTGCTGCACGATATCGGCAGCCGATCCGCCCTGGCCCTGACCGAACAGCTGGAGCATGCCGGGCAGGAGATCTTCGCTGCGGAATACCGCCTGGTCCCGACCGGCAGTTACTATCAGGTGATTCTCGACTCGCAACGGCTGGTCGGGGACATGCTGAAGAGTTTCTCGCTGTCCCTGTTCCTGGTCATGCTGGCCATTCTGGCCCTGCTGCGCTCTTTCCGGCTGACCCTGCTGGCGGTGATTCCGAATATCATCCCGATTCTCTGGACCCTGGGACTGATGGGGTTTTTGCGGATCGACCTGAGTACCGGGACGGCGATGATCGGCGCGGTGGCCTTCGGTCTGGCGGTGGACGATACCATCCATTACCTGGTGCACTTCCGTCGGGTCCGGAGTCTGGGGGTGGAGACCGCGGTCCGTACCACCACCACCCGCATCGGCCGCGCATTGCTGATTACCACGCTGGCCCTGGCCCTGGGTTTCTGGACCGGCTGTTTCGGCAGTTTTAAGCCGACCATCTATTTTTCGCTGCTGGTCGGCGGCACCCTGCTCGGAGCTCTGCTTTGCGACCTGCTGGTCCTGCCCGCATCCCTGGTTCTCTGGCCGTCCGCATCGCGGGGGAGGGCGACCTGACCGTGCAGGAGGCTGATTCCCTGAGTCACCGGCGGGCGCCGGAAGGTCATGTCCGGGAGACTCCGATCGCAATCGTTACGGACCGTTTCGGGCCGGAGACTGCGGCTGCGGCCGAGCGGCTCGATTCGCAGTCGTCAAAACCATGAACCACAGCACCGGAAACGGGAGGACAATATGCAAGCTGACGGAAAATTTTCATTGAAAATCAAAGATTATATCCATTCTCCGGAAAACAAGCGGGAGTATAACGAACAGCATTTCAGCGAGGCGGCCAGGCACTACGATTTCGCCACCCGGGCGATGTCGTTGGGCCGGGACATGGCCTGGAAGCGGCGGTTGACCGCAGCGTTGCCGGAACTCCCGGCGCCGGTCTGTGTCGACCTGGCCTGCGGTACCGGGGATGTCTCCTGTATGCTGGCGCACCGCTATCCGCGCGGACGGGTTATCGGCCTCGATCTGACCGAAAAAATGCTGGTTCTGGCCAGAAAGCGACGGCATTCGGAAAACCTGTCGTTCGTACAGGGGGACATGGGCCAGATCGATCTGCCCTCCGCCTCCGCCGATATCGTCACCGGCAGCTACGCGGTGCGCAACGCACCCGATCTCCGCGCGGCGCTGACCGAGATCCGACGAATCCTCAAGCCCGGCGGCACAGTCGGCCTGCTCGATTTTTCCAAGTCGCCGAGCCGCCGGTTCCAGGCGTTTCAGTACCGCGTCCTCAAAACCTGGTGCGGCTTCTGGGGGCTGCTGCTGCACGGCAATCCCGAAGTGCACGCCTACATCGCCGCCAGCCTGAAAATCTATCCCGATCGTGGACAGTTACGGACTTTGCTGGCCGAGGTCGGTTTCACGGTCAGGCATGCGGAAAAATTTTACCTGGGAACCCTGGAATTGCTGGTGCTGGAAAAAGACGAAGCATGACAGCCCCATCTCGATCCGGAAGCAAATGAAACGGAATTTATCAGGAGCGAATTATGGCATTGCAAGAAGAATTTGAAAAAAGCGGGAACCGGCTGTTCCGCTGGCGGAGTTACCTGCCGCTGGGGATGCTCGTTCTGGTGCTGCTGGCCTTGCGCGATTACCGCTACCCGGGCAACAGTCAGCGGCTGGACGATCTCTGGGAGATCTGCTGCCTGGTGATCAGTTTTTTCGGCCTGGCGATCCGGGTCTATACCATTGGGTGTACGCCTGCAGGCACCTCCGGGCGCAACACCCGTAAACAGATTGCCGAGACGCTCAACACCAGCGGCGCCTATTCGATGCTCAGGAATCCCCTGTATCTGGGGAATTTTTTCATGGGGATGGGGATTGTCCTGTTTGTTCATCTCTGGTCGCTGACGCTGATCTATATCCTGGTTTTCTGGCTTTACTACGAGCGGATCATTTTTGCCGAGGAGGCTTTCCTGAGGAAGAAATTTGGAGCAAGTTACCTGGAATGGGCGGCTGCGACTCCGGCGTTTATTCCCAGGTTTGGACTCTACCGTCCGGCGGTGTTGCCGTTTTCCCTGCGTAACGTGCTCAAACGGGAATATAATGGTTTTTTTGCCGTGATCGCCGTAATGTTCCTGCTCGAAACGCTCGGCGATCTGGTGGTCGAAAAAAAACTGCTGTTCGAATCCGGCTGGTTAGTGTTGTTGGGCGGCGGGGCAGTCATCTGGCTGCTGCTGCGCTCGCTCAAGAAATACACCCGTCTGCTGCAGGTCTCCGGCCGCTAGGCTGTGCTGTCCCGTCGAGCGGTGGGAGCCAACCCGCAATCCCGCAGCACCCGTGGCCGCCCGGGTTTTGTCCATGAAGGATAAATATGTCGGCAAATATTTCTCTGCGCTTGCGGCATTGTATACTTTAATTTGCAGCATCGGTCCTCTGAGTGTTTTGCCCCCGCTTTTTTGTTCCGCCGAAACACAGTGGTTGAAAGAAGCGCCAAGAACATATATTTATGCTGATGCTGCTGGCCGGTCGGTTGAGCCGGAAGTGCTTCCGGCGGGTTAGCCGGTGTGATTGTTTTTTCCCGGCAGCAAAGATGTCTAGAGCGGTTGAAAACGGAGGCAAAGTTGATAATGCGGGCGCTGGTGCTGGAAAAAATTTGCGATTTGCAGGTCGAACGCGAGCCCTTACGACTGGTGGAACTGCCGGTCCCGGAACCGGGGGCGGGGGAGGTTCGCATCAAAGTGGAAACCTGTGGGGTTTGTCACACCGAACTGGATGAAATCGAGGGGCGCACCCCGCCGCCGCGTTTTCCCATGATTCCCGGCCATCAGGTGGTCGGTTGTATCGACCGGGTCGGTGCGGATATCGATGTACAACGGATCGGCGAGCGGGTCGGCGTGGCCTGGATTTTTTCGGCCTGCGGTCATTGCCGCTGGTGCCGTCGGGGGCTGGAAAACCTGTGCCCGGAGTTCAGGGCGAGCGGTCGCGATGCCGATGGCGGCTATGCCGAATACATGGTGGCTCCGGCGCGATTCGTCCACCCGATTCCCGCGCTTTTCAGCGCTGCCGAGGCGGCGCCGTTGCTCTGCGCCGGGGCGATCGGTTACCGCTCCCTGGCTTTGGCCAAACTCGACGGGGGCGGTCCGCTCGGGTTGACCGGGTTCGGCGCCTCGGCTCATCTGGTGCTCAAACTGGTGCGCCACCTGTATCCGGAGGTGCCGGTTTTTGTTTTTGCCCGCAGCGAGAAGGAACGGCATTTTGCCCGCGATCTCGGGGCCGCCTGGGTCGGGGGCACTGAAGATATCCCGCCCGAACAGCTGGAGTCGATCATCGACACCACTCCGGCCTGGCTGCCGATTATGGCGGCTTTGCGGCGGCTGATGCCGGGCGGGCGGCTGGTGATCAACGCCATCCGCAAAGAAAGCGTCGACCGCCATCTGCTCGGCGGTATCGATTATGCGCAGGATCTGTGGATGGAAAAAGAGATCAAGAGCGTGGCCAACGTCACGTCCGCAGACGTGCGCGAATTTCTCAAAATCGCCGCGGACATCCCGCTCCATCCGACTTATGAGGAATTTCCCCTGAACGAAGCCAATCGCGCGCTGCTCGAACTGAAGGAGCGTAAAATCCGGGGCGCCAAAGTGCTGCGCATCGGGTGACGTGGCGGGGATGGTCATGACGGAAGCTCTGCTTTACGAAAAACTGGAAGGAAAGCGCGTCCGCTGTCGCTTGTGCGCCCATTACTGCGTGATCGCCGCCGGCGGCAAGGGGATCTGCCGGGTCCGGGAGAACCGGGATGGGGTGCTCTATACTTTGGTGTACGGCCGGTCGATCAGTCGCGGTGTCGACCCGATCGAAAAGAAGCCGTTGTATCACTTTTATCCCGGCAGCCGTTCGTTCTCCATCGCCACACCGGGCTGTAATTTCCGTTGCGACTGGTGCCAGAACTGGGAAATCTCCCAGCTGCCGCGGGACCGGAATGTGCTCGCCGGCCATGAGTTGATGCCGGAACGGATCGTCGCCGCGGCAAGGGAATCGGACTGCCGCTCCATCGCTTATACCTACACGGAACCGACGATTTTTTTCGAATACGGTTACGACACCGCGCGTCTGGCCCGGGAGGCGGGAATCGCCAACGTCTATGTCAGCAACGGTTACATGTCGGGCGAGATGCTGGAACGGTTCCAGCCGTGGCTGGACGCGGCCAATATCGATCTCAAGGCTTTTCGGGACCGGACTTACCGTCACCATGTCGGCGCCGGGCTGCAGCCGGTCCTGGACAGTCTGAAACGGCTGCACGATTACGGGATCTGGCTCGAGGTGACCACCCTGGTTATCCCCGGGATTAACGATGACCCCGCCGAATTGCGCGATATAGCGCGGTTTATTGCTGAAGAGTTGAGTGTGGACACGCCCTGGCACGTCAGCCGCTTTTTTCCCCAATACAAAATGAACCGGGTCCGGCCGACCCCCCCGGCGAAGCTGCAGGAGGCCGGCGACATCGGCCGGGAAGCCGGGCTGCGGTATGTTTATCCGGGCAATGTGGCCGCGGATACGGACACCCGTTGTCCCGGCTGCACCCGTATCGTTATTTGCCGGGACGGTTTTGCCGTGCGCGATAACCGGATTGGCGCGGACGGTCGCTGTCCCGATTGCGGCGAAAGGATTGCCGGTGTGAGGTTGGCCTCATGAGTAAATTTATTAATCGGACCGCGAAAATGGCGGAACGTCAGGAACAGGTGGAGATCGCGGAGTTCGGCGGATTGGACGCCGTCACCCGGATCATAGTGGTGGCGGGCGGCAAAGGCGGGGTGGGCACCTCCACCGTGGCCGTCAACCTCGCCGCCGCTTTTGCCGCACAGGGAAAAAAAACCGGCCTGCTCGATGCCGATGTTTATAGCCCCGATCTCCCCTTGATGCTGGATCTGCACGAACCGGTGCAAAGGCGGGGCGGCTACCTGCTGCCGGCTGAAAAATACGGCTTGAAAGTGATGTCGATCGGACTGCTTGGCGAGGGCGACACGACCCTTGCCCGGCAAGGTTCGCCGGCCGGAAAAGCGATACGGCAACTGCTTTACCGGGTGGAATGGGGCGAGCTGGACTATCTGTTTATCGACCTGCCGCCGGGCATCGGGGTTCCTGCCATGACCGACCTTCCCGCATGCCATGTCCTCATGGTCACCACGCCGCAACAGGTGGCCCTGGCGGGCGTAAAACGCTGCCTCGGGCTGTTCCGGACGGCGGGGCTGCAGATTATCGGGCTGGTCGAGAACTTGTCCTATTTCATGTGCGGTCACAGCATCGAACCGGTCGAAATGTTCGGGCTTTTCGGTGCCGGCGGCGGACAGCAGCTGAGTGAGGAAACCGGGCTGCCTCTGTTGGCCAACATTCCCGTCGAAATGGAGATCGGCCGGGCCGGAGACGCCGGTGTTCCGTTGCCGATCAGTGCGCCGGCAACGGGACCGGCTGAGGTGTTCTTCCGGCTGGCCCGGCGGGTTGCGGCGGCAGCAGAGGAGACGCCGCTGTGACCGTTGTCGCCGTTCCCATGGAGAGCGTTCATGAGTCCGGCCGCTAACGTCGGTTTTCCGGCCCGGCCCGACTGATGCCGGCATGGGAACACTTTCATCATGTTGCCGATATCGGGGTGCGGGGTATCGGGACGACCCCGGAGGAGGCCTTCGAACAGGCGGCGCTGGCCATGACCGCCGTCATCGTCGACCCGGACAGCATTGCCGGGAAACAGCAGATCGCCTTGACCGTTTCCGCCGCGGACCGGGAACTGCTGCTGACGGAATGGCTGAACGCGCTGATTTACGAAATGGCGGTTCGCCATCTGCTGTTCGGACGTTTTCAGGTCGAGATCGACGGGCTGAGTCTGCACGGCAAAGCCTGGGGGGAGAGGGTCGATAGGGTCCGGCACCGGCCGGCCGTGGAAATCAAGGGCGCCACTTTCACCCAACTCAAGGTCGGCCGGGATCCCGCAGGCCGGTGGGTGGCGCAGTGCGTGGTTGATGTTTGAACCCCGGCGGCCGGCTCGGCCGGCACGCTGTAAAGAACAATCCTGCTGCAGGAGCTGACCATGGATTTCACCCCGGTCGCGACGGATTCTCCCTCTGCCTGGGTCATTGAAGCGCGCGGGAAAATGCGGGTTCCGGCCATTATCTACGCTGATCGGACCCTGCTCGACGCAATGGACGCCAAGGTTTTCGAGCAGCTCTGCAACGTCGCGACCTT
>CAXXGL010000012.1:0-22521 GCA_963676555.2 Geopsychrobacteraceae bacterium
CAGTTACTCTGAAACCGTTCAGGACCTGCTCGGGCCGATCATCGACGGTGTCGGCCAGGACCTGCCGATGTCGAAAATGCCGGTTGACGGAACCTTCCCGACCGGAACGGCTTGCATCGAGAAGCGTAACATTGCTGTCAATATCCCGGTCTGGGAGACGGACCTCTGTATTCAGTGTGGCATCTGTTCCTTTGTTTGTCCGCATGCTGCGATCCGGATGAAGCTCTATGACGAGAACGAGCTTGACGGTGCTCCGGAGACCTTTAAGTCCTGTACACCGAAAGGCAAGGACATGGAGGGCAAGAAGTTCACCCTGCAGGTCGCACCGGAGGATTGTACCGGCTGTGGCGCCTGTGTCCATAACTGCCCGGCCAAGAGTAAGGATGATGAATCGAAGAAGGCGATCAACATGACCTTCCAGGCTCCGCTGCGCGAGAGCGAAGCCGTCAACTTCAAGTTCTTCCTCGATCTGCCGGATACCGATGAGTCTCTGTTCAACCGTGCGACTCTGAAGGGTAGTCAGTTGCTGCCACCGATGTTTGAATTCTCCGGTGCCTGTGCCGGTTGTGGTGAGACGCCATTCGTCAAGCTCTGTTCGCAGCTGTTCGGTGACCGCATGCTGGTTGCCAATGCCACCGGTTGTTCCTCGATCTACGGCGGTAACCTGCCGACGACTCCTTGGACAACCCGTAAGGACGGCCTTGGTCCATCCTGGTGTAACTCGCTGTTTGAGGATAACGCTGAGTTCGGTTTCGGTATGCGTCTGGCCGTCGATAAGACCGCCGGCTATGCCCGCGAGCTGCTCGCGAAGAACAAAGAATGCGGTTGTGCTGCATGTCTGGGCACAGAGGACTTCAAGCAGGAAATGCTTGACGCGCCACAGTCAACCCAGGAGGAGATCGAAGAGCAACGTGCCCGGGTCAAGAAACTGCGTGGTATCCTTGAGCAGTGTCCTCACGAAACAGCCAAGCCGTTGCTGGTCAACATCGACTACCTCGTTGTCAAGTCGGTCTGGATCCACGGTGGTGACGGCTGGGCTTACGACATCGGTTACGGCGGTCTCGACCACGTCCTGGCATCCGGCGCGAACGTCAATGTTCTGGTTATGGATACCGAGGTCTACTCCAACACGGGTGGCCAGGCGTCCAAGGCGACACCACTCGGCGCAGTTCATCAGTTCGCTGCCGGTGGCAAGATGCAACCGAAGAAGGATCTCGGCATGATCGCCATGTCCTACGGCAATATCTATGTTGCCAAGGTCTCGCTGGCGAACCCGGCACAGGTGGTTAAGGCATTCCTTGAAGCAGATGCCTACGACGGACCGTCCCTGGTTATTGCCTACAGTCACTGTATTGCTCACGGTATCAATATGACCACGGCAGTCGACACCTGTAAGCAGGCGGTTTCATCCGGACACTGGCAGCTTTACCGCTTCGATCCACGCCGCGCTGCTGCCGGTCAGAACCCGTTGCAGCTTGACAGTAAAGCGCCAACAATGAACTTTTCCGAATATGCTCAGAACCAGAACCGCTACCGGGTGCTGAAGAAGATCAATCCGGAAATGTCAGATCAGTTGATGGCGCAGGCTGATAAGGAAACCCACGCCAGGGTCAACTTCTATCAGCAGCTTGCTGACATCAACTATGGTGAAGATGAAAGCAAATAAGACATAGACATCTTGTGTCTGACTCCTTGCCCCCGGCAGTTCCTGCCGGGGGTTTTTTTATTGCCGAAAAAAAGGAGATGTGACAGGAATGAGTTTTCGCTTTTGTAACCTGAATCAGGGAATGGATCAGCGGATATAAGCACTTGCACTTTTTTCCCGTCACCCTCCACTGATTCAGGTGTAAGGAATAGGTTATGTCCGAATTGTTTTCTGTCTTTCTTAACGTGATCCTGCCGGTTTTCGGGATTGTGCTGATTGGTGCGCTGACCGGTAAAAGGCTGGAGTTGCAGGCGCAAACGCTGACACGGAGCGCCTATTACATCTTTATCCCGGCATTTATCTTTCAGGCGATCAGTGCTGCGGAATTGCCGTTAACCAGTACGCTGCGGATGATCGTTTTTTACCGTCGCGACTCATCTCGCCGGAGCTCTTATTGCCGCGTTGATCGGCCGTATGCTCGGGCGTTCGCGGCAGATGATCGCTGCTTTTGTCATGATTGCCGTTTTCGGCAATATCGGTAATTACGGGCTGGCGGTGATCCGCTTCCGGCTCGGAGATGTGGCGCTGGCATCGGCAACACTCTATTTTGTTGTTATCACGATAACGGCCTTTATTGTCTGTGTCGGTGCTGCCGGCTGGGTTCGGGGGGGCAGCAAAAAGGCGCTCTGGCAGGTTTTTAAAACTCCGGCCTTATGGGCGGTTGTGCCGGCACTGCTGGTTTCGTGGAGCGGTATGGAACTGCCGCTGTTGCTGCAGCGTCTGATCGGTTTGCTCGCAGAGGCGATGATTCCGGTCATGCTGTTTGCTCTCGGTCTGCAACTGCGTGAACAGGGGCGCGTCCATCTGAATGGAGATGTTGTTATTGCATCGGCATTGCGCCTGTTGCTGGTTCCGGCAATTGCTATCGCTCTGGCGGTATTGTTTCCATTGACATCGGTGGAGCGGGTTGCCGGTATTCTGCAGGCCGCAATGCCGACGGCAATCCTGGTTGCGATTATTGCCAGGGAGAACAATATTGTTCCCGGTTTTGTCACCTCTGTCGTCGTGGTTTCGACATTCTGCAGCTTGCTGACGCTGACGTTGCTGATGGTCTTTTTGTCGTAACCGGTCTAAAGGGTTGTGACTTTTCTTCGTTGGCTACCCGGAATATGCTCGCGTAGCTTCTGTGTGCGGGCGGGTTAGCGATTGACATGCCTGGGCGGCTGTGATAATCAAGCAGAGATTTTTGACACAAAGGACGTAATCAATGATTTATCTGACTTCAGCGGCAGCACGAGCGTTTTTGGCGGCAAGAAATTGCCGGAAGCCTGTCCATCACCTTAACGGGTGACGCCGTAGAAGTGCAGTTATAACTTTAAGGCCATGGGCAGACTCCCATGGCCTTTTTATTTTTGATTGACGAAGGAGACAAGCGCATGCGCAACAACATCGTCCATATCGGTGCCGGAGAGCTGACCTATGAAATTCGGGCCATCGTCTCTATTGCCGAAGAATTGAATCGTCTCGGAATCAAAACCAATATGGAAAATATTGGTGACCCGGTTGCCAAAGGGGAGAATATTCCGCAATGGATCAAGGAGATCGTTGCCGATCTGGCCATGCAGGATTGTTCTTATGGCTATTGTGCGACCAAGGGGTTGCTCGAAACACGCGAGTTCCTGGCGGCGCAGACCAATAACCGCGGTTTTGCCCAGATTACGGCGGAAGATATCATCTTTTTCAATGGTCTCGGTGACGCGATCCAGAAGGTCTACGGTTTCCTTCGCCGCGAGGCCCGTGTTATCGGGCCGTCCCCGGCCTATTCGACACACTCTTCTGCGGAAGGTGCGCATGCTGGTCAGAAACCGGTGACCTACCGGCTTGATCCTGATAATGATTGGTATCCGGATATGGAAGATTTGCGGCAGTCGGTGAAATACAATCCTGCCATTTCCGGGATTCTGGTGATCAATCCTGATAATCCGACCGGTGCCGTCTATCCGGAATCGGTCCTGCGCGAGATTGTTGCCATCTGCAAGGAGTATGATCTCTTCCTGATCTGTGATGAGATCTATCATAACCTCTGCTACAACGGTCATGAAACACCACCGATCTCAGATCTGATCGGTGACCTGCCGGCCATTTCAATGAAGGGTATCAGTAAAGAGATCCCCTGGCCTGGTGCCCGGTGTGGCTGGATTGAGGTCTATAATGCGGATAAGGACGATACCTTCAGGCGTTATGTTGAGAGTATTCTCAATTCCAAGATGGTCGAGGTCTGTTCGACAACGCTGCCGCAGAAAGCTATTCCCCGGATCCTCAGTCATCCCCAGTATCCGGTTTATCTGGAAGAGCGGCGTAATCGTTATGAGTATTACTCGAACATTGCCTACGAGATGCTCCGCCAGGTGCCGGGGCTTAAAGTCAACCGGACAAATGGTGCCTTCTATATGAGCGTGGCCTTTGAGCATGAGCGGCTGACTCAGGAACAGACCCTGCCGATTGATAATCCGCAGGTGCGCACACTGGTCGAAACTCTGGTTGCTGCACCGGGGACGACGACAGATAAACGTTTTGTTTATTACCTGCTGGCCTCAACCGGCATCTGTGTTGTCCCGCTCTCCTCGTTCTGTACCGACGAGCGTGGGTTCCGGATTACTCTGCTGGAGAAGGATGAGCAGGAGTTTACCCAGATCTTCAAAACCATTGCTGAAGCGATTACTGCATATCTCAATTCATGATAGGATTGCGGGAGCAGCCTTTTCCGGCCTGCTCCCGTTTTTGTCTCTTTTGGAGAAAGGGTTCTTGCATGTCTCCTCAACCTGGGCTCCCACAGGTCCCCTCTGCCGCCCGCAATATTGATAACCGTCAGCAACTGGTTGACTTCCTGACCCGTGGCGCCCGTCCGCGTGACGACTGGGGGATTGGTCTGGAAGCCGAAAAACTGGTTGTCGAGCGGGAAACCGGCGAGGCTGCCAGCTACCCAAGAGTACGTGAGCTGTTACAGCGTCTCGCTGGTGTCGGCGGCTGGGAAGCAGTCTACGAAGGAGATCATCTGCTCGGGCTGCAGGGGAAGCGCTCCTCGGTGACCCTTGAGCCGGGTGGACAACTGGAACTGTCGGGTAAATTCTGCTGCGATATCCATTGCAGCTGGCGCGATTTCAAGCGCTATCGGCAGCATATTATGATTATGGGGCATGAACTGGGCTTGGTTTTTCTCGGGCTTGGTGTGCAACCCTTCAGTCGTCTGGAGGAGATCGGCTGGTTACCGAAAAAACGTTACGGCATTATGGGGCCGTATATGTTGAAGACCGGAGATATGGGGCAGCGGATGATGAAGCAGTCTGCCGGCACCCAGGTCAACCTCGATTTTTCAGATGAACCGGACTGTGTCCGTAAACTCAGGGCGATCCAGTTGCTCAGTCCCGTCTGTTATGCCCTGTTCGCCAATTCGCCGATCCTCGAAGGGGTTCCATCGGGCTTTCTGACAACCCGTGGCGAAATCTGGTCGCGAACCGATAACGATCGCTGTGGCCTGATCGATCAGCTTTTCCGGCCAGGTGCCGGACTCAGTGATTTTGTCGATTACGCTCTGGATGCACCGATGTATTTCATTGAACGCGATCGCGAGTAT
Source organism: Geopsychrobacteraceae bacterium (assembly GCA_963676555.2). GTDB lineage: Bacteria > Desulfobacterota > Desulfuromonadia > Desulfuromonadales > Geopsychrobacteraceae > BM522. Next base: position 5,280 of record CAXXGL010000012.1, read on the forward strand.
GTTGATATGACAGGGCAGCGCTTCAGCTTCCGTCAGTACCTCGATGCGGGGTGGGGGGAAGAAACTGCGACCCTTGCTGATTGGGATCTGCATCTGTCGACCCTGTTCCCTGAGGTCCGTTTGCGCCCCCAGCTCGAAGCACGCAGTGCCGACAGCCTGCCGCCTCATGTCACTCCTGCCGTTGCTGCTTTTTACAAGGGGTTGCTCTACCGGGAAGAGGGACTGGACAAGGTCGAATCGTTGCTGGGCGGGCTGGCTATCGATGACTTCTGCCAGCTCTATCGTGATTCATGGCGTTATGGGCTCAAGGCCAGGTTTGCGGATGGAGTTTTGCAGGAGATCGCGGCAGAGTTGATTGCAACAGCCAAAGAGAGTTTACGCCAGCAATACCGGCAGGGGCATAGTGGGGCCGATGAAAGTCCGTTTCTTGATGTCCTGGATGGCCTGGTTGCAAACACTGAAACCCTGGCCGAGCGCTTGCTGCAACGCTGGCAAGGGGACCGCAGCCAGAAGATTGCCACCCTGATCGAGCACTGCGGCTACCAGGGCCTGTGATCTGTGACCGGTGAACAGTGACTCTTCATTCTTGAGGAACCTCGAACCTGTGCAAAGGCACAGTCGGAAGATGCGTGTTCCATAACGAATAAATGCGCGGAGGCACCTGTTTTTTATTGACGTGTCGGCGTATCTTCTCATCATCAACAATTCGGTGTGGCAGTCGAAACGTTGATAAAGGAAAGTACCTCATACCTCCTTTCTAACTTTCGGCCGGCATCATCCCCTCCCCATTGGATGCCGGCCTATTTTTTTATCCGCTTTACCCGGAATCAGGAACTTGAACATTGAACCTCAAGATTTATTCTACGAAACCCTGTGCGGGTTTTTGACGTTTTGGCTCTGTACTATTGCACACTGCTGAATGTGTTTGCGGTGTCCAACAAATGCCAGGAGGCACGTGTTTTTTCCTGTCGGGCAGCAGTAGTCTTCTTTCGTCGACGTTTTGTGCTTCCAGCCATTATGTCCCATTTCTCATTGCCAGACCGGAGACGCATTATCCCCAAGATGCCTCCGGTCTTTTTTTTTGCGCAGAGCCATGCCAATTGGCGGAACGCTAAGCCCGGAGTCCGCGGTTGGGCGGTGGTGGCCGCCGATCTCTAAAGTCCGACTGCCTCCTAGTGTCTATTCTGGAAACTCGGGAGGGCAATACGCCAGTTTTCAGATTGGAAACGCGAAAATTTTCGTCGTGGCAAGGAAATCAAGGGGTTATGCGGAGACGTAGTCCTTTACGCCGCACAAATAAGCCCGCAGATTGACGCTGCCACGGCGGAAAAGGGCCGTTCCCGGATGGAAACTAGATAATAGCTCAAAAAAAAAATGAGTTTTCATCGAAAAGCCGCGACTTTTCCTTGATTTAAACCAGCTGTTCCTGTTTCAATATGCAGCCTAAATCAGACCAAGGAGCTGTCAATGTCGTCAAGGAATTTTTCTGATCCAATCGTTCGCGAATCTATCAATACTATCCGCCTGTTGGCGGCTGATGCCGTTGAGGCTGCAAATTCCGGTCACCCCGGAACCCCGATGGAAGCTGCGCCGATTGCTTATCTGCTGTTCAAAAAGCATATGCGCTATAACCCCGCCAATCCTGACTGGGCTGGCAGGGATCGTTTTATCCTCTCCTGTGGCCATGCCTCAGCACTGATCTACTCGATGCTGCATCTGTGCGGTTATGATCTGTCTCTGGATGACATCAAGAACTTTCGTCAGTTCGGCAGCAAGACCGCAGGCCACCCGGAATTCGGTCATACTCCCGGTGTTGAAACGACGACCGGCCCGTTAGGGCAGGGCGTTTCTGTTGCTGTTGGGATGGCGATGGGCAGCCAGTTTCTGGCCCAGCATGTTGATGCGGAGCTGTTCGATTACCGGACCTGGGTTATCTGCTCTGACGGCGACCTGATGGAAGGGATTTCCGCCGAGGCCGCATCTCTGGCCGGGCACCTGAAGTTGGGACAGCTTAATTACCTCTACCTGGACAACAAAATCACTATCGAAGGTGATACCGGACTGGCCTTTACTGAGGATGTCGGCGCCCGTTACCTCGCCTGTGGTTGGCATGTCGAGCGTGTTGAGGGAGAAAACCTCGATGAGATTGATGCAGCGATCGAGCGTGCTAAAAACGATCCTCGTCCGTCGCTGATCATTGCCAGAACACACATTGGCTTTGGCGCTCCGAATAAGCAGGATACCGCCGGGGCCCATGGTTCCCCACTCGGTGATTCGGAACTGGCATTGACCAAGAAGGCTTTTGGCCGTAGCGAAAATGACTCCTTCGTTGTTCCTGCGACTGTTGCTGAGCATATGGGTGAGTGCAAAACCTGCGGTGCCGAGCTGGAAAAGCAGTGGTTGAAACTGCTGGAGGGCAAAAAGAGTAACGACAAGGTTCAGACCTGGCTCAACGCAAGTCAGGGTGAGCTTCCGCGTGGCTGGGAAAAAAGCCTGCCGGTCTTCAAGCCGGAGGATGGTGCCAAGGCATCACGTCAGGCTAGTGGCGCAGTCATTAATGCGCTGGCGGAAAAACTGCCGTTTCTTGTTGGCGGTTCCGCAGACCTTGGCCCTTCCAATAACACCACGATAAAATCAGCCGGATCCTGGCTGCCGGGCCAGAGTGACCGTAACATCCATTACGGTATTCGCGAGCACGCTATGGGAGCCATCATGAACGGGCTTTGCCATACCCCCGGTCTGATTCCGTTCGGCGGTACCTTCTTTGTCTTTACCGATTATATGCGTCCGACTATCCGTATGGCCGCACTGATGGAGCTTGCTCCGATCTATGTTATGACCCATGATTCGATCGGTCTGGGAGAAGACGGTCCGACTCACCAGCCGGTTGAGCATTTGGCTTCTCTGCGGGCGATGCCGAATGTGACCGTTATCCGGCCAGCTGATGCCAATGAGACGTCCGAAGCCTGGAAGTCGGCGTTGAAGAACCGTCGTGGTCCGACTGTTCTGGTTCTGTCCCGCCAGGGGCTGCCGACCGTCGACCGGAAGAAATATGCTCCGGCATCTGGCGTCCAGCGCGGTGCTTATGTGCTCTCAAAAGAAAAGGGCGATCTCGATCTGATTCTCCTGGCAACCGGTTCCGAAGTTCAGCATGCTCTTGCTGCGCAGGACATTCTGCAGGCAGAGGGCTTTGGCATCCGGGTCGTTTCAATGCCGAGCTGGGAGTTGTTTGAAGCCCAGAGCGCAGAATATCGTGAAGACATTCTGCCCGCAGCCTGTGTTAAACGAGTTGCCATGGAAGCCGGCAGTGTTTTCGGTTGGGAGCGCTACGTCGGTCCTCAGGGTCGTATTCTGGGAATGACCGATTTCGGTGCCAGTGCTCCTGCAGGTGAACTGATGGAACATTTTGGTTTTACTCTCGGCAACCTGCTGGAAAGTTCCAAGGAGTTGCTGCTTTAGGGTTTTTTCCAATAGCAATGAAAAAAAGGGTAGCCTGTTTTGTCGGGCTGCCCTTTTTTTGTTGTTTTTGCTTAGCCGGTATCCTTTTTCAGTCTTTTGCTAGTGCCCCGTGCGGTTAGACCTTTCAGTTAATTTTGAGCAATTTTGTTCGCTGCCAAGGCGTGTTGACGCAGGCAGTGGACAGAAGGCCCTGAATCAAAGGATGGAATTAACCGCACGGGGCACTAACAGGCTGTTGAAAAACTATCAGTGTTGCAATTGCTGCCTCGAAAACGTTTTTCAACACCCTGCTAATGGGCTGGCGCGAAGATTTTGCCACGTAACGCACCGCGTATTGTCAGCAGGAAGACAATAATCCAGACAATGATGAAAAAGAAGACAGAATAAAGATAAAACCCGTGAATTACGCTGGATCCGGTTGTTTTCCAGGCAACTCCCGACGCAACACAGAGTGCCCCTGACGGGAATGTGAAGGCCCACCATGACAGGGCGTAGGGGAGGTCGATGCGGCTGAGGTAGTAGAGGATGATCAGCACTGACATGATATGCCACCAGGCGGCGAATCCCCATGTCAGGACGATGCCGATCGCTGCCAAGGCCGTAAGGGCCTGAAGATCGATGCCGAACAGGCTGTGGTGTTGAATAAGTTGCAGCATCTTGAAGAGGATGACCGCGATGATGGCCGGCGGGGCGATGCCAATGAAAAAGGTTGCGGCAAAGCGGCTCATCGGCAGTTCATGGTAGATATAGCGATGATAGACAGCTGCACCGACAAACAGAAAAAGAAACAGTCCGACACCGAAGCTGACGGCCGATACCGTAATGATCAGGTCGTTGTAGTGCGGAAAGATCCCGGCCAGCTCAAATCCGGCGACCGGAATCAGTAGCTTTGAGACCGGCGGAATGTACCAGCCAAAGTTGGCGTGTTGCAGATTGATCTCTTTATGCCGGAAGATATGCAGGAGGATGATGTAACCCATCAGATAGATTCCAGTGGTGCCGAGGCCCCAGAGGATGAGTGCTGTCATGTGAGATGTTGCTGTGCTGCAGAACCAGGTTGGAAACTTCATCAGGTTCAGCGCGAAAAGGATCAGTGAGATCGGCATAGTCGGGAAGAAGTTTGCCGCAACCGGGTGATTAAGGTCTGCCCGAACCTTGGCGGGGTAGAGGAAAAAGCGGGCGAGCCAGGGGAACAGAGAGAGAATGAAGAGAATCAGGGAGAGAGTCAGCATCGCCGCTGAAACGGGTTTTATCCAGCCTGAATCGATAAAGGAGAGACTTAAGGGGATGACCGCTGTTCCCATGGTTGCAGCGAACCAGGCAGGGCTGAAGTTTTCAGTGATCGATCTCGGGGTTACCTTGAATATCTCTGCCATCTTTTCTCCCTTGATTTGCCGGCAGCAAGATCTCTACCGGGCGAAGACGCTCAGTTTGAATTGTCTCTTGTCCACTGTCTATTAAACCAGAGGACAGTGGAAAAATCATCCTGGATGAAAGCATTCTCTTGGTTTTGTTGCCGTGCTTTGCAATAAAAAAACAACTATTTTTCAGGGTCTTGAACTGTGCAAATAAACGCGCCCCTTTTCTTCTGCTATCCTTTATGAAGAATTCGTCGATAGTGTTGGCTGATGCTGTTTCTTGTCCATCTCCTTTGAAATACTTTATTTTTCCGATCCGGAGTAATATGATGAGTGAAAAACGAACGCTGGTCCGCAGAAAAAAACGTTTAAAGATTCGTTTTGGTGTCGAGTATCCCCGGCGTGTCGCTTTTACGCGTGATGCTTCGGAGCAGGGGCTGCATATTGTGACCGGACATCCGGAACGACCGGGAACGAAGTTATTGCTGGAAATTGAATTGCCGACTGGTGATTCTGTTATCGCCAGTGCTTATGTGCGCTGGGCCAAGAAGGTTCCGCCCAACCTTATGCATGTTGCCGATAAGGCCGGCATGGGGGTATTGTTGACTGAGTTCAAGGCCGGACTGGCCGCTTATCAAGACTTCCTGAAGAGTTTACAACACTGATATCTCAAATGGATATTTCGCCTGCTGACAAAATAGAGCATCTCCCGGCGATCTCACCGGATCTGGTGATCGTGCGCTGGGGGCAGAGGCAGTGGCAGATCCGCAACGTTTCCGAGCGGGTTTGCCAGTGGCTGGGAGCGGACAGTACGCAGATCAGCGGCCGTACGCCGCATGCTGTTTTTCCGCATGCAGTACCGGCACTGGAAAATCTCGCTGCGGATGTTCTGGAGCATGGACAGGACTTAGTCGGGGTCAAGTTGCGACTCGACGCACAATTGCCTGAGCTGCAGGCGGATCTCCAGTTTGCCGGCTTGACCGAAGACTACCTGGGGCAACTGATCAGGATCAGTTTCCGTCAGGTGTCCGTTGCGGATCGGCAGGAGGTCGGATTCGGCAATCTGGTCGGGACCAGCCCTGCCATGCGCGAGGTGTTTCGCAAGATCAAGCTTTATGCAGCGTCCGATGCCTCTGTCATCATTACCGGTGAAACCGGTGCCGGTAAAGAGCTGGTTGCTCAGGCGCTGCATGAAGCAAGCCCGCGTCGTCACGAAAATTTTGCTGCCATGAACTGTGCGGCTATCAGTGAGCAGTTGCTCGAGTCGGAACTGTTCGGTCACGAACGCGGGGCTTTTACCGGAGCGGTACGCGATCACCGCGGCTATTTTGAGCGAGCGGATGGCGGGACACTGTTTCTTGATGAGTTGGGAGAGATGCCGCTGCATACTCAGGCCAAATTGCTGCGGGTACTCGAAGACGGCGGGTACAGCGCGTCGGCGGTGAACGCAGTTATCAGGTCGACGTGCGTTTTGTCGGGGCCACGAATGTGGCGCTGGAACAGGCGGTGGCCGAGAAGCGTTTCCGTGCGGATCTCTACCATCGTCTTGCCGTATTGCGGATCCATCTGCCACCATTGCGCGAGCGGCTGGAGGATATCCCGCTGCTTGCTGCACGTTTTCTTAATCATTTCAACGAACGTTACTCCAAAGGGATCAAGCGACTGACCAGTGAAGCTGAGCGCTTGTTGCAGGCCTATCTGTGGCCGGGCAATGTGCGGGAGCTGCGCAATGTGATCGAGCGGGTTGTTGTCGAGTGTGAAAGCGAAGCGATCGGCGCTCGGGCTTTTGCGGAGTGGATCAAGGAACGCCAGCAGTTCGCCTCTGTGATCGAGCCCGCTGTCGCGGAGTCCTCTCGATCAACTACCGATAGCCATCCCTTATCAGAATAATGACGAGCAGAGGGGCAACCTGCCTTATTCCAAGGCGCAGCCCGCTGATTTGAGTGAAACCGTCATTCGTGATGCTTATCAACGGGCGGGGGGGAACCTTTCTGCCGCTGCCCGCTTGCTTGGTGTCCACCGGGGCGACCCTTTATCGTCATCTTGAGCGTCTTGGTATCGATCGTCACGATCTCGACTGAATGCGCGTGCGACGTCGCAGCTGTCGCACGCGCATTCAGCCTGCGACAGCTGCGACGTCGCAACCTCCCTCCTGATTTTTCTCATCCTTTTTGTGTTCTTGTGTAAGTTGTTTATTTTGTTGAATAAGTTAGTTTTGTTGAAGGTTGGCACCCGTTTTGAAAAGTAGGTAGTACAAGTTGAACAACAGATAGATCATCAACATAAACACAAGGAGGATGTCATGTTTGCACAACATATTTTCAACGAGATGAACAACTTTCAGCGGGAAATGGATCGTTTTTTCGGCAGCCGTCAGATTCACAGAGGTCTGTCCGCTGGTGACAGAGCCGAGTTCCGGGTTCAGCAGGATGCCGACGGTTATGTCGTGGTTGCGGCACTGCCCGGTTTGGATCAGGAAAAGCTGGATATTAGTGTGCTCGGAAAGCAACTGACAGTGCGTGGTGAAATCAATGCTCCGGAGCTGCCTGAAGGAGCCCGGTGGGTTCGCCAGGAGCGGCGTTCAGGTCACTTCGAGCGGACCTTCAGACTGCCGCATGACCTTGATACCGATCGGATCGAAGCACAGTATGACAGAGGGATTCTGACAATCAATCTGCCCAAGGCTGAAGCAGCGAAACCGAAAAAAATTGCGCTTAAGGTTGCCTGAATCACGAAACCAACGTCATTGAAACGATATAAAGGAGAGAACAATGAGCGATAAACAAGTACTGGTTAAGGAGAATGAAGCTGCAAAAGTTGAAGAGGCGAAGCCCCTGTTCTGGGCGACCCCTCAGGTCGATATTTATGAAAACCAGGACGAAGTTGTGCTGATTGCCGACCTGCCCGGCGTGGCCGAGAGTGATCTGCAACTGCAGGTCGAGCGCGGTGTTCTGACCCTGGAAGCGACAGCTGCCGCTGACTCCACGAAACAACAGGGTTTTTACCGGCAGTTCAGCCTGTCAGAGCGGATCAATGGCGAAGCGGGGAACGCGGCGCTCAAGGATGGAGTTCTGACCCTGAGATTGCCGAAGGCAGAAGAGGCCAAGCCGAAGAAAATCGCTGTCAAGACTCTTCATTGATCGCGACGATTAAAAGCCAGGGTCTGTTAGATCCTGGCTTTTGTCTGCCGCCTGAGAAACACTGGCGATAAGATATACTGAAGAGAAACGAATTTGAGGAGAAACATCAATGATCGATATGAACCGGACAACCCAGAAGGTGCAGGAAGCCCTCCAGGCCGCTCAGGCGCATGCCTTGCGTCTGGGGCATGCGGAGATTGATGGCGAGCATCTGTTGCTGGCACTCTGTGAACAGCAGGGACGGTCTCACCCCGCGGTTGCTGCAGAAGATGGAGGTTGCCGTCGCAGATCTGGCGTCCGGTTTGCGCAAGGATATTGAGGCCCGGCCCCGGGTTTCCGGTCCGGGCGCGCAAAGCGGTCAGGTTTATGCCAGCAGGCGGCTGGGGAATCTGCTGTTGCAGGCAGAGACGGAAGCGAAGCAGCTCAAGGATGAGTATGTCAGTGTTGAACACCTGTTGCTGGCCGCTGCTGCTGAAGGCGAGCGCACCGTATCGGGGCGCTTATTCCGAAAGCTCGGAGTCGATCGTGACAAGTTGCTGGCGGCGCTGACCCAGGTGCGTGGCAACCAGCGTGTCACCAGCCAGGATCCTGAAGAGACCTACGAAGCGCTGGCCAAATACGGCCGCGATCTGGTTGAAGAGGTCAAGAGTGGTAAGCTCGACCCGGTCATCGGGCGTGATGAGGAGATACGGCGCGTCATCCGTATCCTGTCGCGCAAAACAAAAAACAACCCCGTGCTCATCGGCGAGCCGGGGGTGGGCAAGACGGCCATTGTCGAGGGGCTGGCGCACCGGATTGTGCGCGGCGATGTCCCGGAAGGTCTTAAGGGGAAAACCGTCTATTCTCTCGATATGGGGTCTCTTGTCGCCGGGGCCAAGTATCGTGGTGAATTTGAAGAGCGGCTCAAGGCCGTTCTCAAAGAGATCCATGACAGTGCAGGGCGAATTCTTCTCTTTATTGATGAGCTGCATACCATCGTCGGTACCGGTAAAAGTGAAGGGGCGATCGATGCCGGCAATATGCTCAAGCCGATGCTGGCGCGCGGTGAGTTGCATTGTATCGGGGCGACAACCCTTGATGAATACCGCCGTTACCTGGAGAAGGATCCGGCTTTGGAGCGGCGTTTCCAACCGGTTCTGGTCGAACAGCCGAACGTCGAATCGACGGTCAGCATCCTGCGTGGTCTCAAAGAGCGTTTCGAGGTCTACCATGGTGTCAGGATTCAGGATAATGCCTTGGTCGCCGCGGCGGAGTTGAGCCATCGCTATATCGCCGACCGCTTTTTGCCGGATAAGGCGATTGACCTGGTCGACGAAGCCTGTGCGACGATCCGTACCGAAATTGATTCGATGCCGGCGGAACTTGATGCCATTACCAGGCGTCTGATGCAACTGGAGATCGAAGAAGCTGCGCTGAAAAAGGAGAAGGACGCCGCCAGTCTGGAACGTCTCAATGTTCTGCAGAAGGAACTGGCCGATCTCAGAGAGCAGGAGCGCACCCTTGCGGCGCAGTGGCAGCTGGAAAAAGGGGGGATCCGGACGGTTCAGCAGCTGCGGGAAGAGATCGAGCAGGTTCGCCTCGCTATAGCCGAGGCTGAACGCAGTTACGATCTCAACCGAGCCGCCGAACTGAAGCACGGTCGCCTGCCCGAACTGGAGAAGCAGCTGCAGCAGCAGGAAGAGGAGGCGCATAGTGAGGATGATGCGGCGAAGCTCCTGCGCGAAGAGGTGACTGAAGAGGAGATTGCCGAGATTGTCTCGCGCTGGACCGGAATCCCGGTGACACGCCTGGTTGAAAGTGAACGCGAGAAGTTACTCAAGCTCGATGAAATCCTGCATCAGCGCGTTATCGGTCAGGAAGAAGCCGTTGCCAGGGTTGCCGATGCGGTGATCCGGGCGCGGGCCGGTATCAAGGATCCGAAACGCCCGATCGGGTCGTTTATCTTTCTTGGCCCGACCGGTGTCGGTAAGACCGAACTCGCCAGAACCCTGGCCGAGGCCCTGTTCGACAGCGAAGAGAACATGATCCGCATCGATATGTCGGAATATATGGAGAAGCATGCTGTCAGTCGTTTGTTGGGGGCACCTCCCGGCTATGTCGGCTATGAGGAAGGGGGGCAGTTGACCGAAGCTGTCCGCCGTCAGCCTTATTCAGTCATTCTTTTTGATGAGATCGAAAAGGCCCATCCCGATGTCTTCAATGTGCTGTTGCAGATTCTTGATGACGGCCGGGCAACCGATGCAAAGGGGCGGACGGTCAGCTTCAAGAACGCGGTCATCATCATGACCTCGAATATTGCATCACAGTATCTGATCGACGGGATTGATGACGGCGAAATCCCGGAAGAGGTCAAAAAACAGGTTGAGCAGACCTTGAGGCAGAACTTCCGGCCGGAGTTCCTCAACCGGATTGACGATATTATCATCTTCAAGCCCCTGACCAGGGCGGAGATTCGGCAGATCGTGCTGTTGCTGGTTGAGGAGTTGCGCCAGCGTCTCGCTGACCGCAGAATCGATCTGACGCTTACGGAAAGCGCCTGCGATTATATTGCCGACAGGGGGTACGACCCGGTCTACGGAGCAAGGCCGTTGAAACGCTATATTCAGCATCAGCTGGAAACCAGGGTCGGTCGTGCGCTGATTGCCGGGGATGTCGCTGAGGGGAGTCGTATCGTCATCGATCTGGTTGATGATGAACTGCAGATCAGCAGTCAGGCCTGAGTTTTAATTCGTCAGGGTGAGGAGGCCTGGACAGAAAAATAAGATCTTTTTGGTCATCTTTTACGAAAATGCTTGATTTCCAAGGCGGCAGGTGTATAGTTAACAAAAATGGTCATAAAATCAACCAGTCACGATATGGAGAGCTGTTATGCGAATCGATATTGTATGTAAGCCGGATAACCCTCAGGGTTGTAAGAATACTGTCCAGAATGTACGTCAGGCCCTGAGCAAGTTGGGTGTTGAAGCGGAAGTTCATCAGTTTGCCGATAAGCGCAAGATGATTGATAACCGGATCTATGTCGAGCCGGCACTGATGATTGGACGATCAGCTGCGCATTGCCGGCCGTGTCCCCCGATGTTGAAGAGATTATCAACTTCATCGTCGAGCGGCCCCGCTACCTGCGCGATGTCGCCAAAGTCGCCTGAGTCCACGTCGCCGGGTATGGTACGCGCTGAATTTGTCCATATCCGCTAGCACAGTAAAAACCCCTTATAATAACCACAAAGGCTCCTGTCATTAAGGCAGGAGCCTTTACATTTACAGGTCTGTAAGCTACCCTTGAATGACAATCATGCGAGGGAGCTGGAGATGGCCAAAATCCTGCTGGTCGATGACGTCGACCTTTTTCTAGAGTTGGAACGCTCGTACCTGGAAGGCTGTGGTTATGATCTGGTGACGTCTTCTTCCGGTGAAGAGACGTTGAAACGGCTGGGAAAAATCAATCCGGATGTGCTGTTGATCGATTACTTTATGCCGGGGATCAATGGCGACGAGGTCTGCCGTCAACTCCGTCAGGATCCTCTCTGGCAGGATCTGCCGATTCTCATGGTGACCGCAGCCGGCAAGCCGGAAGAGGTGCAGAGTTGTCTTGATGCCGGCTGTGATGATTATATCACCAAGCCGGTCAACAAGCAGGAGCTGCAGGAAAAGGTCAAACGCCTGCTGGGGCAGATCAAACGCAGAGCCTCGGATCGGGTTTCTGTCAGGTTGCCGCTGCAGCTGCAGACCGGTGATAAGGTTCAGGTCGCCAGTACGGTCGATCTTTCGACTAACGGTGTATTCCTTAAAACTCCGGCCCCGCTGGTTCTGAATTCCACTGTCGAAATGAAACTGGAGACACCCGAAGGCGAACCTCTGACCCTTTTCGGAAAAATCAAACGGACGTCCGAGCGAAGCGACGACGGCTGCGGTGTCTATTTTATCTACCCCGATCAGAAAAGTAAGCGCCTGGTCAACGATATGGTGATGAGCCAGCGTGTTGAAGAGGTCAAAAGCTGTCCGGACGAGAAGCTCGGCAAGCGTCTGTTGAGTCTTGAGCAGGAGTGTGAACGGCTGCGTGCTGAACAGGAAGATGCCTTGCGACGTATCGGCGAACTGGAGCAGGAAAACCTCGAGTTTGCCAATCAGCTGGTGCAGGTGGAGGAGGTCAATAACAACCTGACGAATCTCTATATTGCCTCGTCACGCTTACACTCAACCCTTGACCAGTCTGAGACCCTTGAGATTATCAAGGAGGTTGTCATCAATTTTGTCGGTGCTGAGAAGTTTGCCGTATTCCTCTATGATAAGGGGTCGCAGGCGCTGCGCTATGAGACCGGTGAAGGGTTTGATGATGACGCCTTCTATCAGGATATTCCTATCGGCGAAGGTGTCCTCGGGCAGGCGGCGGCAAAGCGTGAAAATTATTTCTGTGAAGAACTGATTGCCGAGGGCTCCGATGACCTGTTGGCACCGATTGTGGTTATTCCGTTGATTATCCATGAAAAGGTGATCGGGATTCTGGCGATCTATCGGCTGTTTATCCAGAAGGAACAGTTGCAGTCGATCGATTATCAGCTGTTTTCGATGCTGGGAGAACATGCAGCAACAGCGCTTTTCTCATCGACCCTTTACAGCCGTTCCGAGCGTAAACGGCAGGACCTATCAGGGTGTGGTCGATCTTTTACTCAAGTAGGTTTCTGTCCGGAAACCGCCCTTTTCCGCAATCTCGGCGTCAGCCTGCGGGTCTGCTTGTGCGGCGTATAGCACTACGCCTTAAGCGCATTCCCTTGCCTTCCTTGATCTTACAAAAAAATGCTGGTTTCCGAATCAGAAACAGACGCGACATTCGTTCACGATAGCGGTTTTGACTTTGATTTCGGTAACAAGAAAACATAAAACCGGCGGGTCTCGTCCCGCCAGACGAGATACCTTTCTCCTGCAGGTGAGAAAGGTATCCCAAAGAACCCGCCCCAATGTCCCCGTTTGCCTGCGGCAAATTCCTTCCACTTCGCAACGCCCGGCTGCGCTCGCAAAACTCGGGGCTAAAGCCCCTCAAACATTCCTCGCTTGATTCAGCCGAACGTCACTACGTTCCAGCGGGGGCAAAGGGGGAAGGGAAGTTCCTTACAGAGCTTAAAGCAATCTATGAACACTATCTCTCTACCGCCAGCATGACTCTTAAACGGGCGATTTTAAGGCGAAAAGGGGCTTCTAAGCCCTGAAATGCCGCCCGAAATGAATGATTTTAACGTGATTTCAGTGCAATAGCTTGGCCCGACCCCGACAACCTCACCGTCGATCCGTTAATCTACCGTACTGACAATTTGCTTTTCTTTTGTCTCGAATCATCCGGACAAAGTCAGCCCCCCCTCAATCCCCCCTATTTCATAGGGGGGAAGCGAGTTTGCTAGCAGGGGGGTATTGAACCTGAGTTTCTAAAACATTCTCTGCGCCCTCTGCTTCTCTGCGTGAGATAGTTTTTAGCTGGCTTAATCTGTGGTCAAAACCCGTTTAAAAGCAGTGGGTATTGGGAGAGGCGGTTTTTGTTCTTTTCTGTGATTTCCGTGTTTTCTGTGGACAATATAAAGCTGTCCGATCGCTTAAGTCACGGAAAACGTCGAGAAGGGCTGAATATTGACTAAGGCACCGTAACCAGCAGCCCCTGCTGCAGGGCGAAATCGAGGAGCTCCTTGCCGCTGTGACGATCCAGCATGTCCATCAGCTGACGCAGGGTTTGGCCTTCTGCTGAATCTGCTTTGGTGAGCATGGCAGCAAACTGGTCGTCGAGCATCTCCATGATCAGCTCCCCGCCCTGTTGCAGGAAAATACCGTAACCGGCCTGGCGGTGCAGCTGTTTGACCACCTTGTCGAGTCGGAAGTCGGCAATTTCGCCCAGCTCTTCAAGGAGATATGAAAAACGGTAGAGCTGAACCTGCGGGTTGAGGATGAAGCGCTGATTCGGATTCTTGCGCTGAACCCGCGACAGCTTCTGCGGCACACATTCCCCGGCAAGCAGGGTTTCGGCACAGCAGTAATTGAAATTGATCAGATCTTCAACCAGCGGCAACAATTTATTCTTGTTCGCGGAGGTGAAGATAAAACGGCAGAATTCCAGTTGCAGTGGCCGGATCTGTGCCGGTTCCCAGTGACCGGCGTCGAGAATTTTTTCGCGCGGGATCTGCTTTGTTCCGTTCAGCCAGAGGTAAAAGTCCGTTAAAAACCGGCTCGGTTTTTCCTGTAGCGTCGTCATCAGCTGCCTGAAAAAGCCGACTGCACGTCCACGGTTGTAGAAGATGTCGGCACTTGCCGCAAGTTCCTGGCTGGCAGCAAAATCTGCGCTGCTGTAGCTGTGGTTTTCTGTCTGCAGGTATGGCGGCTGCTGTTCGCCGAAAATCTGAAAGCGTTCCTGGTTGGCGTAGATCTCCGTTCCCGGCAGAATCGACAGCGGGAAAATATCGACCTGGTTCGGTTGCTGTTCAAGAGCATAATCGATACTTGCGGTAAAGCCCTGGTGGTTGTCACCGGGCAGGCCGTAAATCAGATCGAGGCCGAAGGTCACCCCGGCGTAGGAGAGCTGCTCCAGCTGTCGGGCCATTTTGTCGCGGTCCAGGTGCCTGTGCAGTGGCTTGAGAACTTGCGGTAGTGCTGATTGCAGGCCGATCTGGACCCGAGCAGGAGAGTTGGGCGAGTAGATCAATCGTTTCTTCGTCGAGGTATTCGATCTTCGCCTCAATATGGTAATGGATCTCGGGGGCTATCTCGAGCAATAGTTGCAGCAGCTGCTTGCCGCGTTCAGTCGGAGCATTGAACGAAGAGTCGAGGACCCAGATCTGGCCGACCTGATTTTGGGCAAAGAGTTCAAGTTCCTGGCGCAGGCGCGAGAAAGGTAAGGGCCTGACCCCCTGATGGCCTTTGGCATCGTAGCAGAAGGCGCAATTGAACTGGCAGCCACGGGCGACTTCCCACAGCACTCCGCAGCCGGGAGCGAGCTCGAGTTCTTTCGTCAGCCAGGGGGAGGGGAGTTGTTCAAGCTGTTGACAGGTCACAGTCTGCAGCGGAATGGTCCCGGGATCGTCTATGGTCAACAACCCGGGTTCTGTCTCCAGCGGTTCTCCATTATTCAGTTTTTCCAGAGTCCTGGTGAAGATCTCTTCCCCTTCACCGCAGATGACGCCATCAAGTTGACCGTCATCAAGGACGCGCTGGCTGTCGGCGCTGGCTTCCGGACCGCCGGCGAGAAGCACGATATCGGGCTGCAACCGGCGGAGGGCCCGGGCCAGCGTGAGCAGTTCAACGCGATTCCAGAGGTAGAGGGAAAGGCCGATAACCTTGGGCTTTGCTTGCAACAGTTTTGACGCCGTTGCGGTAACATCATAACCGGAAAACAGATCGACCAGCGTGGTTGTTCTGCGCAGGTTATCCGGCAGGGCCGCTTTGATAGAGGGCTGCTGCCAGAGGGACGGCCTGGGCAGATGGCCGGACATGTTGGCTGATAAGCAGAGTTCGCATAGTGAGATATTTCAGGATTTCGGGCGGACTTTGATACGAGGTTTGCCGTCGCTGGTGTCGATGCTGTACTCGACCGGACGGTCGCCATAGCGGCTGCGGATTTTTTCCTGTTGTGCTTCGAGAAAAGCGGAAACCTTTTCGATACTCGGAGCTTCTCCGCTGAGACCGCAGTCCTTACGGGCTTGAGCCAGTTGCTGCTGCAGTCTTTCCGCCTCGTTTTGCGGCCGGGTTTTGCGCGGGGCAGAATGACTACCTGCCGGAGTTTTAGCCAGATGGCGATGGTACTTGCCTTCATCAATCAGGCGCAGGATACGGTCCCAGTGCTGGCTGTACGACATAAAACGGGATGCCAGCCCCTGGTAACGGAATTTGAGATCCGTCCAGACGATTGTCCGGTTGGTAAAGTGGCGGAGCCGCCGGGCCAGGTTCCTGCGCTCGTTGTAGGGCTCACGACGCTCAATTCCCGCAAAGTACTGTTCATAGCGGATTTCGAGATCTTTCAGTTCGCCCTGTATCGAGTCCAGGTCTTTGGCCAGTTGGTGGCGCTCGTCCATAAAAATAGCTCTCCTTCAGCTCCAGACTATACGCGAGAGACTATTCTGTGTAAATACCAACAATGATGGCGTCGCAAAAACGCGTTACCTACAGCGGTGCTGCTTCTGCCTTTTTGTTTCGACATATTTTAAGCAGGCCTCTTTGCATGACAATTCAGCGTCATGCGTCAGGCTCTTTTTACCACGCTGAATGCAGCAGCTGAGGTATGATATGACACTGATCATCTCTTTCTGATATTTTTTTACAAGCATCAGCAATGAATAGAAAAATTATGATTTGATTATTTTGGCTGTTGTCGTCTTGACGTTCTTTTTGATGTCAGGGATAATCCCCTTTTTAATAATATTAAGGAGTCTTTATGGCAAATGGATTAGTTGCCGTTGTGCTGGCGGCCGGAAAAGGGACACGCATGAAGTCGGCGCTGCCGAAGGTCCTGCATCCGATCTGCGGGCAGCCGATGCTGTATTATCCTTTGGAGGCCGCTCGTCAGGCCGGTTTTGACCAACTGCAGGTTGTTGTTGGTCACGGCGCGGACCAGGTTCGTGAGCATTTTTCCGCAGCCGATATTCACTGGGTTGAGCAGACCGAACAGCTGGGGACGGGGCATGCCCTGATGTGTGCCACCGAGAAACTGCAGGATTATTCCGGCCCGCTGCTGCTGCTATGCGGCGACGTGCCGTTGATCAAGGCGGCGACATTGCACCACTTGCTTGACTACCACCAGCAGCAGAATTCAGCTGTGACAGTACTGACGGCGCAGATGGAGAATCCGACCGGTTATGGTCGTATTGTCAGGGATGGCGAACAGGTTCTCGCGATTGTTGAAGAGAAGGACGCCAGTGATCAACAGCGTGGCATCACTGAGATCAATACCGGCATCTATATTTTTGACGCCGCCTTCGTGCTGAGCGCTCTTGCCGGTCTGAATACCAACAATGCGCAAGGGGAATATTATCTGACCGATGTTGTCGCTGCAGCCGTTGCCGCCGGCAAGGAGACCCGTGCCCTGACGGTTGAGGATGTGACTGAGGCGATGGGCATCAACGATCGCTGCCAGCTGGCGGAAGCGGAAGTGCTGATGCGCTGGCAGATCAACGCCGCGCTGATGATGGGTGGCGTGACCATGACAGATCCGACGACCGTCTATATTGATGAAGGTGTCGAGATTGGCGCCGATTCCGTATTACACCCGAATGTGCATCTGCGCGGCCGAACCCGTATCGGTCAAAACTGCATTAT
>CAXXGL010000013.1:0-128056 GCA_963676555.2 Geopsychrobacteraceae bacterium
AGCGGCAGTCGGTTCGTGACCTGCCGCTGGCCGTGATCGTCATGGATCAGGACGGCCGGGCGAGTTGGCGGGCCGATTTCGACAGTTACAGCGCGCCGGGCCGGGCGCTTAAATTCCTGGTACGGGTCTATGCCGAAGACGGCTCCTTCGATGAAACCGTGCCGCAGCCGTTATGGGTGATCGACCGGGTCAGTCCGGCGCTTGTCGCCGCCAATCCGCAGCGCGAACTCCTGGCCGGTTACGGCGAGAGCCGCCTGGCGCTGCAAAATATCCCGCTCAGCGGCGGTACCGTACAGGCCTTCGGCCGCAGCATCCCGGCCGGTTATGACGTCTGCTGGCCGGATATCCGGTGCCGGTAGACGCCAACGGCGCTTTTGTCGCCGAAGAGATCCTGCCGGCCGGCCTGCATACCGTCGAGGTTGCCGTGCTCGACGGCAACGGCAACGGGGAGCTGTACCTGCGGGATCTGGAGCTGGACAAGTCCGACTGGTTCACGGTCGGGATCGCCGACCTGACCCTGTCGGGCAACAAGACCAACGGCCCGGCCAAACTGCTGAACCCGGAGAACCCGCGTTACAGCGAGGATTTCAGCCTGCAGGGCCGTCTGGCTTTTTACAGCAGCGGCAACTTCGACAACGGCTGGTCGCTGACCGCCGGCGCCGACACCCGCGAAGGACCGCTGGATGAGATCTTTTCCAATTTTATCGAGAAATCGGGCGACGCCCTGTTCCGCCGTATGGATCCGGACCGCCACTATCCGACCTTCGGCGACGACAGCACGGTGACGGAGACGGCACCGACCAGCGGAAAATTCTTTTTGCGCATGAAGAAAGACGAAACCTACGGCCTCTGGGGTATTTCAAGGTCGCTTACGCGGGCAACAACCTGGCTTTTCTCGATCGTGATCTTTACGGCGCCAACCTGCGCTACCAACCGCTTGAAACCACTTCCTTCGGCGCGCCGCGGCTGTTGCTCGACGGTTTCGGCGCGGATCCCGGAACCATCGCCGGGCGGGACGAATTCCGCGGGACCGGCGGCTCGCTGTTCTATCTGCAGCAGCAGGATATTCTGGAAGGTTCCGAGCGGCTGCGCATCGAGGTGCGCGACAAGGATTCCGATCTGGTGCTGGCCAGCAAGACCCTGGCGGCGGAACTCGATTACGACATCGATTACCTGCAGGGACGCATCCTGCTCTCCGCCGTGCTGCCGACGACCGCGGATGACGACCTGCTGGTCAGCAGCGCTGCCCTGAGCGGTAATCCGGTTTCCTGGGTGGCGCGCTATGAATACACCCCGGGTGTGGAAAGAGCCGGATACCCTGGTGACCGGCGGCCGGTTGCATTACTGGTTGACGGATCAGCTCAAAGTCGGCGTGACCGCGGGACGGACGGAGGAAGAGGATGTCGAAAGCCGCCTGGAGGGCTTCGACCTGACCCTGCGCAAATCGGCCGCGGCGTGGCTGAAACTGGAATACGGGCACAGCACGGGGCCGGGGGTACTGACCTCAACCTCAAACGACGGCGGCTACAGTTTCGGACGCGGATGAATCCGTTGTGGACGAGGACCGGGACGCGACCGCATACCGGGTCGAAGGCAGTATCGACGTTGCGGAGTTCACCGCGCTTTGGGGCGCCCGGCTGAGTTTTTACCTGCAGCAACTCGATGCCGGCTATGCGGCGCCGGGCCTGAGGACGGAAAAGGAGCTGCGGCAGTACGGCGGCGTGGCCGATCTGCCGTTGACCGCCAAACTGTCCGGCCGCCTGAAACTAGACCGGAGCAGCGAAGAGGGCGGACTCGATACGCTGGCGAGCGAACTGGATCTCGATTACCGCTTGTTCGACAACTGGACGCTGAGCGCCGGCGTGCGCGACGACAGCCGCGAGGACAATGCCCCGGACCCGGTCGCGACCAGGAAGAGGGGGACCTGACCGATGCCGTGGCCCGCGTGAGCTATGATTCCCGGGAGCGCTGGACCGCTTACGGGTTTGTCCAGGAAACCCTTCGGGCAACCGGCGAGCGCGAGGACAACGGCCGGATCGGCGTCGGCGGCAGTTGGCGGTTGACCGACCGTTTCAAGATCCTCGGCGAACTTTCCGGCGGCGATCTGGGAACCGGCGCCGATCTGGGAACCGAGTTCCTCTACAGCGACCGGACCACGCTGTATATGAATTACGCGCTCGAGAACGAACGCACCGATAACGGCGTATGTCCAGGAAAGGCAATATGGTGTCCGGTTTCCGCAGCCGTTATTCGGACAGCGCCAGCATTTACCTGGAAGAACAGTATGCCCACGGGGATGTGCCAGACCGGGCTGGTCCATTCGACCGGTGTCGAGCTGGCCGTGACCGAGCGTCTCAATCTGAGCGCCAACCTGGATCTGGGAACGCTGAAAGATCCGGATACGGCGGCCGAACTGGAACGCACGGCGGCCGCCGTCAGCATCGGCTACGGCTTTACCCGCCTGTCCCTTGCCGGCGGGGTGGAATACCGGGTCGACAATACCGAACAGAGCGATTCCAGTTATTCCGAACGCACCACCTGGTTGTTCAAGAACAGCTTTAAATACCAGCTTACGGAGAGCTGGAGACTGCTCGGAAAATTCAACCACTCGCAGAGCGAGAGTTCGCTCGGTTCCGGCTATGACGGCGGACTATACCGAAGCGGTGCTGGGGTACGCCTATCGCCCGGTGAATTTCGACCGGCTCAATCTGTTGGTCAAATACACCTACTTTTACAACCTGCCGGCAAGCGACGATGCCGCGGCCGACTCCGGTGATTTTGTCCAGCGCAGCCATATCGCCGCCGTCGACTTGAGCTACGATCTGACGCCGCGCTGGACCCTGGGCGGTAAATACGCCTACCGCCTCGGCCAGGTGGCCCAGGACCGGAACGATCCGGAATACTACGACAGCCGGGCTCACCTTTACGTGCTGCGCGCCGACTGGCACTTCATGCACCGTTGGGATGCGCTGGTCGAGGCGCGACTGCTCGACCTGCCGGATGCCCAGGACCGCCGCAGCGGCGCCCTGATTTCCCTCTACCGTCATGTCGGCGGGCACGTCAAGGTCGGGGCGGGCTATAACTTCAGCGATTTTTCCGATGATCTGACCCGGATGGACTATCGCCATCAGGGCTTTTTCGTCAACCTGATCGGCAAACTGTGACTGATCGCCGCCGCAGGCCGACAGCGGCCCGGCGGCCGGAAAGAAGACGGGAAGGTAAGAACAATGAACAGAGTATATGAGGCAATCGTGGTGATCGCGATGCTCGGCTTGACCGCCCTGCCGGTTGTTGCCGAGGTGGTCGACCGGGAGCAGATCAAAGGGCTTGACGAACAGGTGCAGGAAATTAAGAGCGATGTCCTGGCGATCGCCGCGGAACTGAATCAACTGGAGGAGAAGCTGCTTTATCCGTCGCACACTCAGGTGGCCCTGTTCCTGGCGCTGGACAAGGGTGAAACATTCCGGCTCGACGCCGTCGAGGTCCTGCTGGACGGCCGGACCGTGGCCCGTCACCTGTACAGTTTCAAGGAACTCGAAGCTCTGCGGAAAGGCGGTGTCCAGCGGATTTTCACCGGCAATATCAAAAGCGGAGAGCATCAGTTGCAGGTCCGTTATCAGGCCCTGGCGGAAAACGGCAATTCTCTTGACCGGAGCGGGACTTATCTGCTCCGCAAGAACATCGGTCCGGCGATGGTCGAAATCACCCTGGCGGACCATGACATAAGCTTCAGCGACAGGTGACCATGACCCGCTTGATCCTGCTCATAACCGGCCTCTGGCTGGTCGCCCGCCACGGCAATTGCCGGTGTCGATGCCCCGGCAGAGCTGCGCGATCCCTATCTGGGGGGAGACCCTCTATTACGCCTTTCAGGAGGAATGGTTCGAGGCGATCGCCCGGCTGGACACCGAGCTGAGCCAGCATCGCGAACTGGATCAACCGCAGCTCGACAGCCTCTATCCGCATATCGGCCTGGCCGAATTCTCGGTGGGGGATTTCGAATTGGCCTACCGCATGCACCAACGGGCGGGGCGCGCCATCGGCGCAGTGATCAACGGCAATGTTCCTGAAGCGGTGCGCAACGAGGCGATCTACCGGCTCGGCAAAATTTATTTTCAAAAATCCCAGCCGCTCAATGCCCTGCATGCGCTGGAGCGCATCGACGGCAAGGTCGCGAAAGGGATCGAAGAGGATCTGACCTTCCTGCACGCCCAGGTCCTGCTGGCAAACGGACGCTTTGCGCAAGCGGCCGACCTGTTTGCGACTTTGCGCGGCTCGAAAACACTGGCCGGATTCGCCGGTTACAACCTCGGCATCACCCTGCTGCTGGAAGGGCGGAAGGGCGACGGTTTGCAGCAGCTCGATCAAACCGGACAGCTTGACGCCGCCGAACCGCTTGCATTGGGAATCAAGGATAAAGCCAACCTGGTCCTGGGCGACCGGTTGCTGGCCGCGGGGGAATTCGTAGCGGCCAAAGCGATTCTCGACCGGGTCAGGCTGAGCGGCCCGTTTTCCAATCGGGCGCTGCTCGGCTCGGGCTGGGCGGATGCCTCGCGGGAAGACTATGCCGCCGCGCTGGCGCCCTGGAGCCTGCTGCTGGAACGGGAAGCGACCGACCCGGCCGTGCAGGAAGGCCTGCTGGCCGTGCCTTACGCCTACGGCAAGCTCGGCATTCACAGCCGCGCGGCCCTGCTGTACAGCCGGGCGCTGGAAGCGTTCGGCAGTGAGATCGATAAATTAAGCGCTTCGATCCACAGCATTCGCGAAGGTAAATTCCTGCAGGCCCTGGTTCGGGATGAACTGCAGCAGGACGCCAACTGGGTGGTCAGACTGCGCGAACTGCCGGCGACCCCGGAAACCCATTATCTGCTGGAACTGATGGCGTCACACGATTTCCAGACCGCACTGCGCAACTACCTCGATCTGGAACAACTGCGGCGCAAACTGGAAGGCTGGCAAGACGATTTCGCGGCCTTCGAACAACTCATCAAAGATCGTCGTGACTATTACCGGCCGCTGTTTGCCGGAGATCGACAACCGCTTCCGTGAACTCGACTCCCGGATGCGCCTGCGGCTGGAACAGGCGCGGTCATGTCGAACGCCGCCTGCAGGGATTGCTGACGGCGGCACGACCCGAGGATCTGGCCACCGCCGCAGAACGCCTTACGGCGGAACGCCTGGATACCCTGGAACGTCGTCTGGAGGGACGGCAGGGGACGGCCGCGGATCGCGCCGGCCTGCGGATCGCCCGCCTGCGGGGTCTGCTGCTGTGGCGGATGCGTACCGATTACGACCGGCGTCTGACCCGGGCTCATGAGGACCTCGCCGCGTTGAACGGCGATATCGAGCGCCTGCAGCGGCAGTACGGTTCCTTCGTGCGGAGCCGCCAGGCGGCGACCCAGAGTTACCAGGGCTACGATGCAACCATGCGGCGGCAAACGGCTGCAGATCCGGACAGCGGCGGAGCGGGTCGCGACCCTGATGGCGCGCCAGGGGCACATGTTGGAAGTCATGGCCGTGAATGAGTTGAGCGCCCGGCGCGACCGGCTGGAGGAGTTCCAGGTCAAGGCACGTTTCGCCATGGCCGACAGTTACGACCGCGCCGCCCGGCAGCAGGGGGAGGAGAGGCTCGATCAATGAGACGCGGATATCTGCTCATCTGGGTTTTGCCGTTATGTCTGGCGGCCTGTTCGGCACTCGACGAGCGCGGCACCATTGCCCAACTGCGCGGCCGTCAGGTCGATATGAGCGAAGTGGCAATCAGCGACGGTCTCGACCGGGCGATGGAAAGCTACCGGCGCTTCCTTGATGAAGCTGAGGGCTCGGGACTGGCGCCGGAAGCGATTCGCCGGCTGGCCGATCTGCAGGTCGAAAAGGAATACGGCCTGATCACGCCCGGCGCAGCGGCGCAGCCGGAAACCGTGCGCAGCGTGCCGAAAGCGAAAATGCAGGAGCCACCCGAACTGCCGGTTCCGGAAAGCGCAAACCGGCCGGTCGGCACCGGCGCTGCACCGGCACAGCCCGTGCCGGCGGAAGCCGGGGAAGCGGAAGCCGCCTTTGAACAACGGACCACGGCACCTGCGTCAGCGGTCGCTCCGCCGGGTGCCGGGGAGGACGCCCTGCCGATCGACGACCTGGAAAAAGCCGGACCGCGCGAGGCGGTCGCCCTGTATCAGCGGCTGCTTGACGAATATCCGCTGTATCAGCGCAACGATCAGGTTCTGTACCAGATGTCGCGCGCCTACGAGGAACTCGGCCAGGTCGGGGAAGCGATGCGGGTGATGGACCGGCTGGTCCGGGAATATCCGCAGTCGCGCTATTTCGACGAGGTTCAGTTCCGGCGGGCGGAGAATTTTTTCACCCACCGCAAATACCTCGATGCCGAGGAAGCCTATTCCAGTATCGTCGCGATCGGCGTCGGTTCGTTTTACTATCAGCTGGCGGTTTACAAACTGGGCTGGACCTTTTACAAGCAGGAGCTTTACGAGGATGCGCTGCACCGCTTCATCGCCCTGCTCGATTACAAGGTGTCGGCCGGCTACGATTTCGACCAGACCGAGGACGAACCGGAGCGCAAACGGGTCGAGGATACCTTCCGGGTCATCAGCCTGGGCTTCTCCTATCTCGGCGGCGCCGAGTCGGTTGTCGACTATTTTTCCACCTACGGGCAACGCAGCTACGAAGACAGTATCTATCACAACCTGGCCGAGTATTACTACGACAAGCGGCGCTACAGCGATGCCGTCGCCGTTTACACTGCCTTTGTCGAGCGTAATCCGCAGCACCGGAAAGCGCCGTTGTTCTACCGGCGGGTGATCGAAATCCACACCGCCGGCGGTTTTCCCAGCCTGGTTATCGAAAGTAAGAAAATCTATGCCGTCAAATATGGGCTGTCCGCCGAATACTGGCGCTATTTCGCGCCCGAAGACCGTCCGGACGTGGTCGCATACCTGAAGACCACCCTGACCGACCTGGCGAATCATTATCATGCCCTCTATCAGAATCCGGAACGGCAGGAGGAAAAAGCCGGGAACTTCGCGGAAGCGCTGCGCTGGTACCGCGAATTTATCGCCTCCTTCCCGCAGCAACCGGAAACCCCGACGATCAACTACCAGTTGGCGGACCTGCTGCTGGAAAACCGTTCCTTTGCCGCGGCCGCGACGGAATATGAAAAAACCGCCTACGGTTACGAACGGCACGAACAGGCGGCAAAGGCCGGTTATGCCGCGGTTTATTCCTATCGTCAGTACCTGCAGGAGGTGGCCGGGGAAGAGCGGTTTGCGGTTCGCGAGGAAACCGTGCGCAGTTCGCTGCGGTTTGCGGAAACCTTCCCCGCACACGAAAAAGCGGCGGTCGTGCTCGGGGCCGCGGCTGACGATCTGTATGACATGGCCGAGCACGAACGTGCGCTGAGCGCCGGGCGGCAACTGATCGACAATTTTCCTGCCGCCGCCGGCAACGTGCGGCGCTCGGCCTGGCTGGTGGTGGCTCATTCGTCCTATGAACTGGAGCTCTACCCCGAAGCCGAAGCCGGATACCTGCAGGTCCTGGACCTGCTGCCGGCCGAGGATGAAAGCCGGGCCGGACTGATCGACAACCTGGCGGCGGCAATCTACCGCCAGGGCGAACTGGCCAACGCGGCCGGCGAGTTCGCCGCTGCGGCCGATCACTTCCTGCGCGTGGGGACACTGGCGCCGACTTCAGGTATCCGTCCAACGGCGGAATACGATGCGGCCGCAGCTCTGATCAAGGTCACGGACTGGACGCGTGCGGCGAGCGTGCTGGTTGCCTTCCGGGAAAACTTCCCGGAGCACGAGTTCCAGCCGGAGGTGACCAAGAAGATGGCTTTTGTTTATCGCGAGGGCGGCAGACTCGCCCTTGCCGCCGGAGAATACGAACGGATCGAGCGTGAAGCTAAAGACGACGATATCCGTCGGGAAGCCCTGCTGACCGCCGCCGAACTCTACGCAAAGGTCGCGGACGACGAACGGACGCTGGAGGTCTACCGCCGCTATGTCGGCTATTTCCCGGAGCCGTTCGAGGTGCACATCGAAACCCGCCACAAGATCGCCCGGTTGCTGGAAAAGCAGGGACAACGCGAAGAGTACCTGGATGAACTGCGGAGCATTGTCGCCCTGGATGCCGCGGCCGGAGAGGCGCGTACCGACCGGACCCGCTACCTGGCGGCGCTGGGAGCTTTGGTGCTGGCCGAACTCGATTACCGTGACTTCGCCGACGTGGAACTGATTCAGCCGTTCCAGGTCAACCTGCAGAAGAAGCAGCAGCTGATGAAAACGGCAACGCAGGGATTCGGCAGACTGTTCGATTATGAAGTCGGCGAGGTCACGGCCGCGGCGACCTATTACCTGGCCGAAATTTACGCGAACTTCAGCCGTTCGCTGACGGAGTCGGAGCGGCCCCGGGGACTCACCCCGCTGGAGCTCGAAGAATACGAACTGGCGATCGAGGAGCAGGCTTATCCCTTTGAGGAAAAGGCCATCGGCGTGCACCAGAGCAACCTCGAACTCATGGATCGCGGGATTTACAACCGCTGGATCGATAAAAGTCTGGCGCGCCTGGCGGTGTTCCTGCCGGCCCGCTATGCGAAAGCGGAAGAGCCCAGCCCGGTTGTCGAATCACTGGAGATTTTCAGTTACCGGTTCAGTGGCCCGCTGCCGGCTGGCGGGGGGATGGTTGCGGAAGCGCCGGTCAGCAGCGGCGGATCAGGGGGCCGCAGCCGCCCCGGCGAACCCTCCGGATGCGAAGCCGGCGGGTCCGACGGCAGAGGAGGAAACGGCCGTTGAGGGGGCGAAGCGGATGTCTCCCGAAAGCACAGAGGAAGGTGAAAACCATGGCGCAGAACAGTAAAAAGTTTTCCGGTCGCGGCGCGCTGCTGCGGGGAATGCTGTCCGGCGTCCTGCTGGCGCTGGCCGCATGCGCGCCCGGCACCACGGTCGTACCGTCCGGACAAGCACCCGCCCCGGCGGCGGCGACCGAGGACGCCGTCGCTCCGGTGACGGAGACAATGCCGTTGCGTGGGGTCGTGATTACCGAAACCGCCAGGATGGACGCCGCGGCAAGAGCGGACTTTGACCGGGCGGTGGCCCTGTTGCTGGACGCCGATGCCGATGGCGCGATTCGGCTGCTGGAACCGCTGGTGGCGGGCGAACCGCAGGTGACCGCACCGTACATCGATCTGGCTATCGCTTACCGCAAAAAAGATCGGGCGGAAGCGGCCGAGGAACAGCTGAAAAAGGCTCTGAGCCTGATTCCCGGACACCCGGTGGCGAGCAACGAATACGGCCTGCTGCTGCGCTCGTCCGGCCGTTTCGACGCCGCGCGGGAGGTGTACAGCCGGGCCCTCGAACGCTATCCGGATTATCTGCCGCTGCGCCGCAACCTGGGCGTTCTCTGCGATCTCTATCTGAATGATACGGACTGTGCCCTGGAACAGTACGGTTATTACCGCGCGGCGCGGCCGGAAGACGAGCAGGTCGCTTTATGGCTGACCGAGTTGCAGCAGCGAACCCGCCGGTGACAACGCAAGCGCGCAGGGTGATGACCGGTCGGAAAACGGGAGCAGAGAGATGAAACGTTACATCATGTTTTTCTTCGGCCTGGTTCCGCTTGTCGCCGTCATGACGGCTGCGGCGGCGGACAGGGGACAAACGCCGCAAGCCGCGGACGAGCAGGTCAAGGAACTGTCGGGGATGTCGATCGTCGGCAACGACGAAGCGCCGAAATCGCTTTATATCGTGCCGTGGAAAAGTTCGGAGATCGGGGTGGAAACCAGTCTGGATATGCTGCCGGACAAGGACGCCGCCCCGGTGGACCGGGAAGTTTTCAAGAGACAGCTGGATTATTACCAACTCAGCACAACCAACGGATCAGGGAGGACAAAGTAATGGCAACCATCTATTCAATCGTAGGCTTTTTTCAAAAGGGCGGCATGTTCATGTACCCGATCCTGCTGGTTTTCGCGGTCGGCATGGCGATTGCCGTGGAGCGCTGGTTTCAGTTGAGCCGGACGCGCAACGAAAACCGCAGGATGTGGATCAAGCTGCAACCGGTTTTGTCGCAGGGTGAGTTCGACAAAGCCCGCGAAATCGTCAGCAAGGACAAGTCGACCATCTCGCGCATGCTGGCCATGGGACTGGCGCGCCAGGGCGCGGTGCGACGGCGGGAGGATATCGAGATCGCCATGGAAGAGAGCATGATGGAGATCATTCCGCAATTGGAGAAACGCACTCCGTATGTCGGACTGCTTTCCAACATCGCCACTCTGCTCGGTCTGCTCGGAACCATCATGGGGCTGATCGAGGCGTTTACCGCGGTCGCCAACGCCAACCCGGCGGAAAAAGCCGATCTGCTTTCGGCCAGTATCTCGGTCGCCATGAACACCACGGCTTTCGGCCTGATGGTGGCGATCCCGCTGCTGCTGATTCACGCCAAGCTGACTTCGACCACCGGCCATATCGTCGACAGTCTGGAGATGGCCTCGGTCAAGGCGCTGAACAGCATTTCCAGCTTCAGTAAACGCCAGCATCCGATGGGTTGATTATGGGCAGACGCACTCAATATCGCAAACGCCGGGGATTCCGGGACAACCCCGAACTCGACATCACCTCTTTTTTGAACCTGATGGTCGTGCTGGTGCCGTTTTTGTTGATCAGCGCGGTCTTTTCGCGGGTGACGATCCTGGAACTGAGCGTCCCGACCGGCGCCGGCGGCGGAGCCGTCAGCAAGCCGGATTTCACCATCGAAGTGGTGGTTCGGAAAGCCGGTCTGGAGCTGTCCAACGGTGCCCAGGTGGTCGCCGCAATGCCGAAGAAAGAAGGTGAGTACGAGTTGGACAAGCTGTCCGAGATGCTGGTCCGCCTCAAACAGGATTATCCGCAAAAAGAGGATGCGACCGTGCTGATGGAGCCGGATATCGAATACGACACCCTGATCCAGGTCATGGACCGGGTGCGGGAAACGCAACTGCCGCCGCTGGAAGGGGCTGAAGAACCGCAAAAAACGGCTCTGTTTCCCCTTATATCGATTGGAGACGCGCCATGAGAGAAAGCCGCCGCATGAGACGGATGGAACGCAGCCGGAAAAAGATCACCGGTCTGAACCTGACTTCACTCATGGATGTGTTTACCATCCTGGTTTTTTTCCTGCTGGCCAACTCTTCTTCGAGCGAGGTGGTGACCACGCCAAAGCAGATCAAATTGCCTGATTCCGTGGTCGAAACCAAGCCGCGCGAAACCGTGGTGATCCTGGTCAGCCCGGAGGCGGTTCTGGTTCAGGGGGAAGAGGTCATTTCCATGCCCGCGCTGCTGGAAGCAAAGAACACGGCCGTAGCGGAGATCAGCGAACGCCTGGAACGGCTCGAGCACAATGTCATCGGCATCAGCACCAAAGGGATCGTCGCCGCCAGGGAAGTGACGATTCTGGCGGATAAAAAGATCCCGTTCCATGTGCTGAAGAAGATAATGTCAACCTGCACAGCGTCCGGATACGGCAGGATTTCCCTGGCCGTGATCCAGAAAGCTGTCCAAACCTGAATGGGAATTCCGTGGAAAATTCGACATTAACACAGGAATTGGAGCGCCTTAACGCTCAGATCGAACCACTTCAGGAAACCGTCATTGCGCTTGAGACCGAGCTGAAGGGCGTCGAGTCGGAGCTGGAAGCCTTCGAAATCGACCAGCAGCAGATTGATACCCTGCGGACCATCTGCAGCGGGCTGGATCGGTTGAGTGAGCTGGACGCAGAGGCGCTGTTCTGGGATGGCTTGACCGGCGGCGCTGCCGAACATCGCGCGCGGCTGCAGGACCGGATCGACGGATTCGGCGACCAGACCCGTGATCTTGAGGCGAAAAAAAGCGCGCTGCAGGAGCAGATCGAACAACACCTGAGTGTCCTCGATTATCTTTTCGACGAGGTTCAACAGGCCCGGGCCAGGGAAGAACGGCGGCTGGAGGAATTCGCCATTGTCCGGGAAGAGACGCGACTGCCCTTCCGTCCCTTGCTCATGCCCTGGTCGATGGATGCCGCAAACGAGAGGCGGTTCCGCAAAGCACTGCTGATTTCACTGTTCTGGTGCGTTTTGCTCGGCGGTCTTGTTCCGCTGGTGAATGTGCCGATTCCGGACCGTGAGCAGAATGAAGTGAAGATTCCCGAACGCATGGCCATGCTGCTGAAGGAGGCGGAACCGTTGCCGCTGCCGCCGGTGGAAAAAGCCCGGGAACCGGAGAAAACCGAAGCGGACAAACCGGAACCGAAACCGGAAAAAGCGGCTCCCGGCGAGAGCAAAAAGAAACCGAAGAAAGCACCGGAAAAGCCCAGGGTTGCACCCCAGCCGGCTCCGGGAGACAATCGGCCGGCACCGAAAAAGATTCGCAATGTCGGTGTATTGGCGTTCAAGAGCAGCTTCAAGGATCTCATGGATGAAGTCCCGGTCGCCAAGCTCGGGACCGAAGCCCGGGTGAAACAAGCGCAGAAAGTTCCGGGGCAGGCGCGGACTTCGCGTTCACTGGTCAGTATCCAGGCACAGGGGGGAAGCGGCAAGGGAATCAGCAACTTCGGGGTCAGCCGCGATCTCGGTAACGGCGGCAGCGGCGGCGGCAGCGGTTACGGCAATGCCGGGCAGATCGGCGGCCTCGGGACCGGTCAGGTTGAAAGCGTGGTTGCCGGCCTGACCGAAGAAGCTGGCCGGCCGCTCAGCGACGGTATCGGACCGGCCCGGACCGATGAGGAAATTCAGATCGTTTTCGACCGTTACAAGGCAACGCTCTATCGCATCTACAACAAAGAACTGCGCAAGGATCCGACCCTGCGGGGCAAATTGCTGTTGCGCCTCGCCATCGAGCCGG
The DNA here is from genome assembly GCA_963676555.2 of Geopsychrobacteraceae bacterium. GTDB lineage: Bacteria > Desulfobacterota > Desulfuromonadia > Desulfuromonadales > Geopsychrobacteraceae > BM522. The sequence goes on from CAXXGL010000013.1 coordinate 12,864, forward strand.
GCGGGGAGGTCTCGTTCTGTGAGGTTGAATCCACGGACCTGGCGTCGGAAGACCTGGTCAGGCTGGTCGTCGCCCGGGTCAAGCGGTTCAATTTCGGCCCGAAGGAAGGGGTGCCGCGGATCACGATCCTCTACCCGATCGACTTTTTGCCGGCGGGTTGACGGTGCGGCCGGACGGCATAGCGCGGGACGATGGCGCAGGAAAAGGTTGGTGCCGCCGGGACTTAACCCCGGCGGAGGCAAGAAAATCGAAACCGGATCCGTCTGAGTGTTCGGCCTGAAGGTTCAGGCTGCCGCCGCTATGGACGATTTCGTCACCGGCGGATCATAGAGAAGGGAGGAATAAATGAAAAGGTGGAAAAAGGAGATGAACATGTTACGAAGAGGGCGTTTTGTTTTCCTGCTGCTGATGCTTGTTCTGGTACTGTCGGCCTGTGCCAAAAAAAACGTCACCGAGGCGGAACCGGTGGCTGAACCCGAACCGACGGTTGTGGAAGCGGTGGCCGAACCGCCGGTGATCAGGGTTGAAAAAACCGCAGCGCCGGAACCGGTCGCAGCGCCCGGGCCGGTGATCCGGGCCGTGGAGTTGGAAACGATTTATTTCGCATACGATTCGCACCGCTTGACCGAAGACGCCCGCCGGATTCTGGCCGCGAACGCTGCTCTGTTACACAAGGATGCTGAAAAAAGAATTGTTATCGAAGGGCATTGCGACGAACGCGGTTCCGACAGTTACAATCTGGCGCTTGGCGAGCGTCGAGCCCGGGCGGCCCGCGCTTATCTCGAGACCCTTGGAGTCTCCCCGCAACGTTGCACGGTCGTCAGCTACGGTGAAGAGCGTCCCGCCGCGTTCGGGCAGAATGAAAAGTCCTGGTCCAGGAACCGGCGGGTGGAGTTCAGATAAGAACCGGGGCCGCGCCGGGGGCAGAGACCATTCCGGGGACCTGTCCTTGCGATTTGTCCCCGGCATGCCGTCATGCCGCAAAGAAGGCGACGGCAAAAGGGCTCCGAACTTTTTGTCCGCTATCGCCCGCTGTTCCAGAACGGACGGAAATCATTGCCGGAGCGTTTCCAGAGCAACCCGGACGGCATTGTCCTGCGCGGCCTGTTTTTTCTCCGGCAATACCTCTTCGCCTCTGATCCGCTCGGCCAAAACGGCGCAGACGCAGGCGGCGGAAAAACCGTAAACCAGCCCCATTTTGAACAGGGTGCCGGCCTCCATTTCGTAGTTGAGTATATTCAGCTGCCGGTATGCTGCGGTTATTCCTTGCAAATGTGGCTGCAGAAAGGGGTTGGCGGAGTCGCTGCGTTCCTGGGCCTCATAAAAACCGTCGACGCTGGCCGTCAGGCCCAGATGATGTTCGACGCCGAGCCGGGTTGCCGCAGCAACCAGTTTGACGGTCAGAAACGGATCGGCCGCGGCCGGATATTCACGCGGGGCGATATCGTCCGCAGCGCCCTGGCGACAGAGGGCGGCCTGGGAAACGACCAGACTGCCGGCTTTGACATTGTCGGCAATGCCGCCGCTGGTGCCGACCCTGATGATGGTGCGAATACCGACCTGAAACAGTTCGTTGACGACAATCGACAGGGACGGCGCTCCCATTCCCGAAGTGGCCGAGACAAATCTCGGCCCGCCGTCGATTTGGCACAGGTAGCTGTCAAGGCCTCGATTTTCCGACAATACTTTAATGCAATGGACCGTATCCGTGTGCCTGGCGATCCGCCGGGCGCGTTGCGGGTCGCCGCAAAGCAGGGCGGAGGTTGTTGCCGGCGAGCCGAGTTCGGCCGGGCCGAAACCGATGTGGTAACGTTGCTGCTGAGCCATTTTTTTCTCCTCGGGCAAGCAATATCGCCGCGCCGTATTTCTTTGCGTCATCCGGACAAATAGGTTGTAATGGGGATCAAGAAATAGTGTAGCAGGATTTTTCACGGGGGTTGGACGGATGCGCAATCAAACCATGTCCGCAGCCGAATGCGCGGCATTGATCTCCCGCTCGAATTCGATCGTCGCCGTAACCGGTGCCGGCATTTCTACCGCCGCGGGGATCCCCGATTTCAGGGGGCCGCAGGGCCTGTATGTAACGCGGCGCTATGATCCGGTGAAAGTGTTTGAAATCACCTCTTTTTTGCGGGAGCCCGGATTCTTTTACGACTTCTCCCGGGATTTTATCGCCCGGACAAAAGCTATTGTTCCCACCTTGACCCATCGTTTTCTTGCCGAACTCGAACTCCGGGGGCGGCTGGCTGCCGTGATTACCCAGAATATCGATGTTCTGCACCAGCAGGCGGGCAGCCGTACGGTACTTGAATTGCACGGCTCCTACGCAAAAGCAGTCTGTACGGTATGCGGAAGCAGCTACGCCGATTTGTCTCGGGCGTGGTGGGACGCGGCCATGCGCACGAGCAGACAGCCGCCGATTGTTTTTTGCCCGTCCTGTGACGGGCTGCTGAAACCGGACATCGTTTTTTTCGGCGAGCAGGTCAAAAACTACGGCGACGCTGAAAATATGGTCGCTGCCTGTGACCTGCTGCTGGTCCTCGGCTCTTCGCTGGAAATCGCGCCGGCGTCCCGGCTGCCCCACGCAACCCGGGCGCCGACGGTCATCGTCTCCAAAGGCGATGTTGCCCTGATTCCGACGGCGCAGCGTTATTTCGTCGCCGCCGACGTGGACGTGTTTTTCTCCGCGGTCAGTGCTTGCCTGCAATAAAGCTGAAAGCATCAGTCGTTTTTTGCTGCTGCACTTGGGCCGGATTGCCGGTATTATTGCTCCGGTGAAAAAAAGTTGTCCGGTGTCATTCCCGTGAAGGCGGGAATCCATAGCTGTTTTAATCTGTTCAAGCATGGCTCCCCGCTCCCGATAGAGTCATGCGCGGGTGACGTGGCGCATGCGGGGATGACGAAATATTTATCCACCGGAGTAATATAAAAGCTATTGCCGACTGTTGCCGTTGCGGAGGACGATGTGGAGGCGTTGACCGTTTATAAGATCGGGCTTGTTTGCGTGGCTGTTTTCGCGCTGTTCTGGTCTCTGGTGTTGGATCGAAAGAAACCGCCGACATTGCGGGAATTTGCGGCGAAGCTGTGTGCCCGGTTCGTATTTGTCGCTTTTTTCTTTACCATTCTTTTGGGCTTTTTCTATCTTGCTCTCGGACTGTTTCAACCGCCGGAATGAGCTGCTGAAACCTTCATTTGTCCGGGCCTGGCGAAAAAAATGCCGGTTTTTGTCCAGCTGACTTTTCATGGAGACCTCAAAGCGTTGCTGTCGCGTCCGCGACGGGCAGGCACGGTCGATTATGAAATCCGGGATCGCCCGGCGGTGAAGGACGCCATAGAGGCTTGCGGTATTCCCCATACTGAAGTCGACCTGATCGTCGGTCAGGGCCGCTCGCTCGATTTTTCTCACCAGCTAAACGGCGGGGAACAACTGGACATCTATCCCCCGGGATATGCCGTCGCCGTTGCCGGAGCCCGGCATCTGGTCGAGCGGGGGAGGCCCGAACGCTTTATCCTCGATGTGCATCTCGGTAAACTGGCGCGCAAATTACGTCTGCTCGGTTTCGATTGCCATTATCGCAACGATCTTGACGACCCGGAGATCATCGATGTCGCTCTGCGCGAGGGGCGGACCATCTTGACGGCTGATCGCGGATTGTTGAAGCACAAACGGGTGGTGTCGGGACTGCTCATTCGCTCGACGCAGATCGAAAAACAGCTTGAGCAGGTGCTCAGACGATATGAACTGCAGGAACGCATGCTTCCCTTCAGACGCTGCCCGCACTGCAACGGATTGCTGCACAGCGTGGCAAAAGCGAAAATAGCGCATCTGCTGCCCGCCGGAACGGGGCGCCGTTACGATGTGTTCAGACAATGTGATGAATGCGGAAAAGTGTACTGGCGCGGTACGCACCATGAGAAAATTGCAGCCTGGCTGGAGAGCCTGAGAAACAGAGCGCACAAGTGAAAGGCCCGGAATCGTCACGGGCCTTCAATACGTTTAATTTCCCTTGTCACGGGACTGTCCGCAATCCATGGATGGCGGACTGGTGGAAAACCTACTCAATTGCGCTGTCTCGTTTTCGATAGGCATCCTCCTTTCTTCCTTTATATTCTAGCGCCTTTTCCGATAAATGCAAAGGCGCCCGGTATTTTTTTAAAGCGGCTTACATTTGTCTTTGATTCGGGTATGATGAATTTTTATGGCTCGATTTTTCTGTCCGATCTGGAGGAACGGTTATGGCGTATCTGTTCATGTGGGGGGCTTTCGCCTGCGCAGCGTATTCGCTGGCGGCCGGCAAAGGGAAAAATAAAAAGCTGTGGTTTTTCATCGGCCTGCTGATCGGCCCTTTCGCCGCCCTGATTCTGGCTTTTATTCCCGCGGATCCGAATGCCAAGGGTGGCTATAAATAGCAGCGGATCCTGCCGTGTCTTGTGTCGCTTGCCCTTTTTGCTCAATCCAACCGGTGAATTTTGTTGCTGAAAATCGCCTGGCTTTTGCCGTTGCCGATCTCAACCCGGTTTCCCCCGGACATGCATTGGTTATCCCGCGGCGGCATATTGTCTCGCTGTTTGAAGTGAGCGACGATGAGCTCTTCGCACTTTTTGAGCTGGTGAAAGAGGTCCGCCGTCAGCGCAACGATAGTCTTCGGCCTGACGGCTTCAATGTCGGGGTAAACGACGGCGCGGCTGCCGGACAGACGGTTATGCATCTGCACATTCATGTGATACCTCGCTACCCCGGCGACTGCCGCGACCCGCGGGGGGGAATCCGCTGGATCAACCCGCAACTGGCGGACTATTGGAGTCGCTGATGAATGAATATAAACGTTATCTGAAAATTTTTGTGTTGACTGCCGTCGGGGCGGCCCTGGGCGCCGGAGTCGGTTACCTCGGTCAATGCAGCGGCAGCACCTGAGGAGTAACGGCCAGCCCCTGGTCAGGGGCTCTGTTCGGAGGATTGATCGGTTTTATCTTCGGTTGCCTGCCCAACGACGGCGGGCCGCACTGATTTTCCCCGCCGGTGATAACCCGGACGGACTGTTCATGAACCCTGCTGCTGCAATCGCCCATTGCCCGCCGTCTCGGGGCCTGTTCGTTAGCGGACGGTTTTGCAACCAACGCTGACGAATAATCCGGGTTAAAATTCCGCAATTTTCTGTTACCCTTAAATCGTGTCGGCAGGCTGGTTTATTCTTAACGGGTGTGAGGAGAATGTCATGACGGAAAAAAATCGGCAGGATAACGGGCAGGAAGAGGTCGGTCTTTACGAAAAAATCGTTCTGCGGACGGAGGAATTGTGGGAGAGCGGGCGTAAGAATTTTGATGAGGCACTGAAAAAAGCCGGGGAAGAGTTTGCTTCAGCCGGCAGTTTTACCCGTGAACAGGCGGAAAAAGTCTCCGCCTTTGTGAAGCGGGATATGCAACATGCCGTCGACAATGCCGCCAAGGCCAGGGAAAGCCTGAAAGACGCCGTGGCTCCGGGCCGTGTCGCTGCCGGCGCGCAAAGCCTGATGAGTAAAATTTTATCCGGTACGGCGGCGACACTGAACGAATGGGCGGAAAAATCGGAAAAGCAGCTTGAGTTCAAAACCGGCGAAGTGACCAGCCCGGGGACCTTGACGTGCAGAAACTGCGGCGAGCAGATTCACATGAGAAAAACCGCGCGTATTCCGCCCTGTCCGAGTTGCCATCAGACGCTGTTCCGTAAAGCTTATTGATCAGCGGTTGCCGGGACCCGGGGAAATGGGGAATGATCCTTGTTTCGCAACCGACTTTTTTATATAGTCTTCCCTGATGGTTACAGGTGGAGGAAACGGAATGAGTTTGTTTGAGCGTTTATTCGCTAAAAAAGAGGCCCGGCCAGAAGGGCCGAAGCCGCCCGACAAGCTGCCTCAACGCAATGATCTTTGCTGGTGCGGGAGCGGGCTGAAATATAAAAAGTGTCACCTCGAACGGGATCAGGCCTACTTGTCCGGACAAAAGGAACAGGCGGAGAAAAAATCCTGCAGCCCGGTGTTCGGCTGAGCGCCCAGACGCTAACGGCCCGGTCCGGGTCGGCAAAAACGATAATCTTTTTCCAGGGGACAGGCGCATGTCTGTCCCCTCGCTGTTTCTAACGAGTCGGTTATGTCCTTGATTTTTCCCGCCGTCGCTTTGTTCGCCGGCCTGATTGTGCTGGTCTGGAGTGCCGATCGCTTTGTCGAAGGCGCTGCCGCGACTGCGCATCATGCCGGGATGCCGAGCCTTTTAATCGGCATGGTGGTCATCGGTTTCGGCACTTCCGCCCCGGAAATGGTTGTTTCCGCCATTTCCGCCGCCCAGGGGAATCCCGGGCTGGCCTTGGGCAACGCTTACGGGTCCAATATCTCCAATATTGCGCTGATTCTCGGCTTGACCGCGCTGATCAGCCCGATTGCGGTCAAATCCGGTATCTTGCGCAAAGAGCTTCCGGTTCTCCTGGCCGCCACCCTGTTCGCGGCGGGGCAACTTTACGATCTGCATTTAAGCCGTGCTGACGCCCTGGTGCTGCTGGGTCTCTTCGCCGTGATCATGGGCTGGTGGATCTGGCTCGGACTGCGCGAACGTCAAGATGCTCTGGAGACGGATCTGGACGTTCGCCTGGAAACCAATCCAATCCCTTTAAAAACCGCATTGAGCCGGCTTTTTCTCGGCATGATTCTGCTGGTCGGCAGCTCCCGCGTTCTGGTTTGGGGGGCTGTGGAAATCGCCCACGCTTTCGGTGTCAGCGATTTGATTATCGGCCTGACGGTGGTTGCTATCGGGACCTCCTTGCCCGAACTGGCATCGACCATCGCCGCGACCCGCAAGGACGAACATGATCTGGCGCTGGGCAATGTCATCGGCTCCAATCTGTTCAATACCCTGGCCGTGGTCGGCATTGCCGGCGTCATTCATCCTCTCGATGTAAGTCCTGAAGTCCTTTATCGCGACTGCCTGCTGATGGGGTTGCTGACTTTGGGGCTGTTTTTTGTCGGGTTCGGCGTGGCCGGGCGCATGCGCATCAATCGCATCGAAGGGTTCATCCTGCTGCTGGTCTATTTCTGCTATTCCGGTTATCTGATCTCCAAAGTTCTGGGCTTGAACTGATCTTCCGGCGGTGTGTGCCTGCGGTCGGCCAGCGCCGATTTCAAGCCGTTTCGGAGTGAACCGCATGTTTCCACGGAAAAACCTCACCAACAGGGTTGACTTTTATTTCGATATGAATGATATTCTCTTTTTATGGATATAAAAAGAACTATCGACGATATTGATTATAAAATACTGGTTATTCTTCAGGAGAAGGCCCGTATTCCCAACGCAGAAGTTGCACGGCAAATCGGCATGGCGCCTTCGGCCGTGCTGGAACGCATTCGCAAGCTGGAAGAGCGGGGAATTATCGAGGGGTACGAAGTCCGCCTGAACCCGCGTCCTTTCAACCAGGGCTTGACGGCCTTTGTGCAGTTGCGCGTACAACACCCGTCGAGTCATGATCTGGCAACTGCGCTGACGGCCGTGAGCGGTGTGCAGGATGTTCATCAGGTTGCAGGGGACGATGGCTATCTGCTGAAGTTGCGCGTCGCCGACAACGCCGAATTGGGACGGATTCTGGTTGACGAGATCTGTGCGCTTGAAGGCGTTGTGGATACCAAAACCAGTATTGTCCTGCAGACGATCAAAGAAACCCGAAAAATAAATCTTGTGCGTAACCACGTTTAGAAGGAGTCGATTGTCATGCCCATGTCAACAGGATTCAAAGACCGTTTGTTCCCGCTTGTCGAGCAGTTGGCCGATCATTACGGAACCCCGTTTCATATTTATGACGAAGTCGGTTTGCGGGAGACCGGAGAAGGGTTGAAACGGACTTTTGCGCATATCGACGGCTTTCGCGAGTATTATGCCGTCAAAGCGTTGCCCAATCCGCACATCCTCGCGTTGATGCATGACATGGGTTTCGGTTTCGACTGCAGTTCGATTGCCGAACTGGTCCTGAGCCGCCGGGTCGGGGCGTGCGGTGAAGAGATCATGTTTACCTCCAACAACACCAATCAGGAGGAATTCCGGGCGGCCGCCGCTGACGGCGGCTGTGTTCTCAATCTGGACGACCTGTCGCTGATCGACAAAGTGCCGGTTTTTCCGGAGCTGATCTGCTTCCGTTACAATCCCGGTCCCCGGCGTACCGGGAATGTGATTATCGGCAACCCGGTGGAGGCCAAATACGGCCTCAGCCACGATCAGGTCGTGGCTGCCTATCGCCTGGCGCGCGAGCGCGGGGCGAAACGTTTCGGTCTGCATACCATGGTCGCTTCCAACGAGCTGGATTACACCTATATGGTGGAAACGGCGCGCATGCTGCTGGAAATCTCGGAACTGGTCGAAAAAGAATTGGGTATTCAGTTCGAGTTTATCAACATCGGCGGCGGGCTGGGCATTCCTTACCATCCCGAGCAGCAGGCCCTGAATCTTGCCGCCATGGCCGATGAAATCGGCGCCCTGTTCACGTCTTTTCGTGCCGGGCACGGCTATGTGCCGAAAATGTATATGGAAAGCGGACGCTTCATGAGCGGACCGCACGGCTGTCTGGTCACTGCCGCCATCAACAGCAAGGACACCTACCGCCGGTACGTCGGCGTCGACGCCTGCATGTCGGCATTGATGCGTCCCGGCATGTACGGCGCTTATCACCATATCGACGTGGTCGGCAAGGAGGATCGGCCCCGGAATTGCGTTTATGACGTAGTCGGTTCCCTGTGCGAGAACAACGACAAGTTCGCCGTTCAACGTGAACTCCCGCAAATCGTTGACGGCGACCTTCTGGTGATCCAGGATACCGGCGCCCACGGCCACGCCATGGGTTTTCAGTACAATGCACGCCTGCGGCCGAAGGAACTGCTGTTGCGCGCCGACGGGTCGGTTGAACTGATCCGGCGCGAAGAAACGCTGGACGATTATTTCGCCACACTGGACTTTGCCGTGGATCGCTTCCGGCCGCACGGCGGCTGAGCAGTCCAATGGCAACGGCAGGGACCCGGGGCGACGAGCTGACGCCGCCGGTGAGAATAGATGCTCTGGCCAACGGCGGAGCAGGGATCGCTCGCCTTGACGGGCGGGTGGTTTTTGTCCCGCATACCGCCGTCGGGGACAGGGTCCGCTGCCGCCTGATCCAGGAAAAAAAACATTACGCCGTCGCCGAGGCGGTCGAAATCCTGAGTCCCTCTGCGCAGCGACGTCGCGCACCTTGCCCGGTGGCAGGCCGTTGCGGCGGCTGTCAGTGGCAGCATCTGGTTTACGCTGAACAATTGGCATGGAAGGAAAGACTCTACCGCGACAGCCTCATTCGGCAATGCCGGGTTGAGCCGGAACGGATCCGGGCGATCGTGCCGGCGGCCGCTGAATTCGGCTATCGCAGCCGCGTCCAGGTTAAGTGCTTCAACAGCCGCAGCGGGTTCATCACCGGCTTTTACCGCCCCAAATCCCGTTATGTCGTTGCCGCTGAACGGTGTCCGATCATCGCCGACCCGCTGAATTCCCTGCTCGTCAGGTTACGTAACGGTATTGATGGAACGGCCTGGGCACGGCATATCCCGCAAATTGATCTCGCCATCGACGATGCCGGCAAATGTTCCGTCACCGTCCATTTCCTGGGGGAAAACCACCGGCAGCTGACGCAACTGTTGATTTCGACATGTCCCGAGGCCGATATTTTATTGCAGCAAGGAACCAAACAAACATTGGCGGTTGTCCGGGGAAACGCCGTCATGGAGATTCACGTCGACCGGCCGCCGCTGAAACTGAACTACGCAATCGGCGGCTTTGCCCAGATCAATCTGGAGCAGAACAGAAAGCTGGTGGATCGGGTTGTGCACCTGGCAAACCTTAAGGGGACTGAACGGGTGATCGACCTCTATTGCGGGATGGGTAACTTCTCCCTGCCTCTGGCGCGCCGGTGCCGAAGCCTGAGCGGGGTCGAGGAAGCACAACGTTCCATCGACTACGCACGAAACAATGCGCTCCGTCATGGCCTCGGCAACTGTGATTTCCGGTGCGCTTCCGCACTTGACGGTTTTCATCGGGCGATCCGTGACGAAAACTGCGATCTGTTGATCCTTGATCCGCCGCGCAGCGGAGCGTATGAAATCGTCAAAGCTTTGATTAAAAATCCCGCCGAACGTGTTATATATGTATCATGTGATCCACAGACTCTGGCCCGGGATCTGGAAGTCCTGCTGCATAACGGTTATCGGCTTATATGCAGTCAACCGTTCGACCTGTTTCCCCAGACGCACCATTGTGAGAGCGTGACGCTGTTGCAGCGCGGGTAACCTGATGACGCTGTTGCGGGGAAGTATAAAATTTATGCAGTAACGGAGGCTGCTGCATATTTTTTAGCCATTATTTCCCGCCGTTTTTTCCACTTTCGGTTCACCCTCTGGACGGCTTTCTTATCTTACTGAAATATAGTCACTTTTTTAGGCATTATTTATTCTCAAACTGGCAGGTTCTTTGCTAAACGGTTGAAGGATTGAGCATAGAGCCAACAAATAAAATTCCGATAAAGGAGGACGACGGCATGCGTAAAGTTGAAGCGATCATCAAGCCGTTCAAGCTTGATGAGGTCAAGGAAGCGCTGAATGACATCGGCATTCAGGGGATCACGGTCAGCGAAGTCAAAGGATTCGGTCGCCAGAAGGGGCATACCGAACTTTACCGGGGGGCGGAATACGTGGTCGACTTCATTCCGAAGATCAAGATGGAAATCATCGTCGCGGACGAGCAGACCTCCCAAGTGGTCGATACCATAGCCGAGGCCGCCAAGACCGGCCGTATCGGCGACGGGAAGATTTTTGTCACGCCGATCGATGAAGTGATCAGAATCCGGACCGGAGAACGCGGCGAAGACGCATTATAAATTTCATTTTCAAGCAAAATTCGAATTGCAGTCAATCTCACCCCAGTAAAGGAGAAGCCCATTATGACGCCTAGTGAAGTAGTCAAGTTCGCAGAAGAGAACGATGTCCAATTTGTCGACTACAAGTTCCTCGACTTTGTCGGCATCTGGCAGCATTTCACCACTCCGGTCAGCGAGTTCAGCGAAGAGACCTTCGAAGAGGGAATCGGCTTTGACGGTTCCTCAATTCGCGGCTGGCAGCCGATTCACAACTCCGATATGCTGATCATGCCCGATCCGACCACCGCCAAGATCGATCCTTTCGTTGAAATGACGACACTGAGCCTGATCTGCAATATTATCGACCCGATCACCCGTGAAGGCTATACTCGCGACCCGCGCTTTATCGCCCACAAGGCCGAAGCCTTTCTGAAATCGACGGGGATCGGCGATACGGCTTACTTCGGTCCCGAGCCGGAATGCTTTATTTTTGACGATGTACGCTTTGCCTCCGGTCCGAACGAGTCTTTCTACTCGGTCGATTCCGTCGAAGGCATCTGGAACACCGGCCGCGAGGAATTCCCGAATTTGGGTTACAAGCCCCGCCATAAGGAAGGTTACTTCCCCTGCGCTCCGACCGACAGCATGATCGATCTGCGCAATGAAATGGTGGCGGTTCTGCAGGAGGTCGGACTGACCATCGAGTGCGCTCACCATGAGGTCGCGACCGGCGGTCAATGTGAGATCGACATGCGTTTCGACTCTTTACTGCAGATGGGCGACAACCTGCAATGGTTCAAGTATGTCATTAAGAATGTTGCAGTACGAAACGGTAAAACTGTTACTTTTATGCCCAAGCCGATTTATAACGATAACGGTTCGGGAATGCATTGCCACCAGTCGATCTGGAAGGACGGCAAAAACCTGTTTGCCGGCGACGGCTACGGCGGCCTGTCCAAAATCGCAATGTACTATATCGGCGGCATCATGAAACATGCCAAGGCTCTGTGCGCTTTCACCAACCCGAGCACCAATTCCTACAAACGCCTGGTTCCGGGGTTTGAAGCTCCCGTCAACCTGGCTTACTCAAACCGCAACCGGTCTGCTTCCCTGCGGATTCCGGTCACCAACAACGAGAAGGCCAAACGTGTCGAATACCGGACTCCGGATGCCTCCTCCAACGGTTATCTGGCGTTTGCCGCCATGCTGATGGCGGGACTTGACGGGATTGAAAACAAGATCGATCCGGGTCAGCCCCTCGACAAGGATATTTACGGTTTGTCTCCGGAAGAACTGAAAGACATCCCGAGCGTTGCCGGTTCCCTGGAGGAAGCCCTGGACGCCCTGCAGGACGATCATGCCTGGCTGCTGAAAGGTGATGTGTTCACTGAGGATGTTATCGACATGTGGATCAGTTACAAGCGCGAAGCTGAAGTGGATGCCGTCCGGATGCGGCCCTGCCCGGAAGAATTCGCCCTCTATTTCGATTGTTGATAAGCGCTATCGGACAGACAATAAAAAACCCTCCGATCCAGTGACCGGAGGGTTTTTTGTCGCCGGGCGCTTGAAGATAAAAAGACGTCAGGCGGCGTTTTCTTCCTTGAAGAAATGGACATCCTGCTGCGGGAAGGGGATGGATATCCCTTCAGCATCGAAACGCAATTTGACGTTTTCCTGCAAGTCGAACAATACCGGCCAGTAATCGCCGCTTTTCACCCAGGGGCGGACGGCGAAATTAACGCTGCTGTCGCCCAGTTCAAGTACGCCGATGGTCGGTGCCGGGTCTTTCAGGACGCGTTCGTCGTTGTTGAGAAGATCTTCGAGCACGGCACGGACTTTTTTCAGATCGTCATCGTAGCCGACTCCGATGACCAGATCGACGCGACGGGTGTCCTTGGCCGAGTAATTGGTGATCGTACTGCCGATGATCTGGCCGTTGGGAACCGTGATTTCCTTGTTGTCCGGCGACTTCATTTTAGTGCTGAATATCTGAATTTCCTCGATCACGCCGGCCACGCCTCCGGCATCAACGAAATCCCCGACTTTGAACGGCCGGAACAGGATCAACATGACCCCGGCGGCAAAATTGCCCAGAGTCCCCTGCAGCGACAGGCCGATGGCCAAACCGGCGGCGGCGATGATGGCGGCAAAGGATGTGGTTTCAATGCCCAGTTTGCCCAGCGCCGCCAAAATGACGAATATCATCAGCGCGACGTAAATCATGTTGCGGGCGAACTTCACCAGCGTTTCGTCGACATTGGCCTTGGTCATCATTTTGGCGACCACGTTGGCAATGATGCGCGAGACAATACGACCGATAATGAAAATGATGATTGCCCAGACTAAAGGCAATGCATAAACCTGTACCAGTTCAACAAATTTATCCGTTGAAATCGTCCCCATCCTGACCTCCTTGAGTATCCTAATTTGGCGAATTAATTCAGCTGAATGCTGAATTTTCATGAGAACTTTAGCAGGTCGTCTTGAAATTTCAACTAAAATATAACTTTTTCAGATAGCTTTTTCGGAAAGATACTTTTTGATCACATCGATATCTGCGCCGACGGTTTCAACCTTGCGGGAGCGCGAGGATAAATCAGCCAGGGACGGGGGCAGTGCAACTTCGCGTCCCGTCGCTTCGAGGACCGCCGCTCCGAACTTGGCCGGGTGAGCGGTCGCCAGGCAGAGCAGGGGATAGCGGGGGTCGCGGATCTGCCTGCCGACCGCCACTCCGACTGCGGTGTGCGGGTCGAGAATATAGCCGGTCCGGCGGTAAAATTGACCGATGGTGGACAGGGTTTCACCATCATCGATGGACGCGGCGGAGAACTCCCGGGCGACTTTATCTCTTAGCGCCGGGCTGAAGGCCATTTTTTTCGTCGCTTTGAACTCTTCCATCAACTCGGCCACCTGTTCGGCCTGCTCGTCCAGAAGATAGTAAAGATAGCGTTCAAAGTTGCTTGCCACCTGGATATCCATGGACGGAGAGAGCGAGTGATGAACCTCGGCCGTCGAATAATCACCGGCGTTGATAAAACGACTCAAAATATTGTTGCTGTTGGTTGCGAGGATCAGTCGGTGTATGGGCACGCCCATTTTCCTGGCGATATAGCCGGCGAAAATATCGCCGAAGTTTCCGGTCGGTACCGAAACTTCGAACTGCTCCGCCGAGGTGTCTTTTCTGACCCGGAACCAGGCGTAGAAATAATAAACCACCTGGGCCAGCACCCGCGCCCAGTTGATGGAATTGACGGCGCCGAGCGCATGTTGCGTTTTGAAGTCGAGATCACCGAAGATCTCCTTCACAATCGCCTGGGCATCGTCGAATGTCCCTTCGACGGCAAGGTTGAACACATTGTCGTCGGTGACGGTGGTCATTTGCAGTTCCTGGATCGGGGAGACCCGTCCTTTGGGATGAAGGATGAAAATATTGATCCGTTGCTTGCCGCGCACACCGTAAATCGCCGCGCTGCCGGTGTCGCCGCTGGTCGCGCCGATAATATTCATCCGCCGGTCGTTTTTGACCAGCAGGTATTCAAACAGATTGCCGAGAAACTGCAGCGCCACATCCTTGAACGCCAGGGTGGGGCCGTGAAACAGTTCGAGAATATACAGATCATCCTGTTTGACCACCGGAGTGATTTCGGGATGATCAAAAGCCCGGTAGGAACGCTGGATGATGCCTTTCAGCTCCCCGGCGGGGATGTCCGGCGCGAATCTGGAAATAATCTCGAAAGCCAGCTCAGGGTAGCTGAGCTCGGCCATTGAGTCGAGCTCTTGCGGCGATAATGCCGGTACGGTTTCCGGCAACAGGAGACCGCCGTCATCGGCCAGTCCCATCATCACGGCCTGGGTAAAACCGATTCCTTTAACCCGTCCCCGGGTACTGCAGTAATTCATGGATTTTTCCTTCGTTGTTTATTTGTTTCGCTCTCAGCGGCAAGGCATATTAGCAGGACTGGAAAGCGAATGGAAGTTCCCGGCATGAAAAAGCGGGAGCCGTCATAAAGACGCTCCCGCTGAAGTCAACAGTATGTGCGGTGCCCGGCAGAAAATCAGTGCCACGGCTCCTGGGCATCGACAACGGCGACGGCCGCCATATTGACGATGTCGGCCACATCATCGCCACGTTGCAGGACATGCACCGGTTTGGACATACCCATCAGAATCGGACCGACAGCTTCAGCCCCGCCCAGTTTGTTCAACAGTTTATAGCTGATGTTGCCGGACTGCAGATCGGGGAAGATAAACACGTTGGCATCCCCTTTGAGCAGAGAAAACGGATACTGCGCTGCCGTCAGCTCGGGGTCGAGAGCGACGTTGGCCTGGATTTCGCCGTCGATGATGAGGTCGGGGGCCTGTTGTTTGACCAGCGCCGTGGCTTTCTTGACTTTGCGGCTCAGGGGATGGTCGGTGCTGCCGAAGTTGGAAAACGACAGCATGGCGACTTTCGGTTCGATGTCGAACTGGCGCACTTTTTCCGACGCCAGAATGGCCGTCTCGGCCAGTTCATCCGCTGTCGGATCGATGTCGACGGTTGCGTCGGCGATAAACACGACTTTTTTCTTGAATACCATCATGTACATGCCGTGAACCTTGGACAGCTGTTCCTGCTTGCCGATGATTTCCAGCGCCGGTTTGATGGTTTCGGGATAGTGATGATTGATCCCTGACAGCAGGGTGTCGGCATCCCCTTCCTGTACCATCATCGCACCCAGATAGTTGGGGTTTGACAACAGTTGCCTTCTGGCTCCGGCCCGGGTGACGCCTTTGCGTTGGCGCAACTCGAACATGGTGTCGATATAGTGCTCACGATTTTCACAGGAGACCGGGTCGATGATTTTGACATCGCCGAGATCGAGATTGAGCTCTTCGATTTTCTTTTTGATTTCTTTTTCATCGCCCAGCAGGATCGGCGTGGCGATGTTTTCATTAATAAGGATATGGGCGGCGCGCAGGATCTTTTCTTCTTCGCCTTCGGGGAAAACCACCCGTTTCGGGTTGGCCTTGGCTTTGTTGATCAAGGTCCGCATGACTTCCTTGGAACGGCCCTGCATGGCTTCGAGGGCTTCGCGGTACTTTTCCATATCCTCGATCGGCTGCCGGGCGACGCCGGTATCCATGGCGGCCTGAGCGACGGCCGGAGCGACGTGCAGGAGAACCCGGGGATCGAACGGCTTGGGAATAACGTATTCGCGGCCGAACCTGATTTCTTCGCCGGCGTAAGCCTTGCGAACCGAATCGGGCACGTCCAGCTTCGCCAGTTCGGCCAGCGCTCTGACGGCCGCCAGTTTCATTTCGTCGTTGATGGCGCTGGCGTGGGTGTCAAGCGCCCCGCGGAAGAGGAAGGGAAAGCAGAGTACGTTGTTGACCTGGTTGACATAGTCGGAACGACCGGTGCCGATAATGACGTCGTCACGGACGGCCTTGGCCTCCGGCGGCGTGATTTCCGGGTCGGGGTTGGCCATGGCGAAAACGATCGGATCGCTGGCCATCGATTTCAGCATCTCCGGCGTCAAGGCGCCTTTAACGGAAACGCCGAAGAAAATGTCGGCGTCGACCACAGCGTCGGCCAGGGTTCTGGCATCGGTTTCAGCGGCAAGGCGTTCCTTGTATTCGTTCATGCCTTCCTTCCGCCCTTTGTAAATAACGCCTTTGGAATCGCAGAGAATGACATTGTTTTTGTCGATCCCCATGGTGATCGCCAGGTTGGCGCAGGCGATGCCGGCGGCACCGGCGCCGTTGACGACCATTTTGGCGTCCTGAACGTTTTTACCGACCAGTTCCAGGGCGTTGAGCATGCCGGCGGCAGAAATGATGGCGGTCCCGTGCTGGTCGTCGTGAAACACAGGGATGTCCATGATTTCCTTGAGTTTTTCTTCGATATAGAAGCACTCGGGCCCTTTGATGTCCTCAAGGTTGATGCCGCCGAACGTCGGTTCGAGCAACTTGACCGTGCGAATCAGTTCATCGGGATCCTTGGTGTTGAGTTCAATGTCGAAAACATCGACATCGGCAAAACTTTTAAACAGGACACCTTTCCCTTCCATGACCGGCTTCCCCGCCAGGGCGCCGATATCCCCCAGGCCGAGGACGGCCGTACCGTTGGAGACGACAGCCACCAGGTTCCCTTTGGCGGTATATTTATAAGCGTCATCAGGATTTTTTTCGATATCCAGGCAAGGTTCGGCGACGCCCGGGCTGTAGGCCAGGGAAAGTTCCCGGCTGGTTGTACAGGGCTTGGTTGTGATAACTTCAATTTTACCTTTACGCCCTGAACTGTGATACTCAAGGGCTTCCTGACGCATTGACATGGATTTGCTCCTCCTGTAAGAGAAATGATGTGACGAAGGGTGCTCACAAAGAATGGAACACCCTTTTAAATAACCGTAAAAATCAGACTTGTCCAGCTTGTTGGATTCTGTGGCATCGAAATTATTTAAATTAAAAAATTATAGTTTCGCTAAAGGAAAGTCAATATCAAAACAAATCATGCTAATATTAATTTACTCCTGTTTAGTCGCAATGCCGATGCCAATAAAATTTTTTTGTGATAAATGCTGTAAAAATGAATAGTTGCCTCCTTTGATGAGCTATCTGATATAAAATGAGTTCGGATTTTAGCCAATATTCGTCGTTGATGGCGAAAAACAGCCGGTATGAGGGGCCGATGGGTGGGGCGGGCAATGAAGGTCGGGGTTGTTTCAGATACGCATGTTGCGACGCTGACTGCCGGCCGTCATCTGGCGGAGCGTTTAATGGCCGGGCCATTTCGCGGCATCGAAATACTGTTCCATGCCGGTGACCGGGTTTTGCCCGAGCTTGATCTGTGCTTTCCCGGCGTGCTTTTTTATGCTGTTTGCGGTAATCAGGATGCGCCTCGGGCCGGGCTGCCCGAACAGCGCGTTGTCACCGTTGCCGGGACACGGATTGCCATAACCCATGGTTACGGATCGCATGCCGACATTGAGCGGCGCGTGCTGGAGAAGTTTTCCCATGTCAATGCGGATGTTATTATTTTCGGTCATACGCATCGGGCGGTTTGTCGCCGGGTCGGTTCCGTGCTGCTCCTGAATCCCGGCAGTCCGACGGAGCGCCGGACCGCTCCGTTTCGCAGCGTCGGAATTTTACACCTGGCCGATGAGGTCCGTGCGGAAATCGTCAACCTGGGGCAATAACCGCGCCTGCTGCTGCAACTGTTTGTTGAATTGAAGAGTCTGTCCAGAGGTATTCGATGATTGATGTTTTCACCCGCGGCGGTCCGCTGATGTATCCGATTCTGTTCTGTTCGATCATCGGTTGGGCCATCTTTATGGAGCGTGTTTTCGCTTTTTTCCGGGCTCGGCGGGAGCTGTTGCCGTTGAACGTTGCGGTGCAGGACCTGTTGCGCCAGGATCGGGGCGCCGAAGCCGTTGACCTGTGCAGCGCCAAAACTTCCCCCCTGGCCAAGATTCTGCTGGTGGTATTGAAAAACCGCGGTTGTTCGCGCAGCCACCTCAAAGCCCTGGCCGAAGAAGTCGGGGCGCGGGAAGTGGCGACACTGCAACGTTATCTCGGCCTGCTCGGCACCATCGCCAACATCACGCCGCTGCTCGGCCTGCTCGGCACGGTGTTGGGCATGATCAAGGCTTTCAACATCATTGCCGCCGAAGGAATGGGGACCCCGGCGAGCCTGGGCGGCGGGATCTCCGAAGCCCTGATCACGACGGCAGCGGGACTGACCGTGGCGGTGCCGATGATTTTACTGCATCGCTATCTGTCCAGCCGTTCGGACCGTCTTGCCCTGGAACTGGAAGAAGCGACGATGCAGATCATCGATCTGGTTGAGGAATAGATCGCCATGGGTTTTCGCCGACAACCTCAGGATGCGCCCCGGGTCGACTTGACGCCCATGATCGACGTTGTTTTCCTGCTGCTGATTTTTTTCATGATTTCAACCACTTTTATCGAACGTCCCGGCCTCAATATCGATCTTCCGGCGTCTTCGGCCGAGCAGATCAGGCAGGGGGAAAAAGAAATTCAGGTCTACCTGACCGCCACGGGA
The DNA here is from genome assembly GCA_963676555.2 of Geopsychrobacteraceae bacterium. Classification (GTDB taxonomy): domain Bacteria; phylum Desulfobacterota; class Desulfuromonadia; order Desulfuromonadales; family Geopsychrobacteraceae; genus BM522. The sequence continues at coordinate 31,793 of CAXXGL010000013.1, forward strand.
GAAATTTTCCTCCAGCGGCAACCGGTCTCGCTGGATGAACTTCATACCCGTCTCCGGTCTTACGGACCGGAGAAAGCGAAGCAGATGACTTTTCTGCTGATGGCGGATCAGGCCGTCCGGCACGGACGGGTGATCGAACTGATGGATGCGGCTAAATTGTCCGGCTTCGGGCAGTTGGCCATCGCCACCGATAAAAGCCAATCACCGAAACGGCAGGCAGAAGAAGCGGGGGATGCGAAATGACAAAAACTTTGGCCATTCTGACCGGCGGAGGAGACTGTCCGGGGTTGAACGCCGTGATCAGAGGCGTTGTGCGCACGGCGGTTTTGCGGCACAACTGGCGGGTGATCGGCATAGAAGACGGCTTCGACGGCCTGGTCGGAGGACTGCGCTGGCGCGAACTGGACCTTGCTGCGGTCCGCGGCATCCTGCCCCGGGGCGGGACGATCCTGGGGACCAGCAACCGGGGAAACCCGTTCCGGTTTCCGGTCGTCGTTAACGGACAGACCGAATTGCGCGACATTTCCGCGCAGGTTGTGGCCAATTTCAAGAGTATCGGCGCCGATGTGCTGATCGCCGTCGGCGGCGACGGAACGCTGAAAATCGCTCAGGGGCTGTATGCCCAGGGCTTGCCCGTTGTCGGGGTACCGAAAACGATCGACAACGACCTGCGCGCCACTGATGTCACCTTCGGTTACCGGACCGCGGTACGGATTGTGACCGAGGCTCTGGACCGACTGCACACGACGGCCGAAAGTCATCATCGGGCGATTATTGTCGAGGTCATGGGGCGCGATGCCGGCTGGATCGCTCTGGAGGCCGGAATCGCCGGGTCAGCCGACGCCATCCTGATCCCGGAGATTCCCTTTTCCGTCGAAAAACTCTGCCGGGCGATAACCCGGCGCCGGGAGGCGGGCAGCCGTTTCTCGATTGTCGTCGTCGCCGAAGGCGCGGCTCCGGCGGCGGGTGAAAAAATAGTGCAGAGATCGGCCGCGGAGAATCTGGGTGTGGAACGTCTGGGGGGGATCGGTTATGAAGTGGCTCGTCGCATGGCTGCCTGCGTCGACATGGAGACCCGGGTGGTTGTGCTCGGCCACCTGCAGCGCGGCGGATCACCGGTTCCCTTTGACCGCATTCTGGCGACCCGCTTCGGGGTCAGCGCAGTGGAACTGATCGCCCGCGGCGGCTACGGCCGCATGGTCGCCCTGAAAGGGCGTAATATCGTCGATGTCGACATCGCCAGCGCAGTCTCTCATCTCAACCGGGTCGACCCGCAGGGCGAGTTGGTGAAAACCGCTGAGGCCCTGGGTGTCATGGTCGGACGTTAAGCGCAACCCGATCCCGCCGGGTGGGGACTATGTTTTTGCAGAATTGTCTCGGTCCCCGTCCGTCATGAGCGTTACGGACCTGAAACGCGCCGGTACCCGGCTGCCGATCTCACAATTTTCCTTGCCCGGACAGTGCTCGACTTTACAGGGCTCGATGTGAATGATCACATCGGCTCCGGGGATTTCGCGTTCGATCTTTTTTTCCAGGCTGTCCGCCAATTTGTGGGCCTCGGCGACGCTCATGTCCTTGCAGAGTTCAAGATGAAAATCCATGATTTTCATGGAGCCGGCGCGTCTGGTCCGCAGGCCGTGATAGCCGGCCAAAGGGCCGCCGTGGGTGCTGATCAACTGGTGGATCTGCTGTTGAATCTCAAGCGGCAATTCCTGATCGAGGATGTCGACCATGCTGCGTTTGATCAACTGCAGCGCTTCATGCAGAATATAGGACGCCACGAGGATGGAAAGGGCGGAATCGAGCCATTGAATATCGAGCCAGCGGATCAGCAGCAGTCCGCTCATCAGGGCCAGATTGGTATAGATATCCATGCGAAAGTGCAGGGCATCGGCTTCCAGGGCCGAAGAGTCGGTCTGCCGGGCGATTTTTCTCAGATAGCGGGCGATCAGCCAGGACGCCGCGGCGCTGAAGGCGAGGACGCCGACCCCCTGGTTCAGGTTCGTCAGCCGCTGACCGGTTGTCAGCCGGGTCACCGATTCGTAAATGATCCAGCCGCCGGAAAGAGAAATGACCAGGGCCTGAAACAGGGTGGCCAGGGTTTCGAATTTGCCGTGGCCGAAAGGGTGCGACTCGTCCGGCGGCTGTTCGGCCTGGCGAATGGCCATGAAGTTGACGCCGGACATGAGAATATCAAGGAGCGAATCGACCGCCGAGGCCATGACCGCCATCGATCCGCTCACTACGGCGATAAACCACTTTGATGAGGGCCAGGGACAAGGCTCCGCAAATCGAGAATGTCGCGGCGCGCAGTTTCAGGTTGGATGAGAGGATCATCACATCTCTTTAACGATCAGGGCAGACCCGGTTCCAGCTGTCGTATTCGTCCCCCCGGGGATGCATGAAAAGCATCGATCCGCTCTCGGTAGAAGGAAATATCCCTGCCGGCCGCTGCGAAGAGCCTGCAACTTCTCCGCGGAGATGAGTTTTTTCTCCGCGCAATATTGATAGAAGGCCAATGTGCCCGCCAGCAGGTCCTGCAATTCCGCCAGGTTGGCCTCCAGGGTGCTGACTGATGTACCAGTTTCCGGCAAACGCTCTGATGTCTTTTCCGCCGAGTGAAAACGGATTTTTGCGCAGATGATCAACGGCAAAATCGCGCAGGAAATAATCGGCAGCCCGGGCATGTGCCCCGGCCGTCAACGGCGCAAGTTTTTTTTCCTCTTGCAGGTCAGCGTGAAAAAGCTTGAGCAGCCGGCGGCAATAATCGTCTACACGGAGTTCGTCCGCAAACGAATCCACAGCGTAATTTGCCGCTGTGAACAGTTCTTCTTCCGGGATAAAGGCGTCGTCTGTTTGCATTGTTCTGCTTTCGATCGTCGGTTGTCAGGTGTCCGGTGTCGTTTTTTCTAACATTGCGAGGAAGCGGGGGTCAAGTCAAGCGCGTGCTGCCGGGAACCTCCCGTGTTTACATTCACTGTTCCCCTTTGCTAGGATAGCCGACTTTCACTGTGCCGGCCCGACATCGGTGTTTTTTTAAGCGCTTGATGATATGTTGAGACGCTTTTTTCATCCACGTGCGGCGAGCCTGACCGGCAGAGAAAAAGTGTCGGGACCGATCACCGCCGATCGGCTTGGCGAAGCAGATTCGTTTTAACCGCGTGCTGCAGGATTTGGATTATGGCAACCACAACCCCGCTGATGAGACAATATCTAGAGATCAAGGCGGAGTATCAGGACAGCATTCTTTTTTTCCGGCTCGGAGATTTTTACGAGATGTTTATGGATGATGCCGTTGTCGCTTCACGGGTTCTCGGCATCACCCTGACATCGCGGAATAAAGGGGACGAAAACGCCGTGCCGCTGTGCGGGATTCCCTATCACAGCAGCCAGGGCTATATCGCCAAGCTGATTAAAAACGGCCACAAGGTTGCAATCTGCGAACAGGTGGAAGATCCGAAGACAGCCAAGGGAATTGTCAAGAGAGAGGTCATTCGGGTGGTCACCCCGGGGCTGGTCACCGACACCGAGACGCTGGACCCCAAAGAAAATAATTATCTTATGGCGCTTGTCCGCGAAGGAGACCATTGCGGGATTGCGCATATCGATATCACGACCGGCGAATTCCGGGTGACCCAGGTTGAAGGTCCGGCCCAGGTGGAAAGTGAACTGGGTTCGCTCAGCCCGCGAGAAGTCCTTTTTTGCGATGATGCCGGCGGCAGGCAACTGCGCAGCGAGTTGCAGGCGGATCTTGCTCAGATGATGTGCAACAGCGTCCCTGACTGGGTGTGCGAAAGCGACTATGCCGGCGAGCAACTGTGCCGTTTTTTCGGTGTTTCCAGCCTGCAGTCCTGCGGTTGCGAAACCTTGCCGGTCGCTCAGAAAGCCGCATCGGCCATTCTGTATTACCTGCAGCAGACGCAAAAGGAGGATTTGCGCCACATTCGCCTGTTGCAGACCTATCACACGCAAAGTTTCATGCTTCTGGACGAAGCGACCGCGACGGAATCTGGAATTGACCGCGACCATGCAGGACGGCAGGAAACGCGGATCGTTACTCGGCGTCCTTGATCGTACCGTGACGGCCATGGGCGGCCGGACCCTGCGGCATTGGATTCACTATCCGTTGATCGAACCCGGGGCGATTTCGCGGCGTCAGGAAGCGGTCGCGGAGCTGCTTGACGAGAGTCTCAACCGTCTCGATCTCGGTGAGGCTCTGGACGGGGTTTACGATCTCGAACGCCTCAACAGCAAAATCGCCATGGCCAGCGCCAACGCCAAAGACCTGGCGGCACTGCGGATCTCGCTGGAGAAACTGCCGCGCATCGACGATCTGCTGGCGGTTTTTTCTTCTCCGCTGCTCAAGGAATTGAGGTCTCGGATAGATCTGCTGCCCGAACTGGTCGGTTTGCTGGCAGAGTCGATCGTCGATGATCCGCCGTTCGTATTGCGCGACGGCGGCCTGATCAGGCCGGGGTACGATGCCGAACTCGACGAGCTGAGAACGATCAGTCGCGAAGGCAAGGGCTGGATCGCCAAACTGGAGCAGCAAGAGCGCGAACGCACCGGAATCCACTCGCTGAAAGTCAAATACAATAAGGTTTTCGGTTATTTCATCGAGGTCACGAAAAGCAATCTGGAACGTGTGCCGGATGACTACCAGCGCAAACAGACGCTCACCAACGCCGAGCGTTTCATCACTCCGGGACTGAAGGAATATGAAGCCAAGGTGCTGGGGGCCGAAGAGCGCATGGTGGAACTGGAATACAATCTGTTCCAGCGGATACGGCTGAAAGCGGCGGCCGAAGGGCCGCGCATTCAGGGCAGTGCCGAAGCGCTGGCGACACTTGATGCGTTGTTGTCACTGGCCGACCTGGCGCATGAAAAGAATTATGCGCGTCCCGAACTGGATGATTCCGGTATCATCAGAATCGAAGGCGGGCGTCACCCGGTGGTCGAGCAGATGCCGTTGAAAGAGGCTTTCGTGCCCAACGATGTTCTGCTCGACAGCGACGAAAACCAGCTGTTGATCATCACCGGCCCCAACATGGCGGGGAAGTCGACGTTCATGCGTCAGGTGGCGTTGATTACCCTGATGGCGCAACTGGGCAGTTTCGTTCCGGCCGATGCGGCTCATATCGGTGTCGTTGATCGCATCTTTACTCGTGTCGGCGCCAGTGATAATCTGGCCAGAGGCGAGTCGACCTTTATGGTGGAGATGAACGAAACCGCGAATATCCTCCGCCACGCGACGGCAAAAAGCCTGGTTGTGCTGGATGAGATCGGTCGCGGCACCTCGACTTTTGACGGTGTGAGTATCGCCTGGGCGGTTGCCGAGTATCTCCACGACAACCGGCAGGTGGCTGCGAAAACGCTGTTCGCGACCCATTATCATGAATTGACCGATCTGGCGTTAACGCGCAAGCGGATCAAAAACTACAACGTTGCGGTCAAGGAATGGAACGATCAGATTATCTTCCTGCGCAAAATCGTCGCCGGAAGCGCCAGCCGTTCCTACGGCATCCAGGTCGCACGGCTGGCCGGGCTGCCCGCGGCGCTCATCACCCGGGCGAAGGAAATTCTCAAAAACCTGGAAGCCGGGGAATATGTCGATTCCGGAAAACCGCGGTTGGGATCGAGTAAAGAACCGGACCGCCGGCCGCCGGCGTCGCAGTTGTCGCTGTTTCAGAACAGCGGCGATGATGAACTCAGGAAACGCCTGCAGGAGATTGATATCAGTGCCATGACCCCGCTGGAGGCCCTGAATGTGCTCGATGATCTGAAGAGAATGTTGTAACCGATGAAGTTCAGCCGCTCCATACTGCTAACCGTATTAACCGCTGTCATCCTGCTTTTTCCCCTGCTTGGCCGGGAGGCTGCCGCGGACGATTATGCCGCGTTGCGTCAGTCTTATCAGCAACTCAGTCAGACGCCGCAGTTACAACGTCAGCGTGGCAACTGGGAACGACTGCTGGCACGTTTCGATGCCTTTATCGCCCGCAACCCGCTGCATTCGCAATTGGAAAAAGCCCTGTTCCTGCAGGCGCGAACCTGGGACGGGCTGTCAAAGGCATCCGGCCGGACGACCGATGCCGAAGAAGCGATCCGGCGCTACCTGGCCATGGCGGAGCGTTTTCCCGGCAGCCACCTGGCGGACGATGCCCTTTTTCACGCCGGACAAGCCAGTGAATACCGCCTGCGGGACCGGGTCGCGGCGCGACTTTATTATCAGCGGCTGGTGGTCAGGATGCCGTCCGGCGACATGGTCGCCGAAGCGCAAAAACGTCTGGCGGCGTTGCCTGCGCCGGTGGTTCAAGCGGCTCCATCCGGACTGTCGGCGGAGCATAACGTTTACCACAGCGTCGGGGAACCCCCGCAGCTGGAACGAATCCGGTTCTGGAGCGGACCGGAATATACCCGGGTCGTGCTGGATATGAACGCTCCCGCCGTCGCCAAACCGCATTACCTCAAAGGCGAACATCCCCGGCTTTACTTCGATTTGCTCTATACCCGGCCGGCCGCGGAGTTGCCGGCCCTGGTGCCGATCCGCAACGGTTTGGTCGGCCAGGTGCGATCCAGCCTGTTTGATGAACAGCGGACCCGGGTCGTCCTCGACCTGGACCGGGTTGCCGAGTATCGGCTGACGACGCTGGAGAATCCGCATCGACTGGTGGTCGACATCCTCGGCGCCCCCGAGCGAACGGGATCCGCCGATCATCCGTCCGGGACCGACAAGAAAAACACTGCGGCAGACGATTCGATCGCCGATATACTCAACAGTGCCGCGGATCGGCAGCCGGCCCTCCATCTGCCGCAGGAAAACAAGGAACAGGGCATTCACCTGATTGTCGTCGATGCCGGTCACGGCGGCCGCGACCCCGGTGCGATCGGGCCGAACAAAGTGATGGAAAAAGACGTCACGCTGAAAATGGCCAAGGCCCTGGCCGCCGCCTTGAAGCAGAAAATGGGGGTCAAAGTGCTGCTGACGCGTTCGGACGACCGCTATCTGGAATTGCGTGAGCGCACCGATTACGCCAACCGGGTGGGCGCCGATCTGTTTATTTCGCTGCACGCCAATGCCAGCCCGCGCGGGCAGGCCCTACGGACTGGAAACCTATTTCCTCAACCTGTCGAAAAACAATCAGGCGGCGGAAGTGGCGGCCCGGGGAAAACGGCATCACCCTGCAGGAAGTGGGTAATCTGGAGGCGATCCTGTTCGACCTGATGGCGAACGCCAAAATCAACGAATCGAGCCGGCTGGCGGCGGAAGTGCAGCAGGCCATGGTCGGCGGTCTGCGCCCGCATTTCAGTAAAATCAAGGATCTTGGGGTCAAACAGGGGCCTTTTCATGTGCTGCTCGGCGCCACCATGCCTTCGGTTCTGGTCGAGGCGGCGTTTATCAGCCATCCCCGCGAGGAAAAACGGCTGACGTCGAAAAAATATCAGCAACGCGTTGCCGGCGCAATTGCCCAAGGCGTGATCAATTACTCGACAACCATTGATCAGGTGGCGCGACGATGAATCTTTCCGGCGTTGAAACCGCAGCGCTGCTTCGACTCTCGCGCTCTGCTCATGATTTCATGTCCAGTCGAGGCGAAATCCAGGCCGCGGCCAGGAGTTTTCTCGACACTCAGTTGCAGCGGATTGAAATTCTCAACCGCCAGGGTCTCACGGGGCGGGAAGTGGTTGAACGCCTTACCCTGATGTTCGATCATCTCAACAGTGAACTTTTTGCCGCCGTGAGTGCGGACCTGCCGGAAGACGAAGTAACGAACTGCGCCCTGATCGCTCTGGGTGGCTATGGTCGTGCCGAAATGAATCCGCGCTCCGATCTTGATCTGATGTTTTTTTACGAGCCGCAGGGACAGACGGCGGCAAAAAAGATTGCCGACCGCATGCTGTATCTGTTGTGGGACCTGAACCTGGATGTCGGCTACAGCGTGCGCTCGACCGCGGAATGTCTGGAAGAAGCCGACAAGGACACTACGGTCAGAACCTCCCTGCTCGATGCGCGTTTGATCGCCGGGTCGCAACCGATCTTTAACGCCTTTGCCGAAAGCGTTGGCAGGCATGTTCTCAACCACAATACCCAGGCTTTCATCCGGGCGAAACTGGAAGAGAATGAAGCCAGAAAGAAGAAATACGGTTCCTCGGTGTATCTGCTTGAACCCAACCTCAAGGAAGGTGAGGGCGGGTTGCGTGAATTGCAGGATGCGCTGTGGATTGCGCGCGTCAAATTCAAGGCGTCCGGGCTCAGAGACCTGCTGATCAAAGGGGTGATGAGAGAAGAGGATATCGACGATTATCGCCGGGCTCAGGACTATTTGTGGCGCATTCGCAACTTTCTTCATTTTAACGGGCAGCGCAAATCGGACCAGTTGTCCTTTGATCTGCAGCAGAAAATCGCTACGGAATTGGGCTATCTGAACAGCACCAAAGGTTCCGCCGTCGAGCTGTTTATGCAGGATTTCTACGCCCATGCCCTGCAGGTCGAACACCTGGCGGCCAAAATAATCGTCCATTCCAGTAAAAAGCATAACGCGCCGCAGAATCATTTATTCAAGTTTCTGACCCGCCGCAATCTTGAAGACGGCTTCTATGTCATCCGCGGTGAACTTCGAGCTCATGACGATGACAGGTTGCTGCGTGAACCGGCTCTGATGATGGTCGCCTTTGAGCTTTCGCAACGACATGAAGTCTCCATCTGCCTGGAACTGAAAAAGCTGATACGGGAGAACCTGCAGCTGATCAACGACAAGGTGCGGCGTTCGAAACGGATGACCAGCTCCTTCATGAATATATTGCGCCGGCGCAAAAATGTCGGTGAAACGTTGCGCAAGATGCATCACCTCATGCTTCTGAATGCGTTTATTCCCGAATTCAAGCACATCTTCTGCAAAGTGCAATTCGACCTTTATCATATCTATACGGTCGATATTCATTCGATTTTCGCGGTTGAAAACATGGAACGCCTGTGGGCCGGGGAATTCGCCGAGGCGCATCCGCGCCTGACCGATGTCGCCAGAAACATCGAAAAGCCGGAACTGCTGCTGCTGGCCATCCTGTTTCATGATATCGGTAAAGGCAGCGGCAAGGACCACAGCCTCAGGGGAGCGGAAATGATGCCGACGATCGCCCGCCGCCTGAGACTCAATCGGGAAGACAGCGAACGACTGCGCTTTCTTGTCCTCCATCATCTGAAGATGGCGCATATCTCGCAGCGCCGCGACCTGCAGGACATGAAAATGATTTCCGAATTTGCCGAGCTCATGGGCATGAGCGAAAATCTGCGGATGCTCTATCTGCTGACTTTTGCCGATCTGAAAGCCGTGGGCCCGGATGTCTGGACGGAGTGGAAAGGCAACCTGCTGCGTGACCTTTACGAAAAGACCTACGATGTCCTGGAGAAAAAGGATTTTTATCTGGAACAGCGCTCGGAAAAAGCGCGCAACCGGAAGCGGAAAATTCGGCTGGCTCTGCTGGACGAGTTTCCCGAAAAGCGGGTCAATGCGGCCGTCAGCGGTTTAAACAACCGCTACCTGATGACTTACCATGCGCGCGAGATCATTCCCCATCTGCGTCTGGACTTAAGCCGCGGCAAGAAAACACTGGCCATGAAAGTCGAGCATAACCGCGAGGCGGAATACACCGAGGTCACGCTTGCCACGCTTGATTGCCCGGGACTCTTTTCCTTTATCGCCGGCGTCATGGCCGCCCATGCAATCAATATCCTCGGGGCTCAGATCCATACCCGAAAAACCGGTGCGGTTCTCGACATCCTGCAGGTCAACAGCCCGGTCGGAGGGGTGGTCGACAAGCCGGGGAAATGGGAAAAATTCGAAGCCGACCTGGGCGCCGTGATCGAGGGCCGGGTGCGGGTTGCGGGACTGATCGGCAAACGTCAGGAACCCAGTTATCTGAGCACGGCGCAGAAACGCCCGCAACGGCCGAATCAGGTGGAGTTCGATAATGAGGTGTCCAATCAGTATACGGTGATCGATGTTTTCGCCCATGACCAGGTGGGGCTGCTTTATCAGATTACGCGCACCTTGAATGATCTGGGGCTGTATATCTCCGTCGCGAAAATATCGACCAAGGTCGATCAGGCGGCCGACGTTTTCTACGTCAGCGACATTTTCGGGCAAAAGGTCGTTGATCCGGTTCGCATCGAGGACATCAGGACCGCCCTGCTGGGCTGTCTGTCATGAGTATCGCGCTGGAGCAGGGGCTGGATTATTTTCTGAATTACCTTGCGGTCGAAAAGGGTCTGGCGGCCAATACTCTCAATGCCTACAGCCGCGATCTTTTGCGCTACATCGATTATCTTGATCGGTTCTGCCGACTGAAAAAGACCGGGGAGGTCGGCCAGGCGGAGATCCTCGCTTATCTGGGGCATTTGAAAAAACGCAATCAGGCCCCCAGGAGTCGCGCCCGGACGTTAAGCGCCATGCGCACATTCCATCATTTCCTGCTGCGGGAAAACCACGCGCGACAGGATCCGACGGCATTGATCGATGCGCCGCGGATTTTGCAGGCGTTGCCGCGCTTGCTGTCCGTCGCCGAGGTGGAAAAGCTGCTGCAGGCGCCGACCGGCGGTTCGGCCATGGCCCAGCGCGACCGGGCCATGCTCGAAATCCTGTACGCAACGGGAATGCGGGTCAGCGAGCTCGTCAACCTGAAACTCGGCGACCTGAAACTCGATATCGGCTGTTTGAACGCGTTCGGCAAGGGTTCCAAGCAACGTTTGATTCCCATCGGCGAAGTGGCCCTTGAAATCCTGCGGGAATATTTGCAATATGGGCGCGGCGAATTGCTCGGGGGAAAGCTTTCCGAATATGTTTTTCTCAATCTGCGCGGCGGCGGCATGAGCCGCCAGGGATTCTGGAAAAAACTGAAGGAGTACGCCCTGAAAGCAGGCATCAAGGAAAATATTTACCCGCATATGCTGCGCCATTCTTTTGCCACCCATCTGCTGGAAAACGGCGCCGATCTGCGTGCCGTGCAAACGATGCTCGGGCATGCGGACATTTCGACAACGCAAATATACACCCACGTGATCCAGGAACGGCTGAAACAGGTGCATCAGCAGTTCCATCCGCGGGGCTAAATCAGAATGGAGAAGGTTGGAGCAAGATGAAATACATCATTTTACTTGGCGACGGCATGGCTGATGAGCCGCTGGCCGAACTCGACGGAAAGACCCCTTTGGCAGCCGCGAAAACCCCCAATATGGACCGTATGTGCCGCAACGGAAAAATCGGGCTGGCGGCAACGGTTCCGCCCGGCTTTCCGCCGGGAAGCGATGTCGCCAATCTGTCGGTCTTCGGTTATGACCCCAGTGACTGCTATTCCGGGCGTTCGCCTTTGGAGGCTGCCAGTATGGGAGTCGAGCTGGCTCCTGAAGATGTCGCTTTCCGGCTCAATTTCGTCTGGCTCGAGGCTCATTACGGCAAACTTTACATGGGCGATTTTTCCGCCGGGCATATTTCGACCGCCGAGTCGCGACTGCTGATTGAAACCCTGCAGGACGAACTGGGCGGCGACGAGTTCAGCTTTTATCCGGGCGTTTCTTACCGTCATCTGATGGTCTGGAAAAACGGCAAGGACAATCTGACCTTTACCCCGCCCCACGATATTTCCACGCATAGTATCGAAGATCATTTGCCGCAGGGAGAAGGGGCCGATGTGCTGCTTGACCTGACGAACTCGGCACAGATGCTGCTGCATGACCATCCGGTCAATAACCGGCGCGTCGCCGAACAGAAACTGCCGGCCAATTCCATCTGGTTATGGGGCCATGGGCGGCGACCGGCGATGGAAACCTACCGGCAGCGCTTCGGATTGAAGGGTTCCGTGATTTCGGCCGTGGACCTGATCAAGGGGATCGGGGTCAATGCCGGGCTCGAGATCATCGAGGTGCCGGGGGCGACCGGTTATATCGACACCAATTATCTCGGCAAGGCCGAACACGCCATTGCTTCTCTGAAAGATCATGATTTCGTCTACGTCCATGTCGAAGCCCCCGATGAAGCAGCCCATGGCGGCCTGTTGGCGGAAAAAATAGCAGCGATCGAAAATTTCGACCGCGATGTCGTCGGCACCGTTCTGAACCGGCTGGACGAGATCGGTGATTGCCGGATACTGGTGACCCCCGATCATCCGACGCCGGTGGCGAAGCGGACGCATACCTCGGACCCCGTCCCGTTTGTGCTGTTCGACTCCCGGCACAGTCGGCAATCGCCGGCAACGGCCTATTCCGAAGCTGAAGCCCGTAAACACGGCGAGCTCGTTGCCGGGCATCAGCTGCTGCAACTGCTGATGGAACGTTGAGGGGCGACGACGACCGGTGACTCAGGTTCATTTCGTCAAATTGACGTGTCAGGATAAATTGCCGCAACTCTGTCGCCTGACCGCTGAATTTTATCACCACGGTCAGCGCGTGCTGCTGCTGGTGCCGGACCAGAATCAGGCGATTGCTCTCGATCGCTTTCTCTGGAGTTGGGATAAGGGGTCCTTTTTGCCCCACGCTTTTGATAACGGCTCCGTGGATTGCAGCGCCGAGCCGATCGTTATCACGGGCTCCGAACAGAACGCCAATAATGGCGCAGTGCTGATTCTGGCCGGTCCGGGCTCTCTCGAATTCATCTCCCGGTTCGATCAGGTCATCGATTTCGCCGAAGTTTACGATGCCGCGCTGGCGGAACAGGCGCGTGAGCGTTTCCGTCAATATCGCACCCGGGGGTTTACCCCGGATATGTACGCAGCAAGCGCATGACCGGCGTCGGCGGCAGGTTGTGGAGGGCGATGTGAGTCAGGCCAATCTCGCGGTTGTGCTGGTGCAGCCGCAAGGGGAACTGAATATCGGCTCGGTGGCCCGGGCCATGCTGAATTTCGGCTTCAGCGATTTGCGCCTGGTTGCACCTCAGGGCGATCATCTGTCCCGCGATGCCCGGCTGATGGCGGTTAAAGCGGTGTCGATCCTGGAAAACGCCCGGGTCTTTACCGAACTGGACGACGCACTGGCCGACTGTGCCCTGTGTATCGGTACGACACGGCGCTTCGGCCAGTATCGCGAACGTTTGAAACATCCGCATGAAGCTGCGCAATTGCTGCTGCCGGTCATTGAACGGCAGCGTGCGGCGCTGCTGTTCGGGCGTGAAGACAAAGGCCTTTACACCAGCGAACTGGACCTTTGCCAATATTTCCTCACCATACCGACAAACGCTCGGCTGCCGTCCATGAATCTGGCGCAGGCGGTTACGGTCTGCCTTTACGAATGTGAGAAACAAAGGGCTGAACTCGACGGCCGGCAGCTCGGGAAAATAAAACTCGCCGGGAATAAAGAACTGGAGAGCATGTACCGGCATATGCGCCGGTCACTGCTCAATATCGGTTATTTAAATCACCAGAATCCCGATCATATCCTGCGGGCTTTTCGCCGGATTTTCGGCCGTGCGGCACTCAACCCCCGCGAAGTCAATATTTTACGCGGACTGTTCAACCAGATCGATCTTTATAGCGGCAAAAAAACGCTTCGCGACGGGTCCGATAAAGACCGGGATTGATTTGTTTATCCGCCGGAGAGCTCGCAACGGGTTAACTTTTTGCTTGCCTTTTGTGTTTTCAGATGCTATCAAAAATAAGGTTATGGTTGAATTTTGAAAGTGAGCCCGGCGGCTCGCTTTTTTTATTACCCGGGCAACGGAAATTTCCGGCTTCAGGGCAGAAGGAAAACGGATGACGCAAATGATCGACAGAATTGAAGCTCTGGTTCAGCCGGTCCTTGAGGACCTGGGCTTCGAACTTGTCGATCTTGAATACAAACGGGAAAACCGGGGCTGGGTGCTCCGCTTTTTTCTCGATCGGGACGGCGGTATAACGTTGGACGATTGCGCCGATGCCAGCCGTGAAATCAGTACGCTGCTCGATGTCGAGGACCTCATCTCCACGGCTTACAATCTGGAAGTTTCTTCGCCGGGGCTTGAAAGAGTGTTGAAGAAACCGGCCGATTTCGAACGCTTTGCCGGGAATCTCGCACGGATCAGTACCGTGCGGCCGCTCGATCCGGATCAGAGCGGAAAAGGGCGGAAAAAATTTACCGGTCGGCTGGTGGGTCTTGAAGGGGCGGATGTGGTCATGAAAATCGCGGACACGCCGCCGGTTGAAATCCATCTGCCTTTCGATGCCATCGACAAGGCGAATCTGGTTTTTGAATTTTAGCTGAAAAAAACGAACCGCGGTCAGGCTCAGCGGGATATCAAACACAAAAGGGGTAGAGCAAGATGGTGGGAAACCTCAATCACATCATTGATCAGGTGGTTAAAGACAAGGGGATCGATCGTGATGTGCTGATAGAAGCATTGGAGTCGGCTGTGCTGTCGGCGGCGAACAAGAAGTTCCGAAATACGCGCGACCTGGAGGCCCACTTCAATGATGACATTGGAGAGGTCGAGGTCTTTGAGTTTGTCACCGTTGTCGACGAGGTCGTCGACTCCTATAAAGAAATCGACATCGAAGAAGCGCGGGAAATTGACCCTGATGTCGAAGTCGGGGACTCCCTGGGCATGATGCTTGAGGCCGGAAGTTTCAGCCGGATTGCCGCCCAGACGGCAAAACAGGTCATTATCCAGAAAGTCCGCGAGGCTGAAAGGGAGGGTGTTTACACCGAATTCAAAGATCGCGTCGGCGAAGTGGTCAACGGCATTGTCCGGCGTTATGAACGCGGCGATCTGATTGTCGACCTGGGGCGCGCCGAAGCCCTGCTGCCGAGCAGGGAACAGGTGCCGCGCGAAAATTATCGCCAGAGCGATCGGGTCAGGGCCTATATCTCCGAAGTGAAAATGTCCGCCAAGGGGCCGCAGATCATCCTTTCCAGAACCCATCCGGGACTTTTGATCTCCTTGTTCACCTCGGAGGTGCCGGAAATAGCGGAGGGCATCGTCGAGATCAAGGGCGCAGTGCGGGAACCGGGCAGCCGGGCCAAAATTGCCGTTATCTCGCACGACATCGATGTCGACCCGGTCGGCGCCTGCGTCGGTATGCGCGGATCCCGGGTGCAGAATGTCGTCACCGAGTTGCGCGGAGAACGGATCGACATCATCCCCTGGACTCCCGATCCGGCGCGTTTTGCCTGCGCCGCTCTGGCTCCGGCCGAGGTGTCCCGGGTATATATCGACGATGAAGAACAGGCCATGGAAATCATTGTGCCGGATGACCAATTGTCGCTGGCGATAGGGAAAAAAGGTCAGAATGTCCGCCTGGCGGCGAAATTGATCGGCTGGAAAGTCGATATCAAAAGTGAAACCCGGGCCCAGGAAGAAGAACAGGAAGAGGCCGCCGCCGGTCACGCCGAAGACGCTCCCGCTGAGGACAACGCGGGCAACGAAGCCGTCGTTGATACGGAAAGCGCAAACGCTGCCGATGACGCCGCTGCCGATGACGCCGCTGCCGGCGCCGAAGCAGAGAGCCCGGACGTAAAAGACGGCGAATAAACGACCGAAGTGACTGATGTCCGAGGAAAGGAAAAATCCACAGCGAACCTGTATCGCTTGCCGAAAAGCCGCGGACAAGAAAGAGTTGCTTCGCTATGCTCTATCTCCCGGCGGCCAGGTTCTGCTGGATTATCGGCAACGCCTGCCCGGGCGCGGCGTTTATACTTGCTGCAGCCGTCGATGCCTGGCCCTGGCGATCAAAAAACAGGCCTTCGGTCGCGGGTTTCGTAAAAATCATCGCCAGCTCGATCTTGAGGACTTGCTGCGGCAACTTAAGGATGCGATTGCAGGGAAAGTTTTAAGCCTCGTCGGAATGGCGCGCAAGGCCGGGATGATCAACTTGGGAAGCAATGCGGTTTTGACGGTGTTGAAACGCGGTCAGGCCCCGGCGCTGATCATAACTGCGGAGGACATCTCCCCCGCCATCGGGGCCAAAATCCGTCATGCGGCGGAAGCGAACACTGTTGACTGCGTTTGCTTGTTCAGCAAATCCGTGCTGGGACAGACACTCGGCAAACATGAATGCAGCGCGGTGGCTTTTGATCAGGGCCATCTGGCGGAAACATTGAAAAATGAGATACAAAGATTCGATCGACTGATGAGGGAGAATTGATGGGTAAGGTAAGAGTGTACGAACTCGCAAAAAAAATGGGACTCGAAAATAAAGAGTTGCTGGAGAAGCTCACCGCTGCCGGGATAGAAGCGGCTTCGCATTCGAGTTCCTTGAGCGAAGAGGATGTACAGAAATTTGAAACTTTTCTCAATCCTCCTGAAGAGAAAATCGAGGAAGCCAGAATCAAGCCGGGCTTGATCCGCCGGCGCAGAACCGTGGTGCGGAAACCGGTTGAAGAGCCTGAAGCGGCTCCCGCTGAAGCCTCTGCGGCGGATGAAGGCGCCGAGCAACCAGCGGTGGAAAGCGTTGCTTCCGAACCGCCGGTCGAGAAACCTGCTCCGGCGGTCGAGGTTCCCAGTCCCGCGCCGGAAGAGGAAGCCGCGGAAGTTCATGCCGCGGCCGAGGTGGAGACGGAGGCAAAAGCCGCCGTTGCGCCTGATCCGGTTGCTGAAGCGGCCGAAGAAAGCGTTATGGAGACGCCCCAAGAGCCTGAGGCGGCAACTCCTGCGCCGCAGGAGGAGAAAAAACGCGAGAAGAAACCGGTGGTCGAAAAGGCGACCGGCGACCGGGCAAAAATCCTCGGTCGGGTTGAATTACCCCGGACTCAACAGCACCAAAAAGGAACGCGGCACGAACGCGGAGCGAACGGTGACCGGGCCACCCGCCCGGGCAGAAACGACAAAGCGGCGAAGCCGGCGGTCCGGGGGCGCAAACGTGTTGACGTCGCTCCCCCCGTTGCACCGATGGAACATCCGTTGCCGGAAAAAGAGAGCAGAGGCGGCAAAAAGCGGAAAAAAGGCCGGCGTGGCGAAGGCGATTTCGATGAGCAGGACGGTCGCGTTTCGAGGCGCGGCAGGCGGGTTGAAATCTTCGAGCCGAACCGTGCGGGGCAAAAGAAAAAGCGTGGCGGGAAACAGTCCAAGCAGTCCAAACAGACGGAAGTGACGATCAGCAAAGCGATTAAACGCATCATCCGCATCAGCGATTCGATTACGGTCGGCGAACTGGCCAAACGCATGGGTGTCAAAGCCAACGAATTGATCGCCGAGCTGATGCGCCAGGGCAGCATGGTGACCATCAACCACCCTCTGGATTACGAATCGGCGGCCATTCTCGCTGCAGAGTTCAATTACGAAGTTGAGAATGTCGCTTTTGATGAGGAAACCATTCTCGAAGTCGAGCCGGGCAAAGAAAAAGAAGATCAGGCTGAGGACCTGGAAACCCGGCCTCCGGTCGTCACCATCATGGGGCACGTTGATCATGGTAAGACCAGCCTGCTCGACGCTATTCGGGAAGCCAATGTTACCGCCGGTGAAGCCGGAGGGATTACGCAGCATATCGGGGCCTACGACGTTGAGCTGGAAGGAAAGAAAATAACCTTCCTCGATACTCCCGGGCATGAGGCGTTTACGGCGATGCGGGCACGCGGCGCCGGCGTGACCGATATTGTCATTCTGGTGGTCGCTGCGGACGACGGCGTCATGCCGCAGACCAAAGAGGCCATTAATCACTCGAAAGCAGCCGGTGTGCCGATTATCGTCGCGATCAACAAAATCGACAAGGCTGATGCCAATCCGGATCGGGTGAAACAGGAATTGACCGAGTTTGAACTGGTCCCTGAGGATTGGGGCGGCGATACGATCTTCGTCGAGGTTTCGGCGAAACAGCACACCAATCTGGACACCCTGCTCGAAATGATTCTGCTGCAGGCCGAAGTCATGGAACTGCAGGCGAACCCGAACAAACGGGCCAAAGGTTCGATCGTCGAAGCCAGACTCGACAAGGGGCGCGGCCCGGTAGCGACCGTCCTGGTCCAGGACGGGACCCTTAAAATCGGCGATGCCATTGTCGCCGGGCTGCATTACGGGCGCGTGCGTTCCATGGTGAATGCCGGCGGTGAACAAGTGCAGCAGGCCGGTCCTTCATTCCCGGTGGAAGTTACGGGGCTGGGCGGAGTGCCGGACGCAGGCGAGACCTTTCACGCGGTCGAAAACGAAAAGGCGGCCAAGGAAGTCTCCCAGCATCGTCAGTCGAAACAGCGGGAGATCGATCTGGCCAAGAGCAGCAAGGTTTCCCTGGATCAACTGTTTGCCAAGATGCAGGAGGGCGTGGTCGAGGAACTGGCCGTCATCATCAAGGCCGACGTCCAGGGTTCCGTCGAAGCGGTACGCGATGCACTGGAAAAACTTTCGACCGATTCCTGCCGGCTCAACGTCATCCATACCGGTGTCGGGGGCATTTCGGAAAGCGATGTCACCCTGGCGACGGCGTCCAATGCCATCGTTCTCGGCTTCAATGTCCGCCCCGAAGTCAAGGCCAAGGCGCTGGCGGAAGCGGAGCAGGTCGATATTCGCCTGTACAGCGTCATCTACGATGCCGTTAACGATATTCACGACGCCATGGAAGGATTGCTGGCTCCGACCCTGAAAGAAAAAGAGCTCGGGCGCGTCGAAGTGCGCGAAACCTTCCACGTTTCGCGGGTCGGAACCATTGCCGGCTGTTACGTGCTTGACGGCAGAATCGTTCGTAATGCCCAGGTCCGCCTGGTACGCGACAATGTGGTTGTCTGGGAAGGCAAACTGAACTCGCTCAAACGGTTCAAAGATGACGTCAAGGAAGTCAACAGCGGCTATGAATGCGGTATCGGTCTGGAGAACTACAACGATATCAAGGTCGGCGATATCATCGAAGCTTTTGAAATGGAAGAGGTCAAAACCGAACTCTAGGCAGGGACGAAAGCCATGGTCGTTGGTGTCGCGCGGCTTGATGTCCGGCTCTTCGCGGTGCATTCCCTGAAACAGAAACGGTCCCGGATCAGGCGGTTGTTAAACCGACTGCGCACGCAATACCCCCTGTCGGTTGCCGAGGTCGGTCTGCAGGATATGCTTCAGCGCGCTTTGATCGGCGCAAGTATGTGCGCCGGGAACCGACAGCTGGTGGAATCGGTATTCAGACAGATGGAAAAAGAGCTGGAAACTGCTGTGGAAGTTCAGCTGGTGACGCTGGATTTCGAATATCTGCACTATGGAGAAGATATCGCGTGAGCGAATTTCGTCCTGAAAAAGTTGCTGAGCAAATTCACAAAGAAGTGACGCAATTATTAATGTTCAGCATTAAAGATCCGCGGGTTGCCGCCGTCACCGTTACCGGGGTGAAAGTGGCGCGCGATATCGGCAGTGCCAGGATTTACTTCACGGTTGCCGATGCGGACGATCGCAAAGACGCTGAACGCGGCCTGAAAAGCGCGACGCCGTACCTCCGGCGTGAATTGGGCCGGGTCATGCAGTTGCGGTTTGTGCCGGCGTTGAGATTCCAGTATGACGAATCCATCGTCAACGGCCGTAAGATTGACGAGCTGTTACGCCAGGTTCAGGATGATTTGAATGATAAAACAGCAGATAGCTGAACAGATCCGCACCCATCACTCCTTCCTTATTGTCGCTCATGAAAACCCCGACGGCGATGCTGTCGGGTCCACCCTGGGCCTGGCATTGGCGTTGATGGAAATGGGCAAGGAAGTGACGGCTTACAATTCCGACGGGGTTCCGGAAACCATGCGTTTCCTGCCGCAAAGCAGGTTGATCCGGTCGCGGATTCCCGCTGCTGCGCGTTACGATGTGGTTTTTGTCCTCGATTCCGGCGACCTTGAACGCTGTGGTTTGCCGGTTCTGGATCTAAGCGACACACTGATCAATATCGATCATCACCCCCACTCCTCGTTCGGCGATCTCTGTTATCTTGACACCGAGGCCAGTGCCACGGCTGTTTTGATTTATCGCCTGCTGCAGGAATGTCGCCATCCCATCAGCCTCGCGGTAGCGAAAGCCCTTTATCTCGGGATTCTCTCCGACACCGGTTCGTTCCGCTATTCCAGCGCCAACCAGGAAGCTTTCGCCATCTCCGGCGAGTTGATCGCTCTGGGCATCGACCCCTGGGAGACGGCCAGCAACCTGTATGAAAGCTATGCGCCGCAACGAATGCGTTTACTCGGTCTTGTTCTGCCGACGCTGGAAATATCCGCCTGCGGCCGTTATGCCAGCATGGTGATGCAGCGGGAGGACTTGCGACAAGCGGAAGCGTTGGAAGAGCATGCCGACGGCTTTGTCAACTATCCGCGCGCCGTACGCGGTGTTGAGGTCGCGGTGTTTTTCAGCCAGCGTGCCGCAGAGCAGTATAAAATCAGTTTCCGCTCACGCGGTGCCGTCGATGTCGGAAACCTGTCGCGACAGCTTGGTGGAGGAGGGCACCACAATGCCGCTGGAGCACTGATTTCGGCCCCGTTGCCACAGGTTAAAAAACTGGTTTTCCAGAAACTCGATCAGCTGCTCAGTTAACAGTGCACGGTCTCTTTCTTATCGATAAGCCTTCCGGCATGACGTCGCATGATGTTGTCCGCCGGGTCAGAAAGCTGGCGGGAACACGTAAAGTCGGTCACGCCGGTACTCTCGACCCTCTGGCAACCGGGGTTTTGCCGGTTGCCGTCGGACAGGGGACGAAGATTCTCCAGTTTCTCTTCAGCGATGATAAAAGCTATCGGGCCACATTACGTCTGGGAGCCGTAACCGACACCTATGACAGTCAGGGGGCCCTGATCGAGGAAAAACCCGTGCCGGTTTTCACCCGGACCGAAATCGAGGCGGCCTGCGACCGTTTTCGCGGTGAGATAGAGCAGCTTCCACCAATCTATTCAGCTCTCAAACAGAATGGTGTGCCGCTTTACAAACTCGCCCGCCAGGGAAAAGAAATCATCCGCCGGCCCCGCCGGGTGGTGATAGCGCGGTTGGAAATTTTGGCCCTGGATCAGGACCGGCTGACCATTGAAGTCGATTGCAGCAAAGGCACTTATATCCGCTCTCTGGCCCATGATCTGGGGGCGGTTTTAGGCTGCGGTGCGCATTTGTGCGCTTTGCGCCGGCTGCGCAGCGGGGATTTCCTTTTAAACGAATGCCGTTCCCTGGACGAACTGCAGCAATTGAGCGATCCCGCCGGCGCCTTGCATTCCATCAGTACGGCGTTGCGGCGCTATCCCCGACTGGAACTGACGGAACAGGCGGTCACGGAACTCAAGTACGGAATCCCGCCGCGCGCAGTAAGCCACGGTGATCTCCGGCCGGGGACTCTGGTGTGTCTGGCCCATGCCGATGAAGTGGTTGCCATGGCCCGTTACGCACCGGACAGGGAAAAAGAAAAAAGAGCTGATTTCGAGCTTGCACGGGTCTTTGTAAGTTATTAGAAAAAGACAGTTTAATCTTTACAGAAACATTTGAACTGTGGTAGAAATCGCAGCCTACGCAAATGTCATCAGACAGCCACGCCACTGGCTTTTAGTTGAATAAACAAAAGGAGAATGAAGTGCTCGGCACAGAACGCAAACAAGAAATCATCAACCAGTACAAACGTCATGAAGGGGACACCGGTTCTCCTGAGGTGCAAATCGCTCTGCTGACGGAGCGTATCACTTATCTGACGGAACATTTCAAAACCCACAAGAAGGACCACCATTCCCGCCGGGGGCTGTTGAAAATGGTTGGCCAGCGTCGCCGTCTGCTTGATTATCTGATCAAGCAGGACATCGAACGCTACCGGGCGATCATTAAGTCTTTAGGCCTGCGTCGGTAATAAAGAGAGCAGCATGCGTAATAGGCATGCTGCTTTTGTCTTTCCATCAAGGAAGCTGCGGAGGCTGTCCGGAGAGAATTTCCGATGCCGGATCGGAGATTGTCTCAGGCCATCCTCCTGTAGCTGTTCATCAATCGGGCCCCGGAAGTCCGGGACCACACTGAAGGAGTATGAAGAAAATGGCCTATCATCAGGTTGAAATCGATTTCAACGGTCAGCCTTTGACCATTGAAACCGGCAAGGTCGCCCGTCAGGCCGACGGCGCGGTTATCGTGACTTATGGGGGGACGAAAGTGCTTTGCACCGTCGTTTCCGCCAAGACTGTGCGTGAGGGGCAGGGTTTCTTTCCCCTGACCGTTAACTATGCAGAGAAATTTTATGCCAGTGGCAAAATTCCCGGCTCCTTTTTCCGCCGCGAACGCGGGGCCACTGAGCGGGAAACTCTGATCTGTCGCCTTATTGATCGGCCGATGCGGCCGCTGTTCCCCAAAGGTTACATGTTCGAGACCCAGATCATGCCGTCGGTGATTTCCGCCGACCTGGTCAATGATCCCGACACCCTGGCCATGGTGGCCGCTTCGGCTTGCGTATCCATCTCGGATATTCCCTTTGCCGGTCCCATCGCCGCCGTTCGGGTCGGCCGTGTCGACGGTGAGTTGGTTGCCAATCCGACCAACGAGCAGATCGAGCAGAGCGATGTCGAAATCGTCATTTCGGGTTCCAAAGACGCCGTCATGATGGTTGAAGGTGAAGCCCGTTTTCTTTCCGAAGACGAGATGCTCGAAGCGATTTTTTTCGGCCATCAGGCGCTCCAGCCGCTCATCAGCCTGCAGGAGGAACTGGCTGCTTTGGTCGGCAAGGAAAAACGTGAATTCGTTGTGCCCGAGGTAGATACCGTTCTGGCGGAGAAAGTCACCGAACTGGTCGAAGCGAAAGTTATCGAAGCCTTTAAAATCAAAGTCAAACAGGACCGCTATGCAGCTCTGGCCGGGATTCGCGACCAGGTTCAGTCGGAGCTGGCGGAAAGCTGCCCCGAGCGAAGCGAAGAGATATCCGCCATTTTGGGTGGCATTGAAAAGACCGTGGTGCGCCGTATGGTGACCCGGGATGGGGTCCGGATTGACGGTCGCGACAAGAAAACCATCCGCCCGATCAGTTGCGAGATCGGCGTTTTGCCGCGTGCCCACGGCAGCGCCCTGTTTACGCGCGGCGAGACCCAGGCTCTGGTCACCGCGACCCTGGGCACCGGGGTTGACGAGCAGCGCATGGACAATGTGCAGGGCATGGAATTCAAAAAATTCATGCTGCACTATAATTTCCCGCCTTTCTGCGTTGGCGAGACCAGCATGCGATTGTTCCCCGGACGGCGTGAAATCGGTCACGGTTTTCTGGCCGAACGCAGTGCGTCGCAGATTTTACCCAGCCATGACGACTTTCCCTACACGATCCGGGTGGTGTCCGATATCCTCGAATCCAACGGCTCTTCATCCATGGCTTCCGTGTGCGGCGCCTCCCTGGCATTGATGGATGCCGGCGTCCCTGTCAGCGGCCCCCTTGCCGGTATCGCCATGGGCCTGATCAAGGAGGACGACAACGTCGCCGTGCTGTCCGATATCCTCGGCGATGAAGATCACCTCGGCGATATGGATTTCAAAGTGACCGGTTCGGCCACCGGCATCACCGCCCTGCAGATGGATATCAAGATTACCGGAGTGACCAAGGAGATCATGCAACAGGCTCTGGAGCAGGCTCGCGAAGGGCGGATTCATATCCTCGGCGAAATGGCCAAAGCGATCGCCGAGCCGCGTCCCGAACTGTCCGAATACGCACCGCAGATCACCAGCATCAAGGTCAAACCGGATCAGGTGCGGACGGTCATCGGTTCCGGGGGCAAGAATGTTCGCGGCATTATCGATGCGACCGGCTGCGCCATCGATATCGAAGATGACGGCACCATCAAAATCGCCTCCAGCGACGGCGCCGCGGCGAAAGAGGCGATTAAGATGATTCGCAACCTGACCCAGGAGCCGGAAGTCGATAAGCTGTATATGGGCACGGTCAAGAAAATCATGGAATTCGGCGCGTTCGTCGAAATCTTTCCCGGAACGGACGGTCTGGTTCATGTCTCGGAACTGGCCAAGGAGCGGGTGCGAAATGTCAGCGACGTGCTGAAAGAAGGGGATCAGGTTCTGGTTAAATGCATCGGCATCGACCGTCAGGGTAAAATCAAATTGTCGCGCAAGGCGGCATTGGGAATGGAGTTGCCCGAAGAGGATTGATCCGCTGCGGCAGCTTATGTTCAACCGGGCCGGTGAAAGAATATTTCCCGGCCCTTTTTCATAACAAGGCCGGCTTATGTTGAAACCGAAGATTGAAATTCTAAAGCTGCACCAGGACGCCAAAATTCCCCGCTACATGACCGAACTGGCCGCCGGGATGGATATCTGCGCTTTACTGGAAAAACCCCTTGTCCTGTCGCCCGGGGAACGTTGCCTGGTGCCGACCGGCCTTGCTTTCGCCATTCCCGAGGGCTTTGAGATCCAGGTGCGACCGCGCTCCGGATTGGCGGTCAATCACGGGATCACCCTGGTCAACGCCCCCGGCACCATCGACGCCGATTACCGCGGCGAGGTCAGGATCATTCTCATCAACCTGGGACAGAAGGATTTTGTCATCCAATCGGGCGACCGCATCGCCCAGCTAATTGTCGCTCCCGTCTGTCAGGCGGCTCTGCACGAGGTTGAAAATTTGAGCGCGACAACCCGCGGCAGCGGCGGGTTCGGCCATACCGGGCACGAAGGCTGAAGATGAAGGACAACGACCCTCAGGAACTGCTCGAATTCCCCTGCTGCTATGAGTTCAAGGCCGTCGGTCCGGCCGGCGACCCGTTTCGCCTGGGAATCGTTGCCGCGGTGGCCAAACATGCCGATTTTCCGGGCGACGCCGTCAGGTTCAGGCCGAGCGGGCGGGGAACCTACCAGTCGGTATCGGTTCTCGTCACCCTGTATAATTTTCAACAACTGACTGATATCTATGCGGAAATGAAAAAAACTCCCGAGCTGAAAATATTGCTTTAAAAGCCGCTTGCGGCTAAAATAAAGCAGTTTTTTCAGATTCAGGAGTTTTTATCCAATGTTTATTTCGATCAATTCCCAAAACCCGCAACCGCGACTGGTTCGGCAGGTGGTCGATTGCCTGCAACAGGGCGGCGTCATCATTTACCCCACCGACACGACTTACGGCATCGGCTGCGATATTTTCAACCGTAAAGGGGTAAAAAAAATTTTTCAGATCAAGCAGCGTGACCGGCGTAAGCCTTTCTCTTTTATCTGCAGTGATCTTGCGGAAATATCGATCTATGCCCAGGTGAGCAATTTTGCCTTCAAGATCATGAAACGCCATCTGCCGGGGGCCTACACCTTTGTCCTTGAGGCGACAAAGATCGTTCCCGATTCACTCAGCACCAAACAGAAAACCGTTGGCGTCAGAATTCCGGATAATGCGATCTGCCGGGCGATCGTCGAGGAGCTCGGGCACCCTCTGGTGACCACCAGCGCCAACATTTCAGGCCAGACGACGCCTGAAGACCCGCGGGACATCAATGATCAAATGGGGCATCTGGTCGATTTCGTGATCGACGGAGGCATTTCCATCGACGAAGCCTCGACGGTGATCAGCCTGCTCGACGATCAGGTTGAAGTGTTGCGCCAGGGCGGCGGCGACACCTCGTGGATAGAGCGCTAACCGCATTTGCCCCGCATCAAGTGGGCGGGCGTGGAGGTGCCGCTTCTTGCCGCTTCAGGTTTAGGTAAAGGTCAGCTTGCGTTCGAGATCCATGGAATTGGAGACCCGCTTGGCCTCTTTCATGGAGATGATGCCTTTTTTACACAGCTGGATCAGGTGCTGATCCATGGATTGCATCTGGTACTGAGCGCTGCCTTTCTCGATATGCCCTTCGATTTCATCCAGATTCCCGTCGCGAATACAGGCCTGAATGGTGGTGGTCGTCCGCATCACCTCGACAACCGGCAGAATGTTTTCCCCGCTTTTGTCTTCCACCAGCCGCAATGAAATAGTCGCCACCAGGATATCGGCCAGACGCTGACGAATGATTTCCTGGGTATCGGGCGGGAAATGCCCGATAATCCGGTTGATGGTCGAAGTGGCGTTTTGCGTGTGCAGGGTCGAGAACACCAGATGCCCGGTTTCCGATGCCTTGATGCAGGCATCGATGGTTTCCAGATCGCGCAACTCGCCGACCATGATGACGTCCGGATCCATGCGCAGGGAGGCTTTGAGCGCCGCACTGAAATCGGTGGTGTCGATTCCCACTTCACGCTGGATGATGCAGCTTTTTTGTGAGGTAAAAAGAAATTCGATCGGGTCTTCGATGGTAATCATGTTGTAGGCGTATTTTTCATTCATGTAATTGAGCATCGAAGCCAGAGTCGTGGACTTGCCGTTGCCGGTCGGTCCGGTGACCAATACCAGTCCATTGGGCGCCTTGACGATTTCGGCCAGTACCGCAGGCAGTTTCAGCTCTTTGAAACCGCCGATCTCAGGGGGGATAACGCGCATGACGATGCCGATATTGCCGCGTTGCTTGAAGATGCTGACGCGAAAACGGCCGCTGTTGGACAATGAGTAGGAGGCATCGAATTCGGTAAAGTCCGGCGGCAGTTCGCGATTGTTGCCGGCCATAATCGTTTTGGCGATGAACTGGGTGTCCTGAGGCTTGAGACTGGCCAGTTTGGAGCGCAGGAGTTGTCCGTGCGCTCTGAAAAACGGCGGGTTGTCGACTTCGAAATGAACGTCGGAAACCCGCTTGGCAAAAGCGATCTCAAGGATCTGATGTAGTGTCTTGCTGTCCATGGCTTGCCCTCTAGTGAATAACGTCCGGCTGATTGGCATGATTCAATTGCTTGCGGAATAGCGCATTTTCCATGGCAATCCCGGCCTGGCCGACAAAAAATTCCATAAAATCAAGCGATACCTGTTTGGCGCTGTTGCGACCGAAATCCGCATAAGTCAGAGTGATGATACGGTCATTGCTTTTCAGCGGCAGCAGCAGAAAAGTGGCGTCCTGCGGCGGCCCTATTTCCGGATACAGCAGATCGGCTAAAGAACTGTCGTCGGGTTGCCCCAGAAATGCTTTTCCCGATTGAATGACTTCTTTGAATTTGGAGTCACGGCGAATGGGGATCCTGAATTTCAGCGCTGCGGAGGGTCCGGCGTTTTTTTCGTCGCTGATGCCGATGCTCCGTTCGGCGATCAGTTCGGCTCTGTCCACGATCAGGGTCAGGCTGCGCTCAAAGGTTTCGCCGACGAATTGCAGCACCAGTTGCGAAATGTCCGGAGCTTTGCGCAACAGGCGCAAACCGGAAAGGCTGTTGCGCAGTTTGGCGAACTGATGGCGGCGTTCTTCGTTGAAGCAACTGCGGATATAAGCTTGGAACGTATTGAGAAAATTGACCATGTCATCCGCGAATGTTGTCGCCCGTTCGGCAAAATAGGGCAGGGGGAACACCGCCCGGGCCCCGTCATTCAGTGACTGCAATGAAAAAGTGAAATCCAGCGGCGAAGCAAGTTGCAGGATCGACATTTGCGGGTATTGAGCCATTTTCAAAGAACGAATTTCGAAAATGGCATCTTTGCTGAAATCGTCAATATCCACCGTCGGCGGTCCGAAGACCAGGATCGGCTCAAGGTATTTATACAGCGCCCTATCGATCAGATTGTCCAGTTCATTGCGATTGGCGGTCACGAAAACCAGGATCCCTTCCTTTTTACACACTGTCATGATGGCATGCTGTAAAAATTGATCGCAGGTATAGACGATTACCGCCTGGGATTTGCTGGTGGCTGTCTGCATGCCGTCTTCGCCGAGGAAAGGCGTGGAAATATTGGCCAGGTAGCTGACCAGGATCTCCCTGTCGTCCGTGGGCAATTCGGACAGCGTGCCGGCGATCACCTGACGGTGAATTTCAGCCGGGTCAAAAGCCTCAAGCCCTTTGAATACATGCGGTTTTTTACGTTTGACCTTGTCCAGATCCGCGAGCCCGAGAATGTCTTCGGAAACGATGATCTCCGTTTTCTCCCCGCTTCCCTCCATGCGTTCATCGGCCGGCTCCGGTTGCCGTTCGAGCTGCTCCAGAGGCGGCTCTTCAAGCGGGTCTTCAGCGATTTCAATTTCCCCGGCATGCACTTTTTCGTCGAAAATGCGCAAGGCATCCATCAACACCATTTGCGTGTCGAGACTGACGGTCTGTAACTGCTTGGGCAGATAGCGGTAATCGTCCGCGACATTGATTTCGTCGACATCAAGCGTAAAGATTCCCCGCGTCCAACTGATCATTTCAACAACCGTCATTTCGATCAACGTTTCGAGGGCTTTGAATGCCGCATCTTTGGACAGGCCGCAATGCTCGAGCAGGGTGGCGATCAGCGGTTTGCGGTCTGCTCCCGACAGCTTCTGAAGCGCCAGCGCCTTGTCCAGTTCGGCCGGGGTGATGATACGGCTTTCAAGCAGAATTTTACCGATTTTCAGACGCTCGCTCGAATGAGTCGCGCTGACGATAT
Organism: Geopsychrobacteraceae bacterium; assembly: GCA_963676555.2. Classification (GTDB taxonomy): domain Bacteria; phylum Desulfobacterota; class Desulfuromonadia; order Desulfuromonadales; family Geopsychrobacteraceae; genus BM522. The sequence continues at coordinate 60,095 of CAXXGL010000013.1, forward strand.
AACCGTTATTAAAGACCAGTTGCCCTTCGCCTTTACGACTGTAAACATTCAGCGTTCCGGATTTGCGCGTTGAATGTATCAGCTGAATAACATCAACAATCGGAAGGTGTTCGAGTTCGCCGGTTAAAGGCATTGATTTCAGGTCCTTTCAACTGATCAAACGGTAGAATTTGAAGCTATATACCGGGTCGGGCAGTTATGTGAGTAAAAACTAATATCCATTAAACTCAAAATTGATATCAGTTTCAAGTGAATTTAACATTTTTTTATAAAAATCTTGTTAATTAGATATAATTATACAGGTGTTATACCACGGAGGAAATAATCGATAACGATTCGTTTGGGAAAAGCAGGCCGGTGGAATTTTTTTGACAAGCTTTCTTTTCGGTATACAATGGCGCATCAGGCCTGTGATGATGTTTATAAAATCTGTAACCGGGAGTCGGATTGTCATGATGATTAAAGTGAATTCCAGAGAGTCGATTGAAATTGTTGAAAATGTCTTCGTCAATCGGATTAATGAAGAGGGCGGCAAGTATCTCAGCTGGGATGAATTGAGCGAAGCCCAGCAGCAGTGTTATACTCGGATGTGTGAAGAGATCAAGGCCGTTTATGCAAAATATAAGGATTGCGCGCACTGATAAAACTGCCGGGATATCGTGATTGCCTGTGGGAATGGAGTTAAGATGCTGAAAATAGAAACAGATACAGCTATGGTTGAAATAGCGCCGGGGTCGCACTTTTTTTTGAGCAGAGGCGATGGCGATGATGACCGCATCCGTATTGCCTGGGAAGACCTGGATGCGACGGCCGTAGCGAACCTGAACCAGTTTGTCGCCATGATCGAAGGCTCACTGGCGGGCATGTCGCAAAAATAAGCCGCTGTTCGCTTTTTTCGGACCCACCCCAAAAAAGACCTGATTCGAGAGAGAGTTGGGTCTTTTTTTGTCTCTGCCGTTCACTCCGGCGCAAACCGAAGCCGCCGATCGACGTTAAAAAAGGGCAAAAAGAATGCTTTCCCGATATTAATATCGAGCCAATTTGTCATATTATAGCGTCATGCGTATTTCCGACGAAGGCGACGGAAGTTCCCCGGGCACCTCAACAGAGAACATGGATCACGGCGAATGGCCAATACTGCTACTAAAAAATCGACTGTATTTGTCCTGTTTGTTTTCGTCTGCCTGCTGGCGGGCGGAGTTTTCATGCTGCTGCGGCCGGCGCCGTCGACGGACCATCGCGGGACAGCGCAAGAACGCGGGAAACAGGCGGTCCCCGTTGAAGTCATGCCGATCGAACAAGGCACGATCACGTTGAAACGAATCTTCAGCGGCGCACTCGAAGCCGGAGCCGAGTTCGTTGTCGCCCCCAAAGTTGCAGGCCGGGTAGAGCGCCTGAGCGTCGACATCTCGGACCGGGTAGAGCGCAATCAGGTCGTCGCTCAGCTCGACAACGCCGAATATGTCCAGGAGCTGGCCCAGGCGCGGGCAAATCTCGCCGTGGCGCGGGCAAACCTGATCGAAGCGCGCAACGCGCTGGGCATCGCGACGCGGGAGCTTGAACGCTTCAGGACCCTGCAACAGCGCGGGGTTGCTTCGGAGTCGCAATTCGATACCGTCAAGGCGGAACAACTGGCCAAAGAAGCCGAACTTGAAGTTGCCCGGGCTGAGGTACTCAGAGCCGAGGCGGCGGTCGAAACGGCACGAATCAGGCTCGGTTATACCGAAATTACCGCCGGCTGGTCCGGCGGGGAGGAGCGCCGCGTGGTATCTGAACGCTATGTCGATGAAGGGGAAACGGTGAGCGCCAACACCGCTTTGTTGCGGATTGTCGAACTCGATCCGATCACCGGTGTGGTTTTTGTCGCCGAACGCGACTATGCCCGTCTCAAACCAGGTCAGCAAATCGCCCTGGTCACGGATGCTTTTCCGGGAGAACAATTCAACGGCCGGATCGAGAGGATAGCGCCGGTCTTTAAACAGGCGACCAGGCAGGCCCGGGTTGAATTGAAGATTGACAATCCCGGCGAAAGGTTGAAACCGGGCATGTTCATCAGAGCCACCGTCGTGCTGGAACGCCGTGATCGGAGCGTTATCATTCCGGAGCAGGCACTGGTGAAGCGCAGTGATCGAACCGGTATTTTCGTCGTTTCCGAAGATGGCCGATCAGTGCGCTGGCAGGAAGTCGAGGTCGGCATTCAGGACGGTGAACGGGTGCAAATCAACAATCTCAGGCTGACCGGGCGGGTGGTCACGCTGGGGCAGCAGTTGCTGGAAGACGGTTCCGCGATTTTCATCCCCGGAACTGCTGATCCGGCCCGCGCCGAGGGGGCCGCACTTTAATGAACCTGCCCAAGTTCAGTGTTGATCGGCCGGTTTTCACCACCATGCTGACCCTGATCGTGGTGCTGCTCGGCATCTTTTCCCTGTCCCGGCTGAAAACCGATCTGCTGCCCGATATCGAACTGCCGACCCTCACGATCCGCACTGAATACGAAGGCGCCAGCCCCGAAGTCATGGAGCGGCTGGTCACCCAGACTCTCGAAGAGATTGTCGCCACGGTGCCGGGCGTTGAGGATATGACATCGCAATCGTCTGAAGGCAACAGCACGGTACGCGTCACTTTTTCATGGGGCAACAACCTCGATGTCGTGGCTCAGGACGTCAGATCGATCCTGGAAAATGAAATCAACGAACTGCCGGACGATGTCATGCGGCCGCGGATCAGGAAATTTGATGTGGCCAGCTTCCCGGTCGTGATTCTGGGGATTGCCAGTACTCTTGATCCGGTGGAACTGACGGAACTGGTGGACAAGCAGGTGCGTTACCGTTTCGGCCGCCTGCCCGGGGTTGCCCAGGTTGACCTGTGGGGTGAATACAGCCGTGAAATCCGCGTTGAACTGAACCCGGATCGCGTCAAGGCACTGGGTCTGCCGCTCAATCAGGTGCTTGCGGCCATCCGCAACGCCAACCTCGATCTGCCGACCGGCAAGATAGAGCAGGGACGTTACGAAGTCACTCTTCGCGCTCCGGCCGAATTCAGCAGCCTTGATCAGATTCGCAATACCGTCATTTACCAACGCGAAGGCGCCGCCGTAACCCTCGGACAGGTTGCCCGGGTGCGCGACACCTACGAGAAAAAACAACGTATTGTCCGGGTTAACGGCGATCGCGGCCTGCGCGTGGCGATCCGCAAGCAGTCCGATGCCAATACCGTCGAGGTGGCTCAGGCGATTATCGGCGAGATCGACAAAATCAACCGCAGCCTGCCGCAGATCAGCATCATCCCGGTGATCAACCAGGGTAACTTCATTGAACGTTCGATCGCCAATGTGGCCCGCTCGGTCCTGTACGGCGGCGGGCTGTCGATTCTGGTTCTGCTTTTTTTCCTGCGTAATGTCCGCTCCACCTTTGTCATTTCTCTGGCGATACCGATTTCGGTGATCGCCACTTTCGCCATGATTTACTTTGCCGGTTTCACTTTAAACCTGATGACTCTCGGCGGCCTGGCTCTCGGGGTGGGGATGATGGTCGACAGTTCCGTCGTCGTGCTGGAAAATATTTTCCGGCGGCGCATGGAGAATCACGAACCGGCGGTCACCGCCGCGGTTGCGGGGGCGGGCGAAGTCGGTCCGGCGATCGTCGCCAGCACCATCACCACCCTGGTCATTTTTCTGCCCCTGATTTTCGTGCGCGGGGTTGCCGGTCAACTGTTCAAGGAACTGGCTTTCGTGATCATTTTTTCGCTTGTCTGCTCGCTGCTGGTTTCGCTCAGCCTCCTGCCGATGCTTTCCTCGCGTCTGCTTAAAACCCCCGAACAGCTGCAGCACCGGCGTTTCCCCTGGATGGAACAGCTGATCAACCGTTCCGAAGCCATGTTCAGAGGGCTCGATCATCGTTATCGCCGGCTGCTCGCCCGGATTCTGCGGCATCGCCGGCTGACGGTCCTGGTTGCTTTCTGCCTGTTCGGTTCGAGCCTGCTGCTGGCGCCCCTGATCGGTTCCGAATACCTGCCGCCCAGTGACGAAGGGGAAGTGCGGGTCACCGGCGAGATGGAAATCGGCACGCGTCTCGACCTGCTCGACCAGCAGGCCCGCAAACTCGAGGAAATCGTTTACCCGGCCGTTCCGGAGACGGTGTCATCGGTGATCAATGTCGGCTCTTCGGGCTGGCGGCCCGGGGATGCGGCTAAAACGGAAATCCGCCTGGCGTTGCAACCGGCGGCGCAGCGCGAACGCTCCAATGTCGAAATCGCTGCCGATCTGCGGCGGCTTTTAAACGGGCGGATTCCCGGCATGATTGTGCGGACCCGTGCTCCCCAGGGGCAGTTTCTGCTCGGGCGGCTCCTGGGCGGGGACGAGGGACTGACCGTTGAGATTCGCGGTTTCGACCTGCAGACCCTGGATCTTCTGGCCGTACGTGCGGCACGCAACTTGGAAGGAATTCCCGGCATTACCGATTTTGAAATTTCGCAAAAGGCCGGAATTCCGCAACAGGAGATCAGCATCGACCGCGACAAAGTGGCCGACCTGGGCCTGAGCGTTCGCGACGTGACCGAAGCCCTGGAAACCGCCGTCGCCGGCTCCAAAGCCGGGGAATACCGCCGGGAGGGGAATTCTTATCGCATTTTCGTACAACTGCTGGATGTTGAAAAACGCTCGTTGGACGAGATCCTGGACCTGACTCTGGCAACCGCCGCCGGCGAACAGGTGGCTTTACGTAACCTGGTGACCACCGCGGCCGGGCGCGGGCCGATCCAGATCGATCGTAAAGATCAGCAACGGCTGGTCAGCATCCAGGCCAATGTCGCCGGGCGGGACATGGGCTCCGTCGCGGCCGATGTGCAGGCGCTGCTCGATCAGATTCCGCGCCCGGTGGGTTACGAACTTGCCGTGGGCGGCAATTTCACCGAACAGCAGAAGGCCTTCCGCGAACTGGGTGCGTCACTCATTCTGGCCCTGCTGCTGGTCTATATGGTGCTTGCCTGTCAGTACGAGTCGCTGCGCGATCCGATTGTCGTCATGGCGTCGGTTCCGGTCGCCGCAGTCGGCGTTCTGGTCGTGCTTTTCCTGACCGGAACCACGTTCAATCTGCAATCCTTTATCGGTTGCATCATGTTGTGCGGGATCGTGGTCAACGGCGCTATTCTGCTGGTCGATCAGGCGGGCAAACTGATTGCCGAAGGGCTGTCGGTGCAAGACGCCGTGATTGAAGCGGGACGGCGGCGCCTGCGGCCGATTCTGATGACCTCGTTGACGACCATGTTGGCCCTGTTGCCGCTGGCCATCGGCATCGGAGAAGGGGCCGATGCCCAGGCACCGCTGGCGCGTGCCGTCATCGGCGGACTGGCGGGATCGACGTTGATCACCCTGGTTCTGATCCCGGCCGTTTATTCGCTTTTCCATCCGGAACGGCGCAGGGAGGATGCATAAATCAGATGCGCGGGTTTTTTTCTGCCGGAATGGGCTTAGCCGTTTTTCTCCTGTGGACCTGTCTGTTCTCCGCCTGCGTGCCTTTGACCCGCCAGCGGGAACCGGCGGAGTTGACGATCGACAACCGCGGAGCAGTGCCGCTTACCCCGATTCGTTTTACCCTGGATTCCACGGTAATCGATCCGGGTCCGGCCGCGGTGGAAATCCCCGGCGAACTGTCGGTGGAGCAGGCGGTATTGCTGACTTTGCGGAATAATCGTGACCTGCGTGTTCAGCAATTGACGCCGGTCGTGACCGGAACCTTCGAACAGATCGAAAAAGGCGTCTTCGCCCCGGAGCTGGTTGCGGAGATCGGCTACAATAAAGAGAAAACCAGCGAGACCTCCCGCTCCAGCGGCACGCGATTCAATGTCGAAGCCACCGAAACCGTTGAAACGGTCGGCGTCAATCAATATCTGCCGACCGGTACCTCGCTTGAGATCGCGCTCGAACACAGCCGCAACACTTCGAACCGGACCCCGGAGCAGGAGGAAACCCTTTTGGGGCTGAGTTTGACCCAGGCGCTGCTGCGCGATTTCGGCCCCGCCGTCAACCTGGCCGGAGTCCGTCAGGCCGAACTCGACACTCTGGCCAGTATCGATGAATTACGCGGTTATACGGAAACTCTGGTTGCGACAACGGAAAAGGCCTACTGGCATTATGTCCTGGCCAAAGAAGAAATCGCTATTTTCGCGTCATCTCTGGACGTTGCCCAACAGCAGCTGGAAGATATCGAATTGCGCATCGAAGTCGGAATCCTGCCGGATATCGAAGCGGCAGCGGCGCGTACCGAAAAAGCGTTACGGGTACAGGCATTGATCGATGCCCGCAGTCAGCTCGAGGAGCGCCGTCTGCAGTTGCTCAGGCTGATCGGTCCGGACGACGGCAATCTGTTCGACAAAGAAATCGAATTGATCAGCGAACTTCGCCTGCGGGCGAAACCTGTCGCTGATCTGCATGAACGGATCCGGCTGGCGGAAAAATCACGCCCGGATTTAAGCGAAGCCCGGCACCGACTGCGCCGCCGGAGCCTGGGAACCATGATCACCCGCAACGGCTTGCTGCCGCGCCTTGAGCTGTTCATCGCCCTCGATAAAACCGGCTTTGGCGCCCGTTTTTCAGATTCGGTCAGCCATCTGGATGACGACACCTACGATTTCAACGCCGGTCTTCGCCTGTCCCATTTTCTTGACAACCGGGCGGCAAGGGCACGCAACCTGGCGGCGTTCGCCGGCCGCCAGCAGGCTTCTGAAGCGGTTGCCAATTTACGCCAACTGGTCGAACTCGACGTGCGTTTGGCGGTGAACGAAGTCGAACGTTCCCGGCAGCAGATAAGCGCCAGCCGGGAGACACGAATCGCTCAGGAGCAGACCCTGGCGGCGGAAAAGGAACGCTTCGACGTCGGCACCAGCACGGCGTTGGAAGTGGCGCAGGCGCAACGGGATCTGCTCAGCAGCCGGATCGCGGAAATCGAATCGATCGTCAACTACCGCATGGCGTTGGTTGATCTCTACCTGGCCGAAGGGAGCCTGCTCGCACGACGCGGTATCGATGTGCTGCGCTGAATGCAAAGGATAAAGCTTATACCGTTGAGCGCGGTTTTATGGTACAAAGCTTCAACCTGTTATTGTGGATATGCTGAAAACTTTAGCTGGATAAAAGGAGACCGAGCATGACATCCGGAGTTATAAACTATGTTGAGCTTGTCAAAGGCATTTTGGAGCAGAGATTCGGCGAAAAGAACAAACTGTTCAATGATCCGATAACGACTTTGGAAATCTGCCTCTATATCATCAAAAGCGGAGTTGACGGGAACGATCGTCTTCATCCGGCCAGGGTGGAAGATCACAAGCTGGGCAAAGAACTTTTCCAGGCGCTTAATTTTTATATCAACAAGAGACATCAGGAAGCACGTAAAATCATCAACAAAATCATCGACCGGCCGCCGGAGATCAGCCTGGAGAAGCATCCCTCCAGTGAGGTCGGCTAAGCGCCTCTAACGCCGTCTGTCCCTTTTTGCAGTGCCGAACGCCCGTGAAATTTGCGGGTGCTTCGCTTTTGAGCGGGGTGCTGATCCAAGGTCAGGGGGCCGTTTCGAACCGCAGAGAAATCAGCACAAAAAAACCGGTCACTTTCGTAACCGGTTTTTTTATTTAATTTTGGAAATACCCCCCAATACCCCCAAAAAATGACGCTTGACCCTGACACCATTTTGGCACCACAAAAAACAAAAGGGAAGTCAGATAACTATCTGATTTCCCTTATATTTTTTGGTGCCGAAGGCGAGACTCGAACTCGCACGGGCAATTGCCCACCACCCCCTCAAGATGGCGTGTCTACCAGTTCCACCACTTCGGCAAACGGCTTGTATTTATACTGAATCGTTTCTCCGGCTGTCAACTATTTTTCTGCCGGCTGTGCAGCCGGCTGTGTCGGCGCGGCAACGGTTCCGGGCATCACGGTTTTTGAACCCGGCGAACTGTAAAAATAGGCCAGGGAAAGGCTGGTCAACATGAAGATGACGGCTGCGCCGGCCGTTACTTTGCTCATGAAATTACCGCCGGTGGAACCGAACATGGCCTGACTGCCGCCGGCGCCGAATGATGCTCCGGCCTGTGCCCCTTTGCCCATCTGCAAAAGGACGATGACGATCAGGGCAATGGAGACGATTATATGTAATCCGATCAATACTGAGGTCATGCGGAACTCTCCTTCAAGGGAATCTCTTTACAAGCGCTGAAAATTAACACAGTTCCCTTGATTTGCAAAGTGATTTCTGTGCCGAATCCGGGCCGGTGCTCCGTAACTGCTCAGGCTAATGAATATAGGCTTCGGTGACATAGCGTCGCATCATGATATGGGTGTTGAAATAGTAGGCGTTTTTGCCGATGGCGTTTTTCATTACCCGCAACCAGCCATCCCGGTCATTATAATAAAGCGGGATGATCGTGTGTTCCAATTTTTGATACATGTCCTCCAGATCCAGAGCGGCCCGTCCGGCCTCTTCGCCCACTTCCGCGGGCGGCGGGCCGATCGCCCAGCCGGTTACCCCTTCGATGTGGCCCTCGATCCACCAGCCGTCGAGCACACTGAAATTGGGAACACCGTTAAGCGCCGCTTTCATGCCGCTGGTTCCCGAGGCCTCGAGCGGTCGCAGCGGGTTGTTGAGCCAGAGATCGACTCCCGGAATGAAGCGGGAGGCGGTGTCCATGTTGTAATTTTCAAGGTACACCAGGGAAATCCGGCCGTTAAGTTTTTCCGCGACCTGGATGATGTGCTGAATGACTTTTTTTCCTTCGTTGTCATGCGGATGCGCCTTGCCGCCGAAGACGAACTGCAGCTTGCCCGACCCGATCCGGATGAGGCGTTCGAGATCGCTGAAAATCAGATCGCCGCGCTTGTAAGTGGCGGCCCGGCGGGCGAAGCCGATGGTCAGCAGCTCGGGGTCGAGGTCGACTCCGGTTTGTTCCCGGACATACTGGAAAAAAAGAGCTTTCGCTCCATAATGGGCATCCCAGACCTCCGCATCGGAAATATTGTCGACCCGGACCAGCAGCTCCGGCTCATTGGCCCAGCCGGGAAGGTATTTGTCGAACAGGTTGACGAAAAAGGGGGAACACCAGGTGAAAGGGTGGATGCCGTTGGTAATCGCATGGATTTCGAAGCCCGGGAAAAGATCCTGGGAGACTTCTCCATGGCGCTTGGCCACGCCGTTGATGAATTTGCTCAGGTTCATTGCCAGCACGGTCGTGTTCAGTTCCTCCCGGCCGGCGATTCCCTTGAGCATATTGATCGGGATTTCGGCGGGCATGATCCGCTCCACCATGTCGTACGGAAAGCGGTCGTGACCGGCCGGGACCGGCGTGTGGGTGGTAAAGACACATTGTTCGCTGACCCGGCCGGCAGCCAGGGCGTCAAAATTACCCGGTGGCTGTTCCAGGGGGATGCGCACGCTGTTGAGCAGTTCCAGCGTCAGCAGGCTCGCGTGCCCTTCATTCATGTGGTATTTCATGATGGAGAAGTTAAACGCGCGCAGGAGTCTGGCGCCGCCGATTCCCAGGATGATTTCCTGTTTCAGCCTGATTTCCCGATCGCCGCCGTAAAGATGGTCGGTAAGCATGCGGTCGCGATCATCATTCCCGGGAATGTCGGTATCGAGGAACAAGACCGGCACTTCACCGCCGCTGGGGCTTTTGACGCGATAGAGCCAGGCCTGAATCTTGACATCCCGTTGCTCGATGGGCACCATGGCTTTCTGAGGTAAAAGCGTCATATACCGTTCCGGCTTCCAGTCGACGGACTGCTCTTGCTGCCAGCCGTCGGGGCCGAAGCGCTGCCGGAAATAGCCCTTGCGGTAGAGCAGGGTGACCGCAACCATGGGAATCTTCAGGTCGGCCGCGCTTTTGATGGTATCCCCGGCCAGGACTCCGAGTCCGCCGCTGTAGGTGGGGATTTCAGCGGTCAAACCGATTTCCATGGAAAAGTAGGCGATGCGTTCTTGCTGGATATAAATTTTACAGTTTCCCATAGGAACTCCTTGTGTCCGATTGTCATCCGCTATACAAACAGGATAGCAGATTGGAGGGAGATCAGAAGCCGTTATTCCTGTCACTATCCGCACCAGGCGGCCGGGAAACCGCAATCGCTGACGGCTGAAGAAAATGGAAAGGAAAAAAATGGGACAAACACCGGAACGTCGGGGAGACAATTACTTCTTTCATTTGTTCAACGGAATCGCCGATGCGGTCTTTCTCTCCGAACGACTGGATGAGGGCAAACCGGGTGGTTATGTCGAAGTCAATGATGTCGCCTGCGCTTTGCTCGGGTACCGGCGGGAAGAATTGCTGGACCTGTCGCCGGTTGAGCTGAATCGGATCGCCAGTACCGAACCGGATAACTTCGCCACAGTTCTGAATGAAATTGAAGCGCACGGGAAAGCCCTGTTCAAGACGGAACTGAAGCATCGGGACGGGTACTGGATACCGGTAGAAATCAGCAGCCAGGTTTTTGAGTTGGACGGCAGGACGGTTTATTTTTCCGTCGCGCGTGATATCACTCTGCGGGAGAGATATGAATCCGCCATAAAAACCCTGGTCCGCAGTACAGTCGGCCTGACCGGGCAGGAATGCCTTGAAGAAATCGTCCGGAATCTCTGCCAGTGGCTCCATGTCGAAGGTGCGGCAATCGCCCTTTTGCAAGGGGACCGTCTACAGATCAAGGCCGACCATTATGAAGGTTCGCAGCGGGAAGAGCCGCAGGCTTTCCCTTGTCACGATTCTCCTTTTGCGGATGTGATCCGCGGCGCGGTTAAAATCTATCAGGAACATGCCGGCGCGAATTTCAGAACTCCCGTCTTCGGCCGCTTAAACCATGCGGCCGGTTTTATCGCCTGCCCCATGACCGGTCATCAGGGCCAGACGCTGGGAGTTATCTATGCCTTTTCCAGCCAACCCCTGCCGCCCGTCCCCCATGTGGAAGAGTTGATGTCCGTTATCGCATCCCGTGCCGCGGCCGAATGTGAACGCATGCACTATGTGCGTGAACTGTCGCGCAATGAGGAAATGCTCAGAACCCTGTTCAACTCGACTGCGGAAGCGATTGTCGGCATCGACATGCTCGGAAAAGTTGTTTTTTGCAACCCCACGGCGGGAAAAATCCTCGGCTATCCGCAGGAGAACGATCTGATCGGTCAGTGTTTCTGGCAATTGGTCAGTCCTTCCCTGGGCGGCGTCCCCTTGGGAATCGACCATGCCGAGTGCCCTTTCATCAGTTTTATCGCCGAACAGGGTATTGTCAGCAACGAGGACAGTTTTTTTACCCACCGTGACGGACGCCAAATCCCGGTCGAGTACTGGGGGCATCCGATGCGCAGAGATAATCAGTTAGTCGGCGGTGTCGTGACCTTTATCGACGTGTCGCGCAGGAAGACTTTGGAAAAACAACTGCAGCATTCGCAAAGGATGGAAGCCATCGGGACTTTGACCGGTGGCATCGCGCACGATTTCAACAATATCCTTACGGTTATTTCCGGCTATGTCGGTTTGCTGCAGTCCCAGTACGGCGATCATCCGAAGCTGGTCGCCAAAATTCGCAAAATTGCCGAGGCTGCCGAGCGTGGTTCGAAGTTGACCCACGGTCTTTTGGCTTACAGCCGGAAAAAAAGCGAACCCTCAACGCCGGTCGACTTGAACCGACTGGTTCTCAACGTCCAGGATCTTTTCGGCCGGATGATCGGCGAATCCATTCAAAAACGCTTAACTCTGTGTGCCGAGGAACTGGTCGCTCTGGCCGATCCGTCGCAGTTGGAGCAGGTGCTGGTGAATCTGGCGACCAACGCCCGGGATGCCATGCCTTCAGGCGGCACCCTGACCATGAAAACGGAAAAAACGGTAATCGATCGGGCGTTCTGCCGGATGCACGGCTATGGTGAGCCGGGCGAGTATGCGCTGATTACCGTGGCCGATACCGGGGTCGGTATCCCCAGGGAGATTCAGCAAAAAATCTTCGATCCCTTCTTTACCACCAAGGATACCGGTAAAGGTACGGGGCTGGGTCTGGCTATGGCCTGGGGGATCGTCAAGCAGCACCGGGGTTACATACGGGTCGAGAGCAGCCCCGGCGAAGGGTCGCGCCTTAAAATCTACCTGCCGTTGACCAGCCAGGCGCCGGTGGCCGAAATCAATGCCCTGACCGGCGAGTTACCGGGCGGGGACGAAACCATCCTGCTGGTCGAGGACGACCCGCTGGTGCGCGAATCAACCCATAGCATTCTGGCCGCGGTGGGTTACCATGTCATGACCAGCGATTGTGCCGAATCGGCCTTGAAAATCATTGCCCGGCAGGATGCCGACCTGAGGCTCGTTCTCTCTGATGTGGTCATGCCCGGGATGAAAGGCCCTGAATTTTATCAGGAGATCAGAAAGACGACCTCTGTTCCCGTTGTTTTCATGAGCGGCTACACCTTTGATTCGCTACGCGAACAGGGGCTGGTCAGGGAAGGAGCGATATTATTGAACAAGCCGATCCAGCCCTTGGTTCTATTGACCAAAATTCGCCGGTTACTGGACGCCCCGGCGGCTTAAATACAAAAAGGAATCCCCCGGCTTTGCCGGGGGATTCCAAAAGTTTGACGGTTACGGGCATGTGAGCCCCCGAGATACGACAATTTTCCTTTTCCGTCACTCTCGCGCAGGCGGGAGTACGGAAGCGCCTGGTCAGGCAACAGATCTGTGGATTCCCGCCTGCGCGGGAATGACGGCAAGACCTGTGTTTGATTTTGAAGATTGTGTTAAAGCCCCCGGTTTGACCGGAGGATACTTACTTTGAGCCGTTCTTAGCAGGCAAAAAAGGGTTTAAAAAACCGAAGGTCGGCATTGCCGCCATTGTTTTGCCCAGCTGTTTCGCTTTCTCTTCGTCAGTTCCTTCGACCTCATTCAAAACGAACAGAAGTTCCTCGGCGGTCATGACGGCAAGGGTGTGCGGCAGCGCCTCTTCAGCTGAAGTCTTTAACACCGGCATTTTGTTGATGATATACCCGGCGGCGGAAAGATCCATCTGTTTGGCCGCAAACAGGGACAACAGGGTATGATTGACAACCCCGTCACAAGGCGAGCAGACGAAGATGAGCGGCAGATTCAACCGGGCGGCATAATCCGCCAGCAACAGCCCGCCGACGATCGGAACCATCAGTCCCGGGCCCCCGTCAATGATGGTAAAATCATTCTTTTCAATTATATTTTCGGCAGTTTTAATCAGGGAGTTAAAATCGATCTTAACTTTTTCCCGTGTGGCCGCAACCGCAGGGTCCAACCGGCTTTTAAAGCGATAAGGCGTTATCTGTTCATCCGGCAATTCCGATTGCGCGACCCGCCGCAGCAGCCTCCCCGCCGGGCCGAGAGTCTGCCCCGCCTCCACTCCAAGTTCAAACGGACAATGGACACCCGTTTGGTAGTTTGCTTCACGGCAGATCGAAGCCAGCGCGGCAGCAACCAGGGTGGTACCGACCCGAGGATTGATGCCGACAACTAAAAAACCTTTTTTTCCACTTTGCATTGTCCCATATACCTCTTTAGAAATATTTTTTCTTTCAATGATGAACTCACCGCTCAATCCTTTTTGCGCAGCATTGACGCCGGCGGGGGAGGTGATTTTCCTCCGCGGAGTATAAAACGTAACGGCATGGATGCCAATTGTCGACCTATAATTTATTTCTTTTTGAATAAATCCAACGGGACGCGGTTTGCGCGGATCGCATCGCGGCGAGAATAATCCGGAACTGAACAATTGTGATTGAGCGCATAAATAGTAGCGTTCATACCTTATCTGGATTACCATTTCGTGGTCAAATCATCTCATATGGGGTTGACAGGCACCCGATTGAGTGCTAAAACGCGATTTTAAAATAACGATGGAGCAGAGCAAAATGGTTAAAAAGCTGATTGGTCGCAAACTCAAATCCTCACGTTTGAAACGCGATAAAACCATCCAGGAACTGGCCGAGATGTCTCGAGTATCGTCGAACATGATCTCCAGGATTGAACGGGGGTTGACCATTCCATCGGTTGAAATCCTGATGAAATTGGCCGATGCTCTGGGCTTGAGCCTGAGTTACTTCGTCGAAGAGGCCGAGCAGAGCGGAACCGTTGTTTTCACTCCCGCAGGCCAGGGGGATCCGATTTTCTTTTTTGAAGACAAGCACCGGATCAGCAGTCTTACGCAAGGCTTGCGCGATCCCGGTTTTTCGGTTTTTGTCGACACCCTCGAACCGTTCTGCGACAGCGGCGAGGGGGGCATGGTTCACACCGGAGAAGAGTTTGCCATGGTTCTTGACGGCCGCCTGCACTTTGTCATTGCGGGGGAGGAGTACCAACTGGAGAAAGGCGACTCTGTCGGATTCAAAGCCTCGCTGCCGCACAGCTGGAAGAACAACAGCGATGAACAGGCCAGAATTCTGTGGATCGTGTCACCGCCGCCGAATGTCTGAGGTAACGGCATTGTTTCAATGGAGCTGTAAATATCATGCAAATTAAAAAGATAGTTGGGAAGAAGCTGAAAGAGATCCGTCTGAAACAGGATATGACCATCCAGATCCTGGCGGAAAAATCACAGGTCTCGTCAAACATGATCTCCAGGATCGAGCGTGGCCTGACCATTCCGTCGGTGGAAATCCTGATGCGCCTGGCCACGGTTTTCGACAAAAGCATCAATTATTTTGTCGAAGATGTGTCGACTTCACATGAAGTGGTTTACCGTCGTCCCGGCGAACGCGACACAACGGTCTATGACGATGAATACAACATGCACACGGAGTCCTTCACTTCGGGCCTGCGCGATCCGCAGTTCATGTCTTTTTATTGCACTGTTCCAAGAGGGGGACAGAGCGGGGAACAGGACATGTATCATCCCGGCGATGAGTTGATTTATCTGCTTGAAGGGCGGATTCGCATCACCATCGTGGACGATGTTTATACCCTTGAACCCGGCGACAGCATCTGTTTCAAATCCCATCTGCCGCATCGTTGGGAGAATATCGGCAGCGGCGACGCCAAGGTGATCTGGACCTTATCGCCATTCACCATCATTTGATAATTTCAGGCAGCCAACTGCTTGAAATTTTTGTCGTTACGGTTGACTTCTGGGGGTCATTGTGTATAAATGTAAACTCTTTCCTTTGCAGCCTTGAAGGGGGTTATATGAACAAGTCCGAGCTTGTTGAGGCACTGTCCATCAATAAAAACCTGACCTACAAAAAAGCCGAACAGATCGTGAATCTTATCTTTGACGCCATGTCGCAAGCGCTCATCGATAATGATCGGATTGAAATCAGAGGGTTTGGCAGCTTCATGGTGAAAGATTACAAAGCCTATATGGGACGCAATCCGAAAACCGGTGAAATTATCCAGGTTGAAGAGAAAAAATTACCTTTTTTCAAGGTTGGTAAAGAGTTGCGGGAGCGTGTCGATAGTTGAAAACGGAAAAAACATGTCTTCCGCAAGCCGTTTTTCAGACCCGTTCATCAAGATGAATGGGTCTTTTTAATTTATCCCCGAATCCCTGCACGGCTCGCCGGACGCCGGTACCCGTTGCCGGAGTCGACCGTTTAAAGCATACTATGGGTGCACCTGCTGTTTTTTGACAACCCTTATTCACGACAAATATTTGTATTTCTTTAGCGGGCCATATGCTGAGCCCGGTTGGAACGAGATTCACAATGTTGCATATTTACAAAGGGATAACCCCGAAATTGGCCGACAGTGTTTTTCGTGTCGGTTCCGCTGAAATTATCGGCGATGTTGAAATCGGTGCGGAAACAAGTGTCTGGTTCAATGTCGTTATCCGCGGCGATGTCAATTTCATTCGTATCGGCGAACGCAGCAATATCCAAGACGGCTCGGTCATTCATGTCACACATGAAAAATATCCGACTCTGATCGGCGACGACGTCACCATCGGGCACAATGTTACCCTGCACGGTTGCACCATCGGCCATCGTTGCCTGATCGGCATGGGGGCTGTGGTTATGGATAATGCCGTGGTCGAAGATGACGCCATGGTTGCCGCCGGGGCGCTGGTCGCACCGGGAACCCGTGTGCCGTCCGGGACTCTCTATGCGGGTTTTCCGGCGCAATACAAACGCCATCTTTCCGCCGACGAGATTGCCGGTTTGAAGCAATCCGCCGGGAATTACCTGAGCTATGTCGAAAGCTATAAAAATTAGAATTCTACCGCTATTCAAAGGGCTTCTGCCGTGAACAAGAACGATCTGAGTGAATTGGCCGACAGCCCGATTTTCAAGGGCCTGGCATTAAAGGAAATCGAGTTCCTCAGCCGCTTTTTCGTCCCCCACAAGGTCGACGCCGGGAAAACACTCTTTGTGGAAAACATGCCGGGCGAGTCCCTGTACCTGATCAGGCAGGGAAGCATCAGAATCTCCCAGATGCTGAGTGAAAATGACGAGCAGGTTCTTGTGGTGCTGGGGCCGGGCGAGGTTTTCGGCGAACTGGCCGTTATTGACGGCGCTGCGCGCGCCACCTCGGCCCGGGTTGCGGAAGAGGCTCTTCTTTACGCTCTGAAACGGAAAAGTTTCATGTCTCTTGCCAGCGAGAACCCGCGCCTCGGTATGCAGCTGACGCTGAATATCGCCAGAACGTTAAGTTCCAGAATGCGCCTGGCCAAAAAAGAGTATCGCACCATGCTGACAACCCTTTCAAAGCTATAACACCCTGAAAATATTACTTTTGAACAATTTTAAAAAAGGAAAAACAAACTCTTTGCGGCGGTTTTTTTACTTGAGAAATCTTTGATCGCATTATAGTATGCGCGCGGAAAAACGGAGGACTATACCCCATATTCTTCCGTTTTTTTATGAGCGTTGTGTTAGTTTTTTTGCGCCAGGGGCGAAGAGTTCATGTCTGCACTGATCAATCAGCAATTGATTTTCGGTCTTTTGGGCGGTCTGGGGATGTTTCTTTTCGGCATGAAGATCATGTCGGAAGGCCTGCAGAAAATCGCCGGCGACCGCATGAGAAAAATCCTTTCCGCGCTGACAAGCAATCGACTCATAGGCACCCTGGTCGGCATTGCCGTAACGGCCATCATTCAGTCATCGAGCGCCACGACCGTCATGGTCGTCGGTTTCGTCAATGCCGGTCTGCTCTCCCTGGTGCAGTCGATCGGGGTGGTGCTGGGCGCCAATATCGGCACGACCATCACCGCCCAGCTGATCGCTTTTAAGATCACCAAATTCGCCTTGCCGGCCATCGGCCTGGGCACCGGGTTAAAACTCTTCAGCAAAAATAAAAAATACGTTTATATCGGTGAGATCATTCTGGGTTTCGGTTTGCTTTTTTTCGGCCTGTCGACCATGAAGCACGCCTTCAACCCGCTTAAAGCCAGTGAGGATTTTCGCCACCTGTTTTTACTGGTGGGCGATTATAAACTGCTCGGGATTTTGATCGGTGCCCTGTTGACCATTATCGTGCAAAGCAGCAGTGCAACCATCGGCATTACCATCGCCCTGGCCAGTACCGGGCTGATCTCTTTTGAAGCCAGCGTGGCCTTGATCCTGGGGGAAAATATCGGGACCACGGTGACGGCCAACCTGGCCGCAATCGGGACCAACCTGGCGGCACGACGAACGGCTTTTTCGCACTTTCTTTTCAATGTCCTCGGCGTGCTCTACATGTTGCTCCTGTTTCCATTTTTCCTCAAATTCATTTCATACATAACTCCCGGGGACGCCGATTTTATTGTCCAGACTCAGGCCCAGGCGGAAAGCTATGCCACAGCCATCGGCGACAAGCCCTACATTGCCCGCCATATCGCCAACACCCATACCCTGTTCAACATCATCAATACGCTGATCTTTCTGCCCTTGATCGGGATCTTGGCCAAGGTGTCCACACTGCTGATTCGCGGTGATGAAGACCTGGAGACCCTGCAGGTCAAATTTATTGACGATCGGGTTTTGAATACGCCTCCCGTCGCTATCGGCCAGGCTCGGCGCGAAACCAAGCGCATGGCCATGATCGCCATGGAGATGCTTGAAGAAACCAATCTTTTTCTGGAAGACGGCGATTACAAACGCATTCGCTCTCTTGAGAAGAAAGAGGAACTGGTTGACATCCTGCAGCGTGAAATCATGGATTTTCTGGTCAAGCTTTCACAGCGATCGATTTCCACGGAGACATCGAAAGCGATCGGCTCGCTGATGAATATGGTCAACGACCTTGAGCGGATCGGCGATCATTGCGAAAATCTATGGGAACTGGGTTTACGTAAAATCGAAGAGAAAATTGTTTTTTCCCATACCGGCGAAAACGAAGTGTCCAGCATAGCGGAAAAAACCGGCGAATTTTTACATTTCGTCATTGATGCCATGGAAAAAGAAGATAAAACGATCGGCCCACAAGCCATTGAATATGAAGATACGATCGATGAACTCGAGGAATCTTTGCGCATGAACCATATCGCCCGCCTGAACACCGGCGAGTGCGCTGTGCAACCGGGGCTGGTTTTTATCGATATGTTGCACAGCTACGAGAAAATCGGCGATCACACCTTCAATGTCTCCGAGGCGGTCCAGGGTCAAAAATAGTGTATGCCGCACTCGATATCGGCAGCAATACGCTTCGTATGCTGGTGGGGGAATGCCGGGATCAGGGCATCGTTCCACTGTTCTGCGAACGCCGCATGACCCGCCTTGCCGGAGCGCTGACCGATGATCAGGGGTTTGCCGTTGCCGGCATGGAGAGAACTCTTGCCGCGCTCGTCGAGTTTGCCTCTCTGCTTCCCGCACACGACATCTGCCGGATTCGGGCCGTCGGTACTGCGGCCTTCCGCCGGGCGCGTAATCGCCGGCTCTTTGTCGATCGCATTGAACGGGAGAGCGGTTTCAAGGTCGAAATCATCAGTGGTGACGAAGAGGCGCAACTGATGGCCGACGGGGTTCTTTCCGTGCTGCGGCCGCGACCGCAGGAGGCGGTCATCTTCGACATCGGCGGCGGCAGTACGGAGTTCGTCTACCTGGTCGGCGGCCGCATCCGTTTGCAGCAAAGCTATCCCCTCGGCGTGGTTCGGCTGAGTGAGGAATGGCCCGATGTGAAGCAGCGGCAGCAGGCCGTTGCCGAGATGGTTGGCGCTTTCGGGGAAAAGCTGCGCCGGCAAAACTCAAGTCTTCAGTCCTGCCGGTTGATCGGGACCGCCGGAACCATGACGACTCTGGCGGCTATCGATCTGCGCATGGACACCTACGATGCGAACCGGATCAATGACCACTGCTTAACCGCATCCTGGTTGACATCATTACAGGCGCAATTTGCGTCCATTCCGGCGGCACAGCGTGAACAGGCGGCCGGCATGGAAGCCGGCCGCGGAGATATCATCATGCCCGGGCTGGAAATTGCCCTGGAACTGCTGAAAGAATTTCAACTCAACAAGATTCGAATTGCTGATTCCGGACTGCTGGAGGGGGTCCTGCTTGATCTGTGTCGGGCGGGAGGCGCCTGAAGTTTACCGGGCCTCGCCAATTGACAGAGTTCCGGTGATTATCTATTATTCCGTGACTCTTTTTCCTGTCAGTTGAATACTGTCCAATCGTCTATGCACAGATAAAGGATTCCTATGAACAAACTTCTGCTTTCCGGCAATGAAGCCATTGCGCGCGGCGCCTATGAGGCCGGAGCCCTGGTTGCTTGCGCGTATCCCGGCACTCCGAGCACGGAAATATTGGAAAACATAACCCGCTATGAAGAAATAGACGCCTCCTGGGCGCCGAATGAAAAAGTCGCGCTCGAAGTCGGCATCGGGGCCTGTTTCGGCGGCGCCCGGGCACTGGTGGCCATGAAACATGTCGGCGTCAATGTTGCCGCCGACCCGCTGTTCACTCTGTCCTATACCGGGGTCAGGGGAGGGCTGGTGCTGGTGACTGCCGATGATCCGGAACTGCATTCGTCGCAGAACGAACAGGATAACCGCAATTACGCAAAATTCGCCAAGGTTCCCATGTTCGAACCGGCGGACAGCCAGGAGGCTCTGGATTTTACCAAACTGGCATTCGAAGTCAGCGAAAAGTTCGATACGCCGGTTTTTCTCCGCAGCACGACCCGCATTTCGCACTCCAAATCCGTGGTCGAGCCGGCAGAGCGCCGAAGCGATCTGCCGCAACCGAAACTTGAACGCAATCCGGCAAAACTGGTTATGTTGCCCGGCAACGCCCGCAAGCGCCATGTCGCCGTCGAACAGCGCATTCTGGACTTGGAAGAGTGGTCGGCGCAGCAGCCGTTCAACCGGATTGAAAAGAACCAGGGGCGGGTCGGAGTCATTACCTCCGGCGTTTCTTACCACTATGTAAAAGAAGTCCTGCCCGATGCGGACATCCTGAAAATCGGAATGATTTATCCGTTGCCGAAATCCCTGATTCGCGAATTTGCGGGCCAATATGAGCAACTCTATGTGGTCGAGGAACTCGATCCCTTCATCGAGGAGCAAGTCAGGGCCATGGGAATCGAAGTGTCCGGCAAGGATAAGCTTTCGATCTGTGGCGAACTGACCCCCGGCCGCCTTAAACAGGCGCTGTTCGCTACGGAGGTGCCGCACGAAGATGTTTCCCCCGCATTACCGCAACGGCCGCCGAATATGTGCCCCGGCTGTCCGCACCGCGGTGTCTTTATGGAACTGAACCGGGCCAAAGCCTATGTCACCGGTGATATCGGCTGTTATACCCTCGGCTTCATGCCGCCGCTGTCAGCTATGGATACCTGTGTCTGCATGGGGGCGAGCCTCGGAAATGCCACGGGTATCAGCAAAGTTCTGAGTGCGGAGGAACAGCGCAAGGTTGTTGCCGTGATCGGGGATTCCACTTTTCTGCATACCGGAATCAACGGTTTGATGGATATGGTTTACAATCGATCGGCGGCCACGGTTATCATTCTCGACAACCGTATCACCGCGATGACCGGACGGCAGGAAAACCCGACTTCGGGCTATACCCTGGCGGAACAGGAAACCTACCGGGTCGACATGGAACAGCTTTGTCGTGCCGTGGGGGTTCAGCATATCAAGGTGATCGACCCTTACGATATCGCCCTGACGCGCAAAACCATCCGTGAAGAGATGGCACGCCCCGAAGTTTCGGTGATCATTACCTCGCGACCCTGTATGCTGGTGGCGCGCGACAATCTCGAGCGGCGCACGCCGTTGTTTGTCGACCACGACAAATGCACCGGCTGCCAGGCCTGTCTGCGCCTCGGTTGTCCGGCGATCACCTGGGATGCGGAAAACAAGAAGTCGAATATAGATAAAATCATCTGTACCGGCTGCAAGGTCTGCCAGCAGACCTGCGGATTCGGCGCGTTCCTGGAATATGGTGAAAATTCATGAACAGGGTAAAAAACATACAGTTGGTCGGGGTTGGGGGCCAGGGAATTCTGCTTGCCAGCGAAGTTCTGTCCGAGGTCATGCTGCTGGCCGGACTTGATGTGAAAAAAAATGAAATTCACGGTATGTCGCAGCGGGGCGGTAGCGTGGTGTCGCATGTGCGCTATGGCGACAAGGTCTATTCGGCTATTATTCCGGAAGGCGAAGTCGATATTCTCTTCAGCTTTGAGGTCCTTGAAACCTGGCGTTATCTGCCTTTAGTGCGCGAAAACGGGCAAATCATCATCAACAACTGGAAAATCGCACCGCCGGCGGTTGCCCTAGGCAAACAACAATACCCGGCCGATTTGACGGAAAAGATCCGACAGCGATTCCCCAATACGCAGGTTGTCAACGGGCTTGATCTGGCGCTGAAGGCCGGCAACGCCAAAACCGTCAATACCGCGCTGCTGGGTGCTCTGTCCAATGTCCTGGAATTTGACCGCGAAATCTGGCTGACCGCATTGAAAAAAATGATCCCGGAACGTCTTTTGGATGTCAATTTGAAGGCTTTTGCATTGGGATGTCAGGTGAAATAAGCGAGGCTGCATCCCCCCTGGGAGGTAACAGATGATCTGGAATGATGATTTTGAAACTCTGCCGCGCGAAGCGATCGAGTCACTGCAACTCAAACGCCTGCAGCAGACAGTTGAGCGGGTCTACGCCACGGTTCCGTTTTATCGTCAGGCTTTCGACCGGAGCGGTTTGCAACCGGCCGACATCAGGCACCTTGACGATTTGCGCAGGTTGCCTTTTACGCTGAAACAGGACATGCGGGACAATTATCCCTATGGCCTTTTCGCCGTTCCCCTGGAACAGATTGTCCGCATCCATGCTTCTTCAGGGACGACCGGCAAGCCGACCGTGGTTGGCTACAGCAGGCGCGATATCGAAACCTGGACCGAGTTGATGGCGCGTTCTTTCACTGCCGCCGGAGCGAATAAGGGGGATGTGATCCACAACGCCTACGGCTACGGCCTGTTCACCGGCGGGCTGGGCGCCCACTACGGGGCCGAGCGCATCGGTGCGTCGGTTATCCCCATGTCGGGTGGAAATACGAAGAAACAGTTGATGATCATGCAGGATTTCGGCTCAACGGTTCTGACCTGTACCCCGTCTTACAGCCTTTATCTGGCCGAAGCCGCGGCGGAGGAGGGGATCGACATCCGGAAACTCAAGCTTAAAGTCGGTATTCTCGGCGCCGAGCCCTGGAGCGAGAAAATGCGCCAGGAAATCGAAGAAAACCTCAACATTAAGGCCATCGACATTTACGGCCTGTCCGAAATCCTCGGTCCCGGAGTCGGCATCGAATGCATCGAGGCGCAGAAAGGCCTGCATATCTGGGAGGATCATTTCATCCCGGAAATTATCGACCCGGAAACCGGCGAAGTGCTGCCTGACGGCGAAAGGGGAGAACTGGTTCTCACCACAATTACCAAGGAGGGGATACCGCTGATCCGCTACCGGACACGGGATATTACCCGTTTGACCAGGGAGCCCTGCATCTGCGGCCGGACCCACGCCCGCATCGAACGTTTGAGCGGGCGCAGCGACGATATGCTGATCATCCGCGGCGTCAATGTCTTCCCGAGTCAGATCGAATCGGTGCTGTTCAGCATCGAGGGCGTCGAACCGCACTACCAGCTGATCGTCGAGCGTGAAGGGAATCTTGACACCCTCGAAATTCAGGTCGAGGTCAACGAACAGACATTCTCCGACGAAATCAAAGTGCTGCAGGGCTTGTCGAATAAAATCAGAAAAGAGATCAAGGATCTCCTTGGTGTCACCTGCATTGTCCGTCTGGTCGAACCGAAAAGCATCAGCCGCAGCGAAGGAAAGGCCAAGCGGGTGATCGACAACCGCCGGCAGAACCCTGCATAAAGGAGGCAAACATGAAAGTTGAACAGATTTCGATCTTTATCGAAAACAAGTCGGGTCGTTTAGCGGAAGTCTGTGGCGTTCTCGGCCAAGCGGGCGTTAATATCCGTGCCTTGTCGCTGGCCGACACATCCGATTTCGGCATATTGCGTCTGATCGTCCAGGATAGCGAAAAAGCCCTCAAGGTTTTGCGCGATCATAAGTTCACTGTCAGCAAGACCGATGTCATCGGGGTTGCGGTTCCGGACAGCCCGGGGGGGCTTTCGGGCATTCTTCAGATACTCGATAAACACAACGTCAATGTCGAGTACATGTATGCCTTCGTTGAACGCTCTGGAGACAACGCGGTGATTATTTTCCGTTTTGACGATGTCGATGAAGCGATCGATGCGCTGACGAACAATGGCGTCAAAATTCTGGAGAGCAAAAAAATTACGTCAATTTAAAAAAATTTCCATATTAAGTTGAATAGTTAGAACATTTTCTGAAAGTAATACATTAATCATGAACCAAGCAATGAACATCTGGAGCAGGAAGGATGAGTGCCAACCGCGCGAAAAGATTCGCGACCTGCAATTGGAACGTCTGCAGCAAACTTTAAAACTGGTTGCCGAACAGGTGCCTTGTTACCAAAAGAAGTTCAAGGATTGCGGCTTTTCCCATGAGGACGTCAAAGAACTTCACGATCTGCAACATCTGCCGTTCACCACCAAAGAAGACCTGCGTCTGAATTATCCTTACGGCATGTTTGCCGTGCCCATGCGGGACGTGGTCAGGATTCATTCTTCTTCCGGAACCACAGGCAAGCCGACGGTCGTCGGCTATACCAAAAAAGATATTGCAATCTGGACGGAACTGGTTGCGCGTTTTATGACGGCGGCGGGAGTGACCAACGAGGATATTGTTCATATTGCCTTCGGTTATGGCCTGTTCACCGGGGCATTCGGCCTGCATTACGGCTCTGAAGCCATCGGCGCGTCGGTCATTCCGATCTCCGGGGGCAATACCGATAAACAGTTGATGATCATGCAGGATTATCGTTCCTCCGCATTGGTCTGCACACCGTCTTACGGACTCACTTTGGCGGATCGAATGGAAAAGCAGGGGATTGATCCGCACTCCCTGGCTTTGCGTGTCGGCTTGTTCGGCGGGGAGCCCTGGAGTGAACAGATGCGGTTCGAGCTGGAAAATCGCCTGGGGATCATCGCCACGGATAATTACGGCCTCTCCGAAGTGATGGGGCCCGGCGTGGCGGGAGAGTGTCTGTGCAAATGCGGGATGCACCTGGCGGAAGATCATTTTTATGCAGAAATCATCGACCCGGACAGCGGTGAAGTTCTGCCGGAAGGTTCGGTCGGCGAACTGGTGTTGACCAGCCTGACCAAGCAGGCGTTCCCGATGATTCGCTACCGCACCCGGGATATCACCCGAATTCACTATGAAACCTGTGATTGCGGCCGGACACTGGCGAGAATGGATAAGACGCGCGGACGCAGCGACGACATGCTGATCATCAAAGGAGTCAACGTTTTCCCGACCCAGGTCGAAGAGGTGCTGTTCCAGATCGAAGGCTGCGAGCCGCATTATCAACTGATCGTCGACCGGGTTGACAACGCCGATACCTTAGAAGTTAATGTCGAAGTCAATGAACGGATCTTTTTTGACGAGATGAAACACCAGCGCGAGTTTGTCGTCTCCGCCGAAAAGCGTCTGGCGTCGGTGCTGGGGGTCAGCGCCAAGGTCAAACTGGTCGAACCCTCCAGCATGAAACGTCACGAAGGTAAAGCCGTACGCGTGATCGATCGGCGCAAGATATAAGGGAGTAAAGGCATTAATCCTTGACAACCCGATTTGAATAATTGATAATTCGCGGCGCTGTTCAAAAAAGCGGGATGTGGCGCAGTCTGGTAGCGCACTTGACTGGGGGTCAAGGGGCCGGAGGTTCAAATCCTCTCATCCCGACCAGATGATTTAAAAGCCGACTTCGAATAAACGAAGTCGGCTTTTTTGTTTTGTGTTTTCAGTCTTGCTCTCGAGACGGTTTGAGATACGGGACTGGACAAGGATGCTGCTCAAGACTGTTTTCCCGAGGTCGGCCAATACGACCGGGCCGGCCGGCAGGAGCCACAGGGATGATTCACTTCCCGGAGATCGGCGCCGATCCGCTTAATCGCCTGATTACGGTTTAAACCTTCAGCGGTGTAGCGATCGAACCGTTCAACGATGTAGCGGTAGTAGTCCTGCTGATTGGCTTCGCACTGTTCATTGAACTTAAGGGCTTCGGCGGCAGCCTGAAACTTGGCGAGGCGAGTTCGACTGTTGACGGAGGCGACCAGACCGCAGAGGGAATCGAGGATCCGGGCGAAATGAAGAAAGTGTTCAGTCGGCAGCGTGACAGTGACTTGAACCTGATCGTCATCGAGAGGGGTAACTTTGAGAGTATCTTGGAGATAATGAAACAGCGAGGTCATGGAGAGACCCCGCCGCCGGGAGATACAAAACTAACGTCGCATAATATATATTATGTCAACTAAAATATTGTACGGCTAAACAGTCAGATAAGCGGCTATACGTTTTTAAAGGATAATCCCTTTTAAACTCATCCCGCTTTACTGTCAAGCAAATTAGTAGACTATCCGCAGTTCTCCGGTTGATGTTTTATAAACGTTGCCGCCTTCGGCCCCGCCAGCTATGGCCTCCGCATTGTCGGCATAGGTCGGAATTCTCAATTTAAAAACACCCTGCGCCATTTCCCCTTCACCTTCAAACCGGAACCAGTCCCCATATCCACGCAGCACCCGATAAGGACTATCAGCGCCGCCCGAAAGATAAATCCCATCCCCGGCGATTCTCACCCGTGGATAAACTTCCCCTTCCGGATTTATTGTCGCATCATAGAGCCCCTTTGTCGGGTAATAAACGTCAAGCGCCCCCCTATCGTCCAACTCTGAATATATCGCCCCTGTTGTATTGTCCTGCATTGATATTGCAGCCATGCTCGACGTTCCCGGCAGCCCAACCGTCAGCGAATCATTCAATGTTTGCCCTTTGAAATTTCCAATATTTGCAGCAAAATCGTTTACCGCGAACTGGTTTTCATAGCCGCCAATAATAATATTCCTAGAATTACTTATGCTTGTAGACTCATCGTTTAGATCAGAGACAATCGACGGAATAACCCCGTAACCACCCAAGACCAAATTCTGACCACTCCCCGCCAAAAACTCAAGGATCGGCCCCGATTCGAAACGACAATTCAGGAAAACATTTTGTGCCCACCTGACAGAAAAAGCCTTTTCCGCCGCACCTTCCATATTAATCCCAATGAATGTGTTACCGTTGCCGATTTCCGACAGATCGAGCGAAACAGAACCAACCCCGCCCAAGCCGCTATCATTCTTAATCAAACCACCGATGAAAGTATTTTGATTTACCCACCCGTGAACCGAATTTGATGTATCAGGCGATGTAAATTTAATGCCGACTTTATTATTGCGGACATACTCAATATTAAACGTGTTGTCCGTGAACCCGGCAGAAACCCCATCATCGTCCGACCCGTAAAGCCTGACCCCGGTATGAAAATTTTCAGCCGATATATTAAATGTCGAATAGCGCTGATTAACCAGCAGGATACCGACAGAGGTCGAGTCTGTAGAATCCCACTCCAGCGCCGTTTTTTTAACCCGTATCACATGTTGACAGATAACCGGCATTCTATCCGGCCCCGCTTCCGTTGCAGTTGTCAGACTACTTTCTACCTTGACCGCAACGCCATTCCCAGAGTAAAGCAACCGCGACCCATGCCCAAGGCGAAAACTAACACCCTGCGGCACTGTGACCGTGGTCGAGCCAATATAATAATCATGTTCCGGATTACTGGTTACAACCCTGTGACCCGAAGACAGCGCCGCTGCGATAGCCGCCGAATCATCTGTGATACCATCCCCGACAGCCCCGGCTGAGTCAATAGAATAGGCTTCGGGCAGGTAAGCACTGACAGTTCCAGAGCGCCCCGGTACGCCGATCATATCAGACCCAAGCCCGGCGTCGTTTGACATAAGTTGGCCGCGATTGACCCCGCCGAACCATGATGCAGAAAAAGCCGGGCCAGCCAGACCCGGCACGAACGCCAACAGAATAAAAAGTGTTTTAAAGAATCTCATATTTCCTCACTCAGAACCGCCGATTTTGAAATGATTCGGGCACAGTCGCAGTTCATCTTTCAATGTTGTTATTTCGGTTTCGTGCTTCCAAACCTTATGCACGATCCACGCAAATGCCCCGGTCTGCACAGATAGCAGAGCGGCAATAATAACAAGAAGAAATTCAAGCATCAGGCATCCTCATAATCAGGAATATTGAATATCCCCCGGAGCGCCTTCAAAACAGGAAGCATGGCATCGTCAACCCTGCTATCGGACTCGGAAATCTTTTCCTCAATGATATCTATCAGTCCGTCAAGCCAGCGCTTTATTTGCTCATCCGGAAATGCCATAAGCAGAGCGTTGACGATGGAAGGAAGGATCATTTCAATAATTTTTGCTTTCATTGCACTCCCCTTTGTTAGAATAGTTAAATTTTTGTTCGTAAAAAAATGATAATAAAAACAATCAGTTATGACCTGTAAAAAAGTTAAGATCCTGGTCGCAACTAATCACCATAAATAGAACCTGTGTGAAACAGGTCATACATGTCAGCTCCGAATGATTCATCAGAGCCTGAAAGCCCTTTCCAGAGTCCGTCAAAGGCGCGATTTGCAATATTGTTTTCACTGGTCGGATTCAAAGCGCCGTCCGGTTCCGTGAACTCTGCGGCAACCTTCTTAATATTGCGCTGCTGCCACCAGATCAGACCGGCCCCGGCTGCGACCATGACAAGAACCGCTCTATAATCAATATTGATCATGTCAACCCCACATCTTTTGAAATATCGGAAACATAAGCGACCGTTTCAGCGGGCCATGACCGGCCCCGCTCAACATTTCCGATTCCGAAGTTATACGCAGCAAGCGCAAGCCGCCATGAGCCGAGACGCCCGAACAACCAACGGAGATAGCGCCCCGTCGCATCAATCGACTGATAAGGATCAAGCGGATCAATGCCGTAATCCGCCGCTGTTCCAGGCATGAATTGCATTAATCCGAGCGCACCCGCTTGAGAAACCGCCGCCGGATCGTATCGGCTTTCTTGATAAGCGATACGAGAAAGCAAACCGGCAGGGAGACTATAACGCTCTTCGGCCTGTTGAAATGCAGCGTCATACTGTTGCCCCGCTGCTGGCGTTGACCAGGCCGACTGAGGTTTTAACAGCAGATATAAGGCAAACGCCGCCGGAGCTACCCACTTTACCGCCCACTCTCTGAAGTCCTTTTCCTTCATACCTTCAGCACCGTTATTGCGACATCAATAGCCGCCGCTGCCGGGTTGTAGACATAGATCGCCCCGCCGGTTTTAATGACCGCTTCTGAATAGGGATTCAAGGGCTTGCCCCTTTTGTCCCCAGTGTTTATGTCACCTATCCGCAGCTTTTCAGCGGATAGGTTTTCTATCAGGACTTCAATAGCGTTTGCATGACCGGCATAGACCAGCGTTGTCCCTGCTGCCGCGCACGACACATCCGCCGCCGTTTCGACCGTCAAGGATCGTTCAACCGGAGCGGTCAGGTTGGCAATTTCAATATCGTCAATATTGATCTGCCCGTTTGAGCTGTAAGCCTGGATCGTCTGAGCACTGGCCGTTTCTATCTGAAACGACATGGGCCGCTCATCAAAACCGGCAAAGAAGGTAAAACGCTTGTCCACGTTTTCCGCCCTGCCGAGGATTGTGTTTTGAGGCCCTAATATTGTCAGCGTTACCGGATAGTCAGGCTTTTTGAGTACCAGCGACCGAGCGCCTAAAATCTTCATGCTCTGACCGGCTGTCAGTGCTTGCGTGTGAGTATTAATCATCCGTTTGCCCTCCAAATCCAGAGCGCGACAACACCGAGAACCCCGGCCCCTATTGCAAGTTTCTGATAATCGACCGCGCCATTTGCCGTTTGAAATGCGGTCTGGATCGCGGCACCGGTGCGCTGGATTGCTTCGCTTGCGCTTTCCGCGAGTTGCTCCCTGTAATCCGCTGTTTCCCGCGTGCGGTTTTCTTCGATCTGTTCAGCAAAGCCGACAACGGTATCAAAGTTTTCTCCGCTTTCCTCGATTGCGACCCGCGCAAGATCAAAAGCCCCTGGGTCAACCAGGGTATTATCAGAGCCATAAATAGCCACGGCCCCATTATCAGCACCCTGGGTAACGGTCGTTAGATTTGTTGTGCTCTTCGATTTTGAACTTGAAAAAAGGCCCATAGCTTCACCGCCTTCTCAATAACAGAATGACAACCACAACCCCGGCAAACAGAACGACATTGTTCACCGCCTTAACAGGGCTCGTGTCACCATCGAAATATATAGAACCTCCGTGAACCGTTCCGCCATATGCCGAGCTTTCAGCATTAGCGGCAGAACTCAAAGAAGGCAAAATAGGAACGCCCATAACCGACCCCCCCCTATTTCAACAGTTTCAACAGAACCGCAGTACCGAGCGCCCCGGCTGAGACATAAAGTGCCGTCTTGTTCAGTTGCAGCCCCCACAGATTGACCACACCTACCGGGGCCGGTTGACCGGCAGGAACAACGCCAGCAGCCGCAGTATCAGCGCCAGCAGCCGCCGGAGCCTTTTCGACCGGATCAGTGCCGAATTTATCCTCAGCCCAGAGAGTTCCGACCGTTCGCCCCAGGTCAAAGGCCGTATCGGAAAGTTTATTCAACCAGCTTGAAAAGCCGCCGCCGCTTTGATTCGCTTCCGCCGCCGCCAGATTTGCAATATCTCCCATTGTTCTTTTCCCTTCTGATAATAAAAAAGGGGCCGGGCCTATGCCCTAGCCCCTTTTCAGGTTGTTATTTTTCGTTACTGCTACAGTTGCGACAGCCGTGCATAGTATTCTGCAATGGTATTGACAACGCCGGTTGCTCCGACCGTCAATTCAAACTGCAGGCTTTGAGCATTGCCATTGTTGATCACCCGTTTCATATCACCGTTAACCACGGGGTCATAAACAAAGTGTCCGTTCTGCGCGGCCATGTCGCGTTCCTCCTGGAGAAACTGAGCGACAGTAACTGGAATTTGATCAAAAATAGCCAAGCCGTTTTTCTTGACGGTCAGTTCAGTCGGAGAGCCGCCAAAAAAATGAACCCGCTTGATATAGTTGTCAGTGCCAGGGCCATGCGGCAGGACAATCGGAAACTTTCCGGTCGAAGAAAAGTTGTTACCCTGGGGAATCATGGCCAGAATTCGGGTTTCTTCGGTCAGCGCTTGCGCCTCCGAGATTTCCGCATAACCAACCAGAGTCGGAGCGGTTGCCCCGGCGATAGTGACTTCAACGGTAAAGCTGGTCACGCCCTGCGCTGTCGGGATCGCCCCGGCATTCATCCCGGCGAGATTCGCAGCAATTTGTGCCGGTTCGGTGAAGTCGAGCGAGATATAACCCGCATCGTCAGGAATGCCCCGGTATTTGTTGATTGTGTCAAGCTGTGATCCGGTCAGATCGTAAAAGATTTTTCCGTTCAGCTTGCAGACGATCCGCGAAAGCATGGCCTTTGTCAGAGCAGTTCCTCCGAGCGCCAGAATGATCCGGTGATAGGTCGGCCCGAGTTCACATTCATGGACCGCAGTACCAGCGGCAACCACATTCTGAAAAGGAAGCATTTTTTTTGTCAGCATGTCAGTCCCCTTTAATCAACAACGTCAATCAACAATGTCAGCGGCTTTTTTTGCCATATCGCCAACAGTACCGCCGACAGCGTTACCACCAGCACGAAGCCCCCAGCCAACCAGACCGCCGACCGCGAGAGTCAGCACAGCCGTTGCCACAAATTTTGTGTCCAGAGTTACCCCGAAAAGTTTCATTTTTCGCCCCTTTGAAAGTCAGTTTACAAAATGATTATTTAAAACTGCCTAACCAGATACAACAAAGCCGGAGCATTTACAATATGCCCCGGCTATTTTCAGCTCTACGTCAATACAGATCGTTATTTTTTAAATCTTTCAGCGTCCAGGCGTGACCATACGCATTGCCTCGAAACGAAAATCCCGTACCTCAATTCAAGCCGATTTTTTATCTGTGTTGCGGTCAAATTATATTCCTTTTGAGCTTCCAACATTTCCGACCAGACGTCATCAGGTATAACCTTATCAGCCATTGTTCACCCCTCCCGAAGCAAGGTTACATTTTCAATTTTGATCTGTTCCGGCAGGATCAAGCCGTCTGTCAGGTCTGAAAACTTCTGTCTTGCATTGACTGCTGCTGATTCCTGATTTTTCGCGAAAATTCCAATGGTTTTATGCAGCTTCTTAAATCTCATTCTCACATCATATAAGTGCATCTGAGTCGTCCCTTCTCCGGCGATAAAGCCGAAAGAAAACCCGCCGAAAAGACCAGATTTCACAGCGGCTGTAATCTCCCTCAATCAGCCAGTAAAAGCCGAACGGTAGTCTTTGCCAGATCATCAAAACGCCCTGTCCTTTGTCACCTTGCCGAATGACGGCACATAGAAAAACTGTCCCTGTTCAAGCTGCGGAACATCATCAATATATGGCTTCAAATCCGGGAAAGATCGCGCCAGCTCTCTGGCATCCTCCGAACCCTGGCGGAAAATAAAAAGGTTGCTGCACTGTTCGCGGATCGTCTTGTCAAGCATGGCCCCGCGCTGAGTGATAAAAAATGCTTGATGCCCTAATCCCCGGTGCATGGTTGCAATTTTCCGCACAGCCCCGGCATGGGCACCGACCGTTTCCCCTGATTCATCCAGGACAAGCAAACAATCGGTTTCAGCTTCGGCCACTTCCAGAAATTCGGCAGGATCGCCGGTGATAAAATCAGCCAGAAAGCCGGGGTCAATCTTCGGATCGAGCACCAGGATTTTTTTATATTTCCCCGACCGGCGGAAGTGATCACGAATCAAGCGCTTAACTATTGCGCTTTTTCCGGTGTCGGTTTTTCCTGTGACCAGGGTATGAACGCCGCTTTTCATTTTTTCTTTCCCCTCTTGCTTGCCTTTTTTCGCGTTCTACCTGTTGGCGTCTTAGTCACCCTTCCATCTGGCTGCAAATACATTCCACATTTTTCACACTTACATTATCCCGGACGATAAACCCACAAATGACGGCACTTTTTCATTCCTGCGCCCCCTGCTCTTTTTCCTGCTCCGGCTTTTCCGCTGTGCGTTTGCCGGAAAGCCAGCCTTTTAACCGATGCCAGCGAATGCCTACCCACTCCCAAAAAGACTGGCGGCGTTCCGGTCTGTCAGGATGAAAAACGATAACGCCGGTTGTGGTCAGCAGACCGCCGAAAAAGATCGCTTCCGGTGATAACCTGGGGCCGCCGCCGCGCTTGATCATCATTTCAACCCCGCTTGCTTCAATCAGGTCATAGACTTTGACTTTGAACTGTCCTTGTCCAATCTCGTAATTCATGACCTCTTTGACGGCCTTTTCCCCTGATACCTGTGACATAATTGCAGAGTGACCTGCAAGAATCGCTTTTGTGGTCAGGATTGCTTTTTGCTGGATTGCGGCGGCTTCCGCTTCCGCGCTGGCCTGTACCTGCTCCGCCGCATCTGCATTATCAACCTTCTGCTGAATATTCGGCGGACGCTTCGGAAGTTTTTTACGGTCAGAAGCTTTTGCGGATCTCTTCAGCTTCCAAAAGCCCCGCGCTGTTTTCGGCGGAATGCCGGTTTTCGGATCAGCTTTATTTTCACAATAGTCCGGATGCCAATAACAGCCTGAGCTGTCTTTCAGAAAGCGCCAATCCTGCCCCGCTTCTGCTGCGGTTTTCTGATCCTGTTCAATTGTGCGTTTTTCCTGCGTAGCTTTGACGAAATGATCCTGTTTTTCCGGTTTTGCGTCTTCCAAACTTCTGGCTATTTCTTCTATGTGATCATCAGCCCCGGCAATTTCTTTTTCTTCAGGTAAGATAGGATCAGCCGCCGGTGGTTTTTCTTCCGGCGGCTGATTTTCGGAATGTTGCTTTTCGGTCGGTTCTTTTGTTTCAGGCGGGATGTTTTGATCTTCTGACTTGTCCACTTTATGACCTCCGGTTGAAATAGCTACCAAATAGTAACTATCGTTTAGCACTTGACGCCGGTCAGGTCAATATCAATGTGACATATTATGTCACATTGATAAATCAGCCATGATCTGAAAGAGCAATCGGTTTGCTTGATCCAGTTCCATGTTGATGATTGTCACCCGCCCCGCGCCGTCAGTCGGGAGCATTTTTGAATGGTCGTTTGCATTCCGTAAAACGGACATGACATGGATAAGCTGATCGCGCAAATAGCCTTTAGTGATTTGTTTCTGCTGGGTTTCGTTGTGTGACATAAAAAATCCCTTTTCTAATGTTTTCAATAGGTTATCTATGATAAAGCATGTTTATGTTTGCGGAGCGTCAAGGCTGCATAAATCGGCGGATTCTGCTGCTGTTGCGTTGATTTTCCGCGCCCGCCAAAGATTAAAAACCTTTTCAGATTGAAAAAATTACTGTAAATTTTGCTGAAACTTTCACCCAAACCGCAGGAGGGAAAATTGAAATATTCTGTATTGTTATTTGTTGCCGTCTTATTTCTTTCTGGATGTGCAAAACCGATTGTCATGCCAAGAGAGGGAAATGTGTACTCTTCAACCTTCACCGACAAAGACGCACAAACCGCAGTCAAAAAGGCGCTGAAGGGCGCTGAAGAAACCTGCAAAGAACAGGACAAAAGACACATAGTCATTGAAAGCGAACTGAACGGCGTACAGATCGAGCATGATTCCTTTACTAAGGTTGTCGCAGACACCACGCTCAACACTATGGCAGCTATCGGTCTTGATTTCCGTTCCGACAAAACAGCGAATATTCTTTTCAGGTGCGAATAGATCACATCATCCCCCGATCAATGCCAAATCCGGCATTTTCCACCGTTCAAAGACTCCCGGCGCCAATAGTTCCGGGAGTTCTTTTTTGCTGCAAAAGATCACCCCGGCGCTTTGATATTCAGACATTTTTGACAGGTAAAAAGAGTTTTTCCCCCAGGTCCGCAAACGGTAAATGAACGCTTGCCATACGTCCCGCCGATCAGTGAAGATCGTCTTGCCCTGGACAAGTTCAAGCGGATTTTTAAGTCTTTGCTTCTGATTATCCTGACCGGCGATAATTCCCCAAATCCGCCCCGCTTTGATGCCTTCAACCTCGAAAGTTTTCCCCAGGTACTTTCCGAGATATGAAAAAAGCTTTCCCGTGGCCCCGCCGTATGCCACCAGCGCATTTGTTCCGGCTTTCAGGTGCTTGTCATCACCGGAGCCAACCACGTTAAACCAGGAGCCGGAAAGCCAGCGGCGGAAGCTGTTAACCCGCTGAACCCCCTTGAACAGAATCAGACAATGAAAATGCGGAATCCAGGCACCCTTAAACCGGCCTGATTTCCGCTGGACTATTTCCATTTTCCACAGCAGACCGGAAAAGTTTTTCAACCTGCGGAGCCGCTTTCCGAATGTATCCAGGTCGCGCTTGATCAGTTTCCAGGAAAATTCATATTTTTCCCGCTTCCACCAGGCCGGAAACCAGCGCATTCCCGGCTGTGTGAAGTTGATTGTTTTCTGAGGATCGACCGCCGGGGCATCATCCGAATAAGTCAGAGTGCAGAACATCGACCGCGCCGCGGGCGATCGCTTGCCGCTGGCGCTGTACTTGTCAAAGTCAAAGCTCATCAGAACATCCATTAAGCGCTTTCGGCTATTTTTGGAAAAACCGACCACCTCCGACCGCCCCCCGCCGCCGGTCGCTTTGCCGGTTCCCTTCGGCTGTTCTTTTTTAAATGCTATTCCACCGGGCAGAACTTCAATACAGGATCGCAAAGGGCGATTTTCTACCCTTTGCGACCATTCCAAGGATTCAATTTCAGGACAGGCCACAATCCCCCCGCCGCTGCGGTGAAATATGTGACCACCAACAAGCCCCGCCGCGCGGCGGCGTCTAAAATCACGCCAACGGGCGGAACGGCGAATTTTCAGCCAGTCCCGCCGCGCCCATTCTTCGACCGTTTCCCCTGGCCGGATCGCCGCTGTCATGACGCAACCGGCTTAAATTCGATACCCTTCAAACCTTCAAGCCGCCTCATTTTTTTCTCTCACCCTCTGAGACAATCCCAAGGCATTTCCCATCAACAATCACCCGATATTTCATGACCGCCCCCCCAACCCCGGAACATAAACACAATGAACAAGTTCCAGCTCAGAATCACCCTCATTAATCCTCTTGACTATGAATGAAGAAGATGTACACGAACACTTAACTATTGGGGAAAATCCACCCTTAATAAAAACAGAGTGAGTAGACATTCTCTGACCACATCTAGGGCATAGAATAATTTCACCGCGATAGCGACAAACCAAGTCTATGAACATAACCATGGTTGCCCCCTACTGTATTTCTACTGTCTCAAATCGTTGCAGCCGCCCGTAAACTTCAGCAACCGCGCATTGAAGCCGTCCCCTTGTTCTCATTCTTTTTAGTGGCAATTGGTGGGTTTTTCTGTTCTGTTCTTCGTTGAATTTTGAAAGGAATGAATCAGATAGTTTAATTATCTGATCTAGTGACATGCGCCGCACGAGATCAACGGCGTGTTGATAAGACCTATCTTGATTGAACGCTGATAAAAATGCTTTCCTTCTTTCGTTCATGGTGGCTCACTTTCTGGCAAACGCCGGAAAGTATAACCGCCCAATCTGACTTATGTCTGAATATTTAAATGTTTAATCATTACGCAAAAAAAAGCGGCTCTAATTATAGAGCCGCAGATAAACTAGTGTAATGACTAACTTTTTCACCGTGCAATATATATTATGTCAACTAAAATATCTGGCTGGATAATATTTCAAGGTGTCACTATGGAATCAACACTATTTTTCCATTGACCCCTGCCTGCATGACCAATTCATGTGCTTCAGCCGCCTTGGCCAGCGGCAGCTGGGAATGAATCACCGGATGGTAGCGTCCGCGACTCAACCCGGCATAGATGGCGGCATGAATTTGCGTCAGTTGCGCCTGTGTTGTGTTGAATAAAGACATCCCCATGATGGTTGAGTTTTTCCCCATGCTTTCGCGCGGATCGATTTCAATGCTGCCGCGACTGCCGATCACGACGACTCTGCCGAATCGACTCAACAGTTTAAGGTCATTGCCTAAATTGACATTGGCCAGCATTTCGAGAATCAGATCAACGCCGTCTCCGAAGGTCAATTCATCCACCGCAGCCAGATAGTTTTCTTCATTATGATTCAATGCGGCGAACGCCCCTTGCTTTTTTATCAGCTCAATTCCTTGTTCGGTTCCGGCTGTCCCGATAACCTGCATGCCTTTCGATCCGGCGATCTGAACCGCAGCCAGGCCGACACCGCCGCTGGCGCCATGAATCAGCACGGTTTCGCCCGGCATGGCGTGAGCACGATAATTGAGAGCGTAAAAAGCCGTGCTGTACGGCACTCCCAGTGCCGCACCGGCAGTAAAATCAATATTGTCCGGCAACCGATAAACCTGATCTTCGGTGCAGACGATTGCTTCTGCGTAACACCCCGATAAGCTTTTGAAATTATAGACCCTGTCTCCTGTTTTGAACTTTCGTACCGCACTCCCTGCTGCGGTTACGATTCCGGCGGCATCGAATCCCGGAATATAGGGCAAATCCGGCTGTGCCGGATAAACACCGGATCGGATATAGGTGTCAACGGGATTGACACCGATCGCTTCAACCTGGATTTTTACCTGTTTTTCCTCGGGTTCCCGACTCCCGACTTTGCGTAACTGCAACACTTCCGGGCCGCCGAATGTCTCAACTTGTATTGCTTTCATGTCTCAGACTCCTGTCTGCAAAGCGGAATAAGATATTGTGACCCTGTATATTTTTTAAGTATATCAGCCGATGCCCGCCAATTCCAAACGTCCTCCCCAGCGTCGCTGCAGTTCGAGTTTAACGCTTGCGGCCGCGGGAGTTTTTAATTGATTGGTGGCCTTGACGAATTCAAAAGCTTCCCTCCGTGCCGTTTCGAGGAGAGAAAGATCTTTCACCAGATTGGCGATGCGCAAATCGGGCAGCCCGGCTTGCCGGGTCCCAAGGAAATCACCTGGCCCGCGAATTTCAAGGTCCGCTTCCGCAATGCGAAAACCGTCTTCGGTTTCGGTCATGACTTTGAGCCGCTTTCTCGCATCGTCACTGATGTTTTCGGACGGCACGAGAATACAATAGCTTTTGTCCGTCCCCCGTCCGACTCTGCCGCGTAACTGGTGAAGTTGGGACAATCCGAACCGATCTGCGTGTTCGATGGCCATCAGGGTGGCATTGGGCACATCGACACCGACTTCGATCACCGTGGTTGCAACCAGAAGCTGGATCTCACCGGCACGGAACCGTTGCATGATCTGTTCTTTTTCCTCCGCCTTGAGGCGACCATGCAGCAAAGCGACAGTGAACTCGGGGAAAATCTCGGCGGCATAAATCCCGGCGGCTTCAGTGGCTGCTTTTAAGTCGATTTTTTCCGATTCTTCCACGAGAGGATAAACTATATAGGCCTGCCGGCCGGCATTGATCTCTCGTCTGATCAGTGCATACAGTTGCTGATTTTGCCCGGAACGATAGCAGTAAGTTTTGACCGGGTGCCTTCCCGGCGGCAACTGGTCGATGACCGAAACCGACAGATCGCCATACAGAGTCATGGACAGAGTCCGCGGGATAGGTGTTGCGGTCATCACCAGGATATCGGGATTCACGCCTTTGTGCTTGAGCAGTGCCCGTTGCTGCACACCGAAGCGATGCTGTTCGTCAATGATTCCCAGACCCAGCCGATGGAACTCCACACCTTCCTGCAAAACGGCATGGGTTCCGACGATCAGGTCGATGTCACCCCGGCTGATTGCCAGATAGGTTTCCCGCTTGTGCTTTGCCGACATGCCGCCGGTCAGCAAAGCGGCGTTAAGATCCAGCTTCGACAACCATTTTTCGAATGTGCGAAAGTGCTGTTCGGCCAGGATTTCCGTCGGCGCGACAACCGCAACCTGGTAACGGTTCTCGATCGCAATCAGCCCCGCCATCAATGCCACCAGGGTTTTCCCACTGCCGACATCACCTTGCAGCAGGCGATGCATCGGGTGCGGAGCCAGCATGTCGCGCTTGATTTCGCCCAGGACCCGCTTTTGCGCCTCGGTCAACCTGAAGGGAAGCATTTTGTTCAACGGAATCGTATATTTATGCTTAAAGCAAAAGGCTGTCCCCTGCTCCAGCCGCACCCCTGCCCTTTTCAACGCCAGGCCCAGTTCGAGATAGAAAAACTCATCGAAAACCAGAGTGTCTCGCGCCCGGTTGCGACCGTTGAGCAATGCCTTCATATCGGTTTCGTCTTCCGGCCAATGGACCTGTCTGAAAGCCGCGCTTCTTTCCAGCAGATGATATTTTTCTTGGACCTGTTCCGGCAGGGTTTCCTGAATCTTCTCGCCGTAAGTGCCGACCAGGGCGAACCAGATCTTGCGCATTTGTTTTTGTGAAAGGCCTTCGGTCAACGGATAGACCGGAAGAATGCGGCCGAAATTGAGCGGGTCGGAATCGCGCAGTTGCCGCTCATCCGCGTCTGCACCGATTAGTTCGGATTCGGGGTGATGAATTTCCCGGCCGGTGGAGAATTGTTTGACTTCACCGATGAAAATGGCTTTCTGCCCGATGGGAAAGCGTTTTTTCAGCCAGTTTTTATAATAACGAAACCATTTCAGCGAAATTTTACCGGTATCGTCACCGACAATAATCTCATAAATTCGCTTCCGCTTTATACTGGTGACGCTTTCTCCGGTTGCCAGGACCGTGGCGATGAAAATTTGTTGCCGGCCGGGAACCAGTTGGCTGACGGTTTTGAACCGGCGCCGGTCTTCATACCTGGCGGGCAAGTGAAACAGGGCGTCTTCAAGGGTAATGAGGCCCAGTTTCCTGAGTTTGGTCAGAACTTTCGGGCCGACTCCGGGAAGCAGCTGGAGTGAAGCATTGAGAGGAGTGGAACGCTGTGCATCCTGACTGCCGCCCATTCTTCCGCTCAATCGGCGAACATGGAGTTCAGTGCAGTCAGAATTTCATCGACATCCAGGCCATGAGCCCGGGCGCCCTGGGCAATCGATTCCGTTGTCGCGCCAAGACAGCCGACACACCCGAGATGGAACTGCTCCAGGACTTTGGCGCTTTCCGGATAGAGTTGCAGAATTTCATAAAAGGTCATGTCTTTGGTTATTTTTTTCCCCATGATATCCTCCCGCAACCTGAAAAGGCAATGGTTCCCGATCTCTTGTCCGTAACCAACATCTTGCGTCGGTCAATACCATGGGATTGTCCCAGAAGAATGGGATAAAAGCAAGAAAAACAGGGCGTTGTCTACAACAACGCCCGGTCGTAAAGGCGGGAGGGATTCAACTGTATTCGATATTGGTGATTTCGTAGACTTTAACCCCGGAAGGGACATTGATTGTGACTTCTTCATCAACGCAATGACCGATCAGCGATCTGCCGACGGGGGACGAGATGGAAATTTTACCGATTTTGATATCGGCTTCATCTTCGCCGACAATCTGATAGGTCACTTCCTTTTCAGTATCGACGTCGAAAAGCGTCACTTTCGCCCCGAAAACGATCTTGTCGCTTTTGATGGTCGTCGGGTCGATAACCTGGGCCGTGGCTATTTTGTGGTTCAACTCTTTAATCCGTCCCTCGATAAAGCCCTGACGGTCTTTAGCCGCATCGTATTCGGCATTTTCGGAGAGATCACCGTGACTGCGGGCCTCAGCAATGTCCTGTACGACCTTCGGCCGTTCAACCCGGGTCAGGTGTTTTAACTCTTCCTGCAGGCGCTGATACCCTTGGGCGGTCATGGGAACTGATTCGTTCATTGCCTAAACTCCTTAAAAAAACAGCGGGCGGGAAAAACCCGCCCACTGAGTCGATATTTTTTTCAAGCTGTTTAAAAAAGTGAATAATACTCTTGTAACGGCTTTACGTCAAGGGTTTCTCTCAGCATGGCCAGTATCCCGTCCGTTCCGGCTTTAATCCCGGCGACAGTGGTAAAATAAGCGATCTCATGCATGATGACCGAGCGTCTGATGGAATAGGAATCGGTAATCGACTGCGCTCCTTGCGTGGTGTTGAAAACCATCTGGATTTGCCGGCTGGTGATGGCATCGACACAATGGGGACGCCCTTCTTTGACCTTGTTGATTCTTTCCGCGGCAATCCCGTGTTCATTCAGGAAAGCGGCTGTACCGCCGGTGGCGACAATGGAAAAACCCGCCTTCACAAGTTTGCGCACCGGGTCGAGGATCTCGGTTTTATCCGCGTCCTTGACGCTGATGAAAATCCTGCCTTCGCGCGGTAATTTGACCCCGGCCGCCAGTTGTGATTTGGCATAAGCGTTGCCGAAATCGGCATCAAGCGCCATAACTTCACCGGTCGATTTCATCTCCGGACCCAGCAGCGTATCCACACCCGGAAATTTGACGAACGGGAAAACCGCTTCCTTGACCGACATGTAGGCAGGAACGATGTCGCCGGAAACGCCCAGTGCGTTCAGGGTTTTCCCGGCCATGACTTCGGCGGCGATTTTTGCCAGAGAGCGCCCGGTCGCCTTGGATACAAAAGGGACGGTCCGGCTGGCGCGCGGGTTGACCTCCAGCAGGTAAATCGTATTGTCTTTTATCGCGTATTGAATATTCATCAGGCCGACAACTTTCAGCTCCAGAGCCAAAGCGATCGTTTGCCTGCGAATTTCCGCGACAAGCTCCTCACCGAGCGAGAATGGCGGCAGAACGCAGGCGGAGTCGCCCGAGTGAATGCCGGCCTCCTCGATATGTTGCATGATTCCGCCGATAACCACATCCTGCCCGTCAGCCAGGGCATCGACATCGATCTCGATTGCGTTTTGCAGGAATTTATCCACCAGTACCGGGTGCTCCGGCGACGCCTCGACCGCATACTTCATGTAGTCACGCAAGCGTTCGACATCGTAAACGATTTCCATGGCCCGACCGCCGAGAACGTATGACGGCCGCACCACCACCGGATAACCGATGCGCTCGGCAATGCGTTCCGCTTCGTCAAAAGCCCGGGCAATGCCGTTTTCAGGCTGTTTTAAGTTGAGTTTGTTCAATAACGCTTGGAAGCGTTCGCGGTCTTCCGCCCGGTCAATGGCGTCCGGCGAGGTTCCGATGATCGGGACCCCGGCCGCTTCCAGCGCCACAGCCAGTTTCAACGGGGTCTGGCCGCCGTATTGAACGATAACCCCGCGGGGTTTTTCCGTAGCAGCGATGGACAAAACGTCTTCCAGGGTCAGAGGTTCGAAATAGAGCCGGTCCGAAGTGTCGTAATCGGTGGAAACCGTTTCCGGGTTACAGTTGACCATAATGGTTTCGAAACCGGCATCAGACAGGGCGAATGCGCCGTGAACGCAGCAATAGTCGAACTCGATCCCCTGCCCGATCCGGTTCGGGCCGCCGCCCAGAATCATGATTTTCGCCCGGTCCGTGGGTTGCGCTTCGCATTCTTCTTCATAGGTTGAATAAAGGTAAGGCGTATAAGCTTCAAATTCGGCGCCGCAGGTATCGACACGCTTGTAGACCGGCCGGATATCCAACCGACCGCGCAGATCGCGCACCTGTTGTTCGTCGGTCTCCAACAGCGCCGCCAGCCTGCGGTCGGAAAACCCGTATTGCTTGGCCTCCAGCAACAGGTCCCGGAACTCCGCGGAAGGCTGTTTGAACCGGCTCCGGTTAGCGATCAGTCTGGCTTCCATGGCGATGATTTGCGCAATATTCGACAGGAACCAGGGGTCGATGCCGCTGAGCTGATAAATCCTGTCGATCCCGAAGCCGGCGCGTATGGCATCGGCCAGGTACCACAGGCGTTCCCAACTCGGCACCCGTAATTGCACCGTCAGGTTTTCTTCTTCGGCCGGAGTCAGTTCCGGATAGGACGCGCGGGGTTCGACAAACAGCCGGCTTTCGAAACCGTAAGAGCCGATTTCCAGCGAGCGTAGTGCTTTCTGCAGGCTTTCCTTGAACGTGCGGCCAATCGCCATAGCTTCGCCGACGGACTTCATCTGGGTGGTCAGGGTCGCGTCGGCCTGCGGAAATTTTTCGAAAGTAAACCGCGGGAGCTTGGTGACGACATAATCGATGGTCGGCTCAAAAGACGCCAGGGTTTCACGGGTAATGTCGTTTGCGATCTCGTCAAGGCGATAACCGACGGAAAGCTTCGCCGCTATTTTCGCAATTGGAAAACCGGTTGCTTTCGACGCCAGTGCCGACGAACGCGAAACCCGGGGATTCATTTCGATGACCACCAGCCGTCCGTCCTGCGGATTGACGCCGAACTG
Source organism: Geopsychrobacteraceae bacterium (assembly GCA_963676555.2). Classification (GTDB taxonomy): domain Bacteria; phylum Desulfobacterota; class Desulfuromonadia; order Desulfuromonadales; family Geopsychrobacteraceae; genus BM522. The sequence continues at coordinate 102,826 of CAXXGL010000013.1, forward strand.
GATATTGGAACCGCCGGTATCGACCCCGATCTCGCGGATGATTTTCAGCGCCGCATCGCGCAGGATCTGATATTCCTTGTCGGTCAGGGTTTGCGCCGGAGCGACCGTAATCGAATCCCCGGTATGCACGCCCATAGCGTCGAAGTTTTCAATCGAGCAGATGATAACGACGTTGTCCGCCGTGTCGCGCATGACTTCCAGTTCGAATTCCTTCCAGCCGATCACCGATTCCTCAACCAGAATTTCATTCGTCGGCGAAGCTTCTATCCCGGCAATGGCCAGCCGCTCGTATTCTTTGCGATTATAGGCAATCCCGCCGCCGCTGCCGCCCAGCGTAAAGGAGGGGCGAATGATGGCCGGATAGCCGACATACTCAATCACCTCCATGGCCTCTTTGTAGCTGTGCGCGAGGCCGGACCGGGGAACATCGATATTGATTCGCTCCATTGCCTGTTTGAACAGGGTGCGATCCTCCGCCTTTTTGATCGCCTGCAGTTTGGCACCGATCAATTCGACATCGTACTTCTCCAGAACTCCGGATTCAGCGACCGATACGGCCGTATTGAGGGCGGTCTGGCCACCCAATGTCGGCAGAATGGCGTCCGGACGTTCTTTTTCGATGATTTTCGCCAGCACTTCCGGGGTGACCGGTTCAATGTAAGTACGATCGGCAAAATCGGGATCGGTCATAATCGTTGCCGGATTCGAGTTGAGCAGGACAACCTCATAGCCCTCTTCCTTGAGTGCTTTGCAGGCCTGAGTGCCTGAATAATCGAATTCGCAGGCCTGTCCGATGACAATCGGGCCGGCACCGATAATCAAAATTTTTTTCAGATCTTCACGTTTTGGCATCCACTGTTTTCCTTCGGAATAATTCGTTCGAGATCGCAGATTCTCAGATCTTCACAACCTATTTTTTATATTCTTTCATCATCGCCACAAACCGCTCGAAAAGATATTGGGCATCGTGCGGACCGGGGGAAGCCTCGGGGTGATATTGAACCGAGAAAGCCGGAGTGGAACAATGCTGAATACCTTCCACGGTCTGATCGTTCAGATTGACATGGGTGACTTTGATTTCATCCCCCAGAGTCGTCTCGTCCACGGCAAAGCCATGATTCTGGGCCGTGATCTCGACCTGGCGGCGCTGATGATCGAGCACCGGCTGATTGCCGCCGCGATGACCGAATTTGAGCTTGTAGGTTTTTCCGCCCAGGGCAATGGAAAGCAACTGATGCCCGAGGCAGATGCCGAACACCGGAACTTTGCCGAGGAGTTGGCGAATATTGTCCTGCGCGTAGGTCAGAGGTTCGGGGTCGCCCGGTCCGTTGCTGAGAAAAACCCCGTCCGGTTTCATGGCCAGAACATCTGCTGCGGAAGTCTGGGCCGGCACTACGGTCAATTCACATCCGGCACTGATCAGGTTGCGCAGAATATTTTTCTTGATGCCGAAATCATAAGCGATGACTTTGTACTTCGGCGGGTCGATATCCTCCCGTTGCGCATAGCCCCGGCCGAGGCTCCAGACCCCTTCCTGGGGGGCATAAGGCTCGCTGCAGGTCACTTCCCTGACCAGATCCCGGCCGACAATCGAAGGGGCGCGGCGCGCCTTTTCAACCAGGCTGTCGGGATCGGTATCCAGGGAAGAAATAATTCCGGTCTGTGCTCCGGCGGTACGGATATGACGCACCAGGGCTCGGGTGTCGACGCCTTCAATCGCCACAATGTTGTGCCGTTTGAGGTATTCGTCCAGACTGATCTCAGACCGGAAGTTGCTGGGAAATGGACAGGATTCCTTGACCACCAGCCCGGCCAGAAACGGTTTTTCGGATTCGACGTCCTCTGAATTGATTCCGTAATTGCCGATTTGAGGATAGGTCATGGTGACGATCTCTCCGTGATAGGAAGGATCGGTAAGAATTTCCTGATAGCCGGTCATACTGGTATTGAAAACCACTTCGCCGGTGACTTCACCTACGGCACCGAATGCCCGGCCGCTGAAATGCTTGCCGTCGGCAAGCGCCAACATTGCTTTCATAGCTTCCTCTGTTTTTTCAATAAGTTCTTTAACAATTTAATGCTAATCCCTGCTGAAAACGACATTTCCTGAAAGAATAGTCTTGACCGCATAACCTTTCATCGGCTGACCGATCCAAGGGCTGTTCTTGCTTTTTGACTGCAGCTTATCGGCTTCGACGATCCATTCCTTGTTCGGATTGATCAAGGCGATGTCCGCGACCGCGCCGATACCCAGTGTGCCGCGATCGATTCCCAGGATGGCCGCCGGCTTGCAGGTCATCAACGCGATCGCCTGCGCCAGGCTGAGCACCTTTTCCCCGACCAGTCTCAGGGTCAGAGGCAAGAGCGTTTCCAGGCCGATAATGCCGCTCATGGCAATGTCGAACTCGACATTTTTTTCGTCATAATGGTGCGGAGCATGATCGGTGGCAATGGCGTCGATGGTTCCGTCCACCAGTCCGGCCCGTACCGCCGCCACATCTTCCGCGCTGCGCAATGGCGGATTCATCTTCGCGTTGGTATTGTAACCCCGCACAGCTTCATCGGTGAGCATAAAATGGTGCGGCGTCGCCTCGCAGGAAACCCGGACTCCGCGCGCCTTGGCCCGGCGCACCAGTTCGACGCTACCCTTTGTGGAAACATGGCAGACATGCAGGCGACCGCCGGTGAATTCGGCAATCATGATGTCGCGGGCCGTGGCCGCGTCTTCGGCCACCCAGGGAATGCCTTTCAGCCCGAGCTCGGTCGAAACCGGCCCTTCATTCATCGCTCCGCCCGCCGCCAGGCTCAGATCCTCGGCGTGGGAAAAGATCGGCGCATCGAAGGTGTCGGCATATTCCAGCGCCCGGCGCATCATTTCTCCGTCCCCGACCGGCAAACCGTCATCGGAAAAACCGACGCAGCCGCCCTCTTTCAACTCGCCCATCTCCGTGAGAATTTCGCCTTTCATCCCCTGGGTTGCCGACCCGATGGGGAAAACATTGGCGCTGCCCTGCTGTTGCGCCTTGCTGATAATGTACGTGGCGACGGACAGGTTGTCGATCACCGGTTTGGTGTTCGGCATGCAGGCCAGTGAGGTCACGCCCCCGGCGGCGGCCGCACGGGTGCCGCTGATAATATCCTCTTTGTACTCCAGTCCCGGATCGCGCAAATGCACATGCATGTCAACCAGGCCCGGCGTCACCAGCAGCCCGGCGGCATTGACGACTTCAGCATCGCCGGCATCGACATGCGCGGACAACTCGGCGATTTTTCCGTCAACGATCAGGAGATCGAGCTTCTCATCAATATTGTTTGCAGGATCGACAACACGTCCCGACTTGATAATCGTTCTCATCATTCCTCCCCTTTATTTTGGTGATCCGACCTGTTCAAGTTTGTCTCCGCCCGCCACCAGGTAAAGCAGCGCCATCCTGACGGCGACGCCGTTTTCGACCTGATCGAGAATGACATTCCGGGGGCCGTCGGCAATGGATGACGGCAGTTCCACGCCGCGGTTGATCGGCCCCGGGTGCATGACGATGGCGTCCTGCTTGGCCATGTTCAGCTTTTCTTCGCTCAAGGCGAAGTAATTCGAATACTCGCGCACCGAAGGGATAAGAGTCGCTCCCTGACGTTCGCGCTGAATCCGTAACATCATAACGCAATCCGCATCACGAACGGCGTCTTCGACGCTGCTGAAAACCGTACATCCCATTTTTTCCAGCCCCGGCGGCAACATGGTCCGCGGTCCGGCAACACACACGCGCGCGCCAAGCTTGGACAGACAATAGATATTGGAACGTACCACGCGGCTATGGGTGATGTCGCCGATGATGGCGACCTTCAAGCCGTCGAACCCGCCTTTATGCTGACGGATGGTGAACGCGTCCAGCAGCGCCTGGCTGGGATGTTCGTGCATGCCGTCGCCGGCATTGATCACCGAACATTTCAGCCGCTGGGCCAGATAATCGCAGGCTCCTGAGGCGTTGTGCCGCATGACGATAATATCGGGATGCATGGCTTCGATGTTTTGCGCCGTATCCTCAAGGGTCTCCCCTTTGACGACCGACGACGAGGACGCGGTGATGTTGATCGTGTCCGCAGACAACCGTTTGCCGGCGATTTCGAAAGATGTTCTGGTCCGGGTGCTGGCCTCGAAAAAGAGATTGATGACCGTTTTCCCCCTGAGGGTCGGAACTTTTTTGATATCGCGGGTATTGATTTCCTTGAAGCTTACCGCCGTATCAAGGATGAAAGTGATCTCTTCGGCGGTTAAATTTTTGATCCCGAGGATATGTTTCGGATTATACGACATGAACTGACCTCCACATCAAGCTCTGATTAAAGTAACGGCTTGCGGAATATTCTCCGTGTTGAAATTCACCTTTATCTGCTCGTTTCGGGCCGTCGGCAGATTGCGCCCGATATAATCGGGCCGGATGGGCAGTTCCCGATGCCCGCGGTCAACCAGGATGGCAAGCTGAATGTTCCGGGGCCGACCGAGATCCATCACCGCATCCATGGCTGCTCTGATGGTGCGGCCGGTGAACAGAACATCGTCAACCAGGACGATGTTTTTATCGCTGACCGAGAAACGGATATCGGTCTGGCCGACGGCGAGATTATTGCGCGAGGCCAGATCGTCCCGGTACATGGTCACATCGATCAACCCCAACGGGATGTCCTGGTTTTCGATGCGGACCAGCTTGCTGTGCAATTCAGTGGCCAGGTAGGCGCCACCGGTGCGAATTCCGATAACGACAAGGCCTTCCACCCCTTTGTTTTTTTCCACAATCTCATGGGCGATACGGGTTAACGCCCGGTTGATTCCGTCGGAATCGAGAATTTCGATCGTTTCTTCCGCCATAGTGACCTCCCGAAAAAATCAGACATAAAAAAACACCTGTACAGGCTGTCTGCACAGGTGTTCTGGTGGATTTATCTGTGGTTGTATCATTATTGCCTTCCCTTGTCGACCTCTCGGATCAACTTAAAGGGGGATACGTTATTACTTAGATTAAAGGCAAGCTAACAGGCCGCAGGCGCAAAAGTCAACGGCGAAAACATTAAAGTCGGTTAGTGGCATTCTCGCCGTATTCTTTCGTTAAGTTCCGCCGTCCCATGGGCCAAGCCTTAATTGATCAGGCGGCCGATCCGCGAAAAACGAATTTTGTGGAGCAAGTCGGCTTTGGCATCCCAGGACCAGTATTTGATAAAGGCCAGGCCCTTGATTTTGGATTTGTCGACAAAACCCCAGAAGCGGCTGTCATAAGAAAAATCACGGTTGTCGCCCATAACGAAATAGTTGTTTTCCGGCACTTTGACCGGACCGACGAAATCACGCGGGCTGGCGACCGCAGGGATTGTATCGGGGTCTTTATGCACTTCCTGGGGCACTGAAAACGGCTGACCGTTGACATAGACCTGCTTGGCCTTGACTTCGATCAGGTCCCCGGGCAGGCCGACGACGCGTTTAATGAAATCGCGACGTTTAAAGTAGGATTTATTGGCATCCTCGGGAAATTCGAACACGATAACATCGCCCCGCTCCGGCTCGCGAATGGACAAATAGCGCTGGTCGGCAAAAGGAATCTTGGTGCCGTAGATAAATTTGTTGACCAGCAGGTGGTCGCCGATCAACAGCGTATCGAGCATGGAGCCGGAAGGGATTTTGAAAGCCTGGAAAAGAAAAGTCCGAATGATCAGCGCCAGGATAACGGCGACGATTAAAGCTTCTGACCATTCACGATACCAGGGTTTTGAGGTGGCGGTTTTGACTTTTTTCTTGAAGATACCCATATGGTTACTCTTTGACCTTAAGAATTGCCAGGAATGCTTCCTGGGGCAGTTCAACGCTGCCGACCTGTTTCATCCGTTTTTTTCCGGCTTTCTGCTTCTCCAACAGTTTACGTTTGCGGGTGATATCACCGCCATAGCATTTTGCCGTCACATCTTTGCGCAACGCTTTGACGGTTGAACGGGCAATGACCTTATTGCCGATCGCTGCCTGAATAGCGACTTCGTACTGTTGCCGCGGAATGAACTCCTTCATTTTCGACACCAGCTCGCGCCCGCGAAACTGGGCTTTGTCCTGATGTACGATGAGGGACAGGGCATCGACGACATCGCCGTTGATGAGCACATTGAGGCGCACCAACTTGCTGACCCGGAAGTCGAGATGTTCGTAGTCCAGTGACGCGTATCCCCGGGTAATCGACTTCAATCTGTCGAAAAAGTCAAGGACGATTTCGTTGAGCGGCAATTCATAGACCACCATCACCCGGTTGGCGGTCAGATATTTCAGTTCTCTCTGTACGCCGCGTTTTTCGATGCAGAGGTTGAGCACCGCCCCGACGAATTCGTTCGGCACATGGATGGACGCCAGGACAAAGGGCTCCTCAATCGTGTCGATATACTGAGCGTCGGGCAGCATGTTGGCGCTTTCGACTTCCAGCACCTCCCCTTTGGTCGTGGTCACGCGGTAAACGACCGTCGGTGCGGTCGTGATCAGTTCGACATCGAATTCACGTTCGAGGCGTTCCTGAATGATCTCCATATGCAGCAGACCGAGAAAACCGCAACGGAACCCGAACCCGAGGGCGAGTGAGTTCTCCGGCTCGAAAGAAAAAGCGGCATCGTTCAGGCGTAATTTTTCCAGCGCGTCCCTTAAGGCGTCATAATCGGCCGCATCAACGGGATAGAGGCCGGAAAACACCATGGGTTTGACCTCCTGATACCCGGACAACGGCTCAGCCGCCGGGTGGTGAAAGTGGGTTATGGTATCGCCGACCTTGGCATCTTCAACCACTTTGATGCCGGCAATCAGAAACCCCACTTCACCGGCGCTCAGCTGCGGAAGCTCGAGGGGATGGGGGCTGAAAGCGCCGACTTTCTGCACTTCATAAACGCCTCCCGTGGCCATCAGGCGGATCTTGTCGCCTTTTTTAACCACTCCGTCGACAACCCTGATCAGGACGATGACACCCTGGTAGGAGTCGTACCAGGAATCGAAAGTCAGAGCTTTCAAGGCCGCCCGAGGATCGCCTTTGGGAGCGGGAACCTTTTCTACCACGGCTTCGAGAATCGCCTCGACGCCGATCCCTTCCTTGGCACTGGCCAGGATCGCATCGCTGGTGTCGATACCGATGATTTCTTCGATCTCTTCCTTGATGCGCTCCGGTTCGGCGCTCGGCAGGTCGATTTTATTGATCACCGGAAAAACTTCCAGATCCTGGTCGATCGCCATGTAAACATTGGCCAGAGTCTGGGCTTCGACCCCCTGTGCGGCATCGACAACCAGCAGTGCTCCCTCGCAGGCCGACAGCGAACGGCTGACTTCGTAGGAAAAATCGACGTGTCCGGGCGTGTCGATCAAATTAAGAATATAATCCTGACCGTCCGCGGCAGTGTACTGCAACCGTACCGCCTGCGCCTTGATGGTAATGCCGCGCTCCTTCTCGAGCTCCATCCGGTCCAGATACTGGTCCGACTTTTCGCGCTCGGTCAGCGCACCGGTGGCCTCCAGCAGGCGGTCGGCCAGGGTCGACTTGCCGTGATCGATGTGCGCGATTATGGAAAAATTGCGGATATTTTGCTGATTCATGCGCGTATTGGTCTCAATAAAGTTAGGCGGTAAAAATTTAACCTGTTTTTATAATCCGGTTTGCATCGATTTGTAAAGCCGATAACGGGCATTTCCCCGCCCGGGTACCGGGACACCGGCTTCCCCGTCAACCGCGAACCCCGCACAACGGCGGAAGTCCAGCGGAATTCGGCTGTGCAGCGGTTGCGAGCGGAAAACCCGCGGGCCGGGCAAAAACTCTGTTCATCGACATAACCTGCCGGAAAAATACTGTTTATTATTGCTCCGGTGAATAAACAGTGAAAAAAATGTCCGGCACGTCATTCCCGCGAAGGCGGGAATTTATAGATACTTTGTGAGGATTTTTTACGCGCAGATAAATTGATTGTCGGAAAGCAAGCCTCTTGTTAAAAACAAAGCGGCTATGGTATAAGCACAATTCTGTGATTACAATGACTTTTTTCCGTCACGGAGTGATATCTCATGGAACGATCGGATCGTTCTAAAAAGGAGCCGGTTGAAATAATCTGTCCTAAATGTCGTCGTACGGAAATTATTTATCTGCCGGTCGACGATCTTCCCCTCTGCCCCGAATGCAATACCCGCATGTTATTAGCCGAGCTTTTGGATGAAGGTAAATCGTACTGATATGTGTTAACCGCCGACAGTGTCGGCCACCCTACCCTTTTTACCTGTATGGAGGAATTACAATGAAACATGCAAAACTGATCCTTGCCTGTCTTTTGGCCCTCTGTGTGATTTTGCCCGGGATCGCCGGCGCCGACACTCTGGATGAGATTCTTGATCGCGGATCCCTGCGCGTGGGGATGGAGCCGGGCTACATGCCTTTCGAAATGACCAACACCAGGGGGGAAATCATCGGGTTCGACGTTGACATGATGAAGCGCGCCGCCAAGGCCATGGGCGTGAAGCTGGAATTGGTGAGCACGGCCTGGGACGGTATCATTCCGGGATTGCTGACCAAGAAATACGATATTATTGCCAGCGGCATGACCCTGACTCAGGAAAGAAACCTCAAGGTGGCTTTTGCCGAGCCTTATATCGTTATCGGCCAGAGCATTTTGATCAAAAAGGAACTCGCCGGTGAAATCAAGTCCTACAAAGACCTGAACTACTCCAAATACAAGGTTGCCTCCAAGCTGGGAACCACCGGTGAACAGGCCACCAAGCGGATGATCCCGAAGTGTACCTATATTTCCTTTGAAACCGAGCAGGAAGGCGTTATGGACCTGGTCAACGGCAAAATCGACGCTTTCGTTTACGACCTCCCCTATCAGGAACTGGCTTACAAGCAGAAAGGTGAAGGCAAACTGATACTGCTGGACAAGCCCTTCACCTATGAGCCGCTCGCCTGGGCGATCCGCCACGGCAACCCCAAGCTCCTGAACTGGCTGAACAACTTCATGACGCAGGTCAAGAACGACGGCACCTATGACAAAATCTACGGCAAATGGATCCAGGACGATTCCTGGCTGAAGCAAGTGCAAAATTAAATACGGACAGCTAAAGCGGGGAGTGCGGACATACACGCGTTCCTCGCTTTTTTTATTTCGGGATTTCACGTGAATAACAATTTAAGACATTGGTCCTGGACGTTCGTCACCCTGCTCATCCTCTTCGGTTTGGGGGCGGGGTTGTGGGGCGCGACCAAAAAAATAGATTATACCTGGCGCTGGAACCGGGTTCCTCTGTATTTCATGTACCATGATGAAAACATGCACCCTGTTCCCTTTGACGCGCGCGTGACGGATATTTCGGTCTCGGGCGATACGGCCACCGTCACCGTGGTCAACGATCTCGATGCCGATGAGGTGTTGAAAATCAAGGTCGACACGGACAGCGTCCGGGTGGCGGTCGACGAAATTCTCTTCGAAGGCGACGATGTCGGCTCCACATCCACGTGGCGCGCCGGACCTCTGCTGCTCGGTCTGTGGACCACCCTGTGGCTGTCGGCCGCGGCCAGCGTTTTCGGCCTGGCGATCGGCCTGGTGACCGGCCTGTGCCGTATCGCCAGCAACATCACGCTGCGCCAGTTATCCGTTTTTTATATTGAAATCATCCGCGGCACCCCGCTGTTGGTGCAGATATTCATTTTCTATTTCTTTCTCGGAACGGTCCTCGATATCAGCCGCATTGTCGCCGGGATCAGCGCTCTGGCTATTTTCGCCGGCGCCTATGTCGCCGAAATCATCAGGGCCGGAATCCAGTCGATCCCGAAAGGACAGATGGAAGCGGCGCGTTCGCTGGGAATGACGGTGCCCCAGGCGATGATTCATATCATCCTGCCGCAGGCTTTCAAGCGGGTATTGCCGCCGCTGGCCGGGCAGTTTATCAGCCTGATCAAAGATTCCTCGCTGGTCTCGGTCATTGCCATTACCGATTTGACCAAAAGCGGGCGCGAGGTCATCACTTCGACGTTCGCCACATTTGAAATCTGGTTCGTCGTTGCGTTACTTTATCTGATTATGACCTCATTTTTGTCGCAAGTTATTGCCTGGGTCGAGCGGAGGCTAGCAGTCAGTGATTAAAACAGTTGATTTGAAAAAAACCTTCATCGGCCGCGGCCAGACAGTTCACGCCGTCGATGGCGTCACCGCTCATGTCAAACCGGGTGAAGTGGTTGTTATCATCGGTCCCTCAGGGTCCGGGAAATCGACTTACCTGCGCTGCTTAAACGGGCTTGAAACCCTGACCTCCGGGCACATTCACATCGATGGCGTGGACCTGGCGGATCGTAAAACCGATCTGAACAAGGTGCGCCGTGAAGTCGGCATGGTGTTTCAGCAGTTCAACCTGTTTCCGCACAAAACCGTGCTGGAAAACCTGGTTCTGGCGCAGACGGTGGTGAGGAAACGCAACCGCACCGAAGCCGAAGACAAAGCCCGGGCTCTGCTGACCAAGGTCGGTATCGCGGAAAAAGAGAGGGAGTACCCGATTCGTCTTTCCGGCGGGCAACAACAGCGGGTCGCCATCGCCCGGGCCCTGGCCATGGACCCGAAGGTGATGCTTTTCGACGAGCCCACCAGCGCCCTCGACCCGGAAATGGTCGGCGAGGTTCTCGAGGTCATGAAACAGCTTGCGCGCGAAGGAATGACCATGGTCGTCGTCACTCATGAAATGGGGTTCGCCCGCGAGGTGGCCGATCGGGTTCTGTTCATGGACCACGGCAAACTGGTGGAAGAAGGAACGCCCGAACATTTTTTTACCGACCCGCAGGAAGAACGGGCCAGACTGTTCCTGAAGCAGGTCCTGTAAATAGTCGCATTGTCCGCAGCAACACAACCGCGGCAAAAGATCCCGTTCCGGGTCCTTTTGCCGCGGCCGGACACAGTCGGCAATCGATTTCGGCCGCGAATGGGCCTTGCAATTTCCGCTTAATCCCTTATTCTCTCTGCCCATGAACCAATCCGTACAGACGAATAAACAGCGCTGGCGCGCCGGGGCCGCAGCGGCCTGGCCGATTTGTCTCGGCTATTTCCCGATCGGTTTGGCGCTGGGAGTTCTCGCCCAGCAGTCCGGTATCCCCTGGTGGGCCGTAGCCATGATGTCGCTGCTGGTTTTTGCCGGCAGCGCGCAGTTCATCTGCGTCGCCATGATTGCCTCCGGAGCCGCTCCCGGGGCCATCATCCTGACCACCTTTGTCGTCAACCTGCGCCATACGTTGATGAGTTCGGCACTGGCCGTTTACCTTTCCGGCGTCAGCAGGCGCTTTCTGGCGCTTTTCGCTTACGGCGTGACCGACGAAAGTTTCGCCGTCAATATGGCGCGCTTCAGAACCGGCAACTGGGACCGCTGGCGGGCCCTGATCGTCAATCAATCCGCCAATGCCGTCTGGTTTGCGGCGACGGTCACCGGCTGCCTGGTCGGGCAGTTCGTGCCCCGCGGCGCGCTGGGCATCGACTATGCACTGACCGCGATGTTTATCTGCCTGCTGGTTTTTCAGGTTCACGGCCGCATCTACCTGCTGACCGGCCTCCTGGCGGCGTTCATTTCCGTGGGCTGGTACCATTTGATTCCCGGGGATTCCTATATTGTCGGCGCCGCCGTCAGCGCGGCCACTTTGGGCTACGTCCTGCAGCGGCGCTATCGGAGCGGCAAATGACTTTTTCCGCCTATCTGCTGCTGTTTTTCGGGATGGGACTGGTCACTTACGGACCACGGGCTCTCCCTCTGCTGTACCTGGCCCACAGAAAGCTGCCGCAGTGGCTGATCGACTGGCTGGGACTTATCCCGGTTGCGATTCTGAGCGCCCTGCTCGCACCGACCCTGTTCGCCGATGCGCAGACGCGGCAGCTGGAACTGGGCAGACTCGAATTGATCGTGGCCATTCCGACATTGATCTTTGCCGCGAAAACCCGTAGTTTGGGCGGAACGGTATTGATGGGAATGCTGCTTTATTGGCTGGGTAATTTATTTCTATAGCAAGGATCTGGAAAAAATGTTAACGGGAAAACAGGTGCGCCACCTGCGCGGTCTGGGTCACCATCTCAAGCCGATCATCATGGTCGGCAAGGACGAACTGAGCGAGAGTGTCATCGCCGCAACGGACGAAGCTCTCGAACACCACGAATTGATCAAGGTCAAATTGCAGGAAGGCTGTTTAAGCGCGCGCCGGGACATAGCCGAACGCCTGGCACGAGCAACCGCCGCCGAGGTGGCTCAGGTCCTGGGAAACAACATCCTGCTGTACCGGCCTTCCGCCGAAGCCGTTATTACCTTGCCTTAACCGGGACATGGTTCAGTTTGATCTATCACAGGAACCTTTGACCGGCCGGGAATTGCGGAGTGAACTGGATCGCCTGAAAGCCCTCAGAAAAGAACAGATTAAACTCTCCTGCATTTCGGACGTTCTGCACGCTTTTGTCTTCATCACCTTGTATTTCGGCCATTTCCTCAGCGGCACGGCAGCCCTGGTCGCCGTGGGCATCGGTACCGGCTTCGCCATCTTCATGGCGCTGTCGACACGTCACCGGTCCCGCTCGCTTGACCGGCTGGCGATCGGAGCCGTCGCACTGCTTACAGCGGGACTCACCGTCATGGTGCTGTTCCGCTATCTGCAACAGCAGGTTCCCGGCAGTCTGATTGCCGGTTGCGCCGCGGCTTCCAGCGTGATTGCCGGCGCCACTCTGGGCCGCAAGGTTAAACAGGTGATGCTGGCGCTCGAAGAAATGAAACCGATCGTCGACGATGAAACGGCGCAGCAGGAACTGGCCTGGCTGTGCCGCACCCATCCCGAACTGGAAGATTACCGGGATCGTGCGACAATCAATCTAAGACCGCATTTGTGTTACGGCGAACTGGCGGCCATGCGGCGTTGGCATCAACGCTGTTCCACCGCTCAGGCGCGCTCGAAAGGCTCGTAAAGGCGTTTGTATTCATCCTGGGCGTAGCGGTCGGTCATACTGGCAATATAGTCGCAAATCACCCTTTCCTTGCCGTAGCGGTCGAATCTCCGTTGATAACGGTCCGGCAGCAGGCTTGGGTTGTCGAGATAATTTTCAAACAGCAGGGTCAGGAAACGTTCCGCCTTGACCCGCATTCTCTCCACCTTGTAATGCCGGTACAACCGGCGATAAAGAAATGTTTTCAGTTCTTTGTTGCGCGCCTCCGTTTCTGGACTCAGATGGACGAGATTAACGGCGTGATTGCGCACATCCTCCAGTGAATGAATGCGCTCCCGCTTCAGGTTGGCCGTCGTCGTTTGCACCAGGTCGTGGATCAAGGCGCCGATCAGGTAGCTGATCGTCTGCAGGATATGGCGTTTCTCATCCAGCCCGGAGAACTTGCGCTTGATTTTCATAAAGGTCCGTTGCCAGAGCTCGACCCCGGCCAGCTCGTCGAGGCTGATGTATCCCGCCTTGAGCCCGTCATCGATATCGTGATTGTTATAGGCGATTTCGTCGGCCAGATCGATGATCTGCGCTTCAAGAGTGGCACGCTGTTGGGGTTCAAAGGGCGCGATCGCCTGCTTGTCGGCGCGATCGTAGTCCGAAGAATGCTTGATGATGCCCTCCCGGGTTTCCCAACTCAGGTTCAGACCGTCAAAATCCGGATAACGCCGTTCCAGCACGTCGACGATGCGCAACGATTGATGGTTATGTTCAAAGCCGCCGTGATCCTTCATCAAACGGTTCAGGACGATTTCCCCGGTATGGCCGAAAGGCGTATGCCCGAGATCGTGCGCCAACGCCAAAGCTTCGACCAGGTCCTCATTCAGATGCAGCTTGCGGGCGATGCCCCGGGCGATTTGCGCCACTTCCAGGGAATGGGTCAGGCGGGTGCGATAATAATCGCCTTCATGATTGACGAAAACCTGGGTCTTGTATTCCAACCGGCGAAAGGCGGCGCTGTGGATGATGCGGTCCCGGTCGCGTTCGTAAACCGGGCGATCATCCTTATAGGGCTCTTCGTGCCGGCGTCCCCGGCTCTGGTCACTGTGGGCCGCATAGGTCGCAAGTTCCGTTTTATGCATAATTTTCCCCTGTCGCTTTTATTCCTAGCTGCTGTGGTTGATTCTTGCGGCCGCGGATAATTCACCGCCGTACAGGTACAAGCTATCATGCCGCCATGTCGGAAAAAGTCACCCCAGCCCAGTATCCCGACAGCGGCACGTCCCGGCTTGCGCCCGGCAACGAAAACGTGCCGGAACCCGCCCCTGAAGAAAGCGACGACGGCCGAAAAAAAACGCGGAAATTCCTTGCTGTTCACCGGCTTGTTTTGCTAAATAAGCTATTTTCTGGTTCAGCAGGGCGACAACAGGGACAGTTTAACTGATGCGGATTATAAGTGGAAGCGCCGGAGGAAGACGCCTGGCCGGTTTTTCGGGAAAGAGCGTCAGACCGACACCCGACCGGGTGCGGGAGGCGGTCTTCAGCATTCTGACCAGCCGTATCGGTTCGTTTCAGGGCCTGCGCATCCTCGACCTGTTTGCCGGCACCGGGGCCCAGGGGTTGGAGGCTCTCAGCCGCGGCGCGGCACACGCGGTCTTCGTCGACCGGGCGAAGCCGGCAATCGAGATCATTACGGAGAATATCGCACGTTGTCGGTTCAGGGAGAAAACCACGCTGCTCCAGCGGGATGTCGTTCCGGTGCTGCCGCAACTCGCCGTTCATGCCCCTTTTGCGTTGATTTTCCTCGATCCGCCCTACAACCGTAATTATATCCCACAAGTGGTTGAAAAGATTACAGCCTTGCAACTCCTCGACAAAAGTGGAATAATTTGCGCCGAATCCGCTAAGGATGAAACAATCGCCGAGTTTGAGTCTTTGACCTTGATCGACAGACGCATATACGGGATAACGCAGATTGCCCTTTATGCCGGCTCAGAGGACTGAAATGAACCGCCACATTGCCATTTATCCGGGCTCGTTCGATCCTTTCACCAACGGCCACATGGATATCGTTCGCCGCGGCCTGGAAATTTTCGATACGCTGATCATTGCCGTTGCCACGAATTCGGAGAAGAACAGCCTTTTTTCCGTCTCTGAACGCGTGGACATGATCGGTTGCCTGACCGCCAGCAATCCGCGCGTGAAAGTCGAAACCTTCGACGGGCTGCTGGTCGATTACGTGGTTGCCAAGAAAGCCCGGGTCATTCTCCGCGGCTTACGCGCGGTCACCGATTTCGAATTCGAGTTTCAGCTGGCGCAGATGAACCATACCGTCTGTCCGCTGGCGGAAACCCTGTTCATGATGACCTCGCCGAAATTCGCCTATCTGAGTTCGTCGATCGTCAAGGAAGTCGGACGGCTGGGCGGCAACATCGGCGCTTTCGTCCCGCCGCTGGTCAAAGAGGAACTGGAAAAAAAATTCCGCTCAGAGTCGTCCTGAAGAGCTGGTTGTCGATTCCAGGCGGTCAACGATTTCCGCCAGCCGCTCAACCACCAACGTTTCGATGGCGGCCCCTTTTCCCGCACTCGCTTTCCCCGGATCGCCCCAGATGCCTCCCGGCCAGTAGCGGCGTTTGTCCCGCACCAGAATGCCATCTGGAAATTCAGGATACTCCGCCTTGGAGCGGCCTTTGACCAGGTGGGGATGAGAATGCAGCAGGCGTGAAGTTTCAATCTCCCCACCGTGGGAATCGTGCGGCGTCTCAATCAGCTCTCCCGCCGCTTCCAGCACCAGTTGATATTCGCACAGCACGGCGACACCGATATCGGAAAAGCGTTCCAGCAGTTGTTCGCCGGCATCGGTCAAAGCCGCCATGTGCGTGCCCCCGGCATGACCGCTCAACAGGATGAAATGCCGCAGTCCCTGGCGACGAAAATCGCTTACCAGGTCGATCACCACGGCGATCAGGGTTGCGGTCGTCAGGCTGATTGTGCCGGGGTGGTTCCGTGTCGAGCGGCAGACGCCGTAGTGCAGCGGCGGGGCGACAAACAGATCGCGCCGGGCGGCCAGCTTTGCCCCCACGTCCACGGCTTGCAGCGTATCCGTGTCGAGCGGCAGATGCGCACCGTGCTCCTCGGTCGAGCCGAAAGGGATCAACAGGGTCCGGGTCTTTTTCAGTCCCGCTGAAAACTCTTCCATGGTGAGATCCCGAATCAACATGCCCGTCCCCGTGAAACAGTTAAATAAAAACCTGAAGAATTCCCTATAACATATTCAGAATAATATGATTTTGCGGAACAACCCTGACATTGGGATGACTGTCTGCAATGATGTTCTGCATGCGGATCAATTCCACGCCGGTCAGGTTGATTGAACCGTTGACCGTCACCGGCTGCAGGACCAGGGGAATGCTCTTATCGATTCCCGCCATCAGGTCGCCAACCAACTGCAGCTCGAGCTCCGGGGTGTTCGGTCCGACGACGACCTTGACATAGCAATTCACCCGGCGGGACCGGTTCAGAAAGGCGCGGTGCGCTTCCCAGTCCGTCCGTTCACCGGTCTGGGAATGCAGCTTGATATCCATGGCGACCCAATCCAGGTGGTCGATGAGGTTGTCCAGAGCCTCCGGCAAAGTGCCGTTGGTTTCCAGACAAACGGGCCACAGCCGCTTCAACTCCGGCAGCCAGCCACGCAACAGCTCGGCGTGCAGCAACGGTTCTCCGCCGGTCAGGCTGATTGAATGATGCGCGCCCGGATAATTTTTGCGCCAGGTGCGGAATAATTCGCCAACCTGCTCCAGGGTCACGGGGTTGGGCCAGAGGGCGAACACATTGCTGCCCGGTTCGGTTTCAACCCGGCAGACCGGCTTTCTGGAAAAATCGGTATCGCAGTAATCACAGTCGAGATTACAGTCGGGAAAACGAATGAACGCCTGGCGACAGCCAACCAGCAGCCCTTCCCCCTGAAAAGAGGAAAAAATTTCGACCAGATCAGCTTTCGGTGTAGCAGGCATAAGCATTATCCGATTCCCACACGGTGACCTTGTCGACCACAACCTGGTACTGTTCCAGATCGGCTTTCAGCCGGTCGAAGATAAACCTGGAAATGTGTTCAGACGACGGGCTGATCCCCTGGAACGCATCAAGATCGTTTAAATATTTATGATCGAGATAAGCCATGACTTCCTTGGTGTGTCTCTTCAGGATTTTGAAGTCGATCCCCAGTCCGGCTTTATCCAGTTCAGCCGTTTTGACGGTCACCTCGACCTTCCAGTTGTGGCCGTGCAGGTTTTCACAATCCCCGTGGTAATGCAGCAGGTTATGCGCGGCCGCGAAATGCGTCTGTATACTCAAATGGTACATTGTCGCTCCTTGAATTTTCAAAAGATCTCTTCATCTTCAAGACCAGTTGCATCTACATCACCGCTGCTGATGGCATATTCTTCGTTCGACCAGCGCCCGAGATCGATCTGGCGGCACTTGTCCGAACAGAACGGGCGGTTCGAATTACCCTGCCAGAAGGTTTCCCTGCCGCAGCGGGGACATTTAAACCGATTTTTTTTCATGCCTCTACTATAAAAGTTCGAACCATAAATTTAAATGGGCACGAACAAAAAACCCCGGACTGAAAATCCGGGGTTGATATTCTGGAGCGGGAAACGGGACTCGAACCCGCGACTCTCAGCTTGGGAAGCTGATACTCTACCAACTGAGTTACTCCCGCAAATGTCTGCGCAGTATAATAATCCGGCTTCTCGCTTGTCAAATGCTAATTTGCTTTTTCAGCCACTCCTCGGCTTCCGCTTCGGAAGCGATATCGCCATTGATTTCAGCCAGCTTCAGCTTCCGCTGCCAGAATCCGACATCCGGGCCGGAGCGGGCATACAACAGCGCTGCGATCCGCTCTCCGCTCAGCAGCCCCGGTATCTGTCCCTGCCGCTGCTGGGAGAGGAAGTTCCGGGACAGATCAATGGCCTCGTGACCAGCCAGCACCTCGTCGCAAACGCCCCAGTAAAGCAGTTTCTGTACCGCATAGGGTGCCAGCAGTTCCACGGCCAACGCCCGCTGCCGGTTCTTCTGCACCTGCGGCAAACAGGCCAGAAATTTTTTGAAAAACGGCTTTTCTTCGGCTGCCAATTGCATGATGATACGTTTTTCCCGGCGGCTCAGGCGTAAAGTTTCGTGCAGCAGCCCGGCGAGTTGATCCGGCTGATAAAGCTCCAGCAGTTTAATCAGCAGGAAAAGCTGCGGGTCAGCGTCATGGGGGGGCTTGATTGCCGTTTGCCCGTCAAGCCAGGCCCTGATTGACTGGATGTGGATGTTGCAGCGTTGCAGTTGTGAAACAGCGGCGACCCAGTTGAAATTTTTTCTTGGCGCTCCCAGCAGAACTTCAAGCAGCCCGGTTCGCGCCATCAGTTCAAAACCGTGGACCGGGTTTTTCGAGCGGATGATCTTGAACCATTCGTCGCGAATCCTTTCCCCGGCCACACTTTTCAGCCCGCTACGGCATTGTTCAACGGTCTGCAGAACCGGCGCGGAAAGCTCGAAGTCCAGGGTGACCGCGTGGCGAATGCCTTTGAGCATGCGCAGCGGGTCCTGAAGAAAAGCCTCGGGGTTGCAGAGACGCAATCGCCGCTCGGCAAGGTCCTGCTGTCCGGCCAACGGATCGAGCAGTGCCGCGCTGGTCATGCCGGTATCCAGCCGCAGCGCCAGGGCATTGACGGTAAAGTCGCGCAACGCGAGATCCGCAATGATCGATTCCGCACGCAACGGCGCAAAATCGACCTGCAGGTCGCCGACAATGACCCGGCTCTGCCGCCGCTCCCTGTCCAGCCTGAACCAGTGCCCCTGCACCCGGTTGCTCCAGTTCCTGGCCAGATCGGTCGGGTCCGCATCACTGACCAGATCCAGATCTGCGGCCTCACGCCCAAGCAGCAGATCGCGCAGACAACCGCCCACCAGCCAGTAAGCGGCGGCGTCCCGGCCGATCCGTTCCAGCAGCGCTGCAAGGGCGCTGTGACGCTGGAAAAAAACGGCTATTTTTTCGTGCAATGTCGCCGTCATCTGCCGCTCAATGAAAAAAAAGGCTCGCTTGCGCGAGCCTGAATCAGTCCTTTGAAGGATCTTCTTCCGGGCTGCTTTCGGCAACGGGGGCCGGTGTTGCCTCCGGCGGATTGCCCTTTTTCTGTTTGGACTTGTTGACCAGTTTCAGAATCAGGTAGATAACCAGCAAGGTCAGCGCGGTAAACAGCACGTCGGCGAAACGGATCGGTTCCATGGATTTATTCTCCCTGCGGCTTTTCCTGTAGCCGATTCAAAGCGTCCCGCGAAGGCTGGTGGTTTTTATCCAGGGCAACGGCGGTGCTGAAAGCTTCAAAAGCTTCTGCCGCAGCCTCGGTTTTTTCCCGGCAGACGCCCAACAGGTAATAGAATTCCGGGTTGGGCAGTTCCCGCGGCAGATCACCGACCGCTTCCAGCTGTTCAAGAATTTTCCGTGCCGCGGCGTACTCCTCGATATGGATATGTTCAAGCGCCGCGGCAATGGCTTCGAGGCTGTCGCACAACGGTTGTTCGGGGATGTTGTCGGCTTCAATCCGGGCCAACCGGGCGACCAGTTCCGTTTTCCCCTCGCCGTCGTCCAGGCTGTTGGCAGCCACCCGCCAATACAGACGCGCCTGATGATAGCTCCCGTTCAGATAACAGACCTGGCCGAGAAGATTGAGATTGCCGGTGTCGGCGGTCTGCACCCGGCGCGCCTTTTCCAACCAGGAGCGAGCCTCCTTCAAATGATATTTGACCCGGCTCAATTCCGGGTAATACAAGCTCAAGTCATAAAAAGCCCGGCCGATTTTATGCAGCAGGCCGAAATTTTCCGGCTCCAGATAAACGAGAATCTTGAGCAGGTTGATTTTCCTTCGCAAGCCTTCGGGATTGACGTCCTTGACGTCGAGCACGATCAGTTGCGAGCCGATATCCGCGACCAGAAACGGATAGGCTTCTTTCAGGATCTGCGCATAGGTTTCCGCATGGCGACAGAAAGGAAATCGGCACAGGTATTCGTAAATGCCGTCACCGATGGCTTTTTCGGAAGGCGCGGCCGTCGTCGGCAGGTCTTCCGTTTTGATCGGTAACGAAATGTGCGGCAGCGGCAGCTCTTCTTTTTCGCCCGTCGTCAGGGACATGCCCTCGGGGACGTCCCAAAACTTGAAGGCCACTGCATCAAGGGGTTCGTTTTGCTGATCCAACATGTCATCTTCCCTGTTTTTTTCGGCAATGTAACCGATAGCCGGAATTTTATCAACTCATCGAACAGCCGGGGCAAAATAAAAAAGGATGAAGCCAAAGCCTCATCCTTTCAGGCGTTATCCCTTGGGATAACAGGTACCCGGTCACACAATAAACCTAACTGGCTGGGGCGGCAGGATTCGCCCACTCTGTCGCCGCCGTCACGGCGACTCCGGCGTCGGCTCCCCTGCGCTCGCTGCCGCGGACATCCGGTCCGCTGTTCCGACATTCAGTCGGCGCTCGCTCCGCTTCGAATCCTGAAAGAAACGTTGCAGCTAAAACTTAACTGGCTGGGGCGGCAGGATTCGAACCTGCGGATGCCGGAATCAAAATCCGGTGCCTTACCGCTTGGCGACGCCCCAGCAAAAGAGATGAAATTTCTAACAGAGTCAGCCTGTATCGTCAAGCAAAAATGGCGCGCCCGCGGGCCGATATTTTTTTACCGTCGGACAAAGAAAAGCCTGCCGCTGTTCTTGCGGCAGGCCCTAAAATCGGCTTTCGATCAGCTTACAGAACCGACTTGATCGCCTCGCACAGCTGGTCCATGTTATCTCTGGTCATCCCCGCCACATTGATCCGCCCGGAGTCGACGATATAAATGGAATATTTTTCCCGCAGACGCAGAACCTGCTCTTTGGTCAGGCCGGAAAAGCTGAACATGCCGCGTTGCTCGATGATCGACGAGAAATCCTGCTTGACGCCTTTTTCCTTCAGCGTTTCGACGAACAAATGGCGCATTTCGTTGATGCGGTTGCGGATCCCGGCCACTTCTTCGATCCATTGCGCTTTTAATGCGTCATCACCCAGAACCGTGGCGACGATTTGACCGCCGTGCGAGGGCGGATTGGAATAATTGTAGCGAATCCGCAGTTTGACCTGACTCATGACCGTGGCGGCCTGATCTGCGTTTTCCGCAACCACGGTTAAAGCGCCGGTTCTTTCGCGATAGAGGCCGAAATTCTTGGAAAAACTCGAAGAGATCAACATCTTCCTGGTTCTCTTCGCTAACTCCAGCAGCCCGGCCCGGTCTTCCTCGATGCCGTCGGCCAGGCCCTGGTAGGCGAAATCAACCAGCGGCAGAATCTCCCGCTCGGCGAGCAGGTCGCCGATTTCGGCCCACTGCTCCGGAGTCGGATCGATTCCGGTCGGATTGTGGCAGCAGCCGTGCAGCAAGATCACATCGCCGGCCGGGATCTTTTCGATCGCTGCATACATGGCGGCGAAATCCAAGCCGTTGGTTTTGGGATCGCGGTAGGCATATTTTTCACATTGCAGTCCGGCGGCGTTAAAAATGGTATTGTGGTTGGCCCAGGTCGGGTCGCTGAGCCAGATTTTGCTCTGCGGATGGACGATATGCAGGTAATCGCCGGCGACACGCAGAGCGCCGGTTCCACCCGGACATTGCGCGGTTGCCGCCCGCTTGCCGGCGATAATCTCATGCCCCGCTCCGAACAGAAGTTCCTGCACCGCCGCACAGTAAGCCGGTTCCCCGGTCATGGGCAGATAGCCTTTGGAACTTTCCCGGGCAAGAATCCGTTTTTCCGCTTCCTTCACCGTTTCCAGAACCGGCGTATTGCCGTAAGCATCTTTATAAACTCCGACGGAAAGATTGATCTTGTCGGGATTGGGATCGGCTTTAAAAGTTTCGGTTAACCCCAAAATGGGGTCGGCTGGAGCCATTTGTACCTTTTCAAACATGTCAGTCGACCTTTCTGGAAAATGTGCCGGTGGAGGGTGGGAAGCAATCGCCAAGTAGAGAAATAAAGGCATTATCTACCGCAACCGGCTGTTGATGTCAAATCAAAAGAACGGCAATTAAATTGATAAAAGATGAATTTTCAGGTAGTTATCCAAACATTTGAGCTTCAGTCGGGGGACTGGTTGGACCAGAATCGAATCCTGGCCGATTCGGCCAGAGAATAGAGTACCGGTACGACGATCAAAGTCAGCAGAGTGGCGAAAGCCAGCCCGAAAATGACCGCCACGGCCATTGGTCCCCACCAGTCCGCGGATTCCCCGCCGATCTCCCAGCTCAGCGTCCTGAAATCGTAACTGACCCCGATCGCCATCGGCAACAGCCCGAGGATGGTGGTTGCCGCAGTCAGCAGGACGGGCCGGAACCGTACGGTGCCGGCCCGTATCAGGGCGGCGTTCGATTCCATGCCGTCCCGGATCAACTGATTGATGTAATCGATCAGGACGATGGCATTGTTGACGACGACTCCGGCAAGGGATATCACCCCGATGCCGGTCATGATCACCCCGAAAGGCGTCACCGTGATCATCAGACCGAGAAAGACCCCGGTCAGGGAAAGGATGACCGAGGTCATGACGATCAGCGTCTGCAGCACGGAATTGAATTGCGTAATCAGCACCAGCATGATCAACAGAATTGCGCCGACAAACGCTTTCGACAGGAACGCCGCGGCTTTCTGCTGTTCTTCCTGTTCGCCCGAATAGTTGATCTGATAACCGCCGGGCAGGCTCAACTGCGCCAGGCGAGACTGGACCTCCGCCAGGACTTCATTGCTGTTGCGCCCGTAGGTGTTGGCCGAGATCGTCACCACCCGCTTTTGATCGATATGCCGAATCGAGCCGTATCCCGCTCCCAGTTGAACCCGGGCCACGGTTGACAAGGGGATCGGCGATCCGTCGGCGGCCGGAATCAACAGATTTTCTATATCGGCAACCGATGTGCGCCGCGCCTCCGGCATGCGCGCGATAATATCGTATTCGTCTTCTCCTTCACGGAACACCCCAAGCTTGCTGCCGCTGATCGCGGCCTTGACCATTTCGGAGATGTCGGCGGTGGACAAACCCAGCAGGCTGGCTTTTTCGCGATCGACGTCGATCCTGATTTCCGGCTTGGCCTTGGCAAAATCATCTTTCAGGTCAACCAGCCCAGCAGTGTCCTTGATCAGGTTTTTCGCTTCGGTTACCAGGAGTTCGAGAACCGCGATCTCATCACCGCTGATCTCGACACTGACCGGCGGTCCGGTCGGCGGGCCCTCTTCCTGCTTTTCGACTTTGAACTCCGCTCCGGAGATCGGTTCCACCGCAGCCCGGATACGCGCCAACACCTGATCCGAACTTTCAGCACGGTCCTTGCGTTCGACAAAATCCAGGGAGACTTTGCTCAAATTCGATTGGACCGCGTCGCTGCCGCCCTGATCGCTGCTACTGGTTCCCACTTCGGCAACGACATAACGCAGATCGGTTTCGTCCGCAACGATGTCTTCCACCCGTCGCGCAAGCCGGTCGCCGGCTTCCAGATTCGTGCCCTCCGGAGCCTTGATTTCGACATAGGCCTGGTTCGGCTCGATATCCGGAAACAATTCGACGCCGTGGCCGATCATCGCATAGGCTGCGCTGATGCCGACCAGCAGCAGAAAAGCGCCGACTACCACCAGCAAGCGATGCCGCAGGGCGAATTCGAGACTCGCGGCATAAAAGCGGATGATTTTGACCGGTTCTCTTTCGCTGAGCAGATCTTTTTTGCCCAGTGACATAAAATGGGCACAGAGCGTGGGATTGATCACCAGCGCGACAAAAAGTGATGCCGACAGGGTTACAATCAGGGTTTCCGGCAGAAATTTCATGAACTCGCCCATGATGCCCGGCCAGAAAATCAGCGGGAAAAACGCACACAGCGTCGTCGTGGTGGAACTGATCACCGGCCAGCCGACTTCGCTCACGGCGTTTTTTGCCGCTCGTGGTCCGGACTTTCCCTCCTGCATGTGACGATAAACGTTTTCAACAATGACGATCGCGTTGTCGACCAGCATGCCCAATGCCAGGATCAGGCTGAACAACACCACCATATTCAGGGTAATGCCCAGAAGCTGCAGCACCGCGAATGAGAGCAGCATCGAAAATGGAATCGCCAGAGCGACGAAAAAGGAATTGCGCAAACCGAGGAAAAGAAAAAGCACCGTGACCACCAGAATCAGGCCGGTGATAATACTGTTTTCCAGTTCGGCGACCATGCGCCGGATATCCTTGGCCTGATTGAAGGTCACCGACAGCTTCACTCCGGGAGGCAGATAGGAATCCGCGGTTTCCAGCAGGGCGAAAACCTGATCGGCGACTTCGATGATATTCGCCCCGGTTCTCTTCTTGATCGCCAGCGAGACGCTTTGTTCGCCGTTGAGCCGGGCATAGCTGATGCGGTCTTCAAAGGCATCGATGATTTGCGCGACGTCTTTGAAATAGATGGCCCGGCCTTCCCGCTGGGTCAGCACCAGATTGTCGATTTCCGCGGGATCGGTAAATTCTCCGGGGATGCGCAACAGATATTTGCCCCGGCCGATATCGATACTACCGCCGGGAATGTTGACGTTCTCCCGTTGAATGGCGCTGATCACTTCGCTCAATGAAATACGATAGGCATAAAGACGATCCGGATCGAACTCTACCCGGATCTGCCGTTCCCGGCCGCCGGTCAGAACCACGTCCAGGACGCCGGAAATTTGTTCGATCCGGTCTTCCAGCTCCTCGCCCACCGCCTTGAGCACGGTTTCGCTTTGGTCCCCGGAAACGGCAACCATGAGGATGGGGAACTCCGAAAGGTTGATTTCCAGAATCGACGGGTCTTCATCGAGATCGTTGGGCAGATCGCGTTTGGCCTGATCGACCTTGTCGCGCACTTTCTGCAGGGCATCGTCAATATCGACATCCGGTGCGAATTCAATGGTGATCATCGAAGAACCTTCGGCGCTGACCGAACGAATTTCCTCGACATCTTTCAGCCCTTTGAGCTTTCGCTCTATCGGGTGAGTGATGAGGCTCTCCACATCTGCCGGAGTGACCCCTTCATAGGGCGTGACCACCAGCACATAAGGAACGGTAATGTCCGGCGTCGATTCCCGGGGCAGGACAATATAGCTGTAAATACCGACAATAAGGATGATCAGCATCAGCGCGAAGACAGTGCTGCGCCGGTCGATCGCGGCATCGGAGATCAGCATGATTTTAATGCTCCCCTTCTTCCACCCTGGTACCGTCAATCAGAAGC
>CAXXGL010000014.1:0-132937 GCA_963676555.2 Geopsychrobacteraceae bacterium
GGGAACCGCTTATGCCGTACACGGTATTCCGACGATTCCCTTTTACGTTTTTTATTCCATGTTCGGTTTTCAACGCGTCGGCGATATGATCTGGGCCAGTGCCGACATGCTCTGCCGCGGGTTCCTCCTCGGCGGCACGGCCGGCCGCACGACCCTGAACGGCGAAGGGTTGCAACACCAGGACGGGCACAGCCATGTCCTGGCCGGGACGTTCCCGAACCTGAAGAGTTACGATCCCGCCTATGCCTACGAACTGGCCGTCATTCTGCGCAGCGGCATCGAAAAGATGTACCAGCGCCGCGAGGCGATATTCTACTATCTTACGCTCTACAACGAAAACTACCCGCAACGCAAGCTGCCCCGGGGCGACGATCTTCCCGCACAGATTATCCGCGGCATCTACCGCCTCGAGGCGGCAGCGGACACGCCTGCCGACGGCGGAAAAATCAATCTGCTTGCCGGCGGCGTCATGGTTCAGCAGGCCCTGCAGGCGGCCGCCTTGCTCAAGGGATTCGGCTTCTTTGCCACGACCTGGAGCGTTACCAGTTTTTCCGAGCTGTACCGAGACGCCGGCGAAAGCGAACGCTTTAACCGGCTGCATCCGGACAAACCCGAGCGGGTTCCCTATCTGCGACAGATTTTCGCCGCTTCCGATGAGGTTTTCGTCGCCGTCAGCGATTACCTGAAAGCTCTGCCCAACAGCATCCGCCCCTGGATTCCCGGACCGATGACAAGTCTCGGCACCGACGGCTACGGCCTGAGCGATTCCCGAACGGACTTGCGCGATTTTTTCGAGGTCAGTGCCGAACATATCGCCTACGCCGCCCTGGAGCTGCTTTGCCGCAGCGGACGCCTGAACCGGAAGCAACTGGCCGCCGCCGGCGAAAAACTCGGTATCGACCCGGACAAACCCGACCCCGCGACCCGCTGAGGAGCACGGAATGCAACCCGCAACAGGCCCTGATCAGCAGCACCTGAGCCGGAATGAGACCGCCGCCCCAACGGCGGGAACCCGTCCCGCCTACGCCGGCCCTTCCGCCCGGCGCCTGGCCCGCGAACTCGGAGTCGCGATCGAGCAGGTCAGCGGCGCAACGGCAGGCGAGCGCATTTCCACCGCAGACATCAAACGCCATGTCCGCCGCCAAATGGCACGGCGGCAGGCCGGAACGATCGCCGCAGGGCAACGGCATGAGCCCCTGGAAGAATCGGTTGACGTCACCTGAATTGACCCGGATGAGCGATGAATTTGTCCGCGGCGCAGAGCGGCCTTATCGCATCGACCCTGCTCGCTTTCGTCATCAAGGCGACGGTCTTAAGCGTTCAGAGCTATCCCCAATTACTCAATCCGGCGGAGAAAAGCGTTTTTGAGAACAAAAAAACCGGCAACATCAGTTTTGAGCTGCGGCTGCGGCAGCCTCGGGGCCTGACAACATGGTCTCTGGACTTTGCCCCCAACGTAGCCGTCAAAGAGGTCGCCGCACGGCTCAATGCGTCGGGTGCGGGAACAAGCCGCTTTTTTTCGGCACCGGCATCCGGCCACCAACGGCACATAGTCCTGAGCCATGTGGATAGCGAAGCCTTGCCCCAAAGCGGCGCCGGCGGCCCTGGTCGCCGGGATATTTCAATCAGCTTCCAGCCGGAACCATCTCCCGATCATGCCGCCGTCAAACTCCAGCTCGCTCTCGGCCGATCCAACGTCGAGGGTTGCGCGATTGCATCCTGGCTGAAACAGATAAAAAAAATATCTGGAAACGCCTTTCCTCATGGCCCTGCAATAGTTCGCCCCCGCCGGGAGGATAAAAAACTTTCAACCCATTCTTAATCATGATAAATTAAGATATTCTATTTTTAACACTCCCGTACCGGGATCGGGTTATCGGCCGGTCGTCCAAAGCTGGGCCCCGGAGCGCTCCAGCGCCCTGATGGCGACAGCCTGGCCTCACGGATGGGTTTATGCTCTCGGAAAAAGGGTTGTCCGGCGTCATTCCCGCGCCAGCTGCCGATGCAGGCAAGCGGGAGCCGGATAAAGACAACATGTCTGATACGCATTATCTCATCGTCGAGCAGCAAGAACGGCCTTCCGCAGACCTGTCCGCCCTGCTCGCAAAACTGGCCGACGACTTTCAGCTCGATATCTACCAGAGCCGCCAGCGCCTGGTCGGGCGCGGATTATCCCTGCTGACCAAAGGACCACGGTCGAAGCTTGAGGACATATCCGGGCCGCTGCACCAAGCCGCTTTCCGGTACTGGCTGGTCCGGCCCGGCACGCCCGGCTTTGCCCCCGCCAAGATTCGTGCGCTGCACGCAACGCCCGCAGAACTTGTCTTCACGACCGCAAAAAAAACCGGTGGTTTTCCCGAACGGCTCAACCATACTTGCGGTTTTTGCCGAAATGTCGGGAACCTTGGCGGACAAAAGCGTGCAACAACTGCTCTCAAGTCATGCCTATCGCGGGCGCGACAACATCCGCCATCTGGACGAGGAGAAGCTTCATCGAACCATCCTGCAGGGCAAACCGGTGCTTGACCTCTATCTTTTGAACGAGCGGAAACAGGTCGTCGAGGCCGTACGTATTTTCCCGGGGAAATTCGATCCCCAAGGGCTGGGCGATGAAGCGAGCGTCAGCAGCAGACAAAATCTGGCCCGGGTCCTCAAGCTCGCGGAACATTATGCCGGCGAATTTCACCTGTTCCGCGATTTCGGCCTGGTCAATCTGCCCGGTTGCCGACTGGACAGAGAAGATCCGGACAACCCCGAAACCCAACGCCGCAACCTGATCAGCCTGGCGCGTTACGGCTGGTTGATGAGCGACCTGTTGCGGGCGCAGGCACGGCAAAACCAGCAAACCGAACGGCCGCAAACAGAGACACAAGGAGCCGCCGCAACCTTGTCGGCCGAGACCCGGCTTATGGCCGACGCCGAACAGCTGCTGCCGGTCATCAATGAAATCGAGCGTGAGATTTCTGCCTCCGATCGCAACCGGCCGGACTCCGGGAACACCTCGCCTGCGGACCCGGGGCTTCCGCCTCCCCCGGCGGCCGGTTCCACATCAGCCTGGAAAACTCCGGGCTTCTGGATCGGCAGCGGCGGCGGACTTGTGCTGATCGCCCTTTTTATTCTTTTTGATTTCAGCGACAGCCGGGTATTGACTGACGCCGCTTACCACGCTTTTGCTTCCGGAGCGCTACCGTTGGTGGTCGCCGTCATCATGTTCCGGTATGCGTTCTATTTCCTGCAGTTGAAACGCCGGATTGAAAACACGCCGACCAGCCGCATTCGCTCGGTGGCCATGGGAATGGTCGAAGTCAAAGGATGCGCGTTGCGCAGATACGCGCTGGTCTCGCCGATGACGCAGACGCCATGCGTCTTCTACCGGCTGACCAAATACCGCCGCCAACGCAATAACCAGTGGCGGGTCAGCAGCGTCAGCAGTAGCGACAATATCCCGTTCCTGGTCGAAGACGACACCGGCCGGATCGAAGTCGATCCGGCCGGTTGCCGCGTCAGCGCCGGAACGAAACAGGAGGGCCGACCGGGCCAGGTCGGTTTTGCGCTCAGTACCGGGGACAGTGACGACAAGTGGGTTGAGGAGGTCATCGTCGACGGGACGCTGCTCTATGTTCTCGGCTACGCCGCGCTCAAAAGGGAGGACCGGACCAAGCCTGCGGCAAAAAAGAACCGAGGCGTTGCGGGAACTGAAACGTGACAGCACCCGGATGCAGCGCTTTGACCTGGATGGCGACGGCCGGATCAGCCCCGACGAATGGGATGCGGCGCGCGCCGCTGTCGAAGAAGACATTGCGCGTGCATCTCTGGCGGTCAAAACCGCGCGCAGAAAAACAGGAAGAACATATCGTTATCGGCAAGAAAAAGGGCCGGCCGCTGGTGATCAGCGAAACCCATTCGGAAGATCATCTGACCGCCCGTTACCTGTATTACAGTCTCCCGCTTTTTGCCTGCGCGGCGGCTGCCGTCGGCGGAGCGATCTACCTGTTTGTCAACTATCTGAAAGGCTTATAACCCCTGCAGCAAGGAGAATAATTTATGGCTGGTTGGATGACCCTGGGAATTATCCTGCTCTTGATTATCGGACTGATTTTTTACGCGATCATGCTCTACAACGGTTTTGTCGCCCTGAAAAATAATATCGACCAGGACTGGAGCAACATCGATGTGCTGCTGAAACAGCGCTATGACGAACTGCCGAAGCTGATCAAGGTCTGCGAAGGCTACATGCAGCACGAACAGAAAACCCTGGAGGCCGTGGTCAAGGCGCGCTCCATGGTCGGTTCGGCCGGCGGCGATGAGCAGCAGCGGCAGGCCCAGAACCTGCTGACCGACACCCTGAAATCCCTGTTCATGGTCGTCGAACGATATCCCGACTTGAAAGCGGATGCCGGGTTCCGACAGCTCAGCAACCGCATATCCGAACTGGAGGATCAGATTGCCGACCGGCGTGAGCTCTACAATGCCGCAGTAACGATCTACAACACCCGTCTCGACCAGTTCCCGGACGTTCTGGTCGCGCGCCTGTTCAACTTTGAAAGCCGCACATTGTGGACGATCGACCCGGCCCACCGGCAGGATGTCGAAGTCGGCTTCAGCCACGCCTGAAACGGCGACACCGGGCTAAAGATTCATTGCCCCGGGGTCGATAAGTTCACTGTTTACTCCGCGCCACGATGGCCCGGACGAGGTGGTTCCAGGGATGGGAGCAAGCGCGAGGAAAGCTGTTCATGGTCAGAGACCACTATCTCCTGCTCGGCATTCCCAGGGATGCCGGGCAGAGACAGATAAAAAGCGTTTACCGCAGTCTGGCGAAACGCTTTCATCCCGACCGCAACAAGGGGTCGGAAACAGCGGCGGAACTGTTCCGGCAAATCAACCAGGCCTATCGGGTTCTTTCCGATCCCGCGCTCAGAGCGCAGTATGACAGACAACTGGAGCGCTGCCGGAGCACAGGGGAACAACAAGCATCCTCAGCTGCCGGTGACCGGAGCGGTCCGTCCAAATTCAAAAAATTTCTCGATTCCCTGCTCGACGCCATCCTCGCCCCGGAAGAGGAAGAAACGCTGCACCGGCAAACCCGGTGCAGGACTGAGCGACGCAGCGGGCAGACCGCTGCCCAGCGCCCGGATTTCAATTTCTACTATCATCTGGCCATGGAAAAACGGGAAGGAGCCTATACCTGCGGGAAGGACGGCATCTACCGCCGGCAACGCAAGCGCGCAAAGCCGCTGCGGCACTGAAACTTTCCGCGGGCCACCGACCGGCGCCGAGCCGGCACCGATTATCCGCTGGATTTTCCGGGGAGCATGCCCTCCGGAACCTGCACCGCCACAATTTCTCCCCGCACGCAGATCTCCCCTTCCGCCGCCACGGTGGCGCTGACGATCACCTTTCGGCCTTTCTGCTCGCGAACCCGTCCCCTGACCTCAAGCGGCACCCCGAGCGGGGTCGGGCGTAAATATTCCACTTCCAGCCGGGCCGTGACGAAACGCAAAGGCGGGTCCGAATCCATCTCGCGATTTTCCTTGCGATAGGCCGCGGCTGCGGCCGTGCCGGTTCCGTGGCAATCGATGATTGAGGCGAGGAATCCGCCGTAAACATAGCCGGGAATCGCGATATAACAGGACTCCGGCTGAATGGTCGCCACCGTTTCTTCGCCATCCCAGTAGCTTTTGAGTTGCAGACCATGTTCGTTCAGACGGCCGCAGCCATAACAATGACTGAGGTCATCGGGATAATAATCTTGAAAGGCTTTTTTGCCCATAACTGCAGGTCCTCTCTCGGCGGTTTTTCCTGACTGAAACACGAACCGTTCTTCTTTCGCGGACGACCGGTCAGTAGTCGAAAGTCTCCAGCCTGACTTTGGGCAGGAGGCTCGTCTCGCCGGTCAGATACTCATCCACGCAACGCGCGATCTCACGCCCTTCGCTGATGGCCCAGACCACCAGGCTCTGGCCGCGCCGACAGTCGCCCGCGGCAAACACGCCGTCGACCGAACTCATCCGGGTTAGGGGATCGGTTCTGATATTGGAACGCGGATCGGTCTCGCAGCCGCACTGGTCGACCAGTGCCGAACGCGGTCCCAGGAAGCCCATCGCCAGCAGAACCAGATCGCATTTCCAGATTTTTTCGCTGCCTTGAACCTTTTCCGGACGACCGCTCGACCAGTCGACCTTGACCGTTTCCAGACCGCTCACTTTTCTGCCGCTGCCGACAAAGCGGGTCGTCATGGTTTCATAATAGACATCCCCCCCCATCACCTGCATCTCTTCCAGCGAAGAACTGATGCGCAGGATGCGCGACCATTGCGGCCAGGGGTTTGACTCAGCCCGGTCCAGCGGGGGCTGTTCGAGCAACTCGAAGTTGATGACGCTGGTCGCGCCCTGACGGATCGAGGTGCCGATGCAGTCCGAGCCGGTATCGCCGCCGCCGATCACGATCACCCGTTTCCCCTTGGCGCTGATCTCCAGTCTTTTCGGGTGCAGGGCGGCGACATCCCGGTCTCCCCAATTGGCCCGGTTCTGCTGCGGCAGAAAATCCATGGCGAAATGGATCCCGTCAAGATCGCGTCCCGCCACCGGCAGATCGCGCGGTTCTTCCGCTCCGGTGGCGATCACCACGGCATCATGGGCACCCTTCAGCTCGGCGAAGGGGATGCTTTTCCCGACCTCGCAGGAACAGCGGAATTCAATCCCTTCGGCTGCCAGCAGGTCGATCCGCCGCTGCACTTTCTCCTTGCGCAACTTGTAATGCGGAATACCGTACATCAACAAGCCGCCGGCCCGGTCCGCCTGTTCGTAAACCGTGACCTGATGCCCGGCGCGATTAAGCTGTTGGGCGCAGGCCAGTCCGGCCGGGCCGCTGCCGATAACGGCGACCGTTTTCCCACTGCGCCGGGTCGGCGGTTGCGGGACGATCCAGCCTTCTTCAAAGCCTTTGTCGATAATCGAAATCTCGTGCAGCTTGATGGTGACGGGCGGTTCGTTGATCCCCAGGACACAGGCCGTTTCACAGGGCGCGGGACAAACCAGGCCGGTGAATTCGGGGAAATTATTGGTTGCCTGCAGGGCCTGCAGCGCCTGCCGCCACTGGCCCCGATAAACCAGGTCGTTCCACTCCGGGATCAGATTCCCCAACGGGCAGCCGCTCATACAGAACGGCACGCCGCAATCCATACAACGAGCGGCCTGCGTCTTGACCTCTTCATCATGCGGATAGTTATAGTGTTCGTTGTGGTGTCGCAAGCGTTCGTCAACCGGTTGAATGGTCTTGTCCCGGCGACCGTATTTAATAAATCCGCGGGGATCACCCATGGACGGCCTCCTTCATGGTTTTGTTTTTCTCCGCCATTTCATTCAGTACCCGGCGGTATTCATGGGGGAAGACCCGCACGAAACGAGCCACTTGCGCCTCCCAATCGGCAAGTATCGCGGCCGCGCGGGGCGAGTCGGTTTGCTCATAATGGGTCGTGATCGTCTGCTTCAGCCAGGCGGGCGTCTTCATCTGCGGCCGTCATTTGCTCGATATCGACCATGGCCGGGTTGCAGCGGCGCCGGAAACGATTGTCGTCGTCCAGGACATAGGCCAGCCCGCCCGACATGCCGGCGGCGAAATTACGGCCGGTCCGCCCCAGACAGACGACCCGCCCGGCGGTCATGTATTCGCAACCATGATCACCGGTCCCCTCGACCACTGCGGTCACGCCTGAGTTGCGGACGCAGAAACGCTCTCCGGCTTTGCCGGCAAAAAAAGCATAACCGGCGGTTGCCCCGTAGAGCACGGTGTTGCCGACAATCGAGTTTTCGTGCCAGGTAAAGGTCGCTTGCCGGTCGGGACGGATACTGATCCGGCCGCCCGCCATCCCCTTCCCGACATAATCGTTGGCTTCACCTTCGAGATGCAGATTGATGCCGGGAGCGAGGAACGCACCGAAACTCTGGCCGGCGATTCCGTTCAGCTTGATGTTGACGGTCCCCTCGGGCAAGCCGTCACGCCCGTGAAGATTTGCCACCATGCCCGACAGCATGGTGCCGAAAGTACGGTTTGAATTGCGAATCGAAAGTTCGATGGTGACCGGTTCCTTGCGCTCCAGGGCCGCTGCCGCGAGATTGATCAAGCGATGGTCAAGCTGCTTTTCCAGTCCGTGCTCCTGACCCTGAATGCGGCGGGTGGCGATTGCGGAACCGACTTCAGGCTTGCTCAGGATGCGGGAGTAATCCAGCCCCCGGCTCTTCCAGTGTTTGATCGCGGCATCCATTTCCAGATACTGGGTTTGGCCGATCAGTTCATCCAGTGAGCGCACCCCCAGCTCCGCCAGCAGTTCCCGCACCCCCTCGGCAAGAAACATGAAATAGTTGACGACGTGTTCGGGCTTGCCGGCAAACTTGCCGCGCAACGCCGCATCCTGCGTCGCCACGCCGACCGGGCAGGTATTGAGATGGCACTTGCGCATCATGATGCAACCGACGGTGACCAGAGCCACGGTTGCGAAGGCATATTCCTCGGCCCCGAGCATGGCGGCGATAATCACATCGCGCGGAGTGCGCAGCTGCCCGTCGGTCCTGCACGACAATCCGGCCGCGCAGGTCGTTGAGGACCAGGGTCTGCTGGGTTTCCGCCAGGCCGATTTCCCAGGGCACGCCGGCATGTTTGATCGATGAAATCGGCGAGGCCCCGGTGCCGCCGTCATAGCCGGAAATGATGACGCGTTCGGCGTGCCCTTTGCTCACCCCGGCCGCCACCGTGCCGACGCCGACCTCACTGACCAGCTTGACGGTGATGTCGGCCCGGGGATTGCAGTTCTTCAGATCGAAAATCAGCTGGGCCAGGTCCTCAATCGAATAAATATCATGGTGCGGCGGCGGCGAGATCAGGGTGACGCCCGGCACGCTGTAACGCAGTTTACCGATGTATTCGCTGACCTTGTGCCCGGGCAGTTGCCCCCCCTCGCCGGGCTTGGCCCCCTGGGCGATTTTAATCTGCAGTTCGTCCGCATTGACAAGATAGTGCGGAGTCACGCCGAAACGGCCCGAAGCCACCTGCTTGATGGCGCTGCGGCGCAGATCGCCGTTGGCGTCCGGGCTGAAGCGCTCGGGGTCTTCTCCGCCCTCACCGGTGTTCGACTTGCCGCCGATGCGGTTCATGGCGATGGCCAGCGTCTCGTGAGCCTCGGTGGAAATCGATCCCAGGCTCATGGCGCCGGTGCAGAACCGTTTGACGATGGCATCCACCGGCTCAACCTCCGTCAAGGGAACGGGAGGGTTCAGCGATCTGAACTTGAACAACCCCCGCAGCGTATAGAGGCGTTCGCTCTGGTCATCGACCTGGGCCGCGAAACGTTTGAAATCCTCACGGTTGCCCGAACGCACCGCATGCTGCAACAGAGCGATCACCTCGGGATTCATCAGGTGCAGCTCCCCTTCACGCCGCCAGGAGTACTCGGAACCCCGGTCCAGATCGCGATTAGCATCCACCTGCTCGGCAAAAGCGATGCGATGGCGCATCAGGCTTTCCACGGCAATCTCCCTGATGCCGGCGCCGCCGATACGGCTGGCCGTGCCGGGGAAATATTTCGCCGTGAAATCCTCGTTCAGTCCGACGATCTCGAATATCTGGGCGCTGCAGTAACTCTGCAGCGTGCTGATCCCCATCTTGGAAAAAATCTTGAGCAGCCCCTTGCCGACCGCCTTGATGAAATTCTGAATATACTGATTGATCACGTCGGTATTTTCATCGGCCTGATCGTTGCCGTCCCTCCCCGGCAGCACTCTCTGATTGACCATGTCCTGCAGGGTTTCGAAGGCCAGGTACGGGTTGATCGCCGCAGCACCGAAACCGACCAGCAGGGCGAAATGATGAACCTCGCGGGCTTCGCCGGTCTCGACAACCAGAGAACACTGGCTGCGTTTACCCGCCCGGATCAGATGATGATGGATCCCGGCCAGGGCCAGCAGCGCCGGGATCGGCGCTTTTTCGGCACACACGCCGCGATCCGACAGCACCAGGATGGTGCGCCCCGCGTCCACCGCCACCTCAGCCTCGACAAAGAGTTCCTCAAGCCGCTTTTTCCATGGCCTCGGGACCTTCCGTGGCCGTAAACAGGGTACTCAGGGTGGTGCCGCGGAAGTTCTGCAGGTCGCTGTGGCGCAACTGCTCCAGCACATCGTTGGTAATGATCGGATGCTCGATTTCCAGCATCCGGCAGTGTTCCGGTCCGGGCATCAGGATATTGCGCGCCGGTCCCAGATACTGGGTCAGGCTCATGACGATCTCTTCGCGCAGGGGATCGATGGGCGGATTGGTGATCTGGGCGAACAGCTGCTTGAAGTACCAGTACAGAAGCTTGCTCTGTTGCGACAACACCGAAACCGGGGTATCGGTGCCCATGGACCCGACCGGTTCCTGGCCGTTGAGCGCCATCGGCGCCATGATCACGCGCATTTCTTCCAGGGAATAACCGAAACTGCCCTGCGTCCGGCGCAACTCCCCGAGACCGGGAACCTTTTGCGTCGCCGGCGCCGGCAGGTCATCGAGGCGGATCAGGTACTCGCTGACCCAGGACGAGTAGGGATGCGCCGCGGCCAGTTCCTGTTTGATCTCCTGATCCTCTTTGAACTCGCCGCGCTCGACATCGATCAGGATCATTTTCCCCGGCGCCAGGCGCTCCTTGCGCAGAATCTTCTCCGGCGCGATGTCGAGAACCCCGGCTTCCGAAGCATAGATGATCTCGTTATCGTCGGTGATCCAGTAGCGGGCCGGGCGCAAGCCGTTACGGTCAAGGATCGCCACCACCTGGCTGCCGTCGCACGCCACGATGTTGGCCGGCCCGTCCCAGGGCTCCATCATGGTCGCGTGATATTCGAAAAAACCTTTGATGTGCGCATGCAGGTGGGCCTTGGACGCCCAGGCCTCGGGAACCAGCATCGCCAGCGAATGCGCCAGGCTGCGCCCGGTCACCAGCAGCAGTTCAAGAGCATTGTCCAGGCAGGCCGTGTCCGAACTGCCTTCGATGATAACCGGATCGAGATCGGCAACCCCTTCGGCCAGGTCCATATGCGCGAACAGCGCAGTCCGGGCGCGCATGCGGTTGATATTGCCGCGCAAGGTGTTGATCTCGCCGTTGTGGGCGATATATCTGAACGGCTGCGCCAGGTCCCAGGTCGGAAAGGTATTGGTGCTGTAACGCTGGTGAACGAAAGCAACGGCGCTGACCAGGCGTTCGTCATTCAGTTCCGGATAAAAGGTATTCAGCTGTTCGGACAGCAGCATCCCTTTGTAAAGGACGGTGCGGCTGGACAGGGAACAGACGTAAAACAGTTCCTCACCGGCCAGCCGGTCGTTGCGCACGGCGTTTTCCGCCCGCTTGCGCGCCAGATAGAGCAGCAGATCGAGGTGCTGCACCTCAGTCGTTCCCCGACCGACAAAAACCTGCATCACGCGCGGCTCGACGGCACGGGCATTGCGACCGATGCCGCTGCTGTCCGTCTTGACTTCGCGCCAGCCGAGAACCGTACAGCCGACGCCGGCCAACTCCCGGTTCAGAACAGCGATGCAATCCTTACGGCGGGCATCATCCCGGGGCAGAAATACCAGGCCGGCGCCGTATTCGCCCGGTGCGGGCAAGGTAAAATCGCATCCGGCCCGGTAAAAAGCATCGGGCATCTGGATCATTAACCCGGCGCCGTCTCCGTCCAGCGGGTCGGCGCCGACCGCTCCGCGATGGGTGAGATTGCAGAGGATCTCGATGCCACGCTCGATGATGCCGTGACTTTTCTGTCCTTTGATGTTGGCAATGAAACCGACGCCGCAATTATCATGTTCATTGGCGGGATCGTAAAGGCCCTGAGCGGGCGGCATGTGCATATGCTTCTTCATCGTTTTTCCTCAGGACTGGGATGACTCAACCGGGAACGGGCATAAACACCATTCCGCCGTCGGCATCGAGCGTAGCGCGGCCGATGCCCGGGAATGCCCCGTCGATAAACAGCGTAAACGGTTTTGTCGGATCTTTGGCTGCGTCGTGCGTACGAAAAATGGATGCGTTGGAGACTAAAACCTTTTAAGGGGTTCCGAGAATCCGTTCGAATAGTGAATTCTAGCAGAAATCGGTCGGTTGGCGCCAACACTTTAACAGTCCGCGGATTTTCGGCGGCCGTTCCAACTTATTGCTCCGGTGGATGAATATATCGTCATCCCCGCATGACTCTGTCGGGGGTCCATGCTTGAGCTGGTTAAAATAGCACTGGCTTCCAACCTTCGCGGGAATCACGCCCCGGGCAACTTTTTTACTGTTTATTCATCGGAGCAATAAATTCGTCTCCGCTCTTGACTAATCTCCTGTGTTCCTTCAATTATCAATTCACGACGCGAGGAGGCTGATGATGACGGAAGAATTGCACAAGCTGAAGATGTGTGAACTGCGCGCCCGGGGGCTGCTCGAGGAGATTGACCGACGTTCCGCACAGCCTACGGTTGTATGCGGAAAATGCGGCGCCAGAGCCGACCGCCCGGAACAGGTCCACAACCCGCGGCCGCTGGCCAAAAAGAAAATCGACAGTTACTGGGGGTAATCAAGTCATGGATAAGGTGGTGAATTTCTTTACGGAAAACGATCTGTTCGCCGGACATTGCGGCATTGAACTGGTTGAGGTCGAACCGGGCCGGGCCAAAGCCAGAATGCCGATCCGGGATTTTCATCTGAATGGCGCCAAGACGGTCCATGGCGGCGCCATTTTCAGTCTGGCGGACTTTACCTTTGCCGTGGCCGCCAACAGCGACGGGCGGCTGGCGCTGGCCGTCAACGTTAATATAAACTTTATCAAGGCGGCGTACCGGGGAACCCTGTACGCCGTCGCCGAAGAGCTCTCCAAAAACCGGCGTTTGGCCAATTATCAGGTTGCCATCCGCGATGCCGACGAAAATCTGATCGCCATGTTCCAGGGCACCGCTTACCGCAAGGAAGAAAATTTATTCCGCTGATGGACAGCCTTTTGCTCTTCTGGCATAGTACGCGCCGAACCTAACCGGACCCGCTAAAGGAGTTTTTGATGATAAATGCCAACGATTTGCGCCGCGGTCAGATTTTTCAACTGGATTCAGTCCCCTGCCTGGTGCTGGACGTCAGTTTCCAGTCGCCGACGGCGCGCGGGGGGAACACGCTGGTCAAAACCAAATATCGCAACCTGCTGACCGGGCAGGTACTGAATTCCGCATTCAAAGCCGGTGACCGGCTCGATGAAGCCGATTATACCCGACGCAAAGGCCAGTTTCTTTATGCCGCCGGCGACCTGGGTGTATTCATGGACCAGGAAACCTATGAACAGCACGAAATCGGCGGCGATCTGTACGCGGATATCAAAGGCTATCTGCTGGAGGGCGGCGAGGTGACCCTGGGCCTTTTCAACGAGCGGGTCGTGACCCTGGAAGTTCCCCAGGTGGTCGAACTCGGTGTCACGGAAACGGCTCCGGCACTCAAAAAAGCGACCGCCACCGCGCAAACCAAGGAAGCCGTTCTGGAAACCGGAATTTCCATTCAGGTGCCCGCCTATCTCGAAGCCGGGGAACGGGTCAAGATAGATACCCGGGAGTGCCGTTTCGTCTCGCGGGCCTAGATCATCGTCATGCTGACCATCGAGCGGATCGAACAACGCTTAAACGCATACCAGCCGCGACAGCGGCAAGCCCAGGTGGCCCGCCATGCCGCCGTAGCCATGCTGCTGCGCGACCGGGGCCGGGAGACCGAAGTCATGTTCATCCGCCGGGCGGAGCATGATAAGGACCCCTGGTCCGGGGATCTGGGTTTCCCCGGCGGCGGCATAGAACCTCTGGACAGCAGTCCGCGTACCGCGGCGGAACGGGAGACCTGGGAGGAAGTCGGTCTGCGGCTGCACGAAAAAAACTATCTGGGGCAGAATGACGACCTGATCGGGGCCTACCTGTCGGTGCGGATTTCGTGCTTCGTCTATCATATCGACCGGGAACCGGCGTTCACCACCAACGGTGAAGTGGTCGACCTGTTCTGGGTGCCGTTTACCACCCTGCTCGACCCCGAGCGCAACCGGATGGCGCAGTTCCATTACCGCGGCAGTCAACGAAAACACCCGATTATCGATCTGAGCGAATGGAGTTCCCGCCCGCTCTGGGGCATCACCTACCGATTGATCGACAACTTTCTCCGTCTTTTCGATTATTCCTTCAAGCTGCCGGAGCGGCGATAAACGCTCCGATCAGGGCGAAATATTCCCGCGCATTGACGAACATGATGTCGTTATGATTGCCCCGCGGAAAGATTTTCAATGTTTTCCGGCCCGCTGCCCAGTCGTACAGCCGTTGTCCGTGACTGACGTCGACCAGGCCGTCATGGCGGGTATGCAAGACCAACACCGGCCCCGGATAAGCGGCGATCTTTTCCCGCTGGTTCAAACGCGCGACGACCGCCGCCCGGAACTGTTCGGCATCAATTCCCAGTTCCCGGGGTTCGATCCGCAGCAACAGGCGCTCGAGGACATCGGCCACACCGCTTTCCAAAATCAACCCGGCGGCTCCGGGGAACCCGGCTGCAGCCTCCAGAGCGAAAATGGAACCGACGCTGCGGCCGAAAAAAATCAACTTGTCGGCCGGGCGGTTCAGCGCTGCGATGGTCGTCTTTACGTCGGCCAGCATTTTCCCCAACTGCGGCCGGCCGCTCGACTGCCCGTAGCCGCGCAGTTCGGCCAGAAAACAGTTACAGCCCAGTTGCCGGATCAGGCGGACGAAATCGCCTTGCCAGTCAGCGACGATTTCGCCGTTGCCGTGAAAATGGACCAGTGTTTTCGCCTGCGGATCGATTTCGTGATAGCTGCAGGCCAGTCGGGCGTCGCCGCAGTCCACCCAGAACGGATCGGCGATAGAACCGGCGCGGGGGAAAAAATAGCGCTCGCTGATCAGGGGATGATCGAGAATGTCGGTCGTGGTGCCGGGCTTTCGCATGTGTTGTTCCCTTCCGCGCACGGAACAATCGGCGCATGCTGTGACTTTAACAGAGAACCGGCTCCTTCGCATCCGCCGATAAGGATACCTTGTTCCATCTGTGCAGGCCTGCATTCCGCAAGGAGCGGCATGACGGCCGGCTTGTCCCGTTGCCGGGTGGGCCGGGCTGCGGACCGACAGAAAACCGTGCAGCGGTTCACGAACGGAAATTGCTCCTTCAGCGGAAGCAGCAAAACATTGACATTCAATTTCTTGAATATTACAATATAAGAATTATCATAATCATCATCACGCAATATTGCAAAAGGGGAAAACCATGGCAGACGTCAAAATATTCCGCAACAGTTCAGACAAACCTTTCGAGGTTTTCATCACCGATCTCAGCAAGGCCATCGAAGCCGAGGGCTTCGGCATTTATCACCGCGACAAAGCGGATCTGGTCGGGTTTTATCGCGACCAGGGCGTGGACATGCCGGACAATTACCGGCATGCCATGATCCAGATCTGTCAGCCGGACAGATCGGGTAAATCCCTGCCGTCCAATCCGGAGCGCAGCGTATTTCTGCACAAATACTTTTTCGTCTACAGCAAAGGGGGAAAAACGGAAATCCGCTTCCTCGGTTTTTCGGCGCCATTGATCGGTGACCTGCTCGGCCACAATGAATTCGAACAAGGCCCGTCGGACGATTTTTTCGCCGAACGGCTGGAAGGGATTTTCGAAACGATGGACAAAATCGTCAAGGCTGCCGTCTAGTGTCCCGGTTGATGAGTCCGTGCCGATAAAATTCCGCTGCATTTTGGTCGCCGTCAAGGCACGCCGCCACCGGCCCGGGCCGAACTGAGCCGCAGCGAGGCAACACCGACGGCGGGTAAAAGGGCCGGAATGAGTCCAACGAACTAACCGCACGGGACACTCGGCCGGTATTGAAAAACGTTTTTGCGACGACGCATGCAAGGCTGTGAAGCAATTTCACAGCCTTTTTATCGAACCGTTCCGCGCGCTCCGGGGCATTTCCTTATTGCGCCGCCTTTAAAGCGCTGTCCGCCCAGGAACTGGCCTCATAATAAGCCGTCAACAGAGGATCTTGGCGTTCAAATACAGGAGCTGAATTTTGCCGGCTGGCGTATTCGGCACGTTTAACCTCACTGAGGATCTGGCCCAGGATTCCCTGCTCTTCAAGGATCGCCGCCTTTATTTCCGGTTGAAGCGAAACCTGTTGTAAAAATACGGAATTATCGACCCCGAACAGCAGGTAAACGCCCGACAGCAAACCGACCAAAAAGGCCTGGTCGGATTTGACCATCAGCGTCGCCGCCGCGTAATTTTCACAGGCTTTCGCCCGGGTCAGGACAAGATGAATGGCACCGCTTCCGCCGGTGGTTTCATTCAACAGGGACATCATGATGATCCACTTGCGGACCTGGATCAGCCCCAGATACATAATCGTGTCCCTGACCGAGTTCAGCGGTCGCAACAGATTGCAAACCGGGCTGTTGACGATTTTGAGCAGTTGCGTGGCCAGGCTCGGATCCCGCCGGACCAGATCGGCCATTTCATCGATTTCTATGTCCGGGTTGCTCACTGCATTGGTGGTGGTTATCGAGGTATTGATTCTGCCGCGGATCGCCTGTCCCTGGATTTCCGCCGGGCGGGCCAGAAAGTAGCCCTGAAAGAGAGAAAAGCCCAACTCTTTGAATTGCGCCAGCTGCGTTTCGGTCTCGACTCTTTTGACCGCCCAGACGACGGACTCATCCGCCAGCAGAGGCATTTTTGCCCTGATGGTATCGATCGGTTCTTCCAGGGCATCGATTTTAAGGTATTGGACATGCTCCAAAATCGGTTCGCACGCCGGGCTGAAATCGAAGCCGTCCAGGGCGAAGCTGAAACCGGCATCCCGCCATCTTTTCATTCCGTCGGCCAGAGCGCCGTTGATCGGCATGGAAGCGGGCAATTCGATGACGGTATTGTCGGGCGGAAGCGGCAAGACCTCGTCAGCCAGCAAAAGCCCTGCGGACAGATTGATGAAGATCTTGCGGGAAAATAAATTGACCTGTTGGTTGATCGCGGTACA
This sequence comes from Geopsychrobacteraceae bacterium, assembly GCA_963676555.2. GTDB lineage: Bacteria > Desulfobacterota > Desulfuromonadia > Desulfuromonadales > Geopsychrobacteraceae > BM522. Next base: position 17,049 of record CAXXGL010000014.1, read on the forward strand.
AAGGTTGAGAACGACTTCGCTGGTCGCCCGGTCTTCTCCATACTCCTCGACCGAGCGGAACAGGTCATGGCGAAACAGCAACTCGAATGCAAACAGGTCTTTTTGAGCCGTGTAGATCGGCTGACTTGCAAGCAGCGCTTTGACTTGAGCTTCTTCTGGCGGCATCGGCGTTTCCTCGGGAAGATTTACGCTATCGGTGCTTAAAAAAACAAAAACCCCTCTTCCTGCCGAAGAGAGGCTTTTCCCCTGCTGTTCTTGATCTTCGGCAACCCGGCTGTCCGCGTGGGATCCGTGGCTTTGCGTCCCCAGGTTGCCCTGAGTTTGCTATTATCGAAATTAATTTTTCCTAAACTTACTTTGTCGTCAGATTCAAGTCAATTAATTTAATTTTTCTATCCTTACCTGCTTATATTTCTCCGCTTTTAAGCCCTCACCTGCCGCCGCCACGCCTGCGTCGAGCCGTCGCCAAAGCATGTTCCGGCCGGATTAAAAGCAACGCCCTCTGAACGCAGCGAAGCGTTCCAGACAAAACGCCGGCCCGGGACGTTTTTTCATCGGGTCCGGTTTTCCAGGCATTCGCGGACTTTTTGACTCAGAGTTTCAAGCGATACCGGCTTCTGTAAAAACTGAATTCCTTCCTCGACGACGCCCTGCCTGGTAATGATGTCCGAAGTATAGCCGGACATAAACAGAACTTTCATCTCCGGTCGGAAAGCCTTTAACCGTTCCGACAGTTCCTTGCCGTTCATCACCGGCATAATCAAATCCGCAATCAACAAGTGAATCGGGCCGGCATATTCCCGCGCCTGTTCAAAGGCCGAATCCGTTGTCGGAGCGGTCAGCACCCGGTAACCTTTTTCCTCCAGCATGGATTGATTCAGGCGCAGCAGCATTTCATCGTCTTCAACCAGCAGAATGGTTTCGTTCCCCTGCCGGTCCCGCCTGACGGAATTGGCCGCCACCGCTTTGATTGCTTTTTTCGCCCGGGGAAGATGGATATTGAAAACCGTTCCATGCCCCGGTTCCGTTTCAAAAGTGATAAAGCCGTTGTTCTGTTTGACCGCGCCATAGACCGTGGCCAACCCCAGCCCCGTACCCGAGCCGATACTTTTCGTGGTATAGAACGGCTCGAAGATATGGTCCCGAATGTCCTTATCAATACCGCAACCATCATCACTGACGGAAATCCGCACATATTCCCCCACCTTGATATCATAAGGCTGAGTCCGGCTGAAGGCCGCATCGATACCGACATTTTCCGTTTTGATGGTGATATTGCCGTTGCCCTTGATCGCATCGCGCGCGTTCACGCATAAATTGGCGAGAATCTGATCGACTTGCGATGGATCGATCTCGACGGTCCAGAGCGGCTCCGTCGGGGTCCACTCCAGATGAATGTTTTCGCCGATCAGACGCTGTAACATCTTGAGCATGCCGGAAACGGTGTCGTTCAGATTCAGAACTTCCGGGGCAATGGCCTGCTTGCGCGCGAAGGTCAGGAGCTGGCGGGTGAGTTCGGCGGACCGTCTGGACGCTTTGCGGATCTCTTCCAGATCGGAAATCACCGATTCCGAACGGTCGGCTTTTAATAACGCCATTTCGGCGCGGCCGATGATGACTCCCAGCATGTTGTTGAAATCATGCGCCACTCCGCCGGCCAACTGGCCGATCGACTCGATTTTTTTGGCCTGCTGAAGCTGGTTTTCAAGTTTAAGCCGCTCTTGTTCCGCTTGTCTCAATGCCGAGATATCCCGCCCCACGCCTAAAATTCCGATGAGCCTGCCGCTCGCGTCATACATCGGTGTTTTTGTCGTGAGCAGCAGCGCACGCTCGCCGCTATCGGCAAACGTGATCCACTCCTCGTTACTGCACGGCCTCTGCGCCTCCATGGCCCGGCGATCGTGAGTGCGGAAAAAATCGGCCAGCTCCCGGTCGAGAAAATCGTAATCCGTCCGGCCGATAATTTCGGCTTCTGCAGCACCGAAAAACCGTTCAAAGGTGGTATTGCAGGACAAATAAAAGCCATCGACATCCTTCAGCCAGATCAGGTCCGGAATGGTGTTGAGCAGACTGCGGAAACGCTCTTCGCTTTGCCGTAAAGACATTTCGCTTTTTGACTGGATCGAAAGGTCATGACGGACAAGACAAAAGAGGGTCAGCGCCGTCACAATAACGAAAAACCCCCCTTTGATCGTTTCCAGGCGGACCAGGGAATCGAAATCATGGGCCAGAAAAAACAACAGTTGATCGGAGAAAAGAACCCAGAGCAAACCGCAGAGACAGTAAATACCCGCTATCTTCAATGCTCTTGAGGTTAATTTTTGTGCGTTTGCCGTCATTGATATCTCGGGATATGAATTGGCGCTGCTCTCAAAACGGCTGAGAAGCGCAAAAGTTTACCGTCCGGCGCGCCCGGACGAACTCCGCCTCAGAACCCCGGCGGAGAAAATCCGGGCCGGCATCAAGGCAAAGGTCCCGGAAGCTGTCACGGCAGACGATATAAGCGCTAATTAATCAGATATTATTCGCCTCCGGCTTCTTCGTCCTCCGTCGTCATGACCGAGTGGCCGTAGCCCGGCGATTTTATGGACATCGTTGTGGAAAAGCCCCCTCGCTTTTCGTGGACAACTGTTACGCAACAATACCACTTAATGACCGGCAGTCAAGCTGCCGGCTGACGGGCCTCCGGCAAAAGGCCGCGGGACACCGCCGGAATTCCGGGCGGCACAGGACAACGGATCAAGTGACCGAACGGCCTTCGATTGTTTCTCAACCCGCGGCGCCACCGCCGGAACTCTCTGCGCTTTCGGCGCCTCAGAGCTTAATCCCTACGCACATGACTGAGAATGATGTCGACCCCGGGGCGGGCCGCCGGCCCCTCGGCGACATGGTGCATCCTGACGATACCGTTCGGATCGATCAGAACGTCGCCGCCTCTCTGGTAGATATCTCCCGTCGCTTTTTTCGGCCAGGTTCCTTTCAATATTTCCCGCACATAGGCCCACAGGGTTTTGGGCGTCCAAACATCCCGGAAGGAAGCATGAAACATGCCGTAGTTTTGGTAGGCGGCTCTGCTTTCGTCGACCAGCAGCGGCCAGCGCAGGTTTGTTTCCCGAACGTATTGAGCGGCGAAAAAACCGGCCTCAAAGCTGATGATGACAATTTTCACCCTTAAGGAATCAAATTCGACTTCCCGCTCCCGCAACTGCGAAAGGTGCCCCCGGCAAGGCAGTCAGCCGAAATGGCGGTGAAAAACCAGCAGCAGCCAGTGCCCTCTAAAGTCGTCCAGGCGATAACATTTACCGCCGAGGTCAAGCAATTCGAACGCAACGGCGGGTTTGTGCGTCAGATCCGACATAATCGTCGCCCATCCTGATGAGTCGGGGAAATAAGTGCTTCGTCTCGTTCGGCCGGTTGCCGTGATTCGTCTGCTGCTTAAGCGACGTCCGGTGGATAACACAACCTTATTCTATTCCAGCCGTTTCCCGGAAGCAAATAGCGGAAAAGGTAAAAAGCCGGTCGGAACGGCTTTGACCGTCCCGACCGGCTCACACCGATTCCGCTCTCTCTGCAGCAGCCGCTCATGCCGCTCTCAATGAATGGACCGCCTTGATCCTTCTGGGTTGCGGCGGGGCAATTGAACGAAAGAACTCGATCAACAGAACCGTCACCGCTGCGGCCTGTTCGAGCTGAAGCAGATGCCCGCCCTCCAGCTTGACGACCCGGGAACAGTTCGGCAGCCGACTTTCCATGAGGGCCGCATAACCGGGATGGCAAATGACATCGTCGCGGCCGGAAACGATCAAAGTGGGCACCGCTATCGCATCCAGCAGCGGCACATAGTTCTTGCGCGCCTGCAACGCCCTGAGTTGGTCGAGCAGAAGCGCTTTATCGCACTTGCGGATATGGCTGCCGATAGCGTTCCTTACCGCTTGCGAAAGGAACTCTTCCCGTCCGCCGAGCAGCATTTTCAGCAGGTCATGCCGCGCCGGAAGGTCATTGTCCCGCGTCAGCGCGGCCATGATCTCGGCCCGTTTCAATTTTTCCTGGATATCGTCAGGGCCGGGCCGGGTGTTGATGAAGCAGGCGCCGACCAGGCGCTGCGGGATCTGCTCCAGCAACGACAATAAGATCGAACCGCCCATCCCGGCCCCACAGGCCGCCAGCCGGCCGATGCCGAGGCGTTTGAGCAGCCCGGCAACGGCGCCGGCCGCGGCGGCGAGATCTTTCTTCCCCAGACAAGCGCTCAGATCGGGGACGATCACGCGAAACCCGGCTCGCGCCAGACCCTCGACCTGCGCCGTCCAGCTGACCGGGGTCAACAGCGCATCGTGCAGCAACAAAACAGCGGGTCCCCTGCCCGCATCAAGAAAATTCAAGGATCGGCTCTCTTTCATCGTCTTTTCCTCCGGGAAAACGCTCCTTAACCCTGCTCCGGACGAATATCCGGCCGGACTTTAAAGACTCAAGAGAAGCAAATTACATATCAGTGTTTTATTTTAAATAAATATATTTCTTCTTTGATTTCAAACTGTTAAATTAAAAGATAATATTTTACCTATTTGTAATTTCGCAGAAATGCAAACAGCTTTATAGCCAGGAAAACAAAAAATCCGCCATTAACCCGGCGAATCTTTTCAGGAAATGAAGTTTTTTGCAGGATTGCGAAAAACGGTTTGCCGGACGGCGAAAATGAACCGCAGGAATCAAACGGTGAATTTCGCCGTCAAGCCGACAGGCGTGCCTGCTCAGACTTTAAAACAGCGCACCTTGTAGCCCTCTTCCTTTTCCTCCAGCTGGGGATGGCTCTTATCGCATTCGCCATCTTTCAGCGGGCACCGGCCGGCAAAATAACAGCCGCCGGGCAGGTCGATCGGGCTGGGGATCTCGCCGGTCTCCAGCACTTTTTCGCTCATGACCGGCTTATCGATGTCCGGAACCGCGGAAAACAGCATCTTCGTATACGGGTGCCGGGGCGCTGTGAAAATTTTGTCCCGGGTGCCGTATTCGACGATTTCGCCCAGGTACATCACCGCCACGTAGTCGCTGATGTGCTTGACGACACTGATATCGTGGGTGATGAACAGGTAAGTCAGGCCCCGCTTCTCCTGCAGATCCATCATCAGGTTCAAAACCTGGGCCTGAATCGAAACATCCAGCGCCGAAATCGGCTCATCGGCAATCACCAGTTCCGGATTGAGAATAATGGCGCGGGCGATGGCGATGCGCTGGCGCTGACCGCCGGAAAACTGATGCGGATAACGGCCCAGATAGTCCAGGTCGATACCGACATCGGCACAGGTCTGCTCTATCGCCGCGAGTCTCTCGGTCGCATTGAGCGAGGTATGGATCTTCAGCGGCTGCTCCAGAATGTTTTTCACTTTTTTGCGCGGGTTCAGCGAGGAATAAGGGTCCTGAAAAATCATCTGGATATCTTTCTGCAGCACCCCGCGCTGCTGCGGTTTTTTATGCGCGATATCCCGATCGTGGAACTTAATCGTCCCGGTTTCAGCCTGATACAAACCGGAGACGACCTTTCCGAGAGTGGTTTTGCCGCATCCGCTCTCCCCGACCAGGGAAACCGTCCGGCCTCTTTCCACTTCCAGGCTGATATTGTTCAAGGCATAGAGTTTCTTGGACTTGAACGTCGTCACCTTGATATCGAATATCTTTTCGACCTGCTCTATTTTGAGGATTCTTTTTTGACTTTGTGGCATGACACTAACCGACCTTCCATGGTTGTCGTTTCCGGATAGACCCGGCATTCGTCGAAAACATACGGGCAGCGATCGCTGAAGTAGCAGCCCGGCGGCAAAGCCAGCAGCGACGGCATGACCCCGGGAATCTGATAAAGCCGCCGGCTATCCTCATTCAGCTTCGGCAGGCATTTGATCAACCCCTGGGTATAAGGATGTTTCGGGCGGTAAAGGACATCTTTGCTGTTGCCGTATTCGACGATCCGGCCGGCATACATGACGGCAATCTTGTCGCACATCTGGGCGACCACCCCGATATCATGGGTGATCAGGACCAGTGACGAACCGTATTCACGCGTCAGTTTTTTCATCAGGTACAGGATCTGCGCCTGAATCGTCACGTCCAGAGCCGTGGTCGGCTCATCGGCGATGAGCAGTTTGGGGCTGTTGATCAGCGCCATGGCGATAACGACACGCTGCTTCATGCCCCCGGAAAGCTGATGGGGAAAGCCGGCCATGCGCTTTTCGGGCGCCGGGATGCCGACCTGTTCCAGCATGTCGACGGAGCGCCGGAACGCCTCCTGCCGGCCGCTGCCCGGATTGTGCTGCAGCACGGTTTCAATCAATTGTCGGCCGATGGAAATGACCGGATTGAGCGAGGTCTGGGGGTCCTGAAAAATCATCGAAATATCCCCGCCCCGGATTTTACTCAGTTCCTCCTCCGGCAATTGCGCCAGATCCCGACCGTCGAACAGCACTTTCCCGCCGACGATTTGACCCGGGCTGTCGATCAGATTGATCAGGGAAAACCCGGTTATCGATTTTCCCGCTCCGGATTCGCCGACGATACCCAGGATCTCCCCCTTGTCGACGCTGAAGGAGATCCCGTCAACCGCCTTGATCAGACCTTTTCGCGTATCGAAATAGGTCTGCAGATTTTCCACCCGCAGCATTTCGTTCATCGCTTCAACCTCGGATTCATCACATCACGCAGGCGATCGCCGATCAGGTTGATCGATATCACCAGACTCATCAGCACCAGCCCCGGAAAGACCGATCCCCACCAGTAACCGCTGAACAGGACCTGGTAGCCGTTGGAAATCAACGACCCCAAAGAAGGTTCGGTTATCGGCACCCCGAGACCGAGAAAGCTCAAAGTCGCCTCCAGAATGATCGCGTTGGCGATCCGCACCGTGGCGATGACGATGATCGGAGCCATGATGTTCGGCAGGATCTCGCGAAACATGATTCCGAAACTGCTCATCCCCAGTGCCCGGGCGGACTGCGAATAGTCTTTTTCTTTTTCCGAAAGGACCACCCCCCGGGCCGTTCGGGCATAGTAAACCCAGTTGACGATGGTGATCGCCACCACGATCTTGGTGATTCCCTGTCCCCACAGGGCCATGATGATCAGGGCCACCAGAATGGCCGGAAACGACAGCTGGATATCGGCAATGCGCATGATCAGGGAATCGACGAAACCGCCGAAATAACCCGACACCAGCCCGGCGATCAGCCCGATGACCACCGACAGCAGGGTACTGGCGACCCCGACATAAAGGGAAATCCGCAACCCGTACATGATCGCGCTGAGGATGTCCCGGCCCTGCTCGTCGGTGCCGAGCAGAAACTCGCCGAATGGCGGCTTGAAGCTGTTCTCCAGAAAAAGCTGGGCCAGATCGTAGGGGTTCTGCGGCGACAGCAAGGCCGGAAAAAGGGCGCAGAAAATAAAGAAAAGAAAGACGAAAACCCCGGCCACAGCCAATCGGTCCTCGACAAATTCGGCGACGATTTCATGTTCAAAAAACTTCATAGTCCCTGAACCCCGACGGCAAAAAACACCACATAAAACGCAACTGGAGATCTCACCCGCCGCCGCGGGAATCGATTTTCCGCGGCGGCGGCGAAACCTCTTATTTCATGCCCATTTCAAATACATAGAGATGGCTGTCAACCCGCGGCTTGAAAGCTATCTTGTCGTTAAAGGCATAAAGATCGACCTGGTAGTGCAGCGGGATGATGCTCTGCTCATCCAGCAAGGCAATCTTCTGCGCTTTTTTCATCAGCTTCAACCGCTCGACCTGATCGATCATGACATCGGATTCTTCGATCAGCCGGTCCACTTCGGCGTTACTGTAACGCCCGCCGTTATAGCGCCCGTAGCCCTTGTCCAGATCATAGGTATGGACGCAGGCGTCGAGGAAGGAACTGGCGTCGCCGTCGCTGTTGGACCAGCCCAGCAGATTGAAGGAAGAGTCCGAGCCGTTGACCTTCGGGAAATAAGACGATTTCGGCATGGCGTTGACCTTGACCCTGACGTTGACCTTGGCCAGATCCGCAGCGATGGCCTGGGCTATCTGCTCGTCATTGATATAACGGTTGTTGGGAGCATCCAGAACCACTTCGAACCCGTCGGCAAAGCCGGCCTCGGCCAGCAGCCGCCTGGCCTTTTCCGGATCGTACTGAGCACGCCGGATCGTATCGTCGTAACCGAACACCACAGCGGGCTGAAACTGGCTGGCCGGTTCGGCGAAACCGTTCATGATGTACTTGACAATGTTGTTTTCGTTGATGGCGTAGTAAACCGCCCGGCGCACCCGCACATCCTTGAACGGATTGATCGCGCCGGTGACGTACGGGCTGTCGTTGCGCTGATGATCCATCTGCAGATAGATCAGGCGCAACCCCGGCTTCATGATGAAATTCCTGCTGCCTTTGATGCGGTTGATGTCCTTGACCGGCACCCGATTGATCAGATCGACTTCGTTGCTCAGGATCGCGGCCACCCGGGTCGAATCGTTGGTCAGGGTCTTGAACACCACCTTGTCGAATTGCGGCGTCCCGGCCCAGTAGTTCCGGTTGGCGGCCAAAGTCAGAGACGCTCCCTTAATCCACTTGACGACGGCATAGGGGCCGGTTCCGACGGCCTGGGTGCCGAGCTGTTCCGGGGTCTTGTCGGCGGCGAACTCCCGGTCCAGAATCCTGACATAGGTGACTTTACGCGGGAACAACGGATAAGGGCCCTTGGTCCGGAAAATGACGGTGTAATCGTCTTTCTTCTCAACACTCTCAATCGCGGTTACCTTCCCTTTAAAACCGGAACGCTCCCAGTTTTTCACCCGGTCGAAGGAATACAGCACATCGTCGGCGGTAAACGGATTGCCGTTGTGAAAGCCGACCCCCTTCCTGAGCTTCACCTCCCAGGTGGTATCGTCCAGAGCTTGCCATGAGGTCGCCAGGCCCGGCACCAAGTTATAATCGGCATCGAAGCGAATCAGGGTATCGAAAATATTGCTCAGGATGGAACTGGTCGCCGTTTCATTATGATAGTAGGGGTCAAGGGAAACCGCTTCGGACGCCACCCCGACATTCAGGGTCGCGGCGCAAACGCCGCTGCCCGAAAAAACCGCTAGCAACAAAGCCAAAATTAACTTTTTCATCACCGCTCCTTTCAGATTTCTGAATGTGCAACAAGATCAACCCACAGCATTGAGCCGAGCAGGACCGCCTCGACCGGTACGAAAAAATTTTTGTTATGTAAAGGCGGATGGCCGGACTTGCCGGCGACTCCGGTCTTGATGAATACACCCGGCAGTTCCCGGAGATAGAAAGAGAAGTCCTCTCCCCCCATCATCGGATCGAGTCCGCGGTTGATCTGCAACGCGGAGCCGGCGAAGATCTTCCACAATTTTCGGGTCAAGTCCGCGTCGTTATGCAGGGGGAGGGTTCCTTCCGTTGTGGAAATCGCCACATCGACGTTGTAGATCAACTTGATCGCCCGGCCGATAGCCGCCATCTTTTCCTCGATCAATGCCTTCACGTCGCTGTCGAAGTAACGGTACGTGCCTTTGATGTGCAGGGTATCGGCGAGGATATTGTGCGCCTGTCCGCCGCTGATCCGGCCGAAAGACAGCACCGCCTTCCTGATCGGGTTTTTGAACCGGGTCACGATTTTCTGGCACAGGTTCACATAATCGGTGGCCGCCATCAGGACATCGTCGCCGGTGTGCGGATAGGCGGCATGGGTGCCGCGACCGCTGAAATCAATATCGAACATGGTCGCCCCGGCCATGAACTCTCCCGGCTTGAGCAGGATCTCGCCGAGTTGCTGATGGGGATCGACGTGCTGTCCGTAAATCTCGGCACAGCCGTCGAGACAGCCCTGCCGCATCATGAACAGGGCGCCGCCGCCGATCTCCTCCGCCGGCTGGAAGATGTAGCGGACGTTGATCTTGAGCTTCTCCCGCTGCCGGACTAGGCGCCGCAAAGCCAGCAGCAACATGGCGGTGTGGGCGTGATGCCCGCATAAGTGCCGGAATTCCGTTGCCGCGGTGTTGACCGGCAAGGCGTCGATATCGGCCCGCAGGGCCACGGTTTTGGCGGCGCCGCAGTCCAGTGTCCCATAGCATCCGGTGTCCCGGTATTGGGTCAGCGGGATATCGTTTTCGCGCAGAAATTTTACGATGTATTCGGTCGTGGCAAACTCCCTGAAAGCAGGCTCGGCGAGTTCGGCCAGGTCCGCGAGCACTTGTTCAGCTTCCCGCCGGGAGACATCCAGCAACGTCAAAGCGCGCTCAACCGCCGCCATCATTTCACCCGGACCCTGGGATCGACAAAAGTGTAAATGACGTCGACCATGAAGTTGATGATGACGAAGATCAGGGACACCATCAGCAAATAGGCGACCACCACCGGCCGGTCGAGATTCTGGATCGAATCGATAATCAGTTTGCCGGTGCCCGGCCAGGCGAAAATCGTTTCGGTGACGATGGTAAAGGCGATCAGCTGGCCGAACTGGATACCGATCACCGTGATGACCGGAATCAGAGTGTTTTTCAAGGCGTGATAATAGACCACCATCCGGTTCGGCAACCCTTTGGCCTTGGCCAGCTTGATGTAATCCTGCATCAGCACCTCCATCATTCCCGTGCGGGTCAGGCGGATGATCAGGGCCAACTGAAACAGGGTCAGGGTCAAGACCGGCATCACCAGATGCTTGATGCCGTCCCAGGTGAAAGCACTGGTGAACAATACCACCTCCCCCCTTCCGGAAGAGGGGAGAAGGCCCAGAAAAACCGAGCAGATCAGCACGAACACCATCCCGGTCCAGAACACCGGGATGGAGATTCCGGCCAGGGAGAAAAACATGATGCCGCGACTGAGCAGAGCCTTCGGCTTGACCGAGGCGATCACGCCCAGCGGGATTCCCAGAACGATGGCGAACAGCATGGCCAGAAATGAAAGTTCGAGGGTGGCCGGAAAGCGTTCCAGCACGATATCAACGGCCGGTTGGCCGTAAATATAGGAATTGCCGATATTGCCCTGCAGGGCATTCTTCAGAAAAATCGCGTATTGGGTGGTAAAAGGCTTGTCCAGACCGAGATAGGTACGCATGTCCAGAACATCCTGTTGCGTGGCGTCCGGGGGGCAGCAGCAACTCCACCGGATCGCCGGCCTTGTACATAATGAAAAACACGATAAAGCTGATCACGAACATGACCAACAAGGCATGGAACAAACGCCGTAAAATATATCTGCTCACGGGAACCCCTCTTGCGTGCGGTCCGGTTGGAAAGCCGCTTCGACATGGCGGGAACCCGGCTGTAGCGGGTTCCCGCGACTACCGCCGCTATTTCATATCATAGACGTACATATGACTGTCGGTACGGGGAGTGAAACGAACCTGCTGCGATGATGCGTACAGATCGACCTGGAAGTGCAGCGGGATAATACTCATGTCTTCCACCAGCGCAATGCGCTGGGCTTCCGTGAGATAACCGAGCCGCTCCTGCGGGTCGATCGTCACCCCGGCCTTTTCGATCAGCTCATCGACCCGCGGATTGCTGTAACGTCCGCGATTGTAGCGGCCGTAGCCTTTTTCCTTGTCGTGGGTATGGGTGATGCCATCCAGGAAAGAGCTGCCGTCACCATCGGTGCTGGCCCAGCCGATAAGGAAAAAACTGCTGTCGAGACGATCGGTTTTCGGGAAGAAAGTCGCCTTGGGCAGGGCGTTGACATTGACCTTGACGCCGATCCGCGACAGGCTCGAAGCAATGGCCTGAGCGATTTGCGCATCGTTGACATAGCGGTTGTTCGGGGTATCCAGAGTAACCTCGAACCCATTCGGATAGCCGGCCTTGGCGAGAAGCTTCTTCGCTTCTTCCGGATTGTAGGCGGGACGCTTGATGGTGTCGTCATAGCCGAAAACGACGCTCGGGTGCATCTGCCCGGCCGGAACGGCGAAACTCTTCATGACGTGCCTGACGATGGCATCTTCGTTGATACCGAGATACACGGCCCTGCGGACGCGCACATCCAGGAACGGATTCGGTCCTTCGACATAGGGCGTCTCCAGCCGGCCCTGATCCATCTGCAGGTAGATCAGGCGCAGGCCCGGCTGCATGAAGAAATTCAGCTTCGGGGATTTCTTGATGCGCTCGACGTCCATAACCGGAATTCTGTCGATGATGTCGACCTCGCCGCTCAACGCGGCGGCGACCCGGGTGGCGTTATTGGTCAACGGTTTAAAAACGACATCGCCGTAATGGGGTTGCGCCCGCCAATAATCCTGGTTGGCCGTGATGGTGAAACTTTCGCCTTTTTTCCAGGAAACGAACCGATAGGGCCCGGTCCCGACCGGATTCAGTCCCAGATAGGCATCGTCCTTGTCGGCGCAGGATTCCGCATCCAGTATTTTCACGTAGGAAAGCTTCCGCAGCAGAATCGGATACGGCCCCTTGGTGGTGATCCTGACCGTATAGTCGTCGACCTTATCGAAGGCCTTGATCATATTGACTTTCGACTTGAAACCCGACTTTTCCCAGTTCCTGATCCGGTCAATCGAGAAGATCACATCGTCGGCGGTGAACGGATTGCCGTTGTGAAACTTGACCCCTTGACGCAGCTTGAACTCCCAGGAATTTTCCCCCACCACCTGCCAGGACTCGGCCAGCACCGGATAGACGTTGAGGTCTTTATCGAAATAGGTCAGCCCCTCGAAAATGTTGGACAGCATGGAGTTGGTTGCGGTTTCATTGTGAAAATAAGGGTCCATGGACCGGGCATCGGACGACATGCCGATTTTCAGTGTTTTTGCGCCGGCGGCGCCGGCACAGAACAAAAGAACCAGCAACAGGACAAGCAGCCTTTTCATGTTCTACCTCCTTGAAAGATTTTTACCTCAAGTCGTTGTGGACATCAGTCTGTCTGCAGCAAACGATAGAAAAAATGACTGAAGATAAGCAGCCGGTCATACAGCGAACTGGTGATCATGTATTCCTCTTTCGTGTGCGGGCAATCTCCCAGCGCCCCGAGCCCGTCAATGACCGGCACGCCGAAAGCGGAAAGGTTATTGGCATCGGAAACGCCGCCGGAAGATGTCTCTTCGATCGCGAAACCGTACTCGGAGGCAACAGCAAGATAGCGGCCGATCAGTTCAGCCGACCTGTCCGTCCTGACAAACGGCGGCCGCTTGACGCTCAGATCATACTCGACACGACAGCCTCCCGCGGTCTCCGCGGGCAGGGCCGCCTCGATCAGGCCGAACAGGACATCCTGCCGTTCCGGATCGGTCACCCTGATATCCACACCGATTCGGCACTGCTCCGGGATCACGTTTCGCGCCGTGCCGCCGGAAATTTCGGTGCTTTGCACCGTACACCCGGGGACACGATTATCCAGCGCATTGAGTTTGGTGATGATCTCGGCGGCGCCGACAACGGCATTGACTCCCCGTTGCGGCGACTCTCCCGCATGGGACGGTCTGCCCCCGACGACAATGTCAAGGCCGACAACGCCTTTGCGGCTGGTGACGATGCGGTCGCCGGGCAACCGCCCGGCCTCGAAAACAAAGCCGGCTTTGGCATCCTTCAGTTCCGCCGCGATGATGCTGCTCGACGTCGGCGAACTGATTTCTTCATCGGCGTTGAAAAGCATCCGCAACGGGATATTTTCCAACGGCATCGCGTCTTTCAATATCACCAGGGTATACAAAGCGATCAGCAGACCGTTCTTCATATCGTTGACCCCGGGGCCGACCCAGGTATCCCGCTCCTTGCGCAGGCGATTGAAGTCGCTGTCCGGGGGATGTACGGTATCGAAATGGCCGATAAAGGCGTAATAGTCGGAGCGATTTTCGTTTTTGTAGAGCAGATGGGGCCGGCGTTTTTCATCGCCGGCGACAATTTTTTTCTCCAGCGCGACGCCATGGGAAGCGGCAATGTCGATCAGCAGATCGGAAAGTGCATGCAGGCCCGGGATATTTGCCGAAAAGCTGTTGGTATTCACCAATTTCTCAAGGTCGGCATAGAGTTGATCACGATATTTCTCCGCTATTGCTTCTATGTTGACCATGAAAGCCTCTCAATTTATAGTCATGTCCATAAAGTGTCTTTAAATGATTTAGAGTAACTCTCTAATGAAGTCAAGGAGAAAACGTGATTGGAATCATCGCCTACGGCAGCCTGATCAACCCGCAGGAGACTCAAGCCCGGTCCGCCGGCCTGCAGGACGTCATTCCCGTCCGGGTTGAAGCCTACGCCAGAATTTTCCAGCAACGCCCCAGCTGGCGCACGACGACTGGCGCGGACGCCGCGGTTCTCAATGCCCGCAGATCCGCGTCCGCCTGGCTGAATGCCGTGTGCTGCTGCTACGATGCGTTCAGCTTCGCGGAACTGGACCGTCGGGAACGGGGCTATGACCGGAAAATTCTGGCCCCGGAGAGGCTGAGCCGGTATGATGGCCGACGGCTTCCGCGCCTGGAGCAGATCTACATTTATCTGGGCAAGGCGGGACATCAGGACAACAACCTGCGGCCGCACCCCGAGTACCTGGAGCTTTGCCTCAGCGGTGCGAGGCACTGGGGAAAACCCTTTTACGATGACTTTTTAACGACGACCAGGCTCGGCAACGGCATATTGTTGCGCGACTACCTGGCACCTTCGCCAACCCCGGACAGACCATGAATATCGCTCTTGTCGGCGTCAATAAAAGGATCGACGAAATCCTGTCCCTGACCAGGCGCATGGCGCTTCCCTTCGCCATAACCGCCTATCCCTACGGACATCATTCCGAGCTGCCGGAGATCATCAAAACCGTCAAGAACACCGACGGGATCCTGTTTGCCGGCAACTTCCCCTATATGCTGTCGCTCGATCAAATCGACCGCTCCATGCCCGCGGCGTTTCTCGAATTCGACGAAACCGGGATCATGAAACTGATGGCCTCTTCCCCGCTGGAAAAGGCACCGCAAGCGATCTCCATCGACTCGGTTCAGAGTTCGGTGATAAAACAGATTTACCGCGAACTGGACCTGCCCCTGACCGAAGTCAGCGCCATCTTGCGCAGCAGAACGCTGAGCGTCGAGGATATCGCCGCCTTCCATATCGCCAACTACAAAAAAAACGCCGCCACGCAAATCATCTCCGGCCTGTTCAGTGTGGATAAGCACCTTAAACGCCACGGATATCCGTGCACCCTCATCAACCACACCTACTTTTCGGTACAGAAGGGCGTCAACAAAATCATCAGCGCCATTAATTTCAAGAATTCCAGCGGCAACCATCCCGCCGTTGTCATTATCAAAGTCGATAAAAGCGATAAGCTCAAAGTGCAGCGCAACGAATTCAGGCTGCAACGTTTGCTCTACAAGTATCTCGACTATCTGCTCGATTTTCAGGAACGCCTGCAATCGTTCGTTTTCAACAAGGGTTCCGAAAACTACTATCTTATTTCCACACGCAATCTGATTGAGGATTACACCAACAATTACCGGGATTTCCCCCTGCTTTACGATGTCTTCATCAAATTCAGCTTCACCATCAGTGTGGGCATCGGTTACGGCATGAATCCGGTCTGTGCCATGTCCAACGCAACCGAAGCCCTCGACATTGCGGCACGCAACGGCAATACGGTCAAGATCCTGACGGAATCCGGGCAGGTGATTTCCCCCATCGGACAGAATGAAAGCAACTACAGCATCAAGAATTTTGACCCGATGATTTTACACATTGCCCAACGCGCCAATGTGACGCCGGAAAACATCAGTAAAATATCCGGAATTCTCGAACGCCAGACATCAAACCATCTGACCGCCTATGACCTGTCCAAGGCGCTGGGAATTACCCCGCGCAGCGGCAGTCGCCTGATCGCCAAACTCAACAAAGCCGGCTACGCCAAGGAATCGGGGATTGAGCACCCTCCCAAAGGGCGCCCGCGGCGCGTCTATGAGCTGCAGTTCGCAGCGGAAAAATCGGATTAGGGAACAGCAATGGATTACGTTTATCTCAACGGCGAGTTTGTGCGCAGCGACCAGGCCAGGATCTCGGTTTTCGATCAGGGTCTGCTCTACGGCGACGGAATCTTCGAAAGCTTCCGCTCGGTCGGCTCGCAGCTTTACCAGTTTCCCCGCCATTACCGGCGCCTGCTGCAATCGGCCGAGGCCCTGAACTATCCCACGGTTTTCACCCAGCTTGGACTGGAAACCATCCTGCTGGAATTGCGCGAACGCAACCGGCTCGACAATGCCTACTATCGGATCACCATCACCCGCGGGAAGGGCGAGATCGGTTTTCAGCGCCACATCGACAACGATCTGACCTGCCTCATCATCGGCAGGGAATTCAAAGCCTTTAACGGCGACAGCTACGCAAAAGGCATCCGGCTGTGCGTCGCCCGGACCCGGCGCAACGCCCCGGAAGCGATCAACCCGAAAATCAAATCGATCAGCAACCTCAACAGCCTGCTGGGGAAAATCGAGGCCAAAACCGCCGGTGTCGCCGAGGTCATCATGCTCAACAACAAGGACCACATCTGCGAAGGGTCGACTTCGAATATTTTCTGGACCAAGGACCACTGGGTCTTTACCCCCGACGCCTCCACCGGCCTGCTCGAAGGGGTCACCCGCTCCACCATCATGCGCCTGTGCGAAGAGCAACTGAACCTGCGCGTGATCAGCGGAGAATTCAAGCTCCAGGATCTGAAATTCGCCGACGAGGTGTTCATCACCTCCACGTCCCTGGAGGTGATGCCGGTGGTTCAGGTCGATGATTTCATCATCAACCAGGGCAAAGTCGGCCCCGTCGCCGGCAAGCTGCGACGCGAGTTGCACCGCGACATGGGGTTGAGCGTATAAAAAAACAAAAAAAACCTATCTCCAGCCGGCGTTTCCGCCCTTAAAGCAACCGCCCTCCAACCCCAACCCGGACCCCGGGAGAGCGCGGAAAACGGCCCGGGAGCACGGCTTATTGTCGTCGTTTCCGCAAAATAACCGCCCTGCTGAACGGAACTTTCGCTTTCGCGCCGGGCAGCAAGCCGGCGCCTTCGGCGGTCGCCAGCGTTTCCGCGAACGCCCGTTGGCCGACATGAAAGAGCGGCTCGGCGAGAAGAATCCGGCCATGCGGTTCGAGGATCGACGCCATTTCAGCAAAAAAAGCTCCCTGGTCCGAAAGCTCATGGACCAGGTAAAACGCCAGCACAAAATCGACCGCCCCGGATACGCCGATGCGGTCTTCCCGACAGCGATGCAGGGTGATGCGCCTCTCCATTTCCGTATCCCTGATCTTGTCGTTTAATTTCTCCAGCATCCCCTGCTGCAGGTCGCAAGCGATAACGCGCCCCGTCCCGCCGACCATCCGGGCCATATCCAGGGTAAAAAAACCGGGTCCGCAGCCCGCATCCAATACCTTCATGCCGGCCTTGAGGTAAGGCTGCAGAATTTTTCTCGGGTTCTGCACCCATCTTCTGAGTCTGTGATCAAGGCTGCCCGCCTTTTCCACCGGGCAGACAGGGTTGCTTGCTTTCTTCATCATACGATTCCCGTTCAATCGCTTCGAGACGCTCCCGTTCGACGTTGACGATTCACCATGTCCATGCCCTTTTGCGGCCGGACGCAAGCCATCCAGCGCGCCAATGACGCCTGTCCGATATGAATTTCTTCCTTTCCCCGGCCCAGGCCGCTAAGGCATTGCAGGGCCGCCTTTTCCGCACTCATGGCGCGAATCGCGGCGGGAAGCTCACCGCAATGGAAATTCGTTTTCACCAAGGGCAGCAGCGCTTCATGGACACGTACCGGCGTTGTGCGCAGAGCCCGCCGCAAGCTTTGCGTATACGAATGCAGCGCTGCCTTGGCTGCGCAATAGAAGGGATAGTCGGTCTTGGGAAGATACACCAGACCCGACGTCACATTGACGATCGCGGCAGTGGATTGCGCCCGCAAATGAGGCAGCAGCCGGTCACATAAAGAAACCGGAGCGAAAAAATTAAGCGCGAAATCGGCCTTCAGAGCCGTTCCGGTAGCCTCTCCCGCAAGCAGGTCGATGACCTGGCGCCCGCCCGCATTATTCATCAGGACATTCAAATCGGGACAGCGTTCGAGAACCTGAGAGACCAAAACCTCCCGCTGCTCCGGACGGGTTAAATCGCAGACCAGAGTGACGACTCCCGGCAGTTCGGCTTTGGCCCGGGCCAGTTTATCTCCGTCGCGGCCGCAGACAATGACTTTGTTTTCCCGGTGAAGCGCTTTCGCCAGCGCGAAGCCGATTCCCTCACTGCCGCCGGTAATCAGGATGGTATTGCCGGACAGTTGCATAAGCAAACCTCCATATTCACAGCTGTCGATGGCCTGAAAATAACCGTAACGGCAAGCGGGCGCATTAACCCAGGTTAAGTGCCGACCAGACCGAGCCGCCTGCGAATACGGGAAAGAGCAACCTCGGTAATACCCAAATAGGAGGCAATGTGATAATTGGGGATTCGCTCAACGATATCGGCGTATTCGCGCAAAAATTTTTGATAGCGTTCCGGGGCGGAAAGCAGCAGGAAGTCCGCTTCGCGGCGTTCCTTTTTGATCGCCAGTTGCTCCAGCAGACGGCGGGCCAGAAGTTCCCACTGCCGATGAGCCCCGCACAGCATGGACAAATTTTCATATTCCAGAAACAGACACTCACAGGGTTCCAGGGCTTGAATAAAAAACGGTGCGGGCTCACTCGTCACCAGGGAACTGATACTGCTCAACACCTGCCCGGCGCGGGAAAAGGACTTATTGAACTCCACCCCTTCTTTCGTGAGGTAATAATAACGTGCCAGCCCCTGCACCAGGAATCCGATCGTACTGACTTTCTCCCCCGCCGTAACGATGTCCTCTCCGGCGGAAAAATCGCGGCCAACGAACAACGGTTCCGCCGCGACCCAGGAGGAGGTCGAGAAAGCGACAGTCCCGGACAGGAGCGTTTTCAACCGTTCCAGCCGTATGTCCCTTGCGCTTGATGATTCCATTGGCAACACCTCCCGATCGGCAACAAACAGCAACCGGCATGAATTATAGCCGATCAAAGCCAAGCGGCTGAAATTCTGCTTTCCTGACCTTTCGGCTAACGAAATAATCAGGCCCGGAAACAGGAGATCTTCGTTACAAATACGTTTTAAGAGAAAAGCGGAAACGTTTCTTTTTCGCCTTTAAAATTTTATCAAACCCGGGCAGGCTGAACCGTCTCCTGAAGGCGAATGTCGGCCGGATTGTGCCGCCGTCGAAAAAAACGCGCCGACCTCTTGACAGCGCGGGTCATGATCGATGGTAAAATGAAAGTCTCGAACGAAGGAGATTTTTATGCAAGAGACAGCTTGTGAACAATGCGGCCGCCTCTGGCCGGAAGTGGAACTGCTGCAACGCGAAGACAACGGGCAACGGGTTTGCCCCGAGTGTTCGGGGCTGCTTGCCGACGAAGATCCAGGCTGTCGCTACGACGAAACCGGCTAGTGTCCTGATGGGTTCATCCCGTCCATGAATTCCGCTTTGGCCCGCCGCCGGTATTGCGCCTTTTCGGCTCAGCTAAAGGCCCGGCCTGATCGGCGTATCCGCATCTTTGCCCACGACCGTGGTCCAGGGCCGAACGCGGTACCCGGCGACCAGCCCGTTTTTGACGTAGGGGTCGTTGGCGGCAAAATTTTCGACAACGGCGGCGGAGGCGCACCGGAACAGCAGGACCGCCCCGTCGGCCGGTTCGGCAAAGGCCCCGCCGAGCACCAGGTCGCCACGCTCATGCGCGGCCCACGCCAGTTTGAGATGTTCTTCGCGGAACGCGCCCCGGCGCTCCAGGTAATCGGGCGAGTAATCATAAAGCAGTAAATAGTGCATAAAACCTCCGGGTCGAATGGTTGCGGCAAGTGTATGCGATAGCGGCAGAAGATCCTCCCCCGCGTTGATCGAATCGGGCGTGTACAGACCCTTCCGGAAACGGGCCATCCGTCTCGATCTTCAGCGGATGAGAAGTCGATCAGGCATCACGTGACATCTCCCGGCGGCAGGGTGAACAATTAGAAATCACCGTCCGCCACGCACCATTTTTACGGCATGGTTGATCTCCTTGAGGTCCAGATCGGCACCGCTTTCGTCGAAGTTGACGTACCACGCGGCGACTGAAAAGCCTTCATAAGGCGACGACGACCAGAAACCCGACGATGGAGTGGCGGGAAAAACCTCAAGATTGATCATCGGGTCATAACAGGCAATCTCAACGAGGCTGGTCAATTCTTTGACGTTCGGCAGGCGCCAGTCGCTGAACCCCAGCGCAGCGTCATTATTCGCGGTTTGAACTTGTTGCAAAGCCTGCTGCCAGGTAAATGCCGCTGCCGTGCCGCTACATCCTTCGGCACCCCAGGTCTGACCCTGAGCGCATTGTTGCCAGGTCAGCCCGGTCAGGGTATCGCTGACGGTACCGTCGGCATTCACAGCGAAACGCTCTGTCGGCGCGGATGGCCGGATAAATTCATTCACTTCTTGCGCCCAAACAGCCCCGCCGCAAGACACTGTTACCAGCAATAACACACCAGTAATCCAGGCTTGTTTCATTGTCTTTCCTCCTTTTTAAGGTAACAGCAGGTTAAACAATATGCTGAATCAACAAACGTTTGTCCCCGTCAATCGCCGCAGGTCTCCCTCGCTAAGCCTCCGAGAAAAGGGCTTCTGCCAGCTCACTCTCCGCCTCGCACCAACCGCACCGCAAAGCTGCTGTCTTTATTGGCGGCGGGATCGTTCCCATCGGAGAAACTGATAACCCATGCGTAACCAGACTCAGGCGCATAAGGCGATGACGACCAGAAGAAATTTGACTGTGTATGGGGGAAATAAGTCTCATCAATCGCCGGCGAGGCCATGCCGTAATCAACCAGGCTGCGTAACTCTTCGCGGCTGGGAAGACGCCAGTCGCTATACCCCGCCAAACCGGCGGCATTCACCGCGGCAACATAGTGTTCGGTATCGCAGTTGTCCGTATCAACACAGGTTCCGCTGTTTTCCGTCCCGGCCTCACCACCGTTAGCCGCGGCATCGCTATTATACCAGGAGTAGATCCAGTCCCGGTCGTGCAGACCGTCGTCATCGGTTTTCACCTCCCACATCAGTCCGGTGACATTGTCCTGCACGGCCCGCCAAGGGCTTGTGGCATAGTCAGCCTCCTGATCGGCCAGGGCTTGGCCGTCAACCCCTATTTTAGTAAAGTCGAATCCCCCCACGCCGCCGCCTGTTTTTTCCAGTAGCCCTTCAGCAGCCAGGGCATCGCGACCGAATGAGGCATCCTGCCCGGGGTAATCTTCGGGCGCTTCGGTCAGAGAGTTGGAACCGGCATCGGCAAAAGCGGTGATTCCGGTGTCATTGAGCGTGCCGACGGGATCTCCTCCATCATCCGAATTGCTGTCGCCGCAGGCGCTGATCAACAGTGACAAAGCCATGATGACTCCCAAAACCATCCATCGTTTCAGCATCTTTAACCTCCATTCAGAATCAGGCAATCAATATGAAACGGCGCATACGAAAAGTTTAAAGGAAAGTGAAATATTATCAATGAAGCAAAGCAAAAAAATCAGCAGAAGCCTTTTGCCCATCCAGGCAAAGCCAGGATTCCTTCGGGCCCCCCGAATAATAAATGCCCTATGCCTCAGGGGGCAGGTCTTCACATCCGACGTCCTCAGCGCAAGCTTCAACCCCGTAAGCATCGCTTGCAATTTTTGAATTCTTTTTGGTTGACCGGAAAACCGGCGATGCTGCGATCAAGACTGCCGACTCCAGATAGCCAAAAAGCTTGTCCGGATCTCGCCAACTTCTGAAGATTGACTTTTGTTCGTTTCCCCGGAATGTCACATAATAAAATGCTCTGAGATGTTCTATCCGTAATGACTTTGACCTCCCCCGATCAGCAAGGCAGGCTCTAATCATTCTGTCAAATATACAGAACTGACCCTTTTTATTTTCAACGCTTGCACTCAACTGTCTGAAAAACAAGCAGCGTTAGGGGTCAGCGCAACACCTTGCCGACCCCTGCAACGTTAGTCATCTAACGCCCACATCTTCCCCGGTTTGCTCTTCTGGTTATGGAGGTCGCCACCAGCGACACGATCCCAAAAGCGGCCACCGACTTTTTGTTCTGCGTCGTAAGTCACCACAAGATAGTCCTCCAGCTTGCCGGAGAGCTGTTTGTTTTCCATTTCA
This sequence comes from Geopsychrobacteraceae bacterium, assembly GCA_963676555.2. Taxonomy (GTDB): domain Bacteria; phylum Desulfobacterota; class Desulfuromonadia; order Desulfuromonadales; family Geopsychrobacteraceae; genus BM522. Next base: position 39,225 of record CAXXGL010000014.1, read on the forward strand.
AAAGTCCAAAGTCTCAGGCGGCCACGATTATCTTCGGCTAACACGCTCTTGACGAAAGCATGGGGTACTGGGACATCAATGCCGTACTTATCTGCCTCATCCCCGATGGTTTCTATTTTTTGGTCAAAATAGAAAACCGGGGCCGTCAGGACATAAGTCTCTAGAATATTTTTCTGATCGTTCAATTTACGTACGGCGATCTCAAGATCCCGCCAGATTCGTCGGTTGAAATTCGGCTTTTGCGGAGACATGTTCGACAGCAAGAAAGTTTCACTATTTTGAATTTCCAACTCATCATGGTTGGCACTCCCGACCAGGTGTCCTCGGTCATATCCGCTTCCCTTATAGGCTTTCAGTCCAGCGCGGAACCTTCTAGGAATCCGAATATCTGCTCGGAAATTATTCAGGCGGCCGTCTATTTCCCATTCAAATTGCGCATTCGGATTGATGATTTCCAGAACCCATTTGGCCTGTCTGAAATACCACGAATAGCCAATAGTAAAATATCGCCCTATCAAAATCTCATCGCAGACAGGGGCACCGTAGCGAAGTTCACGCTGTATCTGGAACGGGTCGCTCATACTTCCCTCCTTACTCGAATTTATTGGGATGCCATCTTCAGAGCTAGCGGTTCGTCATAACCGGTGATCTTCAGCAAATCCGGTCGATCTGTTAAGGATAATATTATCTTTTTATTTCATCATTTTATTGTATTACTTCAAGTCTAAAAATATAATTTTCAATTTCAGAGTCATTTGCAGTTAAAGTAAATTGATAAATCCATATAAATCCTTTTGATCTCTTTGGTTTAGAAATAATTTGAAATGAGCCAACAGGTTGTATAACGGGTGGAAATTCTAAATGTTTCTTTGGTGTGATGGTAACTTTTGTTGGAAATTTAACTTTTGAAGTTCCAATCCATTCTTCATCAGAAATATCAATCTTTTCAATAAAACTCATCCCCCCGGTATCTTTTAAAATACTTCCGTTTCCGTCAAAAAAAACAGAAGGTCTAACCGTTTTTGAAATTTCATCTATAATCTGAGGTCTTGAGACGGCATTCTTTATTTTTGCTTCAATATATTGGTCAAAACCATAAAACGCACCAGCAAGCAATGCAATTCCACCAACAACCGACAGAATATTTTTGTATAAGCTTGGATGCATACCTAATCCTTAACACTTGACAAGGGTATTAAGCAGAAAACTTTTCCGCCTATCCCAATATCATCGGATTGGTCTTGTGCAAATCTTACTTGTTTGACGTTGAAAAGCTCAAAGGAGGGATTGCTTTGCGGGAGGATTTCATCGACCGGGCCCCTCCTGGATGCATTGTGTCAGTGTACCTTTCAGCGCATGCCGAAACAAGGTCAAAAATCGAAAAAATACGCTTGATCAGCAGCTTAACTACTGTGATGTGCTCTGTCCGGGAGGTCCGGCACGGCGTTAAACAATCCGCTTTTCAACCAGCATCGTGGCCAAGGCCTCGCCCAAAACACGGTGCTGATCTTCATCCAGATGAATACCGTCCACTTTGCTTGTCGCGATGACGCTGCCGGCATCGAAAAACAGGGCGGCCTGCTGCTTCGCCACCTGTTCCAGTTCATGCGCCAGGCCCATACCCCTTTCCGCGGCGCCGGCAAATTTGTGCGCAATCACGCCTTTCGGCGCGACGATGGCGGGCGGTGCGACGACGAGGATCTCCGGAACCGGCATGCCCGGCTCGATCGGCGCCTGTCTGACGATCCGGATCAGTTTGGCCATGCCCTGGGCCGACATCCACGCGGTGTTGCGGTGAGTACTTTGCAAATCGTTGGTGCCCAGCAAGAAGATGACCAGCTGCAGCGGCGAGTTCATTTCGATCACCTGCGCCAGGCCTTCCGCGCCGTTGCGCCCCTCCTTGAACGGATCGGACCAGACCGTGCGGCGGCCGTTGAGGCAATTCTCGATCACCCGCATGCTTTTCCCCGCCGCGTGCAACGCATGTTCCAGCACTCCGGGCCAGCGCTCGGCAAAGGCCGGCCGGTTCCTGGTATCCGGGATGATTCCCCAGCTCAAACTGTCGCCGTAAACGAGTATCTGTTTCATGCCGCCTCCCCCTTGCCTGCTCGCTGTTTCAGTCGAAACAATCGCAACGGTACATCATCGCCAGACGGCCCCGGCTGGCGAGACAGTCGGGGCAAACTTCTCCGGCATCGCCGTACTCTTCCTTGGCCAGGATCTCTCCGGCCAGCTGCGCCGGCTCGGTCAGCTCAAGTTGCGGGTCGAATTCCTTGCGGCACAGACGGCAGATTTTCATAAGCAGTGTTGCTCCCGCACCAGATCGGCCAGGGCATCGAGGAAATCGGGATGATCATTGAGCGAGGGAGCCCGGCAGAAATGCACGATTCCCAGGGAGGTGGCCAGATCGCGGTATTGGATATCGATCTCTTCCAGGGTTTCGATATGATCGGAGACGAAAGACACCGGCACCATCAACAACGCCCGCTGCCCGGCCGCAGCCAGTTCGGCGATCGTCTCCTCGGTTCCCGGCTCCATCCATTGAACCGGACCGCTGCGGCTCTGATAGGCGATCGACCAGTCGTAGTGGCCGACCCGCTGCATGACCTCCTGCACCGTCGCTTCGACATGCTCCTGGTAAGGGTCGCCCCGATCGATGAATTTCTGCGGCAGGGCATGGGCGGAAAAAAGGATCTGGACTTCGTCGCGCATCAGGTCGTGGAAAGTGTCCAGCGCTTCATTCACCCGGTTCGCCAGGGCGTCCAGATAACCGGGCCAGTCGTACCACTCTTCTATGAGCTGATATTCCAGCTCCGGATAGACCCTGGCCGCCGCGCGTTTGAAATCGTGGACGCTGCTGCCGGTAGTCGCGCGGGTATAATGCGGATACATGGAAACCACGACGGCGGTTTCCAGACCGGCGGACTTGATCTCGGCCAGAACCTCTTCGGCGCGCGGATGCCAGTAACGCATGATCACATAGGGCTTGAAACGCCGCCCCAGCCGTTGCGCGACGCCGGCCGCCTGTTTTTGCGTCCATTCCAACAGCGGTGTCTTGCCGCCGATGGCGCGGTAATTCTTCACCACCTTTTTCGCCCGGAAATGGGAAATCAGTTTGGCGAACGGCTTCTGCAGCAGGGCTCCCGCGGGAAGCTGGATCAACTCGCGGTCGCAGAACAGATTGTAAAGGAAAGGCTCGACCGCTTCGAGGGAATCGGGACCGCCCATATTGAGCAGGATCAAGGCCGTGGGTCTGGTGTCGGGCATATGCACATCCTGGACACAACTGAAGGAGTCAATGGTCGGCGGACAAGACGTACACGTTCTTATACGCGCAAGCCATTCACTTAATTCAGGAACAAAAAAGGGGCGGAATTTCTCCCGCCCCCTGGTAACATAATCGTTATTTTTGACTCAACCGGTGGACGCACTCGACCATATGGATGGCGTTTTCCGGCGGTACCGTCGGCAGAATACCATGACCGAGGTTAAAGATAAAGCCGGGACGACCGGCGTTTTCATCGAGAATGCGCCGCACTTCCGCCTCGATGTAATCCTTCGGCGCATAAAGAACCGTCGGATCGAGGTTGCCCTGCACTGCGATCCGGTCCCCGAGCAGATCCCTGGCCTGGCCGAGATTGACATGCCAGTCGAGCCCGATGACATCGCTGCCCGCTTCCTTGACCAGTTCGAGCATGGTGCCGCCGTTTTTGACGAAATAAATGACCGGAATCCCGTCCCGATCAAGCCCGTTGATCAGGGTTTTCACATAGGGCAGGATGTAACGTTCGAAGTCGTGGGGCGCCAGCAGACCGCCCCAGGTGTCGAAGATCTGAATGGCCTGAGCGCCGGCTGCGATCTGCATATTCAGGTAGCGCCGGTCCATTTCGGTAATTTTACGCATCAGCGCATCGTAAAGCGGAAAATCGGCGTACATCATCCGCTTGAGGCCGGCGAAATCCTTGCTCCCCTTGCCTTCGACCATGTAACAGGCCAGGGTAAAAGGCGCTCCGCCGAAACCGATCAGCGGCACCCGTCCTTCGAAGGCAATCCGCAGCCGCTTGATGATGGCAGGCACGTAAGGAACAGCCTGGGCCATATCCTCGGGCACGATCAGGGCATCGACATCCGCCGCGGTCCGCACCGGGTTTTCGAATACCGGCCCGGGAACGAAGTCGAGTTTCATCCCCATCGGTTCGATCGGGGTGAGAATATCGGAGAACAGAATCGCCGCATCCGCGCCCAGAATATCGATCGGCTGGATCGTCACTTCCGCAGCCCGCGCCGGGTCCTTGCACAGATCGAGGAAGGTCCCTCCCCCTTGCGCCCGCACGGCCTTGTATTCGGGAAGATAACGCCCGGCCTGGCGCATCAGCCACACCGGAACCCGGTCGACCGGCCGGCCCCAGCAGGCCTTGAGAAAATTGTATTCCTTGCCCATCAGAAAAACCTCCTGTGTTGTTTCACGGCAATAGATAAAATAAACCGCTGACGCGCCATCGCCTCAGGATAAAGCCGCTGCTTCCCGTTCCAGGCGTTTGCGGGTCCGTTTCGGAATGTAGCTGCAGAACGGCTCTTCCGCCAGATAATCTCCGTAAACGGCGTCCGCCCGGGCGCGGCAGCCGCCGCAGACGTTGATGAATTCGCACTCCCCGCACTTCCCCTTGTATTGACTGAAGTCGCGCAGTTCGTTGAAGGTTTTGGAATTGAACCACAGCTCCTTGAACGGAATCTGCTTGACGTTGCCCACGGATGAATGGAAATAGGAACAGGGCTTTAAGTTGCCGAAACAGTCGATCAGACAGATGGTCTGCGCAGCGATACAGCCTTTGCCGCCGCCGGTGGAAAAGGTCAGGCTGCGGCGTTTGAAGTCCACCCCTTCCGCCTTGGCCAGTTGCGGCACGATACGGTAATAGTGCGGCGCGCAGGTGGGGCGCATGAGGATTTCGCTTTCGCGCTTTTCCTGTTCGTAGTGCCAGGCCAGGATCTCTTCGTAATCCTCCGCCGAGATCAGCTCTTCCATGATCTCTTCGCCGCGGCCGGTGGGCACGATCATGAACATGTACCAGGCCGTTGCGCCGAGGCTCTTCGCCGTTTTGAAAGTCGCCCCGATATCCCCCTGATTGCGTTTGGTAAAAGACGAATTGATCAAAAAGGGAATGCCGTTGCGTTTCAGCGTTTCCGCCCCGTTGATCACCCCGGCAAAGGCTCCCGGCGCATTGCGGAAATCATCGTGGATTGCGGCCGTCGATCCGTCGAGCGACAGCGACACCATTTTGATATCCGCGGCTTTCATCTGCGCACAGACCGCATCGGTAATCAGCATGCCGTTGGTCGCCATGCACATGCGCAGGCCCTTGGCGGTGCCGTAACGGGCGATTTCAAAGATATCCTCGCGCAGCAGCGGCTCGCCGCCGGACAAGACCAGTACCGGCTTGCTGACCTCGCAGATATCGTCGATCAGCTTGAACGCTTCTTCCGTATTGAAATCCCCGGCGGCGGCCGACATGTCCGAGGAGCAACGGCAATGAACACAGTTCAGATTGCAGCGTTGCGTGCTCTCCCAGGCGATCCACTTGGGAATAAATTCCTGTTGACTGGTACTCATGGCGACTCCTGAAAAACAAGCGAGTGGATAAAAAAACTTTTCACCTAAAGACTACTATAGTTCTCAAGTTTGACTCAAGAATTCTCGTTCCGCCGCCCACTCCGGCAGGAACCGAAACCGTCATTCGTTGTCCCGGTCCGGCCGGTTTATCCTGCCGGGACCATTTAGAACACTCCGTTTTCTCGACAAAGCGTTCTGCGGACAAACACCACAGCCCGCTTTCGACGGCATTGGGAAAAGCCGGCCGTTCGAGAATACCGGCAACCGGTTCGCAATTGGATTGTGCCGCCGCCGTCGCCTCGTCGGCAGCCACGGGCAGAGCCGAAAAGTACGGAAATATAACACGGGAATTATCAGGACTCAATTCTTCCGGGAGAAATGTCGGACGGCACAAAAAATATATAAAAAGCGCAATAATAAACTATATGATATTTTATATGTTATTTTTTGCGCTATCGTTTGACCAGGCAAGGGAAATGTGTTAAGTTTCATTTTGAAAATATAATTAATATACACTATCCAAATCTTGACAATTGAACTTCCGGCGGCAGGAGAATCCCGATGGGAATTCGGATGAAGTCAATTCTGGTCATGGGCGTGCTCGGATTCATCGCCATTGCGATTATCGGGGTCACCAGCTATCAACTCAGCATCAAAAACGCCTTGAGCGAAGCGAAAATCAAAAGCAACATCATTCTGAATTACGCCATGGCGACCAAAAGCTATATGGCAAAAGTACAAAAGCCGCTGGTCAAGGAACTGGTCGAGGCCGATCGCTTTTATCCGGAACTGATGTCGGGCTTCGTCACCGCCCGCGGGACCTTCGAACTGTTTCACAAAAACTATCCGGGCTATATTTTCAAACAGGCGACCCTGGATCCTCTCAATCCCTACAACCGGGCGGACGCGCAGGAACAGGACCTGATCAACCGCTTTAAGGATGACCCGGCGCTGAAGTCGATCGAAGGGCGGGTGAATAAAAACGGCGATGAGGTTTTCTATTTCGCCCAGCCGATCAAAGTCGACGCGCAAAGCTGCCTGCGCTGTCATGGCGATCCGGCCGACGCGCCCAAAGACCAGATCGAGATTTACGGCGCGGACGCCGGTTACCACTGGAAAATGCAGGACACCGTGGCCGCTTTCGTGATTTACATTCCGACGGCGGCAGCGATTGCCGCGGCGAAGAATCTCTCCCTGACCCTGGTTCTGATCGGTGCCGCGGGCATCGTTCTGATCCTGCTGGCCATCTGGTTTTTCCTTGATCGTTCCGTGGTGGCGCCGATCGTTCACCTGTCCCAGCGGACCGAAAGTTTCAGCCTCGGCGAAGATCTGGATGCACCGATCGTCGCCGCATCCGGAGGCGAGATCGGCGCTTTGTCGCAGGCCATAGAACGGTTACGCATCAGCCTGGTCAAACTGCTCAAATAGGCGATTCCGATAGGTGGTATATGCTCAGATTTTTCGGTCTGGTCGCAATCGTTCTGTTGCTGGCCCTGAATCCCGATTCAGGCCGGGCCGATGCGCAGGATTGCGGCCTGATCAAGGAACAGATCAAAAAACAGCGAAACCTGCTGAAGAAAAAAGAGCTCATTGTCCAGGCGCTGGAAAGTTGTCCCCGGGACGCCGAAGTCCATTACCTCTCGGCCTACAGCGCGGAACGTCTGCGCAAATACGATCGGGCCATGGTTGCGTACCTGAAGGCGACCGAACTCGATCCGTCCTATGCCAAAGCTTTCTTCGGCCTGGGCGATATCTACATGGTTCTGGGCAATGCCGAGGCGGCGATCAGAGCCTATGAAAACGGGTTGCACCTGGCGCCCGGCAACCAACGCGCGAACTCCTCCCTGGAACTGGCCCGCATCAAGCACCGCTCCGCCAGCGGCGGGGACATCACGGCCGGAGAATTCGTCCGGGTGATGCAGGAAAGTAAAAGCCGGGAGACCACCAGCGGCGCCCTGGACGGCCCGATCGTGCGCATGCAGGTCCATTTTCGCATCGATTCGGCGGAGCTGTCCCAAGAGGCGATCGCACAATTGACCGTTGTCGGCCAGGCCCTGGAAAACCCGGCGCTGGCGGAACACAGATTCGAAATATCCGGTCACACCGACAACTCGGGCGACCCCGAATTGAATCTGCAGCTGTCAAAAGCCCGGGCCGAGCGGGTCAGAGATTATCTGCTCGGTCATTTCAACCTGACGGCGGAGCATCTGGCGGTCGCCTATTTCGGCGATACCCGGCCGGCGGCCCCCAACAACAGTACGCAGAATCGGGCCCTGAATCGGCGGGTTGAATTCAAAAAGCTGAACCAATGAAACGCTGAGCCAAGAGGACGACATGGCGGATTTTCAGGAGTTAAAAAAAGAGCTCAATGCTCTCACCGGCATCCGAAAAGTGGTCATGGTTGCCAAAGACGGTACCAGCCTGCTGCGCCACAATGAACGCACCGGCAAATTAGGCGAATACATCGCCTTTGTCGCCCTGACCGCCGACCAGTTGAAAAGGCACCTCGGGTTCAACGGTCCGAGCCATATCGTCATGGAACAAAGTTCGGGAGAACGGATTCTCGCCCTGCTCGGCGAGCAGTTCATTCTCGGGCTCGACCTTGACGCCCGGGTTTCTCCGTCCATCATCCTCGACCGGCTCGGCCCGGTCGTTGACCGTATCACTCTCTAGACGAGGCGTTTATGCACGATATCCTCGAAGAAATCAAAACGTCACCCGGCGTTCTCGGCGCCTGCATCTTTACCGCTTCGAAAGGCATTCTCGCGTCGAACCTTCCGCCCCTGTTCAAAAACCGGACGCAGGAACGCATCGGTCACACCCTGAATCGTATTTTCAAGCTTAACGAAACGATTCAACTGGATATCAACGGCTTGGAAGTTCAGTACGACGAGGCCCTGATCATCATCAAACGACTGTGCAACACCTCATCCCTGGTGATCATTTGCGAACCGGACGCCAATATTCACCTGATCAACATGGCCGCCAGCGTGCTCCTGGAAGACCTGCAGGAGCTCATCACCGATTGCGAAAAAGTGCCCTTGCACAGCGAAGCTCGCGAGGAAACGCCGCAGGATGTCGTGAACGGGGAATTGGCCGCCGAATTGTCGCAGATGAAGCGCGCCCTGGCCATGCACATCGGCCCGGTCGCCGGAAAAATCCTTGAAAAACATCTGGCAACCTGGCTGCAACAGGGAGCGCCGGGCAAAGAAAGGCTGGCGGATCTGGCCCGGTTGCTGGCCCGGGAAATCGATGATGAAACAAAGCGGCAGGTCTTTTTCGAGACCCTGCAGGAGGTGGTGTAAGCCCCTCTGCCGACAAGAAAAAATGCGATTCCACCGCCTCCCAAAAGCAACAGTTTAAAAAGCCGCGATTGTTTTTGATCGCCCATCCCCGGACTCAGCAGGCGGTTTTCAACCGCCTGCTGAACAACTCCCGATGCGCAGCGCCCCTGAGGGGCTGCTGATCCCGTGGCGATTGCACTGCGCCCGAAGAAAACCGGCCCCAAAAGGCGTGAATCAAGTTTCTGTTTTTGACAAATGAAGCACAGGGTTGCTGTTGCCGGACAAGCCGGAAAAACCCCGGTATCGGCTCCGGTCGCCGAAAAAAAAAACAAGCCGGGCATGACGGCCCGGCTTGTTTTTTTATCTTCAATTTTTTACGGTCTTCAAACCGCCGCCCGTTCCGGCTGCGGAAAAAGTTCGTCAAAAACTTCAGCCACGGTTGAGATCCGGTCGGCTTTCCAGGCATTCGAACCGCAGAAAATCAAACCGGTGTCGATATCCCCCTTCTGCGCCCGGTCAAGGGCATGAACGATACAGAAACGCTCGCGATCGGTCTTGTAGGCGCATTTTTTCAGACATCCCGTGGGACAATAGACATCGAGATCGACATCGCGCCGGCGGACCTGTTCGATATTCTTTTTGATCGCCCGCCCCGGCAGGCCCGCCGGGCTCATGATCAGGCCGATATCTTCCTGCGTGCAATCCAGATAAGCCTGTTTGAATTCATCGGCGGCATCACATTCCTCGGTGACGACAAAACGGGTTCCCATCTGGACGCCGTCGGCGCCCTGGGCCAATGCGTACTGTATGTCCTTCCGGTCCCAGATACCGCCGGCGGCGATCACCGGGATGTCCAGTTTCCATTGTTGCTGAAAATATTTCTTCACGCCCCGGACAGTGGCGTACTGATCATAATCCCCGTTCCCGATCCGCTCGGCCTTTTCCCCCAGATGGCCGCCGGCGGTGTCCGGATCCTCGACCACCACGGCATCGGGCATGCGCTTGTAGCCTTTATGCCATTTCCGCGCGATCAACTCCGCGGCTTTCACCGACGAAACGATCGGCACCAGGGCCACTTCCGGAAACTCGGCGGTCAAACCGGGCAGGTTCAGGGGCAGCCCCGCGCCGCTGATGATCAGTTTCGCCCCGCCTTCGCAGGCAGCGCGAACCACATCATTATAGTTACTGACCGCCACCATGCAGTTCACCCCGATCACCCCGTCCGGAGCGATCTCATAGGCCCGCCGCAGTTCGTCCAACAAGCCCTGACGATCGGCGGCAAAAAAATTACGCCCGTCATAAGCGTCACTTCCCAGCGCCAAACCGGCTGAGGCGATAATCCCGATGCCGCCGTTCAAAGCGACATGTCCAGCCAGTCGATACCCCGAGATGCGCACCCCCATACCGCCCTGAATCAGGGGGTACGGAACGCTGTGCCGACCGATTGTCAATCCTTCAAGCATAGAAAACTCCTGTAATCTTCAAAGATAGTCAATCATATCAGCAGCATAGGCTTAGAAATGTAATAGTTGTGTAAAACCCGCTTGTCGATCGGCGGCACCGATGGTAATAGAGAACTATGACACTGTTCCGCAAAATATTTCACCCGCTGATGACTTTCATCGGCATCCAGATTCTGTGGATTCTGCTGCTGGGAGTCTGGATCTACTGGTTCCTCGGTCGCCACCGGCAATTGAAAACGCTGGCTGAACACTACCAGGCGGAGTGGCTGCCCGGCAAAGCGGACTGGCTCATTCTGACGGAAGGGATTGTCCTGCTGGTGGCGATCCTCATCGGCGTTTATGTCATTTTTCTCTATTGGCGCCGCCAGGCCGCCCTGTATCGTGCCCAGCGCCACTTCGTCAACCAGGTGACCCATGAGCTCAAGTCACCGCTCGCATCCCTGCAACTGCACCTGCAGACCATCCAGTTACGCCAACCGAGCGGGGAGCAATTGCAGCAGTTCATCGCCATGATGCAGACCGACAGCGAACGCCTGCACGGCCTGATCGACAATCTTCTGACCGCGGGCAGGCTTGAGCACAAAGGCACGAAACTCAACCTCGAACCGGGAAACCTCTCCGCCTTTGTCGAACTTCACCTGCAGAAGGAACAGGTGCTTTTCCCCGCACAGGGGACATTGAGCTGGGACATCGAGCCGAACCTGATCGCACGCTACGAATCCGAATCCCTGGAAACGGTATTGCGCAATTTGATGGAAAACGCCCTGTTGTACGTCAACGGCCCTCCGACTGTGCGCGTCGGGTTGAAACGCGAAGGCGGTCTGGCTCATCTGATCTTTGCCGATCAGGGCCTGGGGATCGCCCGGGAATACCGGAAAAAGGTCTTCCGTATGTTTTATCGCGTGCGCAGAAACAGCACGACCAGGCGCGGCAGCGGCTTGGGGTTGTTCATCGTCCGCAGCGTCATCCGTCGTCACGGCGGCAAAGTCTGGATCGAAAGTTCGGAAACCGGAACCGGCACCAGGGTCCACCTGTTGCTGCCGCTGCTTGCCGACGGAGCGGGCCATGAGTGAACCGATCCCGCTGCTGCTGGTTGAAGACGAACCCCACATCGCCCAGGGGCTGATTTACAACCTGGAAGCCGAAGGCTACAGCGTGACGCATGCGGCCGGCGGGGAACAGGCCCTGGAAAAACTGGCCGCTTCCGCTTTCGCCCTGGTCATTCTCGATCTGATGCTTCCCGATATGGACGGGCTCGAAGTGTGCAGGCAACTGCGCGAACAGGACAACCAGGTCCCCGTCCTGATGTTGACCGCCCGGGTCACCGATCAGGACCGCATCGACGGCCTTTCAACCGGGGCCGACGACTATCTGACCAAACCTTTCAACCTGACGGAATTCCTGCTCCGCGTCGCCGCGCTGCTGCGCCGCTCGAACTGGCGGGAGCAGAAGTCCGGCCGGCGGATTTACCGTTTCGGCGCAAACAGCATCGACTTTGAAACGCACCAGGCCGAGACCGCACAGGGAACCCTGCAACTGACCGAACTGGAAATAAAAATGCTCAGGTTGTTTTTCGAGCGCGAAGGAAAAATCCTGGCGCGCGGAGAGATTCTCAGACAGGTCTGGTCCATGTCGCCCAGTACCGAGACGCGAACCCTGGACAATTTCGTTGTCCGGTTGCGCAAATATTTCGAACCCGATCCGGCCAAACCGAAGTTTTTCCGTACCGTGCGCGGTCGCGGCTATCGTTTTATCCGCAATCCCGACTGAAGGTCATCCCCTTCAACGCACCACCGGCTTGGCCAGTGTGCCGCCGACTCGCAGCAGGTAGCTGCCGTCCGCGGTCGGCCGCACTCCGGTCAGTTGGATCAGCTCCCGCAGGCTTTCCGGCGTGGTCGCGTCCGGATGAAGCCGCAGATTCAGATTGAGGCGGGTCCGTTCAGGCGTCTCGCCGATCAGGAAGGTCCCGCCGCCGCTGACCTCCAGATTCCCCTCGCTGGCGACAAAACGTTCGATGCTGACGCGCCGCTGATTGAATTTTCCCGTCGTCTGGATAAAGCCGAGATTGAAGGCATCGGGCAGCCCCAGACGCCGCAATCCCTGCAACCGGGCAGCATCAACGACAAAAGTGAAATCGCCCCGGCCGCCGCCGTTCTCCGTCAATTGATCGGCGCTTAACCGCCCCTCCAGGCGACCGGAGACACGGTAGCGGTTATCCGGCCGCTGAAACGTCAGCAGATCGATCTCCTGCAACTGCAGTTCAAGCGTCCCGGAGCGGCCGACCTGAGCGGCAAAACGGCCGCCGGCCAGATCCCCGCGCATGGTGGCCGCGGGATCGGCGGATAACAGCCGGCCCCACACCGGAGTGATGCGTAACCCTTCAATCTCCACGTCCGTCAGGCCTTCGCCTTGGGAACCGATCTCCAGATCGAATTTCATGCCCAACGGCAACAGCAGCGACGCTTCTTTCCCGCGCAGCTGCAGGCCGGTCGCCTGCATGGCCAGTTGCAGAAATTTTCGTTGCAAAAGCTCCGCCGGGAAAAACCACCAGAAAGACAGGGCGGCACTGAAACAGAACAGCAGCAGGCAGGCAATAAAAAGGCGCCGGTTCCCCGCCAGCCAAGCAAAACCGATACGCGAAATAATTGCACGCTTCATAGCGTCTCCAGTGACATCAGCACCATGCTGACGTCAAGGGCCGAGCGATCTTCGAAGCGGGGCTTGACCCGCAATGATTTCACCTGGATCCCGCCGCTGCGATACTCCACGGCATGCAAGACTTTGACCAGTTGCACCAGGGAAATCTTTTCCAGCCGGATTTCCACCAGTTGTTGCCGGAAATCTCCCTGCACCGTCGCCGGTTGCGGCCGCATCACCAGCAGTTGCTCACGGACCCCGGTCTGCTCGGTGAGATTTTCGACCTGGGAAAAAAGCGGCCGCTGCCCCTGGCGCTGTCGGTCGACCGACGCCAGTTGCCGGCGCAGGTCGAGAATCTGGTCCCGCAACCCCAGCACTTCGCCCCGGTTGCGTTCCAGCGCGGCGATGCGGCGGTCAAGGTTCGCCAGCGTGGAAAGATAAGGGGTCAACAGGGCAAACCAGACGAATAACACCGCCAGGACCGCCAGCCCGCTGACGACATAAATCTTTTCCCGTGGGTTCAAACGCCGCAACATTTATCGCCCCTTGTCGCCGAGGCCGATTTCAATCTCGAAATTGACCTGATTATTGTCCGCCGCCAGCTTGGCATCAGTTATTTCAACGGCGGAAAACAACTGATCTGCGGATAATCTTTCCACGATCCGGTTCACCGCATCGAATGAATCCGCCCGGCCGATCAGGCTCACCGTTTCGGGACTGTACTTGAATTCTTCCAGATCCACACGAATCTCCGTGCCGATCTCTTGCGACAATGCCTGCAGAACGGTTGCCGCCCCCTTGCCGCCGAGCCCGAACAACTGCACCTGTTGCCGCAACTCCGCCAGAGTCGCCTGCATCTGCATCGGCACGTCGACCACCGGCGCATCAGCGGGCTCCACCTGGCGGTAAACGGCGGTGATCTGTTTTTCCAGGGTGGCGACGGTTTTGGTTTTCAGTAAATAGCCCATGTGCAACGCGAAAGCCCCGACACAAAAGACCCCGGCGAACAGCAACGCGGCAACGATCAGCTTGGCCCGGAAAATTTCCAATTGCCCCCTGGCGGCGTATTCCTCCTGCCGGAAGTTGAGCGGGTCCTCTTTTTTGTTCCGCCGCATTTCAGTCAATGCCAGCAGCGCTGCAGGCGCCATTTCGCAACTCAGATCGTCCCCGAACACGTCCTCCGCCGGGCTGAGAATGGTCCGGTCGGTCTGGTAAAGCATGACCAGCAGGTCTTCGGTGACTCCCGCTCCCAGAACCCACAGCGGCAAACCTTCCACCTCAACCGTGTTCTCCAACTGGCTGACCTGGTGGGCGATGAAATCGTAAACCTCACTGTCCTCCAGTTCGCTCGTGCCGGGCAGCAAGCGATAATCCCAGACGATACCGTCGTAAATCAGGGCGACAACGACCTCAAGCCGGCGGCAATACACCACGATCCCGTCGCGGTTTCCCAATGTCGGCACTAACGCGAAAGGAAACAGGTCAATGCGCCGCGGATGTTGTTCCGGAGTGGGAAAATAGGTCAGCAATTCGCTGACTTCAAGCTTATTGACCACGACGGCATCGACCTCGTAGTCATTCTCCCGCGCCCGGGGCGGCAGAAAAGAGATCAGGTGCTCTTCAAGCGGGATCGGCAACTGGGCCGCCAGCTCCAGCGGCAGGGCCGCTTTGATTTTGGCTTTTTCGCGGAAGGGGAAACGCAACCGCCGGAACAGTCCGACCCGGCACGGCAAAGCGGCCACCAGACGATCGCCGAGCGACAGCCGGCCCCCCAGCATTTCCCGAATGCCCCGGGCCGCTTCGTCCGGCGTGGCATATTGACGCTTATCGAGCACGACATCGATTTTCCCGGGCTCGGCCGTCAAAACAGCCACCCTGGCGTCCGCCCCCTCAAGATCGATACCGATGAAACGTTTGGCCATGACGTTTGTTATTCCATTCTGAATTTCAACAGTTCGTTATTCTGTTTCGCCAGATAAGCCAGCGCGTTGCGCGTACTCTGATTGACCCGGCCGCGGCTGTCGATACGGTAGACACTGCCCTGTACGCCGACTGAATTCTGCACCCAGGCCGAAGCCCAACGATTCCCGATGCCTTCAACCGACTCCAGGTCCGACAACTGTTCAAAGGGAGTCGTTTGGCGATAATTCACCACGGCCTCGATATCCTGCCGATCGAGAATGATCGCGATGTTGCCTTCGGCCGCGGAAAATTGCCAGGCATAGAGAATTTCCGGCGGCGCGCTGTTCAGATTGATCCGTTCCTCCCCGACAACCCGCAGATACGGTGCCAGGGCACGATAATATTCGGGGCTGAAACCCCTGACCATTTGCAGCTCATCCACCGCCGCCAGCTTCTCGCCCCGGCGGCTGTAAGGCGGATCAAGCTCGGCATAATAAGCATCGTCGGGTGTCGCCACGGTTTTATCGGCGTTGAACCAGTAAACCAGAGCATCCGCCAGTTCCCCGGCCTGAACCGGGTCCACCGGCAGCACTTCCCGGCACAGGGCGACGAAACGATGATAGCCCGGCAAGGGGTTGCCGCGCTGGTCGGCGACGTAATTGACGTTGAACTTTCCGCTCAAATCACTGATCCGGATACTGACATCGCCGTCGCCGGCCGGGATATTAACCAGTTCATTCGCCCACAACTCCGTCGGATGATCATAGTCATTATCGTCGTCCTGCAGCATCATTCTCGCCGCTTCGACTCCGCCTCGGGCCAGGTAATAAGCCTTGCTGCGATCGCGGAAAGTTTCCGTCGCGCGCAGGTCGACGAGGCTCGAAAAGGAAAATTCGATCAACAGGGCGCTGAGCAAAGCAACGATCACCAGCACCAGAAGCAAAGCCATACCGCGCTGACCGCCCAGTTTCTTCATTGGACCATACCCGACACCATAAAGCTACTGCGGAACGGAACGGCGCGCCCGTCGATGTCAAGCTCGATGAACACCTCGATCAACTGCGGCAACGATTGCGCCGACCAGTCGTCCCGCCAATTGCCCTGGCCGTAATAACGAATGTCGTAAGCCCTGATGCGATCGACATAAAGCAACGGCTCCTCGGCCGCCAGGTCGGCCAACAACGGCTTTTCGCTGCGATAGATCGCGATGCCGTCAGCACCGGGGCGCGCTTCGTAACGCACCCGCGAAACCCCGCCGTAACGATCCATGAAAGGGGACGACAAAGCGGTATTGAATTCCAGAAAGCTTTCCTCGTCGGCATTATTGCCGGCGCTCAACACGGCCTCCTGACCGATCCTGCGCAAATTCAAACTGCTCAACTCACCGCCGAGACGATCGAAAAAAATGCGCATCTTGTGAAACTCGATACTCTCTTTTTCCAACCTTTCATGGACCCCGCTGACCGAGGCGAAAACCCCGTAGACACTGCTCAGGACAAGCCCCCCGATAAGCAACGCCAACAGCACTTCAAGCAGGGTCAGACCGCGTTCGGAAGATTTCATCCGGCATCCCCGGAGGCGACGAACGAAACCAGTTGAACCGCTTCATTTTTTTCCGTCCGGCCCCAGATCACCCTGACCGTGATCTGCTTGACCCGGCGAATCAGAGTGTCCTGATAACTGACCTGCCAGCGAAATTCGGAAAAAGGTTCGGGGAAAACCTCTTCCTGCTCCGCCCAGTTGTCGAACGAACGGCCGGTCGCGGTTTCGTATTCGTTCATGATCTGTTGCGCCAGCAATGTCGCGCGAGTCAGCTTCTGAACCCGGTCCTGCACCATGATCGAGCGCTGCGAAAGGCCCATCAGGGTCACCAGGGCCGTGGCCACGATAGCCAGGGCAATCATCACCTCCAGCAATGAAAACCCGTTATTGCAGCGACAGCGGCTCATCATCGATCGTCATTGCTCCGGTCAGCGGAGAAAAGGCCAACTGCAGCGGGGCTCCCTGCTCGCGACGCAGATCGATCCGGGTATTCTCCATCCACCCCAGGGGCAGAATCCTGGCACTGACACGGCCGCTGTTGAAGCTGCCCTTGCCCTTGATATCCACCCGGCTCAGGTGCAGAGGAGTCAACAACAACTCGCGACCGAAAACCTCATTTTCCACGTCATTACCCTGTGCGCGCAAACGATAGGCCGTGATACTGTTATGGTCGAAATCGAAAGTCAGCACATGCTCGTCGCGGGTCAGCGTGGCCTCGTTATAAAGCTGCTTGACGGTCCCGGCCAGACGCCGCAGCTTCAACTTCTCATTGGTCGTATCGCGATCGGCAATCAAAGGCAGGCTGATCACCCCGACCAGCGACAGCACGGTGATCACCACCAGCAATTCAACCAGAGTGAAGCCCTTGCGCTCAGTCAAGATCCCAGTTGGCAATATCGGCATTCTCTCCTTCTCCCCCGCTTTCGCCGTCCGGCCCATACGAGAACAGATCGTAATCGCCGTGAACCCCGGGAGAGATATAAAGATACGGCTGGCTCCAGGGATCCAGAGGGATTTTTTTGATGTATCCGCCCTCTTTGTACTTTGCGGGGATGCGGCCGACATTCGGTTTTTCCACCAGGGACTGCAACCCCTGTTCCGTTGACGGGAAAAAGCCGTTATCGAGTTTAAACATGCCCAGGGCTCCTTCAAAACTGCGAATCTGGGTCGCCGCCGATGTGCGGCGGGCCTTTTCCGGTTCGTCCAGCAGTCGCGGCACCACAATTCCCGCCAGGATACCGAGGATAACCACCACCACCATAATCTCGATCAGGGTAAAACCCTGCTGCTTGTTGTGTCTGTCTTTCATTACTTCACTCCGTGACTCTATCAACCTGTTAACCCATGCCCTGACTGGCCTGAAAAATCGGCAGCAGGACCGCAAGAACGATAAACCCGACGATCGATCCCATCAGCAGGATCATCAACGGTTCCAACAATGCCATCAAACTGTTCAGCCGGGTCTGCACCTGATGCTCGTAAATCTGGGCGACTTTGAACAGCATCCCTTCCAGCTCGCCGCTCTTTTCCCCGACCGCGGCCATCTGCGGCAGCATCGTCGGAAAAACCGCGACATCGTAAAGCGGCTCCGCCAGGCCTTCTCCCTCGGTCACCCGCTCGCGCACGGATTCCAGGGCACGCTGCAGATAACGATTGCCGATCAGATTCCGGACAATGTCCAGCGTCGTCAACAACGGCACCCCGCTCTTCAACAAGGTCGCCGTGGTGCGGGCAAAGCGCGCGGTCGCGCTCTGCAGGGCCAGGGAGCCGAAAACCGGCAGCCGGTATCGTTGCCGGTCCAGCCAGAAACGCCCGGAAACGGACAGCGACAGGCGCCGCAGCAACCATAGCACTCCAATCGTCAGGATCAGCAGCAGCCACCAATAGCGGGCAATAAAGCCGCTGAGCGACATCAGGATCAACGTCGGCAGGGGCAGCGCCTGGTCGAGATCTTCGAGCATGCGGGTGATTTTCGGCACCACGAACCCCAGCAGAAAGAACAGCACGCCGCTGCCCACCAGAAACATCAGAATCGGATAGGTCAGCGCCGTTTTCAACTGCGCGGTAAAGCGTACCTGGTCGTCCATATAATCGGCCAGTTGCAACAGGACCTTGTCCAGCGTTCCACTGGACTCACCGACCTGGACCATATTCGTATAGAGCGCCGGAAAAACATGACTGTGCGCGCGTAGCGCATTATGCAGCGCACTGCCCTGCAGGACATCATCCCGCACCCGGGTCAGAACCGCTCCCAACTCGCCCCGCGTCTGCTGGTCCGCAACCGTCGCCAAAGCTTCATCGAGCGGCATGCCCGCAGCCAGAACGGTGCCCAGCTGCCGGGTTGCCACCCCGAGTTGCATCGCGCTGACCCGGCGGAAAAAACGCTTCTGCGTCGCCCCAGTCAATTCGCGTGCGACCGCCAGCCGGGTCGGGAACAGGCCCTGATCCCGCAGTTTATGACTGGCGGCTTTTTGGCTTAACGCTTCGACCACCCCGCGCCGCTTTTTGCCTTGCCGGTCGAGAGCACTGTATTCATAGAGAGCCAAAGGATCAGACCTCCTCCTGGGTCACTCTCAGCACCTCCTCGACGGTCGTAGTCCCGTCCAGCACCTTGGCCAGGCCCGCCTGCCGGAGGGAACGCATCCCCATCTTCAACGCCTGCCGGCGAATCGTCGCCGCATCGGCGTTAGTGGTCACCAGATGACGAATCGGATCGGTCACTTCCAGCAACTCATAGAGTCCGGTGCGGCCGAGGTAGCCGATCTGCATGCAGCGATTGCATCCGCGACCGCGATAAAATGTGGCCGAGCCCGGAATCTCCGCGCCTTCGAACAGCTGACCGAGCAGTTGCTCATCGGGCCGATAACTGATCCGGCAGTACGGGCAAACGGTCCTGACCAGCCGCTGGGCGAGCACCCCTACCAGGGACGAAGCCGCCAGAAAAGGTTCGACCCCCATCTCGACCAGCCGCGCCAACGCCCCCGCCGAATCGTTGGTATGCAGGGTGGAAAAAACCAGATGCCCGGTCAGCGCCGCCTGAACCGCGATCTTGGCCGTTTCGCCGTCGCGGATTTCTCCCACCATGATGATGTCGGGGTCCTGACGCAGGATCGATCGTAACCCCTGGGCGAAGGTCAGATCAATCTTCGGATTGACCTGGATCTGGCCGACCCCGGCAAGCTGGTATTCAATCGGGTCTTCCACGGTAATGATATTCTGCTCCCGGGAATTGATCGCCGACAGCGCCGAATAAAGCGTCGTGGTTTTCCCCGCCCCGGTCGGACCGGTCACCAGGACGATGCCGTAACTCTTGCGAATCATTTTATTCAGCTGCGGCAACGTGTCGGCATCGATGCCGATTTCCTCCAGTCCCAGCAGTCCGGAACTCTTATCCAGCAGGCGCAGGACCATCCGTTCGCCGAACGCCGTCGGCAGGGTCGAGACCCTGACATCGGCCTGCTTGCCGGCGATGCGCACGGAAAAACGGCCATCCTGGGGCAGGCGTTTTTTCGGCAATGTCGAGATCCGCCATGATTTTCAAGCGCGAGACGATGTTGGCCAGAGCGCGATAAGGCGGCCTCTGCACTTCATAAAGCACGCCGTCGATGCGGTAGCGGACCACGGCCTCGCCCTCAAAAGGCTCGATGTGAATATCGCTCGCCCGCTGCCGGTAGGCCTGGGTCAGCAAGCTGTTGACAAAACGGATCACCGGAGCCTCATCGCTGGTGTCGATCAGATCCTCGACCTGCATTTCGGCGTCTGCGTTGAGGTCGTCCTGGCCGATATCGGAGATGGCCTGATCACCGCCGCCGGAGAGGGTTTCGTAGCCATGATTGATGGCCTGCAAGACTTTGTCCGGCTCGGCCAGACAGGGGATAATCCGGCAGCCGGTCATCACCGACAGGTCGTTCAGAATGCGGTTGTTGGCGGGATCGACAACTGCCAGCTTGATGGTCCGGCCCTCGATCTCCAGCGGCACGGCCAGGTTGTCCTTGGCGTAACCGATGGGAATGGTGGTCAGCAGGTGCAGGGCACTGGCCTTGATTCGCGGCTCGGCCACATATTCCATCCCGCTCTGAATGGCCAGGGCCTCGGCCAGCACGATATCGTCCGCCTCGCCCTTCTCGCGTAAAATCTCTCCCAGGCGCAGCCGGCTGGTTTCCTGTTCGCGCAGGGCCTGACGGACAACCTCCTGCGGAATCCCCTTGTCATTGACCAGGATTTCACCAAGCTGACGCCACTTCATCGGTCGCATGGTTTCAGTCCTTTACAGCCGCCGGTTCCTGAGACTGTTCATTGTCGAGATTCACTTTGAAAAATTTTTCGCTGCCTTCCTGTTCCCGATACAAGCGCAAACTGTTTTGATTTTCCCGGGTGATCCGCTCCAGATCCTCACTGTTGCGGATAATCCGCGGCGTGATGAAAATCAGCAGGCTGGTTTTGGTTTCCGATTCGCTGGTCCGTTTGAACAGATGTCCGAGCAGCGGGATATCCCCCAGCAGCGGCACCTTGGTCACCGAGGAGGTCTGGTCGGTCTGAAACAGGCCGCCGAGGACCACGGTCTTGCCGTCCCTGGCCACGATGGAGTTGCTCAATGACGTTTTCTTGAAGGTCGGGCCGACTTCGTCGACGGTACCGACCGATTCGGTAATGTCGCTGATTTCCTGATACACCTGCAGGCGCACCAGATTGCCTTCCGTGATCTGCGGCGTAAAACGCAGGGTCAGCGCCACATCCTGACGCTCGACGGAATTGACCGGATTGCCGGCGTTGTCGGTCGTCTTCGAGGTAATGATCGGCACGTTTTTACCCACCACGATTTCCGCTTCCTCGTTGTTGGACGTCAACAGGCGCGGGGCGGAAAGCACATTGACATCGGAATCCGTCTGCGACAGATTGATCAGCGCGGAAAGTGCCGGAATGGTGACCGTCTCGCCGTTGACAACCGTGGTGATCGGGTTGAACAACCCGCCCAGAAGAATGCCGTCGACCGCCTGGGCCAAAACGTTGGGAACCCCGTTCTCTGGGACAAAATTCGCCACCCCGGAATTATCTCCGTTGTTGACCCAGTTGCTGGTGCCGAAGGCAATGCTGTCGTCGCCGACGTCCACCGCTCCCTGCAGCGACGCGCCCAGGTCGAGCAGTGCATCCATGGACAGTTCCAGGATCAGGGCTTCGACGAACACCTGATTGCGCTTGATATCCAGCTGCCGGATCAGTCCCGCAACCTTGTCGTTATCTTTTGCCGTGGCATTGACGATCACGGCATTGGTCGGTTTGTCCGCGGTCACCACCACCTCGCCGAACACGTCTTCCGACTGTTCCGCGGTTTTGCCCGGCGCCTGTTGTTTTGCCCCGCTGATGATCCGGTTCAGCGTTTCCGACAGCCCTTCCGCCTCGGCGTGTTCCAGATAGTAAACGTAGACCCCGGCGCGGCCGACGTCGGCTTTTTCATCGAGCTCGGCGATCACCGCCCTGGCGGCGCCGATAAAACTTTCATCACCCACCAGCATCAGCCGGTTGGTGCGGGCATAGGGCGTCACCTGCCCGGCCGCTTTCTTGCGGATTTCGGTTCCCGCCTTGGCGCCCCGGACCGGCGTCGCCGTGGAACCGCCCTCCATAATCCGCAGCACCAGTTCGGCGGTTTCTTCCGCTTCGGCATACTGCAGCTGCACCACCTCCATGCGCTCACCGTCCCAGGAACGGTCGAGGGAAGCGAGGATTTTCACCAGCCGGGTGATGTTGGCCGCACTGTCCGTCAGCACCACCGTGTTGGTCGGGGCATGGGCGACGACATGACTGGTTTTCGGCATCAACGGGCGCAATATGGTATCGACGACAACCGTTGCATCCAGGTTCTCCAGCTTGATGATGCGGGTGATGAACTGTTCGCCGAGATTGCGGCCGTCGGAAATCGGCAGGTTTTCCTCTTTCGCCTTACGAATCGAAACGATCTTGTTGACTTTCCCGGAGGGGATAATGGTAAAGCCCTTGACATTGAGAACGGTGGTGAACAGGCGGTAAGCCTCTGCAACCGAAACCGGCTTCGGGGAAACCACACTGACTTTGCCCCGCACCGATTCGTCATAAACGAAATTCCTGCCGGTCAACTCGCTGATGGTGCCGATCATGTCCACCAGTTCGACATTCTGAAAATCGAGGGTCACTTCCAGATCCGTCGGCAGCTGATCGTTGGGTGCTCCCGCCGCCGGGCTTGCCGACACGAAAACGAGCAGGATAAGCGGCACTAGTATATGGCGAGCGTATCGCATCATCACGAGCGGCTCCTATTCGAGACGATATTCAAAGTTTTCAGGTTGCCCATTGCGGATCAATCCCAATGAGATCATATTTGCCTCGCGCAGCTGCTGAAAAATCTGCAGCGCTTTTTCCGGGCTGTCCAATGCCACCTGATTGATTTCCACAATCAGATCGCCGGTCCGCAGGCCGATTTTTTCCAGCAAGGACCCTTTCTGCAGTTCGACCAGTTTAAAGCCGGCGGTCTTGCCGTTTTTCAGTTCCGGGATCATGCGCGCCGATTGCAGCAGGGAATTCAGATTGCCGCGGGCGTTGGCGGCAACGGCGCGGTCGATTTTCCAGCTCCTGTCATCGATCGGAACGATTCCGGAGCTGTCGCCGCCGCCCTGACGAGTGAGCAGCCGCGCCTGTGCCTGCTGCGGCTCCTGCAACAGCAGCTCCCGCCGTTCTCCGCGCTCCGACAAAACCACCATTTTACGCTGGATCTCTTCAATAGTCGCTCCCGGCGCCGGCTCCTCGCCCAGCCGGAACACCCCCGTTTCCTTGCCGTTATGGATCAGCGCCAAAGACTCGGCGCCGGCCGTCACGGTGCCGATCAGTTTTAAATCGGCGACCGCCGTCGAAGGCTCTTCCCGGGGAGTCGCGGCAATCGCGCCGGCGGATAAATCAACCTGTCCGGCTGCTTTGCCGACCGCCGTTGAATCGAAAAGATTGCGGCTGACAATGACCTGAAAATCGGACTCGCCGAGCTGACGCAATGCTGCCTTCCCGGCCGGGAAAGCGCCCAAAGACATCCCTTCGTCGACCAAAGCGAGATCGATGAGCCGCGCGGCGGAGGTCCCGACAGCCAGTCCTCCGCAAACCGCCAGAACGATTAACAGATAGTTGAGAATTTTTTGCACGTCCACATGCACGACCACGACTCGTTGCGCCGCATCGACGCCCATGCCGAAACGCCGAAACGGCCAAAAGCAAATATGTTCAGTGGAACATGTAATTATACACAATTCAAAAAAAGAATATTACATTTTTTTTATCTTCAGCCGGAAGAGCACAACGGCTCCGGCTCGGATAAGACCGGCAAAAACGGCCGGCCGCCATTCGCGCTTTGAATCCATGCCTCTTTGAGACTATAATCGTTCCGGTGACAACCGACATCCGGAGGCCAAAGCGGTCGACGTTTTTACCTGTTCATGCAGTCTGATTCCATTATTTTCACCAAAGGAGGAGCCTTGATGAAAGCTGTTCTGATCGAAGAGTTCGGAGCCCCTGAAGTCATGAAAATCGGGGTGATCGAAACCCCGCACCCGAAAGCCGACGAAGTTCTGATTAAAGTTGTCGCCACCAGCATCAATCGCCCCGATCTGGTTCAGCGCCTGGGGAACTACCCGGCACCGCCCGGCGATTCCGAAATACTCGGGCTGGAGGTGGCCGGAACCATCGCCGCCATCGGCAGCGACGTCGAACAATGGCAGGTCGGCGACCGGGTCATGGCCCTGGTCGGCGGCGGCGGATACGCCGAGTACGCCGTCGCTTATGCCAACCATCTGATGCCGATCCCCGAGAGCATGAGTTTTGCCGAAGCCGCCTGTGTCAACGAAAGCTACATCACCGCCTTTCTCAACGTCTTCATGATCGGCGGCCTCCAGGACGGACAGACCGCTATTCTGCACGGCGGCGGGGGCGGAGTGAATACGGCGGCGATTCACCTGGCCAAAGCGCTCACACCGAACGCCAGATTGATTGTCACCGCCCACCCGGACAAGCTGGAACGGGTCAAAAAACTCGGTGTGGACCTGGTGATCGACTTCACCGAACACCCCGATTTTTCCGATCTCGTCAAGGAATTTACGGCAAAAAAAGGCGTGCACCTGATTCTCGACCACGTCGGGGCCAAGTATTTGAAACCCAACATGAACTCCCTCGCCTATCAGGGCAGGCTGGTGATCATCGGGGTGATCAGCGGCATCAAGGCGGAACTGAACCTGGCCTTGATGATGGTCAAGCGGCAGCAGATTATCGGTTCCGTTCTGCGGAGCCGGCCGGTCGCGGAAAAAGCCGACATCATTGCCGAATTCACCCGTCGGGCGCTGCCCAGATTCGCCGACCGGACGATCGTCCCGATCATCGAGAGGGAATTTCCTCTTGACGAGGTCGTCGCCGCTCATACAATGATGGAGGAGGATCAGCATTTCGGCAAAATCGTCCTGAAGATTGCCGACGCCTAGCCGGCAATCATATCGACCCGAATAAATCCCCCGGCGCCGTTCCGGGTCATCGGAAGGCGCCGCAAGCAAATAAACATTGCGAAAGGGAAACCTATGCCGTTTGAAATTTCAGAGTTTTCCATCTCGACATTGCAGGACAACAAATACGTCAAACCGGTCCAGCTGTGTTACGTCCAGAATGGACAGACCCGGGTCTGGGAGGCGGTGCAGTGTCATGACGGGGTTTCGGCCCTGCTCTATCATACCGACAAAAAAGCCTTCCTGCTGGTCAAGCAGTTTCGCGCTCCGGTGCACATGAACCACCCGCAGTACACCTACACCCATGAGCTCTGCGCCGGCATCGTCGATAAAAACGTGTCTCTGGAGCAGGTTATCAAAGAAGAAATTTACGAGGAATGCGGCTTCGACGTGCCCCTCGATCATATCTGCAAGGTCAGTTCTTTTTTCACCAATGTCGGCATTTCCGGCAACCAGCAGCATCTTTTTTACGTCACCATCGACGACTCGATGAAAGTGAATGAAGGCGGGGGAATCCACAGCGAGCAGATCATTCTGACCTATGTCCCGCTGGCCGAGGCAAAGCAGTTCGTGTTCAACGAAGCCCTGGCCAAAACCCCCAGCCTGATGTTCTCTTTCTACTGGTTTTTCGCCAAATTCGGCGAAAAGGCCGAAAACGCACCGGCAACCGACGAACCCTGCCCGGAGCGGCGCAAGCACACCCAGGCCTCTCATTGATCAGCGCCTCCGGCAGGTTATGGAAAAAGGCCCATCCGGGGTCCTTTCCACAACGCAAACCGCAAATACGATTGTCGTCTGACCCGCAAAAGCAAGGAGTTATAAAATCCTCCTTACTTTCGGCCGCCCGTCCACGGACTCGACGGAAACGCTTCTCCGCGACCGGATCTCAGCCCTGCCGGGCGGCCCGCGGGGTTGCCCCGATGGCCTGTGTCGCCAGCGCGACAACTTCCGGCAGCGGCATCAGGCTGCGGGTTTTGGCGACAAAGCCGTTGACATGAACAAACCTGATTTCCGGATGCGCCGCGATGGTCCGGAAATCGACGATAGCGTTATCCATCAGGCGCAGCAGTTCCCAGCCCGCTCCGCGCACGGACGGTGTAATACTCATAACGATCGACGGATCGTTGAGCTGTTTCAAATAAAGCTCCATGGATAATTTCGGATTATCCTGAATCCGGCTTACGATCGCCTTGTAATCCTTGACCGGCAGGATCTGGGTTTCATTTTCCAGCCGGATCAGCCGCTGCATTTTGGAATCGATCATCGTAATCATGTCGCGCCCGAAATCCTGCATCAGCGTATAGAACTGATCCGTCTCGTCCAACTGCCTGATCCGCGAAAAGCAAGCCAGGATATAGCCGTCGATCGGCGAAGAAGACGCAAACAGCACATTGCTGTCAACGCCCAGTTGTTCAGCGGTCTTGTAAGGGCCGCGCACATCCATCATGCTCATGTGCGTGTACCAGCCGAAAACCAGTTGGGCGGTGTCGTGATAACCCAGGTGCTGCATCACCAGGTGAAAAGCGCAGGGCAGGCCGGGATCATGGTGATGATCGAAATTATGCTTGTCGGGATCATACACCATGCCGACGTCGACAACGTAGGTGTCGGGGTCGGCGATATCCTCCTCCCGCGCTTCCCGGCGCTCGACCCTCGCCCGCCCCAAAGTGGCCAGCAGAATGCTGACCGACATGAAATCATCTTTATGTGCGCTACCCGGATGCGTCACGATCTTATACATTTATACCCCCTAATAATTCTTTTATTTCAGGCAGTTAAAAGATATCTATGAGTCCAGAAGAGTTTTATAGCACAGCCGTCGACAGAGATAAAGGCCGGTGGGACGCAATGTCGGGAGCGCATTCGATCCGCCCTAAATCGACATCGCATATTGACTAAACCTTTCAGCATGATAGATTTTTTAAATTGAAAGCCATCGTCCGAAACGGGCGGAGCCGATCAATTATGATAAATTCCTATTTAATAAAAATTCTTGACAAGAGCAAAACATTCAACTATACATATGTTCAGAATTCACTGCTCGTCTGATTGTCAGGCAACCGCAAACTCTAATCTTTAGACAAAGGAGACGCGAAAAAATGGAACAACTGAACATGCCGCTACTTGGCGATGATTTCCCCGAACTGTCCGTCCAGACCACCCATGGCCCCATGAACATTCCCGGCGACCTGAAAGGCAAATGGTTCGTCCTGTTCAGCCATCCCGCCGATTTCACTCCGGTCTGCACCACGGAATTCGTTTCTTTCCAACAGAGCTACGAGGAGTTCGCCGCGCTCAACTGCGTGCTGATCGGAATGTCGGTCGACCAGGTGTTCTCCCATATCAAATGGAATGAATGGATCAAGCAGGAGTTGAATGTCGATATTCAGTTCCCGATCGTCGCCGCCAACGACGCCATCGCCCTGAAACTCGGCATGCTGCACCCCGGCAAAGGCAGCAACACCGTCCGCGCCGTCTTTGTCGGCGACCCGGAAGGCAAAGTGCGCCTGGTGCTGTACTATCCCCAGGAGATCGGCCGGAATATCGATGAGGTGGTGCGTGCGGTAAAAGCGCTGCAGGTCTCGGACAGTCAGGGCGCGGTTCCGGCCGACTGGCCGGAAAACAGCCTGATCGGCGACCGCATCATCGTCCCGCCGGCAACCGATGAGAAGACCGCCGCGCAGCGTAAAGAGCAGTACGAATGCTTCGACTGGTGGTTCTGCCACAAACCGTTGGAGAAATAGACCGATATCGCCCGGGTCGCTTGCGACCCGGGCGGTCATGCGTGACGCGAAAAAAGGAACCCGTTTCAGTAAAAGTTAAGGCAGGTCGACCCCGCAACTGCCGTCGCAGTGGGGCTGGTTTCGGCTTTTACCGCAACTGCACAGATACACCTTCTCGCGCTCTTTCACCTCAAACCGCAGGGGCAGGTATTCGCCGCTCTGATGATGGCCGTCGCAAAAAGGCAGACTCCCCGACTGACCGCAGGTACAACGGTAGTAGACCCCGGCTTCCAAAGTCATTGCGATCGGCATCCCCGCATCCGTATTCATGGCACTCATAAATCTATTCCTTTTCCCCGGCAGGACAACAGTGCGTTTTACCCAACTCAGTCCCTTGTCGTCTGTGCCGCCGCCCGGCGGCTCAGGGACCGAGACAAATCCTTCAAGACCCCAACTTTTTGATCAACCAGGCCATATTACGCCCCAGGACCGTCATCGTTTCCAGACCTTCGGCATCGCCGGAAACCTCTCCGATGTCGCGCCCGAAGGCAATGTTCCAGTAACTCGAACCCGGAATGATCATCTCGTTGATCAACAAATAATTCTGCAAAGTCTGCAAGGCATGCATGGCTCCGCCCCGCCGCACGGACACCACGCCGGCGCCGACCTTGCGTCGAAAAAGCCCGCCGTTGGCCCGGGCCACCATTCCCGTCCGGTCGATCAGGGCCTTCATCTCCGCACTGACATCGGCGAAATAAGTCGGCGATCCCAGCACAATGCCTGCGGCCGTTTGCATTTTCGCCATGATGTCGTTGACCGGATCGTTGGCGAGGATACAGCGACCGTCCCGCTTTTCCCAGCATTTCATGCAGGCGGTGCAGCCACGCAGTCCGGCGCCGCTCAATTGAATCAGCTCCGTCGCCAGTCCTTCAGCCTTGAGCGGCTCAAACAGGGTCTGGATCAACAGGGCGGTATTTCCGTTTTTTCTGGCACTGCCGTTCACGGCGATCACGCGCATCGGCTTCACTCCTTCCTCTCCTGTTGCGATACGGATAAAGATAGCATGGGCAACCCCGTTGATCGATGATAGAATTTCATCGGAGGACAAACATGATAAAAAACAACATCATCCTGATCGGCATGCCGGGCGCCGGCAAAAGCACGATCGGGGTCATTCTGGCAAAACGTTTGGGTTTCGATTTCATGGATACCGATCTGGCGATCCAGGCACGGGAAAAAGCGCGCCTGCAACAGATCATCGACACGAAAGGACTGGCCTATTTCCGCCATGTTGAAGAACAGGTGCTGCTCAACCTGGAACTGGAACACAACGTTATCGCCACCGGCGGCTCGGTCGTTTACTACCGGCAGGGGCTGACGACCTTCAGTCGAACCGGGCATCTCGTTTATCTGCAGGTACCTTTGGAAATTCTGCGCCGGCGGATTGCCGATATGGGCCGGCGCGGGCTGGTCATGGCCGACGGACAGACATTCGATCAGCTGTACCATGAACGCATTCCCCTGTACGAAGAATTTTCCGAGTTGACGGTTCATTGCGCCGCTCTTAATGCCGAACAGGTTGCCGTCGAACTGGAAAGAGAAATCAAACTGCGCTGGCCGGCCTTGCTCCATGCCGGATAACGCTGTCGTCTGAACCCACTCAACTTCTCGTTTGGCCCTTATTCGCCTGCTGTTTTTCCATAAAAGCGGCAAAAAAAAACAGACCGATATCTCCGGCGCGGCAAATCGGTTATAATCCCCCCTCGTGGCAAGCAACAACCAGAGGCCGACAGGATTCATGATGAGCCCGGATCAAATTGATTTATTATTGCAGAAAGGGATCGAAGCGGCGGAAAAAGGCTATATCCACTCCGCCCAGGTCTTTCTGGGGCAGGTCGCGGAGCAGCGGAAAACCCCGGAAGTGAGGTCCTATCTGGCTTATTGTCAAGCCAAGGGGCAGGGGCGAATACACTCAGCCGCTAAAATGTGCCGGGATTCCGTCAAACGCGATCCCAACAACCCGCTGCACTATTTACTGCTGGGACGCATCCTGCTCATGGCCGGAGAAAAGGCAAAAGCGATCGATGCGTTTCGCAAGGGCCTGACCGCGGGGCGGGACCCGAAAATCATCGCCGAACTCAGCACCCTTGGCCTGCGCAAACCCGCGGTCATAAAGAGCCTGAAAAGAAATCACCCGGTCAACCGGGCGCTCGGCAAGGCCCTCAGCCTGATCGGCCTGCGTTGACAACCTCTTGCGCCCCGGGCTCTGAATCCGATCATCAAGCTGACGATTGCGCAACGCTCCGGCCAAAGCCCGGGAACGGACTTTGACCGCACACGGCAATAGCCGCCGGATCATTCCTTTTCCGCAGGCGCGGGTCCGGCGCTCTCCCCACGCGTCTCGCGCTCTTCGCTCAACGCGATGAAATCCCGCCATAATGAGTGCGCCACCGGGCCGACCGGCTCTCCCAGCCGGCGAACCGCACGGATTTCCATTTCCACCTGACACGGATAATGACCGATCGTCAACGGCAGCAACATCCCTGCCGCCAATTCCTCCGCGATCAGATGCTCCTGCAGTTTGCCCCACCCCAGGCCCGCCTTGATCAACGCCTTTTTGGTCAGATGATCACTCACGACCCAATGGCGACCGTTGTCCAAAACGCCGTAAGAAAGCTTATGCCCCAGGTTGCTGCCGTCCCGAACCACGACCTGGACATACTGTTTCATGGTTTCAATTTCGAACTGCGTCATGTCCGGCAGAAACCCCGGCGCGGCCACGGTGAGCAGGCGGGTTTTGGTCAGCGCGATCGACTCGAGGTTGCGGATATCCTCAAACCAGGGGCTGACGGCCAGATCGACATCGCCGTGCAACAACTTTTCCAGTGCGCCCCAGACATTTCCCACCTCCAGGTTGAATTCCGTTTGCGGATATTTTTTTTCGTTGTTCTGCAGGATGTCCAGAACCAGCGACATCGGGCTGCTGGCTTCGATGGCCAGATACAAGGTCGACTCGTGCCCGCAGGACAGATAATGCGCATAGGTTGAAAAGTCATCGGCCTGTTTGAGGATCGCTGCCGCCCGGCGGTAGAGTTGCCGGCCGGCGTCCGTCAGGCTGACCCGGTAAGAACTGCGGTCAAGAAGCTGCAGATTCAGTTCTTCTTCCAGTTTGCGCAGCGCGACGCTGACCGTCGGCTGGGTGCGGTGCAAGGCCCGGGCGGCAGCCAGAATACTGCCGCTATCGGCGATCTTCACCAATATCCTCAATTGATCCAGCGTCATGAATCCCGAGTCGCTCTCTATAGAAAAAATATATATTGATTATCCATAAAAAATATTTTTATTCAATATAAAACATAACTACAATTGTCATAATTAAAACCTTCCCCGCAAGGAGAGACTTATGTTTAAAAAATCGCTGTTCAGTTGTTTTTTTCTCCTGTTCGCCGCGACTCCGGTTATTGCCGCCACCTACGTAGTCGACAGCGTTCACAGCCAGGTCCACTTCAGCGTACCGCACCTGATGATGTTCAAGGTGCGCGGCAATTTCAACAGCTTCAACGGCAGCATCGAAGTCGACCGGGCCAGTAAAACCCTGTCCGGGGCGCAAGCGGAAATCGAAGCGGCATCGGTCAACACCAACAATCAAAAACGCGACGAACATCTGCGCAGCGCCGACTTTTTCGATGCCGCCAACCATCCGCAAATAACTTTCGTAAGTAAACGCATTAACGGCAACGGGAAAGACATCACCATGGTCGGCGACCTGACCATCAGAGGCGTCACCAGGGAAGTGGTATTGACCGGTTCATATCTGGGAGAAACCCCCGATCCCTGGGGCAACATGCGGACCGGCTTCGAAGCTCGGGGGCAGATTGACCGCAGGGATTTCGGATTGACCTGGAACAAAGCCCTGGAAACGGGCGGTTTCGTTGTCGGCGACCAGGTGGAGATCGGCATTGAAGTCGCCGCAGTTGAACAAAAATAACACCCTCTCGCCGGGGACCTTTCGGTGCCCGGCCGCAGTTTGCCCGGGATCTTGCCAATCAGGGCGAAGAGCGGCGTTCGACCCGGTGCCTGCGGAACAAACCCTCTGGTGCGCCGGTTGATGCCGCGGCGCTCAGAGAAACAGCCCGATCATTCCCGCACCGACCAGCGCCGCGCGGATCAGTAGCGCTTTGGGAGCGATGATGCCGAAAGAAAGCGCACCCAGGCTGACCCCGATCTTCACAAAGGTCAGCAGCGCCGGGACCGGCGTTTCGACCAGCCTGATCAGTGCCGGATTGGCAACCATGGCGAGGGGAATAAGGTAAAGTCCGATCCCCAGACTCATGGCGCAACCGGCGATCTTGAGCCAGTTTTCATTGACCATCCCGGACGCGATGAAAACGGCGCCGCAGACCGGGGGGGTGATGGTCGAAAGCAGGGCGAACCAGAACACGAAAAGATGAGCCACCAAAGGCTGCAGACCCAATTCCTGCAGCGCCGGTCCGGCCACGGAAACACAGATCACATAGGCGGCGGTGGTCGGAACCTCCATGCCCAGCACCAGGCAGGCGATCCCGGTCAGGATCAGGGCCGGCCAGAGGACATGCCCGGAACCGGAAAGAATCAGCGAGGTGATCTTGACCCCGAGTCCGGTCTGACCCAGCACGCCGATGACAATGCTGGCGCAGATAATGATCGAGGCGATCATCGAGATCTGTTTGCCGCTGCTGATACAGACGGTCTGCAACCGCCCCAGGGTGCGCGGCAATGAAAAGCTGAAATTGACGTCCACGAAAAGCAGCAGAAACGCGCAGAGGATAGCGACACAGGCGGCATATTGCGGCGTGTAACCGCCGACGAACATCCGTTCCAGCAGCACCGCGAAAGGAACCAGGAAAAACAGGGCGGTCAGGATGACGGTTTTGCGTTGCGGCAGATCCTTGGCGGCCACGGCTTTCAAATTGTAACGGCCGGCATAGGCGTTGATCCCGACCCAGGCGGTGATGAAATACAACAGCGCCGGCAACAATGCGGCACCCATGATCCGGTTGTAGGGCACGCCGGTCAGTTCGACCATGACGAAGGCTCCGGCGCCCATCAGCGGCGGCATGATCTGCCCGCCTGAGGAGGCGACCGCCTCGACAGCCCCGGCCAGGGCGCGCGGATAACCCAATTTGATCATCGCCGGCAGGGTAATGGCTCCGGTCGAGGCGACGTTGGCCGAAGCCGATCCGGAAATGGAGCCGAACAGAGCGGACGACAGCACCGAAACCTTGGCGGCTCCGCCGGTCAAGCGGCCGGCAACCGCGGTCGCCAGGTTCATAAACCCCTGCCCCGCCTCTCCGGCGTTGAGCACCGCGCCCATGATCACGAAAATCGAAACAATTGCCACCGAAACCCCGGTCAATTGTCCCCAGAGGCCGCCTTCGGCGATCACCAGCGTCCCGAGAAAACTTTTCACCGGGATTCCCGGGTAACCGAACTGACCGGGAATATGCTGGCCGAAAAGACCGTACAAAAGCGCCACCAGAGCCACACTGGGCAACGGCCAGCTGATACTGCGACGAGCCATTTCCAGAGTGCAGAGCAGCAGGCTCACGGCCAGGGCGAGCTGGAAATTGCCGCGCAGGGAACCGTACTGATCGGCAATGCGCGTTTCGTTGAGCGCCAGGTACAGGCAGCCGGCAACCACGATCACGGTCAACAGCCAGCCGCTGCGACGCGACCAGGCGCTCCGGGCAAAAAAGACCAGCGCCCAGGGGGCCGCCAGCGCCATATGCAGCGGCCGGCTCACCAGGTTGGGAACCATGCCGCTGAAAACCAGATAAAGATGAAAGACGATGGAAATGGCGCCGAGCCCGATCCAGAGCTTCAGGCCCGGCGTGTGCGATGTTGTGTCCGCCATGATTCAACTCATACTGTTGCCGGAAATCAGCGCAGGGACTCTGGAACGGAGATGCCCTTTTCATCATAGTAGCGCAAAGCTCCGGCATGCAGCTTGCCGTAGACATTGTTCAGCAATTGCGCGGAGACCCCGCCCCACCAGGCATTGTCCACGGCCATCTTGGCCTTCTGCTCCCAGAACGCCTTGGTCAGCTGGTAAGCCGTATCCGCGTCCATCGCCGTCGTTGCATAGGCAATAACCGGCAGCGAAGTCGTGGTGACGGGATAATCGACGCCCGGATAGGTGTCCGCCGGAATCACCAGCCGGGTCCGCTTGGTCAGCGCCAGTTGTTCGTCGTTCAGCGACAACAGCTTGATGCCGATACCGGCCGCGGCTTCAACCACGTTGGGCGCGGGATAGGAGCCGGAGGTGGCGAAACCGTCGATCCGGCGATTCTTCAGGGCCTGGACCGCACTCCCCAATTCGACGTTCGACAGTTTCACCTTGCCTTCCAGGCCGAACAACTGGAAATACTTTTCCGCTTCCCTCGCACCGAACGAACCTTTGCCGATCAGAATGTTTTTCCCCTCGAGATCGGCAAAAGACGCCACCCCGCTGTCGGCGCGAACCACGAAATGCATGGTCAGAGACGGAATGGGAAAAAGTGCACGTACCGTCCCGTATTTTTGCACATCATCGCCGGAAAATTTCCCGCTGCCGGATTGCGCCAGCCTGATCAGCGCCGGCGGGGTGGTGAAAACGTAATTCCCGCTGCGGGCCTGCACTTCCTTGACGTTCTGCAGGGAACCCTGGCTCTCCTCAACGGTAGCGACGATGGCACCCCCGGTGCCGGCTTTGATGGCTTCCGCAATCTGGACCGCCATCTGGTAGTAGGAAGAACTGGTTTTCGCCGATTTGTAAGTGATTCGCGTCTCGGCCGGCGCCATTGTGCTGCACAGCAATACCGCCGCCAGAGCCGGCAAAAGATGTCTGATTGTTTTCATTGGGTTGACCTCCTTGGAGTGGTTTTGATCCTGAACCGGAAAATGGAAAACAACTCGTAAAACTAGCTCAAAGATACCGAGATATCAATCCCTATCAGGCGTTATTCCGCCCTCCGGGGCCGAAGTTTCATTCTGAAAAACGAAAATTCGGTCCCGGGAAATACACCTGTGGGGAAACCCCGAAACGTGACGACAAGCGCAAGACGGCAGCGGCATCTGTCGTTAAAAGGTTCCATCCTGCCTGCCGGCCCGGTGGCTGGTTATGCCCCCCCCGAGAAATCACGCACAAATAAAGGGGGTTTCTTTCCCGCTCAAAAACCCCAGCCGCCGCAGCGGGTTAAATGACACTTGAATTTTCACCTGCCGCGGTATAAATGTATAAGTTCGCCGCTACCGGCTGCGCGACAAGGCGGCGCCGCAGCAGATTCGACGGGGAGAGCAAGAACGCTGAATTTCACCTCGCCGGATTCGAACGGCGACAGGATGAAAAAACGACTGATCAGCGCCGCCGCAGCTTGCGGAATGCGGCCCTCGCTGATAATAACCACTGCTCCGGGAAGCGGAAACCTCCAGCGGGCGGCTCAAGACCGGCTGAT
This sequence comes from Geopsychrobacteraceae bacterium, assembly GCA_963676555.2. Taxonomy (GTDB): domain Bacteria; phylum Desulfobacterota; class Desulfuromonadia; order Desulfuromonadales; family Geopsychrobacteraceae; genus BM522. The sequence goes on from CAXXGL010000014.1 coordinate 74,360, forward strand.
CTGCCCCACAAACCTGATATGCCCGAGGGCTTCGTGTTACTGAATCCACCCGTTACGGAACAGCGCCTTTTCGATCATGGCCCGATCCTCTTTGTCTCCTGGGAAAACGACGCCTCATGGTCCGTGGCAAAAATTTCGGGAAACATCGCGGAATTCATCGGCTACAGCACTGAAACCTTGATCTCCGGGCAATTGGCCTTCAGCGATATTATTCATCATAAAGACCTGGACAGAGTTCGTGAAGAGTTGGCCGGTGCCGACAACAGTCTTCCCCAGACCTTTGCTGTTCAGCACGAACCCTTTCGGCTGAACAGCGCTGACGGCGCCAACCGCTGGGTCCTCGGCACCACCCGGCCCGAGCGTGACGAAAACAATCGCGTCCGCCGCTACCACAGTTACCTGTTTGACATTACCCGCCGGATCGAAAAGGAAACCAGCCTGCGCCGCAATCAGGAACGGCTGGACCTGGCCGTCAAGGGGGCCGATCTCGGCACCTGGGACTGGAACGTTCAAACCGGCGAAGTTGTTTTCAACGAGCGCTGGGCCGGTATGCTCGGCTATTCCCCGGACGAAACAAAACCCCATATCGACAGCTGGAAACAATTGGTGCATCCGGCCGACCGCAAAAAGGTGATGCGCCTGCTCGACAACCACCTGAGCGGTCGAACCGCCAACTACCAAAGCGAACACCGGCTGCGAAGCAAAACGGGCCAATGGATCTGGATTCAGGATGCCGGAAAAGTCACAGAGCGGGACCGGCAGGGGCGGCCGCTCAGGTTCACCGGTATCCACCAGGACATTACCGAGCGCAAACAGGCTGAACAGATCTCCAGCCGGCGGCAGGAACCCTTGCCGAACACCGCTCACAACAGTCAGGATTTTTTCTGGATTGCAGGTCTTGACGGAAAGATCCTCGCGATCACTCAGAAGACCAGGAACCGGCTGGGCTGCGACGAAAACGAACTGCTGGGCCGTTCCGTGCTTGAGCTGCATCCCGCGGCACGCCGCAAGGAAGTGGAAGCGACCCTGCGGGACGCCAAAGACTATTGCCCCGTTCCCCTGCAGACGAAATCCGGCGAGCTGATTACCGTGGAAACTCATGTCTCCGCGGGATCATGGAACGGCCGGCCGGTATTGTTTGCCCTCAGTAAGGATCCGGCGCAAGTCACATCACCGGAGGATCAGCTCGCGCGTGCAGCCGCACTCCTCAACGGCCCGGCCATTATCGGTTTGTGCGATTTAAACAGCGGCGGACTTTTGGAGGCGACCCGGGCCTTTTGCGAATATCTGGAATTCAAGGCCACCGAAGTCATCGGCAAGACCCCGGTCGAGCTGGGAATCATGGATGCTGCAGCCTGGCAGCGCCTGAAACTGGAGTTGCTCAGCCGCGGCACCGGAATCGACGATTTCGAAACCGTGATCCGCAGCAAGAACCATACGCCGCTGCACGTCCTGATATCCGCCGACATCCTGCATACGGAACAGCGGGATTGCCTGTTGTTCGCCCTCATCAGCACCGTCAGCCGCAAGCGCACGGGCACGGCAATCCAGCCCCGCGAACAATCCGCCATGATGACGCGGGCAACCGACAACGCCGGTGCAGCGGCGCGCAAGGTCAAAGCGGGCACAACCGGTTATTGCGGCCGGGCCGGGGAGCGACATGGAGTTGTCAACGGGATCGAACGGGTCTTGCGGCAGTCTGTCCGACCTCGGGACGGGCAACGGCACATCGACAATCCGCCCGATGAAATCGATCCGGCGTTCTCGCACTTCAATACCGGCAGTCCGCTCATGCACAATCTGTTCACTTACTTGAAAGCCGTCGCAAAAAGCCCGGAACCGATTCTGATCAAGGGCGAAAGCGGTACGGGCAAAGAGCTGGCGGCTCGAGCGCTGCACCGCCTCATGGGCGAAAACCTGCCCTGGGTGGCGATCAATGTCGCCGGTCTTGACGATATGGTGTTCAGTGATACCCTTTTCGGCCATGTGCGCGGAGCCTATACCGGTGCGGAAAGCATTCGGGCGGGCATGATTCAGAAAGCCGGACATGGTTTGTTGTTCCTCGATGAAATCGGCGACCTGTCCCCGTCCTCGCAGGTCAAACTGCTGCGCCTGCTTGAAGAACGTGAGTATTATCCCCTCGGCTGTGATCAATCGTCACGGTTACAGGCCCGCATCGTTGCGGCAACGAACAGAAATTTAAAAAAAGAAGTGGCTGCCGGACGGTTCCGCCGGGACTTGCTGCACCGTCTCACAACACATCATATCGAGATTCCTCCGCTGCGCCGGCGGCCGGAAGACATTTCCCTGCTGTTGACCTATTTTATCGCCGAAATTTCAGCGCAAATGAACAAACCTCAACCGCCGGTCACCGCGGAACTTCTGTTCCGGTTGAAAAACTATTCATTCCCCGGCAATATCCGCGAATTAAGGGCCCTGGTCTATGATGCCATGTGCAGATACCGGCAAGGCCCCCTGCGACCGTCGCTCTTCGCATCTGTGCCGGATGAGACCGCTGCGGCGGCAAAAACAGCGCCGGTGCGCCGGAATGAACAGCCCTTGCAATTGGAATTTCCTTATCATCTCCCGACAATCGCCGAAACGACCCGACAGTTGATCGATGAGGCGCTCGACCGATCCGACGGCAACCAAAGTCAGGCGGCACGTTTACTGGGCATCTCCCAGCAGGCTCTCAACCAACGCTTGAAAAAAAGACAGCTCCGATAATCCTCTTCACTCAATCAAACAAGCAACTTTCGTTAATTCAACAAGTTATCTTGTAACGAACCTATCTATTCAATTTTCAATCGAAAAACGCTCCACGCCGGCTCTTCAACAAGAAAAATTGTAGGCACGACCCTCCGCTCTTTCATCGCCGCAGGCCAACTTTTTCAATAAAAACAAATAATTATTTAAATTAAATTATCTGGCACCAATGATGCAGAACCCCGGACAGATAAAAAAACTCTTACCCCAACAAGGTCTGCTGATCATGGCTCATATTCTCATTCACGCACCGCGCAGCGGCGATTTGCCCTCCCTGTCGCTAGCCATGAAGTCGGCACGGATAAATTTTACCCGGTCCCATAATCGGGAGGAGCTTCTCAACTGGATCAATGCCTTTCATCTGCAGTTGGTCGTATTCGATCTGCTTCTGTTTTACCAGCTTCCCGAAGCCGAAGACGCCGCTGTGATCGATCGGGCATTGCAGATCTGGCAGCTCCCGATTCTTTACATCAAGAGGAGCAATCGCAGCCCGGATCATCTCCGGAAGCACACATATATCCCCTGCCCTCCAAAAGAAATGGCGACCTGCATTAATAAATATTTGAACGGCCAGGCAACTGCAGAAAGGAGATTTGCTCATGACAATTAATCCGGCCGAAGCCTCCGACATGCTGTCTCAAAAACAGGACAGCATGCATGGCATGTATCTGACATTCAAGCTTGCTGATGAGGAATACGGATTGGAGATCCGCTATGTCACCGAAATCATCGGGATACAACCGATAACCAACGTCCCCGATATGCCCGAGCATATGATCGGCGTGTTGAATCTGCGCGGCAGCGTTATTCCGATTATCGATGTGCGCCTCAGATTCGGTTTGCGTCAACGCGAGTTCGACGACCGAACCTGCATTATCGTGGTCGACGTCAATGGGGTATCGATGGGGTTGGTGGTCGATGAGGTCAATGAGGTCATCAGCATACCGGATACCGATATCGAACCTCCACCGAGGACAAACCACACCACCCGCCATCCTTCCATCCAGGGGATGGGCAAACTGAACGAGCAAGTGAAAATCATTCTGGACGTCAGGCAACTTATCGAAAATGAGGAACTGGACCGGCAGCAAGCGGGAATTGCGGCCGATTAAAAGCGCAATGAACCATACATTATAAAACCACCGAATCACCGTAAAACGAAAGGGTACGAATATGTTTAAAAATATCAAGCTATGGCAACGGATCGGGGGGGGATTCTCTTTGTTGATGGCTATTGCCATAGCTTTGGGAGCTTTAGCCATCGTCAATATGAACAAAGTCGAAACCAAAGCGGTCATGCTGCAACAAGAGTATGTCCCTGAGTTGGGCATTGCCAATCGCGTGGAGCGCAACGCTCTCGGCACCATGCATGCCATGCGCGGCTACAGCTTTACCGCAGAAGAGACGTACCTCGACGAGGCGAGGAAAAAAATAAATCTGCTCCATCAGGGTCTGAATGACGCCAAGGAGCTCGCGGCCAAATCGCTCCACCTCACGGAACTCAACACCGCCATCGGCACGGTGGAAGACGGCCTCTCCCGGTACGAAAAACTGATGGAAGAAACGATCAAAGTCAATGCCGGGATGAGCCTTGATAATCAGCAGCTCGATGCCGCCGCTCAACAATACATGCGGAACTGCAATGATTTTCTGGACCGTCAGAACAAAATCATGGCCCGCGAGGTTGAAAGCGGCAGTTCCGCCGCCAAACTGCAAGAACGACTGGATAAAATCACTCTGGTCAACGATATCATCGGGCTCGGCAACGACACCCGGGTCAGGCTTTTCAAAGCTCAGGCACGACGTATCCCTGAAGCCATTTCGGCGGCTATGGACAACTTTCCGTTAATGGCCAAAAAGCTCTCTCAACTCCGCACGATCACTTATACGGCTGAAAACCTTCAGCAGATCGAAGCGACCCAGAAAGCGGCGCAGAATTACAAAACCGCCATCGACAGCCTGGTTGAAAACTGGATGAAAACCGTCGATCTGAGCGAACAGCGCGGAATAGCGGGCGATGAGGTTGTCGCTGCGGCTGCAAGCGTGGTTCTGACCGGAATGGACGAGACCACCAACGTTGCCGACGTTGCGGTCAGTACCTTGAACACCTCTTGCACCGTCATGACCTGGGGGCTTGGCGTCGCGGTCCTCATTGGCCTGCTTATCGCCGTTTTGATCACCCGCAGCATCATCAGCCCGATCAAGCAGGGAGTCAAGCTGGCTGAAGATATCGGCCGGGGTGATTACAGCGTCCGTTTGAATATGGATCGCGGTGATGAAATCGGCACTCTTGCCAACGCACTGGATCGCATGGCCGATAGTTTGAGCCTGAACGCCGATGTGGCCGAACAGATTGCCGAAGGCCGGTTGAATGTTCAGGTAAAACTGGCTTCGGACAAGGATCAGCTGGGCCTGGCTTTCCAAAAAATGGTGGCCAGCCTCAATGACAGCCTGAGTCAGGTTCAGGTCGCCAGCGAACAGATCGCTTCCGGCTCCGGTCAGGTCTCGGACTCCAGCCAGGCGCTGTCTCAAGGGGCAACGGAATCCGCCAGTTCGCTGGAGGAAATTTCCTCATCCCTCAATGAACTGGCATCGCAAACCACAACCAACGCCGAAAACGCCCGGCAGGCGAACTCGCTGTCCATCGAGGCGACGGAATCGGCACGTAACGGCAGCCGGCAGATGCAAAATATGGTTGCGGCAATGACGGAAATCAATGATGCCGGCCAGAATATCTCAAAAATCATCAAAACAATCGACGAGATCGCATTCCAGACGAATCTGTTGGCGCTGAATGCCGCCGTGGAAGCCGCGCGCGCCGGACAACATGGTAAAGGCTTTGCAGTCGTTGCCGAGGAAGTACGAAACCTGGCTGCCCGCAGCTCGAAAGCGGCCGAAGAAACTTCACAGCTGATTGAAGGCTCGGTCGAAAAAACCTCGAACGGGAGCACCATAGCCCATCAAACAGCTGCAGCCCTCGACGAAATCGTCAATGGCATCAGCAAGGTTTCGGACCTGGTCGGTGAAATCGCCGCCGCCAGCAACGAACAGGCCCAGGGCGTCAATCAGATCAACCAGGGCGTCTCGCAAATAGATCAAGTCACCCAGCAAAACACCGCCAGTGCGGAAGAAAGCGCCGCCGCCGCAGAGGAGTTGTCCGGTCAGGCCCTGCAGCTACAGGAGATGCTGAAAAAATTCGTCCTGGACAACCGGCAAACGACCGCATCGACACAAAATGAAAGCGTTGCCAAAAGCTATGCAAGCAGGGGCTCCTGGTCATCACAGCCGGCACCGGGACAGCCTCAACTTGCCGCCAAACAAACGATACAACTCGATGACGACAATTTCGGCAAATATTGAATAAGGAGCAGGATTGTCCGCCCCAGGTGATGACGGCACGATCAAAACCGGGGCGGACTCCGTAAAAACAACCCATGGCCGCCGAAGCGATGCCGTCCGTCGCAGGCGGCCATTGCAGGCAAGCGCAAGAAAAGACGGACAAACGAATCAGGCTTTTCCGCCATCGGGATCTGTGTTTAAATAGTGCAACTCTGCCAACCGGGAGGCCTGCCATGCCACGTTACATCATGACCGCATTCGGACAAGACCGGCCGGGAATCGTTGCCGACGTCACCCGCCTGCTGTACGAAAACGACTGCAACCTCGAAGACACGACCATGTCGATGCTGGCCGATGAATTCACCTTGAGCCTGCTGTTTTCCAGTCCGAGGGACAGTATCGAGGAACTGCTCAGCAAGGAATGCCGACGCCTCGAAATGGACAGGAACATCTCGGCTTTCGTCCGCCGGCTGCAACCGCCGGCGGCAAAACCGGCAACAAGTTACAAAACCTGCACCCTGCACATCGAAGGCCTGGATCAGGCCGGAATCGTCTACAAAACCAGCCGTTTTCTCGCCGATCGCAACCTCAATATCATCCAGCTCGATTCCGCGGCCGGTGCTTCTCCGCAGAGCGGAGCGACGATCTACAACATGACGATTCATATCCAGGTCCCGGAAGAACTGCCCTTTGAGCGGCTGGAAGAGGAGCTTTCCGCAGTCGCCGACGATCTGAACCTGGACGTGGTGCTGGCGCGCTGAGGCCCGAGCCGCGATCCGGCGATTTTTCCGCCGCCTCCTGCCGGCCTCGACACCGATGCCGCCGTCGTACCGGCGGTTAAGTCAAGGTATGCTCAATCAGGAAATCGATAAACGCCCGGTTGGCTTTCGACAGATGACGATTGGCTTTCCAGGCGATATCCAGTTCCAGGTAAAGCGGGGGGTCAAATGAAACCGGCGCCATATCGGGATCGTCACTGACGGCCATCCGCAAAAAGGTCGAAATCCCCACCCCTTCCCTGATCAGGGAACGGACCAGGGAAAACAGGTTGGTTTCGACCACGATATCGGGCTGAAAATCCTGTTTTTCCGCCAGGCCGTCAATCAGTTCGCGCATGTAGTACCCCGGCCGGTACAGAATCAGCGGTTGGCTGAGAAAATCGGCGGCCGCGACCTGACCCCGTCCGGCCAGCGGATGATCGGCGGGAACATAGGCAACGATCTCCTCGCGCAGGAAGTGCCGGTGTTCGACGTCCGCTGAAATCCTGTGCCCGGCGATCACTCCCATGTCGATTTCTCCGCGCTCGATCTTGTCCTGGATACTTGCCGCTCCTTCACCGGCGACGATCACCTTCAAATCAGGAAAACGTTCACGGAAACGCATGATGATCCGCGGAAAGAAATAGGCGCTCATCATCGGCGGAATCCCGATCCGCACCTCTCCGCGGCCAAGGCCCTTGAGTTCCGCCATTTCCTCCTCGGCGGCCTGACAGCAGTCCTGTATCCGGGCGGCATGCGCCAGCAGCTTTTCACCCTCGGTCGTCAACGTGACCTTCTTCTCCTGCCGATTGAGAAGAGTCAGTTCAAGTTCCGCTTCCAGTTTGCGGATGGCAATACTGACCGCCGGCTGGGCGATGCGGAGCGCCTCCGCCGCGCGGGTAAAACTCTGCCGCCGGGCCACTTCAGCAAAAAATTTCAGCTGCCGTAAGTCCATCTTCAAACCATTCGAAAAAGTTATCAAATCAATAAATATAATATATTTTACTTATAAAGAATCTACAAGTACTCTTTCCGACGGAAACATCAAAAAGGCGGAAAACATGACCTCGACACTCACGATCAAAAACAGCAAGGATTATCGCAAAGCCAACCTGGCTCTTTTTCTGGCGGGATTCGTCACCTTCGCGACCCTCTACGACTTTCAACCGCTGCTGCCCAACCTGGTTGCCGAATTCGGCATTTCTCCGGCCCTGGCCAGCCTGTCGCTGTCCTGCGCCACCTTTGCGCTGGCCTGCACTCTGCCGCTCTCCGGCTCCCTGTCCGACGCAATCGGGCGCCGCTCGCTGATGGGCATTGCCGTGATCGCCGCGCCGTTGCTGGCTTTTATCGGCGCCGGCTGCGAATCGTTCCCGGTTCTTCTGGCCCTGCGTCTGGCACAGGGCATCATCCTTGCCGGGGTGCCGGCCGTGGCCATGGCCTATCTGAACGACGAATTGGAGCCGCAGGCACTGGGTGGTGCAATGGGGCTCTATATTGCCGGCAATGCGTTCGGCGGCATGACCGGACGCATCCTGACCGCCGGGCTTGCCGACCTGATGCCCTGGCGTTCGGCCGTTGCCGCAATCGCCCTGCTCAGCCTGGCGGCCGGCATCCTCTTTCTGCTGCTGCTGCCGCCTTCGCGCAATTTTCGCAGCCAGCCCTTTCGCGTGGCGTCGCTGAGCAGATCGCTGTTCAGCCACCTGAAAAACCCCGGTCTGATTTATCTTTTCCTGATCGCGTTTACCTGCATGGGCGGGTTCGTCACCCTCTACAACTACATTACTTTCAGACTCCTGGGCGGCGAATTCAACCTCAGCCAGACCCAGGTCGGGCTGATTTTCCTCGCCTACGCTTTCGGCGGTTTCAGTTCCAGCGTTCTGGGCAGCCTGGTCAATCGCTACGGACGGGGCCGTATTCTGCTGTGTTCACTTGCGACCATGGCCACGGGCTTGCTCATCACCCTGACCGCCCCTCTGGCAAGCGTTATCTGCGGCATCGTCGTGTTCACCATCGGTTTCTTCGGCACTCACGCCATCGCCTCCGCCTGGGTCGGGCAGCAGGTCAACCGGGCCCGCGCCCAGGCATCGTCGCTCTATCTCTTTTCCTACTATCTCGGTTCGAGCATTTCGGGAACCGTCGGCGGGTTCTTCTATCATCGCTGGGACTGGAACGGCGTCGTGATCCTGATTCTGGGGCTGATCAGTTGTGCCGCTTTCGCCTGCCTGCGCATGACGGCCTTATCCCCGGAAGAGAAAGACCTCAGGCTCTACGGCCACGCCGAATGCAAATAAACGGCGTTGCGCCGACCCGAGGTTGACACCCATCCGTCTATTCATTACAACTTTATGACAGGTTAAAAAAACGGGCCGACGTTCCGTCCCGTTTCCTGCGTTGCCACAGATGGATATGATTTATGGACCTCACCACCCCGGCCCTTCTCTTTCCAGCCATCTCGTTACTGTTGCTGGCCTATACCAACCGGTTCCTGGTTCTGGCCCAATTGATCCGCCAACTCCACAGTCAGCGGCGCGAGAAAGCAGAGCTGGCCCTGCGCCAGATCAGCAATCTACGCCTGCGGCTGAACCTGATCAAGGCCATGCAGGGGATGGGAGTGCTCAGCTTCATGCTATGCGCCCTGTCGATGTTGCTGGTTTTTCTGAACCGCAGCCTGCCGGCCGAATGGATTTTCGCCATCAGCCTCCTGCTGCTGGTGTTGTCTCTGCTCTGTTCCCTGCTGGAGATTGCCATCAGCACCCGGGCCATCGAAATCGAATTGGAGGATCTCGAAACCCTGGCTGAAAACCGGCCTGGTGTCCCGTTTGGTTAGTTGTTTGAATGAATTCTGAGACATTTCTGCTGCCGTCAAGGCGTGCCGCCGCAGGCCCGGCCTCTGGCTGAGCCGAGAAGGCAAGCGGCAAAAAGGGCCGGAAGGGCCTAACGAACCAACCGCACGGGACACTTGCTGACATGAACCCGGAGCGGGACAAGGCGGTTCAGGCCACTGTCGCGCCGGGGGGCCGGAACCGCGCGGATTAAAAATCGTCCCAGCCGTCCACCACGGAGGACTGGTTATAAGCCGACACGGTGGCCTCGAAGAAGTTGCTTTTCACGTCCCCTTCCCCTTCGGTGTCCGCCAGCTTCTCCAAATGCTTGTACGGGTTTTTGCTGAAACCCTCATACAGCCTGCCGGGAAAGCCCAACTTTTCCCAGCGTTCGTTGGCCAGCCATTTGGTGTACATCTCGGTCGTTTCCTCGCTCACTCCGAGCACGCCGTCGCCGATAATATGATTGGTCCAGGCAATCTCCTGATCGACGGCCAGACGGAACATCGCCTCGACCTCCCGGGCGGGAAAAAATCGGGACGCAGGCCTCGGATCTCGCGCACGATGAACTCGAACAGCACGCAATGGGTCAGCTCGTCGCGGTTGATATAACGGATCACCTCGGAGGTGCCGATCATCAGGTGACGGCTGGCCAGGTTATAGAAAAAATTGAATCCGTTGTAGAAATACAGGCCTTCAAGCAAGTAGTTGGCAATCAGCACCCGGTAAAAATGTTGCTCGCTGGGAGCATCGATAAATTCCTGGTAAATCTGGGCGATATAGCGGTTGCGCTCGAACAGCACCTTGTCGCTGCGCCACTTGTCGTAGATCGAGTTGCGCCGGTCCGCGGGGATGACCGACTCGACGATATACTGGTAGCTCTGGCTGTGCACCGCCTCCTGGTACTGCTGCACCGCCAGCAACAGGTTCACTTCCGGCGCGGTGACGTAATCGTTGATGTGGGACAGGTTGTTGGTCTGAATGCTGTCGAGAAAGATCAGGAACGACAGAATCCCGTCGTAGGCCTGCCGCTCTTCCACGGTCAGGTGTTTGTAGGGTTCGAGATCCCCGGCCAGATCGATCTTTTCCGGTATCCAGAAGTTGGCCATCATGTTGCGGTAAAGCTTGTTGGCCCACTGGTAACGGACATTGTTCAGGTTGAAGATATTGGTGCTGTTGCCGCCGATAATGCGGCGCGCGTCCAGGGAGTCGTCCCCTTCCGGGTTAAACAGTTTTTTCGCTTTCATGAGGCCTCCTTCGGGCACAGGGAGGGGCCGGCGGCGTTCCCCGGAGCCCGCCCGGATAGCAGCGGTTAAACTCCCCGGACGGATGAATCCCCCCTTGGCAGAGACGGTTCAAGCCCCTCGTCCGCCGCAACGACTGAAAACAACCGATGGGTAAATTATAGGCAACCGACACCGGGGAACTCGCGCCGGGAAAAGCAGATGTCCGCGGCAATGAGCGCGGCGGTATCCTTCAGGCGGTCGGGACAGCTCTTCCCCACCGCCTTGACCGCCCCGAAAATGCCGACCGGCTTAAACCCATTCTATCAGCCCGCGCAGGAAATGCACTCCTCTTTTTCCGCGGCCATGTTGCTGTTTTTTTGAATGCTGCGGGTATAGTAGATCGCTTTACAGCCTTTCTTCCAGGCGTCCATGTGGGTTTCGTAGATATCCCGGGCGGTAATGTCCTTGTTCAGATTGAACAGCAGTTCCATGGAAATCCCGGTATCGACATAGGTCTGCAGGCGCGCCACCAGGTCGACGACAACTTTCTGCTCGACATGCTTCGATTCCTGATAATGCCAGAGCTTGTCCTTGATGAAAGGCGGGACGATGGGTACGGTGCCGTTGCTGTTGTTGTCGATATAGAATTTGCTGAAAACCGGCAGGACGCTGGCGGTACAGCCCTGGACGATCGAACTGCTGGTGTTCGGCGCGATCGCCGTGATATGACTGTTGCGAATCCCGTGCTCGGCAATCCGGTCGAACAGGGAATCCCAGTCGAGCCGGCTGTTTGCGGCGAACCAGTCGCGTTCCCGGCAGAGAATCCGCCTCTGCGACCAGGAACTGCCCTCGTACAGCGGGTAACGGCCGCGCTCCTGCGCCAGCGCGCAACTGGCCGCGGTACAATGGTAAGCAAACGCCTCGGCCAGCTTATCGACCGCGTCACCGGCGCCGACATAGGGGATATTGCGGGCGGCCAGATAATCGGCCAGCCCCATCAAACCGACTCCGATGGTGCGCAACAGTTCGTTATGGCGCTGCCCCTCGGCAACCGGCACATCGGTAATGTCGATACAGTTGTCGAGGATGCGCACCGAAGTTTCGCAGATGCCCGGCAATTCGTCGTCATCCAGGTTGGCCAGATTGATCGACACCAGGTTGCAGGTGTGCACCAGGCCGGGTTCGACTTCCCGGGTGATGCTGTTGTTCTCGAAGCTCTGCGGCCCGATTCGCGTCGGTTTCACCACCGAATAGGATTCGACGCACAGGTTGGTGCAGGGGATGATGCCGATATGCCGGTTGGGATTGGCGCGATTGATCGTGTCCTTGAAGGCGATATAGGGCATCCCGGTTTCGATCTGCACTTTCATGATCTGTTTGTAAAGAGCCTTGGCATTGACCTGCTCAAACAGTTCGATGTTGCCGGCTTCGACCTCGGCGTACAGATGGTCGAGCGCCGTTTCGAATTCCGCGCCCCACAGGTCCGCCAGCTCATAGTGGTATTTGGTGCGGATTTCATGGGGATCGAACAGGTACCAGTCCTCGTTGTTCTCAACCGCGCGCATGAAACGGTCGGTGACCACGACCTGCGGAAAAATATCGTAGGCCTTGCGGCGCTGATCGCCGTTTTCCGTTTGCAGTTCGAGAAAATCCTCCATGTCGAGATGCCAGCTGTCCAGCGCCACGGTCACGGCGCCGGCCCGTTTGCCCCCCCTGGTTGAAATAAAGAGCGATATCGTTGACCACGCGGATATTCGGCACCACGCCGCCGGCCCGGCCGAGCGAGTTGCGGATGCGCGCGCCCTGCGAACGGATGCGGCTGATGCTGACCCCGACGCCGCCGCCGCCCGAACTGATCTGTCCGACCTGCTCGAAGGTATGGAAAATACTGTTGGTATCGTCATCGAAGGCGGTGATGAAGCAGCTCGACAGGTTGCCGTTCGGTTTGCGCAGGTTGATCAGAATCGGCGTGGCCAGGGAAATCTTGCGTTTCGCCAGCATGCAATAGGTATCGCGCACCCGCTGCAGGCGAACCTCGCCCGGCTGATTCTGCTCGATCAGCAGGGCGATGGTCAGCAGCGCCTCCTGCGGCATTTCAATCACCTGGTTGTCGTACTCCAGCATATAACGCTTGATCAGCAGGCTGATCCCGGCGTAGTCGTAATCGTAGTCATATTCCTGGCGCAAAAACTGCCCCGCCTTGTGCAACTCCTTGTCGGAATATTTTTCCAGCAGAACCGGAGAATAAATGCCCTTGGCGACAAAATCCCTCACCGTCCGGCAATAGCTCGGGTAACGGTATTCGTAGGGGATTCCGCGGGCGATATGAACCCGCTTGTAAAAATCGACCAGTTTCAGCCGCGCCGCCAGAATGCGCCAGTCCGGCTCTTCGATCGAAGTCAGTCGCAACGAGGTTTCGATCACGGTCTCGTGAATGTCCCCGGTCGTCATGTTGTTGCGAAAATGAATCTCCAGGTTCGATTCCAGTTCGATCGGATTGATATCCAACCCTTCGGCCGCCCACTGAATGACTTTACGGATCTTGGCGATATCGAGTGCGGCAACCTCGCCATTACGTTTGATAACACGGTACCTTTTCGCCATTTTCCACCTCGAGAACTGAAGTAAGCACAACATATTGTAGTAAGGCAAAAGAGAGTATACATGATATTGTGAAAAATATAAGACAAAAATAGTTATTTTTTATCCGGCAGCGGCATTGGCCCAAACCGCCTTTTCGCCGCCGGGGCTGGAAATCATTGCTGAACTCTGTACACTTTCAGGATCAAAAAGGACGTTGGGTCCGCAACCGAAACGGCCCAACCTGACGGAAAAATCCGGGAGACGCCAGAACCATGAAAATCCTCTTTCTTCACGGTCTCGAATCCGGGCCGCACGGCTCCAAATACCAGGCACTGACATGGATGTTCGGCGCAGTTACGGCGCCGGACTGCAGCGGGATCAGAGATGCGCAACAGCGGCTGCGCATCATTTTGCACGACCTTGGCGCTGAGCGGGAACCGTTTGTCGTGGTGGGATCAAGCATGGGGGGACTCATGGCCATGTTGCTGCACCAAAGCCGCCCCGAGCTGGTGGCCGGCCTGGTCCTGTGCGCTCCCGCCCTGCACCGCCCGGAAGCGGAGCCGGTCGATCCGGCAACGCTGCCGCCGACGCGGGTGATTCACGGCCGCCGGGACACCGTCGTCCCGCCGGAGACCAGCCTGCCTTTCGGCGACCGCTTAACCCTGGTCGATGACGATCACCGTCTGAGCAACAGCACTGCGGCGATTCTGACCGCGGTGTTCGACATCAAACTCGAACTGCTGGAGGGGGGGGTAGCAACCGCACGGCAGCACCCTAGCTGAATGGCGGCACTGCGGAAAGCAAAGCTCCCCGCGCCTCAATACGAACCCGAATCTCTGAGCACGACCTTGCCGACATGACGGTTGGAGAGGAGCCGCCGCAACGCTTCGGGAGCGGCGGAAAAATCATAGACCTTATCGACCAGCGGCCGCAGGCGGCCGTCCTGCATGGCCGGCATCAGGTCCCGGGCAAAATTTTCCACGCTGCGGGCAATATCTTCCGTGCTGCGCAGTTTGTTGGAAACGCCGAAGAACTGCTGCCGCCCGGAGTGCTGGGCCAGCAAATCGATCTCGGCCCGCTCCCGGCCATCGACATGGCCCACGGTCGCCATCCGGCCCTGAAAAGCCAGCACCTGCTGACAGGGAGCGAACAGGCTGCCGCCGACATTGTTGACCACCAGATCGACACCCCGCCGGTCGGTCGCGGCCATGATCCGGGTGACAAAATCCTGCTCCCGAACGTCCATGCCGAGATCCAACCCCAGGGGCTTCAGCCGTTCCAGCTTGTCGACACTGCGCGAGGTCCCGGCGACTTTCGCGCCCAGCAGCTTGCCGAGTTGCAATGCCGCCACACCGACGCCCGAAGTGACGGCGGTGATCAGCAGCCACTCACCGGAACGCAGTCCGGGTCCCCACCAGAGCATCTCGTAGCCGACCTGATAAGCGATCGACGCCGCCGCGGCCTCTTCCCAGCTGAAGCCGGAGGGAACCCGCAAGGCGTCGCCGCAGCGCAATAACGCATATTCGGAAAAGGCCATCTTGGCCCGTCCATCACCCGCTCACCCACCGAAAAAGCGCCGGCCTCCCGTCCCAGTTGAACGATCCGGCCCGCGCATTCGATCCCGGCCGGTTTGGCAGTCAGCGGACCGGCACTCTTTTCTCGGGCCAGAAATTCGCCGCGGTTCAGCGCCGCCGCGCGGACCCGGACCAGGATTTCGGCCTTTCCGGGTTCCGGAATCGGCAACTCGCCCTGGAACAGTCCGCAGGGACGCTCAGTTGTATGCAGCCAGGATTTCATCGTCACCTCGCGCATGGGTTACCGGATTTTTGCGGCCGCACGCCTGCGCAGACCGGCTACAGGGATTTTATGATCGAGTCATCCAGTTCTTCATACTCGCTGTAGCCCAGAACTTCATAGAGCCGTTTTCGGGTCAGCATCTTGTCCAACTGGGGCTCGGCGGAACCGTCCGCCGCCAGTTGCCGGTAAAACGCCTCGACCGCCCCGGCGGCGATGCGCAGCGACGAAACCGGCCAGATGACCATTTTATACCCCATCTGCTCGAATTCCTCGGCACTGAGATAAGGGGTTTTGCCGAACTCCGTCATGTTCGCCAGCAGCGGGCAGTTCAACGACTTCGCGACCGTCTCCAGCGCCTCCACGGAGGTCAGGGCTTCGGGAAAGATCGCATCCGCGCCCGCATCCAGATAGCGCTTGGCGCGATCGAGCAATCCGGGCAGGCCTTCCACGGCAAAAGCATCGGTCCGGGCGACGATCTTCAAATGCGTGCGCGCCTTCACCGCGGCGGCCACCTTGCCGGCCATGGCCGCAGCCGGAATCAGCATTTTATTGTTGAGATGACCGCATTTTTTCGGCAACACCTGATCCTCGATATGGACCGCAGCGGCTCCCGCATCTTCGAGATCGCGGACCAGACGCATCAGGTTGAGAGCTTCGCCGTAGCCGGTATCGCCGTCGACCAGGACCGGCAGACCCGAGGCGCGGACAATCGTCCGCACGATGCCGACCACCTCATCGCTGGTCATGATGCCCAGATCGGCCAGCCCCATGCCGGCCGAAAGCGCCCCGCCGGAGACATACAGCGCCTCGAACCCGGCTTCGCGCGCCAGCAGGGCGGCCAGCGCATTATGTGCTCCGGGCATCCGGAGGATGGAGTCTCTTGCCAGAAGTTTGCCGAAACGTTCACCGGCCGGTTCCGGCCGCGACTGATCACCTGTCAACCACATGCTGTTACTTCCTTCCCGATAACACTGAATTTCTATGCCGACGCAAACAACTGTTCCGCGGCAACCACCAGACCGTCCGGATCGGCATAAAGCCACTCGCCCGGACGGAAACACACGCCGGCGAAGCTGATCGGCAGACCGCTTTCGCCGCAATCCTTTTTCACACTCTTGCGCGGGTTGGTTGCCAGGGCCATGACTCCGAGCGCCATAGCCGAGATCTCGTCCGCATCCCGGATACAGCCGTACAGCACCACCCCGGCCCAGCCGTTGTTCACGGCCGTTTCGGCCAGCCGGTCGCCGAGCATGGCGCAACGCAGCGATCCCCCCGCATCCACGACCAGAACCCGCCCTTCTCCCGGCCGGCTGACCAGCTTTTTCACGTAGGAGTTGTCTTCAAAGCATTTTACCGTCGCCATCGGACCGGCAAACGTCTTCCGGCCGCCGTAATGCGTGAAGACGGGTTCACCTACCTGCAATCGATCCGCGTACTGATCGTAAAGATCAGCGGTTTTGAAGTTTCGTAATGGTTCCGGCATCGGCCTCTCCCCGGAGTTGCGGATAATATTCCGCACGAAAAACTACAATTTGCCCACCAGCGCCAGATACCAGCGGCCCAGGTAGGGGACAACGATAAACAGGGTAAAAATCCTGATCACATGCAGAAAAGCGACAATCGGCGTCTGATGTCCCTCCGCCTGGGCGAGCACGCTCATGCCGCTCATGCCGCCGGGAGAAAAGCCGAAAACCGCGGTGGCGAAATCGACAATCCCCAGTTTATGGGCGCAGATCGCCATCAGAACGGCCACGCACAGCAGCACCAGTGTGCTGATAACGGCCAGGGGGAAAATTTTGACCGCGATCGGCAGAAACGAACGGTCAAAGGTCAACCCCAGCGAAATTCCCAGCATGATCTGGATCGCGGTTCCGGCCGGAGCGGGAAGCTGGACGGCATATTTGAACGACAGCGCCGTCAGTCCGGTGGCCAGCATCGAGCCGACGATCGCCCCGCCCGGGACATGCAGGCGTTCGAACAGCCAGCCGCCGCCGATACCGGCCATGATCAGGAAAAAAAACTTGTCCATATCAGTCCTCGCGGCGTGATGATGCGGAGTTTTTAGCTGCGGCAAAACGTGCTTTGACCCACTTGGCCAGCGGCTGGTAACCGATCGACAGCAACAGCAGCACCAGGATGCCGAGGGTGATCGGTCGCGAGAACACGTAGGAGAACTGGCCGCCGCTGATCTGATAACTGTGCAGCAGTTCGCCCTCGGCCATTCTGCCGAGGAGGATGCCGATCACCAGTCCCGGGACGGAATAGTTGAATTTTTTCATCACGTAGCCGAGGATCGAGAACACCAGCACCGTATAGGGTCCGGACATGCTCCCGGTCAGGCCGTAGGAACCGAACACCGCCAGAGCCATCACCGCCGGGACCAGCAGCCGCACCGGCACCTTGACCACCGCGGCCAGCAACGGAATCAGCAGCAGGCCGAAAACCGCCAACAGCAGCACCTGGCCGAAATTGGCGAAAATAATGGCGTAGACGACATCGGTCTGTTCGCGGATGAAAGTCGGTCCGCCGGTGATGTTGTTCATTGCGAACACCGCCAGCATGACCGCGGTCGCCCCGCCGCCGGGAATGCCCAGCGCCAGCAGGGTCGCCATCGACCCGGCTTCGGAACTGCTGTTCGCCGATTCGGACGCCATGACCCCGCGCGGGTTGCCTTTACCGAAGCTGTCGGGGTCCTTGTCCCGCCGTTTGGTTTCCATATAGGACAACAGGTTTGAGACCGAAGATCCGACGCCCGGCACCGCACCGATGAGGATGCCGATCAACGAACCGCGGGTATTGATGGTCGGATGCCTGAGCGCCTCCACAAAACCGCTTTTGACCTTGGGAATGCTCACCTTGCGCTGCTCCTCGTCCTCGACGATGAATTTGGCGTTGAGCAGGTTGAACAGTTCCGAAGCCGCGAACATTCCCATCATCGCCGGCACCGCCGGAATTCCGTCGAGGAGCAGATCGAGGTCCAGGGTGCCGCGCGCGATCCCCAATTCGTTGTAACCGATGGTTCCGATCAGCAGGCCGAAAATCCCGCTGACGATTCCTTTGGCCATGTGGTCGCCGCGCAGACTGGCGATCAGGGTCAAACCCCAGATGGTCACGGCGAACATTTCCGCCGGGCCGAGTTTCAGCACCAATACGGAAATCGGCTGAATCAGCAGGAACAGAATGATATAGCCGAAACCGCAACCGTAGGTCGAGGAACCCAGAGCCATGCCCAGCGCTTCATTATGGCGGCCCTGACGGGCCATGGGATAGCCGTCGAAAGCGGTCGACAACGCCGAACTGGTGCCCGGAATGTTCATCAGAATCGCCGTGACACCGCCGCCGAAGGAACCGCCGGTGAAAATGGCGGTGAGAAACAGCATCGACATGACGAAATTCATGTGCAGGGTGACGGGCAGGAAGATTGCCATGGCCATGGAAATCTGCAATCCCGGGATACTGCCGAAAACCAGGCCGATCACCAGCCCGGGAATGACCACCAGCCAGGGGCCCAGAGAATGGAACAGCAGGTCAAGCGCCTGTGAAACAGCGGTAAAATCGATCATAGCAATCTCTCGAAGAACTCTTTTCCCAGCAGCATCGGCATGGGATAGGGAATCATGTATTCAAAAAACAGCGAAACCAGGACGGAGAACAACAACGAAAAGCCTCCGAGCCACAACGGCCGCCGTTCCCCCTGCAGGAACATCAACGCCATCATGAACAGGAACGTCGCCAGGTCGAAACCGATCCAGTCCATGCACAGCACATAAGCCGCAAGGATACACATGGCCCCGAAAACCGAAACCGGTTTCTTTTCTTTGGGCGTTTCCCGGCAACGGCGCAGGTAGGTCTCCGTCCGCCGGCCCGCATGGACGAGAAAGCCGCCGATGATCCAGCCGCATAAAAGCATGACCACGACCGCCGCCGGAAGAATCAGCAGCAGGTTTTCCACCCGCGCCGACGCGCGATAGGCATCCCACAGATACCAGACGCTGATGACCAGGAAAAAACCGGCCAGCGCCAATTCGGATAACAGCCAACGTTGTTGTTTCATGAGCCTTTCCCCAGGAACTGAAGGAGCGGCCAACGCCGCTCCTTCCCTTTCACCAACCTATCGAGCAACCATCAGGTCTTTGAATTCATTGAAAATTTCATAATTTTCATTCATCTGCTTCTGAATTTTTTCCGGCCCGGTCCAGGTGGCGCCGATATCGCTGCCCTTGAGGAATTTCTGTACGTCTTCACGCGCCAGAACCGCCTGGATGGCATTGGCCAGTTTGTTGAAACGTTCCGGGTACTGCTCCTTGACCTGGGCTGAAACCGCGTAACCGCGAATCGATCCCGGCAACACCGGAACCGTGGAGCCCAGCGGCTTGAGGGCTTCGTTGACAGCCGGCGCATCCCAGTCCTCGCTGGGTTCGTCCAGCACCACGGCAAGCGGCTTGAGGAACTCGCGAATCCCTTCGCAGCCCTTGGCGCTGATGGCGATGAAGTCGACCTGACCGCCGGCCACGGCCGAACGGGCCTTGCCGCCGCCGTTATAGGTGACCAGGTTCAGGTTTTCGCGCGGGATGTTATTGTTTTTCAGCAACAGATTGACCATCAGGTGGCCGGCGGAACCCTGGACCACGGCCGCGCTGACTTTGCCCGGGTTTTCCTTGATCTCGGTCAGCAGTTCGGCCAGCGACCGGTAAGGCTTGTCCTTATTGGTGGCAATCAGGTCGAAATCGAACCACTGTCCGTTGATGTAGGCGAAATCGTTGATCTTGTATTTGGCCCCGCCGTGAATGATGGTGTTGGAAAGATAGGGGGCGAAGGTTGACGCGAACACCGTATAGCCGTCAGCCGGCGCTTTGAGCACATAGTTGGCGGCCAGCATGGTCCCGGCCCCTTTGCGGTTGACGATCCGCACCGGTTGGCCCAGTTCTTCGGACAAAAAGGACGAAATGGACCGCGTCATCCGGTCGGCGCTGCCGCCGACGCCGAAACCCACGACCAGGGTCACCGGTTTCTCCGGATACTCCGCGTAAGCCGACACCAGTGGCAGAGTGAGGGCGATCAGGCACAAAGCCAGGATCCGAACAGATTTCAACATTGCAACCTCCCTTCGATTTGTAAGCATTGTTAAGGTACCGAGTTTGTAGTTGTCTAAACTGTAAAGAACGTGTAAGCTCATGTAAATATTATGTAAATAATGATTCATTGTTTTCTTTTTGGCATTTTTGCAACTTTTGCAAGCAGCGGTAAAAAGGTCACCATGGCACAGCGATATTTACTTTTTCTGCTCTGCAGCCTGCTGGTCGTACCGGCCTTCACGGCCCATTCCTTTGATCCCATGCGGACCGAATGCCTGGTTCCCGCGAAAAAAGGCGGCGGCATGGCCCTGACCTGTACCCTTCTGGCCAACTCTCTGCTGCGCTCCGATCTGATTACCGAGAAGATGACGCTGCAATACAAGCCGGGCGGCATCGGCGCCGTGGCCTACAACCATGTCGTCGGGGTCAGAAGCGCCGACCCGAAACTGGTGGTTGCGGCCAGTTCCGGCTCGGCACTCAACCTGGCCAGCGGCAAATTCGGCAGTTACGATGTCAACGCGGTCAGATGGCTGGGCGCGCTGGGAGCCGATTACGGCGTGATCGCCGTACGGCGGGATGCGCCCTGGAACACCCTCGGCGAATTGCTGGACGACCTGAAACAACGGCCGGAAAGCATTATTTTCGGCGGCGGCGGCTCCATCGGCAGCCAGGACTGGATGAAGACGGCGCTGCTGGCCAGGGAAGTGGAGATCGATCCGCGCCGGTTGCGCTTTGTCGCCTTCGAGGGGGGCGGGGAGGCTCTGGTCAGTTTCTTTTCCGGCCACATCGACGTTTTTTCCGGCGACGTCTCGGAAATATATCTCTTGGATAATAAAAGATTCCGGGTGCTCGCGGTCCTTTCCGAAGCACGGTTGCCCGGGCTGGCCGGGACCCCCACGGCCAGGGAGCAGGGCTTTGATGTCGTCTGGACGGTCTGGCGGGGCTTCTACATGGGACCGAAGGTCAGCGATGAAGCCTACCGCTGGTGGGTCAACACCTTTCGACGACTGATAAAGACCGAAGAGTTCGCCCGCGAGAGAAAACGTCTCGGGCTTTACCCCTTCGCGCTGATCGGAGAGGAATTCGGCGCTTTCGTCCGCAACAGCGTGACCCGGCAACGCCGGTTGGTCAAGGATATCGGGCTGCTTCGATGAGCGATCGCATTTTTTCCTTCTTTCTCGCCCTGACCGGACTGCTTTACGGCATCTTGAGCTGCACCATCGAAACCCCTTTCAGTTATGATCCTCTCGGTCCCCGGCCGGTCCCCATCCTGTTGGCGATTCTCCTCGTCAGCCTGAGCCTGCTGCTGCTGGTCTATCCCCGCCGGATCAGGTTGCCCCGGGCATCGACCCTGAGCCGCCTGGGCTGGATGGCCGCAGTCCTGGTTTTCTATCAGTTCAGCTGGTCCCATCTCGGCTTTCTGTTATCGACCACCCTGTGCCTGTATTTCATCTCGCGGCTGTTCCGTTGTTCCTGGATGCAGGGGCTGATGACCGCCCTGATCCTGTCGGTGGTCTGCTACGGCGTCTTCAACTTTCTGCTGGACGCGCCGTTGCCGCTCGGGGAAATTTTCACGCCTAGAAGAGGTTGACATGCCGTTCGATGCTTTCCCCCAGGCCCTGTCGTTGCTCGGCAACAGCCTGCAGCTGCTGAACGTTGTCGTCGGTACGCTGATCGGCGTTCTGATCGCCGCCGGCACCCAACTGCGCGCCATCCATGTCGTCGCTCTGTTTCTGCCTCTGACCTACACCCTGAACCTGCCGGTGGAATCGACGCTGATCCTGCTGTTGGCCATCTACTACGCCGCGTCGTTCGGCCGTCAAAACGGCGCGGACCAGAAAAACGAGCTTCCCGCCGCGCGCTGGATACGCGTCACCAGCGAAGAATTCTTCTTTGATATCGGTTCTTTTTTCGGCGGGCTCTGCGCCATGTGCGGATTGCTGCTGCTGGTCTCGGTCATGGAAAAGGTCGCCTTGCGTTTCGGCCCGGAAGAATATTTCACCCTGGTCATCTTCGCCCTGGCGTCCCTGTCGCTGCGCGTCGGTCAATATCCCCTGCGCACCCTGGTCAGCGGCGTGCTCGGACTGATGCTGGCCACCATCGGCATCGATCCCACCACCGGGGTGCTGCGCTTTACCTTCAACGAACCGCAGTTGTTCGACGGCATTGAATTCAGCACCGTGGTCGTCGGCCTGTTCGTTATCAGTCAGCTTCCGGCCCTGTTGCTCGCTCCGGCCGAACCGCCCCGCACGGTTCCGGCCGAACATCCCGCCAAAGAGCGCAAACCGCCCCTGATGAACTACAAGTGGACCTTGGTGCGTTCGGCCGTTTCCGGTTTCCTGATCGGGTTGCTGCCCGGCGCCGGGGCCTCCATCGCCAGCGCTTCCAGCGCCCAACTGGAAAGCCGTTTTTTTTCCTCCCATCACGGTCCCCGGCACCGCCGCCGGCAGGAAACTCTGGCCGCGGAGACGGCCAATACGGCCGCCGTCGGCGGCGCCATGGCCCCCCTGCTGGCCCTGGGGATTCCCGGCAGCGGCACCGCCGCCATCATGCTGGGCGCGCTGCTGCTGCACAATATCACCCCGGGTCCCGGCCTCTTTACCCAGCACACCGATCTGGTCTGGTCCCTGGCGGCCGCCATGGGCCTGGCCAACTTCCTGCTGTTGCTCGGGCGCTCCCAGCTGGTTCGCAGGATACAGGCGCTGGGGCAGGTTCCCGCCTGGGTTCTGGCGCCGACCATGACCGTGCTGGCGTTTGTCGGGGTTTTTTCGGTCAACAAAAGCTCTTTGTCGCTGCTGATCATGCTGATCATCGGCATGCTGGGCTACTGCCTGGAACGCTGGCGCTATCCCCTGGTGCCGCTGCTGCTGGGCTTTGTCCTCGGCGACCTGATGGAGAACAATCTGCGCCGGGCGCTGGCGGTGAGCGGCGGGGATCTGCAGATCCTGATCGACAGCCCGGTCAGCAAGCTGTTCTGTATTCTCAGCGTATTGGTGGTGGTGCTGGCCCTGTTTCTCGGCCGCCTGCACAACCGGAACAGCACTTCAACGGCCCCCCCGGAAGCGGAACGCTAAACCATGTCGTTGCTGCGATCGCCTTTGAGCGAGCGGTTCAAGCCGCAAAAACTGCTCGATAAAGTCACGCTGGTGATCATGGTGCTGGTCATCGTGCAGATGATTTCGCTCGGTGCGGTTTTTTCCAACATGATTTACGAAATTGTTGAACAGCAGACCCAGCAGCGTGCTCTCGAAGCGGCACAGCACATCGCCCTGATTCCGGAACTGCAAGTGCGGGTGCGGACTTCCCCGCAGAGCGAGTTTCTCACCCTGCTGGCCGAATCGATCCGCCAGGAGGCCGAAGCGACCCAGATCGTCGTCACCGACCGGCACGGCATTCAGATTTTCAATACCGACAGCGAAAAAATCGGCTCGCGCTATCTGCAGCCGGAAGATTCCCGCGCCCTGCGGCACGGACGCTCCTACGTTTCCAAAAGTCACGGCCGGCAGGGCGCCATCATCAGCGGTCATGCGCCGATTCTGGATGCGGAACTCAATCCGATCGGCATGGTTTCGGTCAGCTATCGGGTCGCCAATGTGCTGCAACTGACCAACCGCTACCTGGAAAAAGAACTGTTCTATATCTGGATTTTCATCACCCTGGGACTGATTGCGGCGATTCTGATCGCCCGGGCGGTCAAACACGCCACCTTCGGCCTGGAGCCGCAGGAAATCGCCACTCTGTTTCAGGAGCGCGAGGCGATCATCGCCTCCATCCGCGAGGGAATCGTCGCCACCGACGCGCAGGGAAAGATTACCCTGCTCAATGAAACCGCGCGCAAGTCCCTCGGCGAAACGGCCATCGGCCGGCCGATCGAACGGCTGCTCCCGGATCTCGATCTGGCCGCGGTGTTCCACAACGGCGCCGCCGGAGAGAACATCGAAGCCCCGATCCAGGGCACGGAAATGATCGTCAACCTGGTTCCGATCCAGTATGCGAACAAAATCAAGGGGACGGTGGCCACCTTCCGGCCCAAGGACGAAGTCGACCTGATGGCCCGCGAACTGTCCCAGATCCAGTCCTATTCGGAGATGTTGCGCGCCCAGACCCACGAATATTCCAATCGCCTGCACGCCATTGTCGGGATGATCCAGATGGAGGCCTACGATGACGTCCTCGATTTCATTGCCGAGGAGACGACCGGCCACCGCAACCTGATCCGGCAGTTGATCGAATCGGTTCCCGATTCAACGCTTTCGTCGTTTTTGATCGGTTCCTACATGCACGCCATGGAGTTGAAAATCGACTTCGTCATCGATCCCGAGACCCATCTGGTCCATCTGCCCGAATGGTTGAGTTGCCACCAACTGGTCACGATTCTCGGCAATGTGCTGAACAACGCCTTTGACGCCGCGCTGGGGGGCGAGTCGCCGCCCAAAGTCAAGTTGTTCATGAGCGATTACGGCAACGACCTGATTTTCGAAGTTGAAGATTCGGGTCCCGGAATTCCGGAACAGTTCCGGCACAAGATGTTCGACCGCGGGGTTTCAACCAAGCCGGGAGGACACCGCGGTTACGGCCTGCATCTGGTGAAAAAAACATTGCAGAAAATCGATGGGGGCATCAGTATCCAACACAGCGAACTGGGAGGAGCGCTGTTCGTCATTGAAATCCCGAAAAGGAAAACAGCATGAATACGATCGATGTCGTCATTATCGAGGACAACCTCAAAGTCGCCAAGGCTCATCAGCTGTACGTCGAAAAGATACCGGGTTTCAGCGTCACCGGCATCGTCAACAGCCTGGATGATGCTCCGGCCATGATCCGGGCGCTGGAACCGGACCTGATTCTGCTCGACATCTATTTCCCCGACGGCAACGGCATGGACCTGCTCGACCAGCTGCGGAGCGAACACCTGGACTGCGATGTGATCCTGATCACCGCCGCCAAGGATGTCAGATTACTGCATAATGCCCTGCGCGGCGGGGTGTTCGACTACATGATCAAACCGGTCTTTTTCGAACGTTTCCAGGAAGCGCTGGGGCAGTACCGCAACCACTGGGAAAAACTGAAACAGATCGAGCGGATGGACCAGGACGAGGTCGACCAGTTTTTTCAGCACCAGCTGTCCATGCCGCCGAAAAAAGAACAAGAGCACCCGAAAGGCATCGACCCCATCACCCTGGGCAAAGTCGTCACGATTTTTGACGCCGACCCGGAAACCGGGTTCAATGCGGCGGAAATCGGCACGGAAATCGGTTCCAGCAGAACCACGGCCCGAAAGTATCTCGAATACCTGATTGCCACGGGTTTTTTGAAAATCGAGCTTGAATACGGCACCATCGGCCGGCCGGAACGCCGCTATGTCAAAGCCTGACCCGCATCGCGCCGGGTCAAACCATGCTGCTCGACGTCATAGGCAGGTTCCCGCCCGGCCCGGACAACGCGGCCGCCATCCGGTCATACATCCAGAGCGTACCCTTTATGAATAAGATGCTCGATGATCTGGATCATTTGTTCCATGGTTTTAGCGTCGGCGTCCAGGCCCGGATGACGAACCTCGGCCGAAGTGAACACCCCCAGCCGTTGCAACAGTTTTTTCCGCAATGAAATGCCGATGCCGGGCTGGAATTCCCACCGCGTCAGCGGCAGAAAATCGTAAAACAGTTCTTTGGCCGCGCCCCAGTCTCCGGCCCGGGCATGGTCATAGAGTTGCACCAGCAGTTCGGCATAGACGAAACCGGTCATGATCCCCACGGCGCCGAGTTGCAACTCCTCCAGAGCGTAATTCCCGCCCAGGGCCCCGAACACCTTCAGCGGTTCGCCGACGGACTGCTGCAGCGCCTGCATTTTGACTCCGGTCGGCGGGTCCTCGAGTTTGATGTAGCGGACATACTCGGCCGTCGCGAACATCGCGGTCACCAGCTCCACCGACATGCTGATGCCGGTCACCGCCGGATAGTCGTGGATGATGCAGGGAATCCGGGCCGCATCCGACACCCGGCGGTAATACTCCAGCAGGGGTTTATCCTTCTGCACGCCGTGGGGCCCGAGCAACAACGCATCCGCCCCCAGTTCGCGCGCCTGTTCCGCCATAATTTTCGCCGGGTCCGTCGCCGGAGCGCGGACGCCGACCACCAGCTGCATGTCCGGCGGCATCCGCTCACGGTAAAGCCGGATGATGCGGGTGCGTTCCTCGGCGGTCAGCTTGGGGCCTTCGCCGAGCGCCCCCATAATCGCCAGGCCGTGGACTTTTTTCCCGGCCATGCAATCGATCAGGCGCGCAATGCTGTCATAATCCACCGCGCCGCCAGCAAAAAACGGGGTCGGCACGATCGGATAAATACCTTTGAGTTCCATCTTGATCCTCCCTGGAAAATAAAAAAATGTAAAAGCAGCCGTCCGGGCATCCAGGATTACCGCAGGTGCACACGGATGAGCCCGGAGGTTCCATGGCCGGGGTGACTGTCGCCCGCACGGCGACAGTCAAGCCCCATGGATGGGGTCATGCGTCCCCGGCCATGAGGCATCCGGGTTCACCTTCCGATTCCCTGGAAGCAAACGGATAAGCGGAAACTCCTGTTTTGCCGGCACGGGGTCAGACCTGTTGCCAGCACTGGGTCTCCCGACTCAACAGAATACAGGCCAGCGCGACAACCGCCCAGATCAGCAGCAGCAGAAAACCCGTGCGATAGGCGGCAAAGGCATAGACTCCGACATCCTCCGCCGGCCCGCCCTGCCGGTACCGATCCAGCACCCAGCCGACAGTCGGCTGCAGCACCATCGGTCCGAACATGGTCCCCATGTTGACGACCCCGGTGGCGGTTCCCCCCAACTCCGGCGGCACCGACTCCTTGACGTAAGCGAAACCGATGATGATCCCGCCGGCCGCAAAACCGATGAGCAGCAAAAGCGCAACCAGCAGGGGCAGCGGCATCCCCGGCAGCAGCACGATCAACAGCCAGCCGCCGGCCAGCGCCAGGCAACTGCAAAGGTAAAGGGGTTTGCGCCGGCCGATGCGATCGGACAGCGCCCCGCTTACCGGTCCCCCGACCGCCCAGGTCAGCAGCATGGCCGAACAGACGGCGGCCGCTCCGGGTCCGCTCATGCGGTAGTGCGTGGTCAAAAAAGGTACGCCCCAGAGCCCGGCAAAAGTCAAAACACTGCCGACCAGGGCGCCCGGAGCGATGAACAGCAACCAGGTATTGCGGTAGCGCAAGACCTGGAGCAGACCCCGCAACACCCCGATCTGTCCGCTCTCATCCGCCCGGGAAGGGTGGAAATAGCTGTCGTATCCGCGTTCCCGCGGGTCGTCGCGGACGATCGTCCAGATCAGCGCCGCAGCGACCAGGGGCAACACCGCCGCCGCCAGCATGACCGGCCGCCAGCCGAACGCATCAACCAGCAAGCGCAGCGGAACCCCGGCGAAAACCGCGCCGAGAATTCCGAGCAGCAGAGCCACGCCCGACGCCAGGGCAAAGTGTTTCGGCGGCATCCAGTGGCTGGACAGCTTCATCATGGCGACAAAAGCGACCGCGACCGCCCCGCCGATCAGCAAGCGCCCGAAACTCGCCCAGAGCATCGTGTCCGCCAGGGCGAAAGCGAGGCTGCCGAGCCCCGCGATCAGAGCCCCGGCGGTGAGCAGCTTGCGCGCCCCCCAGCTGTCGGCCAGCAGTCCGGTCGGGATCTGCATGGCCACATAGCTGTAAAAATAAAAAGCCGACAGGTTGCCCAAGGCGGTGGCGCTGAGGCCGAAATCGTCCGTCAGCTCTCCGGTCATGACCCCGGGCGCAACACGCTGGAAAAACCCGATGATATACAGCAACGCACCCAGACCCCAGATCGTCCAGGCCAGGCGGACCGGCGGCAAACGGGAACAATGCGGCGGCATCAGGAAAAACCCGGCCGAAAAAAGAAGGTTGAACACCCCGCCGGCGGCGCATCAAGCGCCGAGCCCGCAAAAAACGCCATCAGGGTTTGAACAGCATTTCCGCCGCCTCGTAAATCGTTTCCGAGAGGGTCGGATGCGGATGGATGGTTTTGCGCAAATCTTCCGCGACGGCCGCCATTTCCAGCGCCAGCACGCCTTCGGCGATCAACTCGCCCGCGCCGGGACCGGCGACGGCAACGCCGAGAACCCGGTCGGTTTCGGCGTCGACCAGCAGTTTGGTCATCCCGTCCTCCCGCCCCAGGGTCAATGTCCGGCCGTTGCCGCGCCATGGCATCTTCGCCGTGCGCACCTTGATGTTCCGTTCCCGCGCCGCCGTTTCCGTCAATCCGGTCCAGGCGATTTCCGGATCGGTAAAGACCACCGCGGGGATGCCGCGCGGGTCGAAAACCGCTTTGCGCCCGGCGGCCGCCTCGGCGGCGACATGGGCTTCGCCGTAAGCCTTATGCGCCAGCATCGGCTCCCCGGCGATATCGCCGATGGCGAAGATATGCGCTTCCGCGGTGCGCTGTTGCCCGTCGACCCGAATGAAACCTTTTTCCTTCACCTCGACCGCCGTATTTTCTAGCCCCAGGTTTTCATTGTTGGGCTTTCTGCCGATGGCGATCAGCACTTTGTCGAAACGCCGCTTGCTCTGGACGCCTTTTTTGTCCTCCAGGGTCACGGCCACGCCGTTCTTCTGCTCTTTGAGCTCGACCACCCTGGTTTTCAACCGGATGTCGTCGAATTTTTTGTCCAGCCGGCGTTTGAGTACGGACACCAGATCACGGTCGCAGCCGGGCAACAGCCCGTCCGTCATCTCGACCACCGAGACCTTGCTGCCGAGGGCCGCGTAAGCGGAGCCGAGTTCCAGGCCGATATAGCCGCCGCCGACGACCAGCAGGGATTTCGGCACCTCGGCCAGTTCCAGGGCACCGGTCGAATCGATGATCCGGCGGCTCGTTTTCTCCACCCCCGGCAGCAGCAGCGGGCGCGAACCGGTGGCGATGATCGCCTGACGGAACGTCAGTTCCGCCGCCTCTCCGTCAACCGGCGTCACGATGAGGGTATGAGCGTCCTTGAAGCGGGCGGTGGCGCGCACATAGGCGATCTTCATTTTCTTCACTTTGCCGCCGAGTCCGCCGGTCAGCTTTCCAATCACTGCGTTTTTCCACTCGCGCACGCGCTCGATATCGATCTGCGGGCGACTGAAAGACAGGCCGATCCCGGCCGCTTCTTCCGTTTCGGACACCAGTTTGGCGACATGCAGCAACGCTTTCGACGGGATGCAGCCGCGATGGAGACAGACCCCGCCGGGATTGGCTTCCGGATCGATCAGGGTCACCTGCAGCCCCAGTTCGGCCGCTCTGAAGGCCGCCGCATAACCGCCGGGACCGGCACCGATCACCACCAGGTCGACTGCGGCCCCGGCCGGAACCGGTCGATCGTCGGCAGCGGTCGGTTGAACGGCGGCGGCAGCTTGCTCGCGGCGCGGCTCCCCGGCGGGCTCTGCTGCGGCCGTTTCGAGAACGGCGATTACCGCGCCGACCCGGGCCTCGTCGCCTTCTGCAACCCGTAACTCCTTGATCCGCCCGGCTTTCGGGGACGGGATCGCGACCACGGCTTTATCCGTTTCCAGTTCCAGTAAAGTCTGATCCGCCTCGACCACATCCCCGGCTTTCACCGCAACGGCAATCACCGTTCCCGAGGCCACTCCGTCGGACACTTCCGGGACCACAATATCCAGCACCATAATATCCTCGCTATCGCTTGATTAATGCATGAGCAACTTGAACGGATTTTCAACCGCAGCGCAGATCCAGCGCAGAAACCGGGCGCCGTCCGCCCCGTCGATCACCCGGTGGTCGTAGCTGAGCGACAGGTTGACCAGCAGTTGCGGCGTAAACTCGCGGCCGTTCCAGACCGGCTGCATTTCGGCCCGCGATACGCCGAGAATGGCAACCTGCGGGGCGTAGACAATCGGCGTGAAGGCGGTACCGCCGATGCCGCCGAGGTTGCTGATGGTAAAGGTGCCCCCTTCCAGCTCGTCCGGGGCGACCTTTCTTTCGCGCGTTCTGGCGGCCAGGTCGTTCAATTCGCGCGCCAGTTGTTCGATCCCCTTGTCGGCCACATCACGCAACACCGGCACCAGCAGTCCGTTCGCGGTGTCGACGGCGACCCCGATATGGACATAATTCTTGAGAATCAACTCCCGCCCAACCGGATCGAGACTGCTGTTGAATTGCGGGAAAGCCTGTAATGCGGCACCGCAGACCTTGACCAGGATCGCCGTCAGGGTCAACTTGTCGGCGGCATCCGCAGCGGCATTGTAATCCTTGCGGAAGCGTTCGACAGCAGTGACATCGACCTTGTCGTACTGGGTCACCATGGGAATGGTCGCCCAGGCGTAACTCATTGCCTCGGCGGTCAGTTCACGCACCCGGCTGAGCGGCTGCCGGGTCGTCGGACCCCATTTTTCGAAATCGGGAAGGTCTTTTCGCAGCGTTGTTGCCGGCGCCGCTCCGCCGCCACTCGTACCGCTCCGGCGCAGGGTGTCGCGGACAAACGCACGGACGTCTTCCTCGCCGATCCGGCCGCCCGGCCCCGATCCCGAGACCTGATAAATGTCGACGCCCAGTTCCCGGGCCATACGTCGCACCGCGGGGGCAGCGGGCGCGACCCGATCCTCGCGCCGCACGCTCTCGAGGTCGACGGCAGGGGCAGCGGTTGCCGCTGCCGGGAGTTCTTCACTGGCCGCGGGTTCAGCTGTTGCTTCTGCGCCGACTGGTTGTCGCTCTTCCGTTTGGGGTTGCGCCGCTGCCTCCGGTTCCGTTTCCGGCGGTTCGTCCGCGGCAACGTCCGGTTCCAGCAGCATGATCACCGCGCCGATCTCGACCTGATCGCCTTCGCCGATCCTGATTTCGCTGATTTTCCCCGCGGCCGGTGACGGCACCGCCACCACCGCCTTGTCGGTTTCCAGTTCCAGCAGGGTCTGATCCTCGGCGACCGCGTCGCCGACCTTGACCGCCAGCGCAATCACCGTTCCCGCGGTCACCCCGTCGGACACTTCAGGGACAACAATTTCCAGTGCCATAACAGTCCTCAATCTTGGTGTGGATTCAGTTTATCGGAATCGATACCGAACTCTTTGAACGCCTGCACCAGCACATCGCGTTCAAGTTCGCCGGCCCGGACCAGTTGGCTGAGCGCGGCCAGGGTCACGTAACGCGCGTCGACCTCAAAGAAGTCGCGCAGTTCGCGGCGGCCGTCGCTCCGGCCGAAGCCGTCGGTTCCCAGGCAGTGCACCGGGCCGGGGAACCAGCGCGAGACCAGCGTCGGCAGAATTTTCATGTAATCGGAAACCGCGACAAAGACGCCTTCCTCTGCGGCCAGCAACCGCTGCAGGTACGGGATACGCGGTTCCTCTTCCGGGTGGAGCAAATTCCAGCGCTCGGTCTCGGCCGCGTCATTATACAACTCTTTATAGCTGGTGACGCTCCAGACATCCGCCGCCAGGCCGAAGTTTTCCTGCAGCAGTTCCTGCGCCTTGATCGCCTCGTTGAGCAAAGCCCCGCTTCCCAACAGGTGAACCCTGGTTTTGCGCCGTTTGAGAGTGCTTTTCCGGTAACGGTACATGCCCTTGACGATCCCTTCGCGCACGGCTTTGCCTGTGGGCATCGGCGGCATTTTATAGGGTTCGTTCATCACCGTCAGATAGTAGATCAGGTCCTCCTGACGGCAGTACATGCGGGTCAGGCCGTCGTGGACGATGACCGCCAGTTCATAGGCGAAAGCCGGATCGTAGGCTTTGACTTTGGTCGGCGCCAGCGCCAGCACGTGACTGTGGCCGTCCTGATGCTGCAGACCTTCGCCGGCCAGGGTCGTGCGCCCGGCCGTGGCGCCGATCAGAAAGCCCCGGGCCCGGCTGTCGCAGGCCTGCCAGATCAGATCGCCGACGCGCTGAAAGCCGAACATGGAATAGAACGTATAAAACGGGATGGTCTGCACCTGGTTGTTGGAATAGGCCGTGCCGGCGGCGATGAAGCTGGCCATGGAGCCGGCCTCGCTCAAGCCTTCTTCCAGAATGGCGCCGGTTTTCTTCTCGTTGTAATAGAGCAGATTGCCTTTGTCGACCGGTTCGTAGAGCTGGCCGGAATGGCTGTAAATACCGGCCTGGCGGAACAGCGCCTCCATGCCGAAGGTCCGCGCTTCGTCCGGCACGATCGGCACGATCAGACTGCCGAACTCCGGGTCGCGCAACAGTTTGGCCAGCAGATGGACATAAGCCATGGTGGTGGCCAGTTCGCGTTCTCCCGAACCTTCCAGATATTCCCTGATCAACCAGTCCGTATGACAGGCCATGGGTTTGCTGCCGTCGAAACGCCGCGGCAGGGAGCCCCCCAAGGCCGCGCGCCGTTCTTTCAGATAACCGAGCTCCGGGCTGTCCTCGGCCGGGCGATAGCAGGGCGTGTCCGCGATCCGGTCGTCGCTCACCGGAATATTGAAGCGGGTGCGGAATTCCTTGAGTTCGTCCTCGTTCAGCTTCTTCTGCGAGTGGGTGATGTTTTTGCCCTCGCCGGCCTCGCCCAGGCCATAGCCTTTGATCGTCTGCGCCAGGATCACCGTGGGCGAGCCCCGGTGTTCGACGGCGTGTTTGTAAGCGGCATACACCTTGACCGGGTCGTGACCGCCGCGGGTCAGGGCCCCCAGCTGTTCGTCGCTGTAACTTTCGACCAGTTCCAGCAGTTCGGGATATTTACCGAAGAAATCCCGGCGCACGAAAGCGCCGCTGGACGCGGTGTACTTCTGCATTTCCCCGTCCAGGACCTCGTCCATCCGCTGCACCAGACGGCCGGAGGTGTCCTGGGCCAGCAACCGGTCCCAGTCGCTGCCCCAGATCACCTTGACGACGTTCCATCCCGCGCCGCGGAAAGCGGCCTCCAGTTCCTGAATGATCTTGCCGTTCCCGCGCACCGGGCCGTCAAGGCGCTGGAGGTTGCAGTTGACCACGAAAATCAGGTTGTCGAGGTTCTCCCGGGCGGCCAGGGTGATGGCGCCCAGGGATTCGGGTTCATCCATTTCCCCGTCGCCGAGCATGGCCCAGACTTTACGGCCGCTTGCCGCCCGCAAGCCGCGGTCGACCAGATAATGGTTGAAGCGGGCCTGGTAAATGGCATTCAGGGCCGTCAACCCCATCGAGACCGTCGGGAATTCCCAGAATTCCTGCATCAGGAAGGGGTGCGGATAGGAGGAAAGGCCGCCTTCCGGCTTGAGTTCGCGGCGGAAATTCAACAGATCCCGTTCGCTTAAGCGCCCTTCGAGAAAAGCCCGGGCATAAACGCCCGGGGCGGCATGGCCCTGGAAATAGACCATGTCGCCGAGAAAGTCATCGCTGCGCCCGCGCCAGAAATGATTAAAACCGACCTCCCACAGGGTGGCCGCCGAGGCAAAGGTCGAGATGTGCCCGCCGATCCCCGACGATTCGCGATTGGCGCGCACGACCATGGCCATGGCATTCCAGCGGATGATCGATTTGATCCGCCGTTCGATTTCGCGGTTGCCCGGATACACCGGTTGCTGGGTGGTCGGAATGGTATTGATATAGGGCGTATTCGCGGTAAAGGGAATGCTCACGCCCTGCTGCTGGGCGCGCACCTGGAGTTGGCGCAGAAGCTGTTTGACGCGGTCGGGACCCTGTTCCCGGAGTACGTAATCCAGCGATTCGCGCCACTCCCGATTTTCTATCTCTTGTATCTGTATGTTTTCAACCTGTTGTTTTTCCTGCCTGGACATGATGTTCAGCTCCTCTATCTGCATAAACGCAGTCGGTACTCGGAAAATAATCTTCAATTTCCAATCATACATGATTCCGTACTTCGCGGCAGGATCCGCAAGAAAATTTTCCGGGGCTTATCGACAGGGCAACCGCAACCGGTTGAAAAACTCGCCGCCGCTCTTGATTTATACCATCCTCCGGGTGTAAGAAACCGACAACTCTGCAACCACTTCCAGGAATCGGACGACTCATGAAGCAGGCAAAAAAATTCAACACCCCGGATGTGCTTATTTTTTCCTTCGCTCACCTCGCCCACGACACATTTTCCGCCTTTCTGGCTCCATTACTGCCGCTGCTGATCGAAAAGCTGGGCATGTCCCTGTCGATGAGCGCCTTTCTCGACATCGTCCGGCGGATCCCCGCGCTGTTCAATCCGCTGCTCGGGCTGCTGGCCGAAAAAACCGGAATCAAATACTTCGTGATCCTGACCCCGGCGGTAACGACCGTCAGCATGGGCCTGGTGGGCCTGGCCAACTCGGTTGTCGTGCTGTTTATTCTGTTATTCGTCGCCGGAATATCGGCGGCGCTGTTTCACGTTCCCACTCCGGTCGTGGTCAAGGAGGCCGCCGGGAACAAGGTGGGAACCGGAATGAGTTTCTTCATGGTCGGCGGCGAACTGGCCCGCACCGTCGGCCCGCTGCTGGCGATTACCGCGGTTTCGCTCTGGAGCCTGGAGGAGATTTACCGCCTCATCCCGCTGGGGCTCGCCGCCTCCCTGGTCCTGTTCATCAAGCTCAAGGATCTGGACGGCAAGCGCCGGCAGTTGCGGCGGCCGAAGGAAAGCGGGGATACGCGCAAAATCCTGACCCGCTACCGGCTGTTTTTCATTGCCGTGGCCGGTTTCCTCTGTTTCCAGGCCGCCATGAAAAGCGCCCTGACCCTGTATCTGCCGGTTTATCTGACCGATCAGGGCGCGTCCCTGTGGATCGCCGGGATTTCCCTTTCGGTGCTGCAGTTTTTCGGCGTTATCGGGACCTTCTGCGCGGGAAACATTTCCGACCGCATCGGCCGCAGAACCACCCTGGTGGTCTCCAGCATCGGCTCGGTACTGGCCATGGCGCTCTTCATCCTCACCCACAATATCGTCGTGCTGAGTATTCTCGGCCTGTTCCTGTTCGCCTCGGGTCCGGTGCTCATGGCGACCTTTCAGGACACCGAATCGAACATGCCCACCTTTATGAACAGCATGTACATGTTTATCAATTTCGGCGTCAGTTCGGCGGTGGTTTTCGCGCTGGGGCTGCTCGGCGACTGGCTTGGCCTGGCGCGGACCTACCAGATCTGCGTGCTGTTCGCCGTCGGCACCATACCGTTTGCATTTCTGTTGACCGGGTTGAACCGCTGCCGTGCGGAGGAAGGATAAGGCCGGCGGCCTCCGACTCTTCCGGCCGGGCTGAAGATATGATATCGGGTCGACATTCAGGACATCGGGGAGGAGTCCCGCAGGTCGGGAGCTCAAAGGTTGTTCCCGGCCGGGTTGATGGATCCGCCTCGCAGCCGGCAATCCCAGGCGGTGCAAGCGCTTTAAACGCGGGTCAGTTTCACCTGTGCCAACAACGCCTCGACCTGCTCCCGTGAACCGACCGAGGTTCCACTCCGGCCGGCGGTCGCCGCGCCGCAGGCGACGCCCCGACACAACGCCTCGGACAGGCTCTTGCCTTCATTCAGGCCCCAGACAACCCCGGCCACCATCGAATCGCCCGCACCGATCGGGTTGCGTTCGACAATTTTCGGGCTGGTCGCCTGCCACACGCGATTGTCCTCAACCAGCAACGCGCCTTCCTTGCCCAAAGAGATGATGACATTGACCGGGCCCTGCTGTTGTATGGCTGCGGCGGCAAGCGCAATCTCGTCCCGCCGACCGACCGGCAACCCGGTCAGCTCGTGAGCCTCTTCCGCGTTCGGTTTGACCAGCACGGGTCGGGCCGGGCAGCTCTGCCGCAAGGCGGCGTCACTGGTATCCAGAAAAACATTGCCGCCGGAGGACTGAATGATCTCCGTCAATTCAGCATAGATGGTCGCGGGAACTCCCGGGGGCAGACTGCCGGCCAGCACCCACCAATCGCCGCTTCGGGCCAGGTCACGGACTTGGTCGACCAGTTGTTCAAGCTCCGCTTTGCCAATGCTCGGGCCCGGCTCATTGACCTTGAGATAATGATCGCTGTTGGGGCTGACGACACTCACATTGGTGCGGGTCTCCCCTTCGATCCAAATAAAATCCGTAGCGATTCCCAGCGCCTTCAGTTTTTCATCAAGCAACTCGCCCGCTTTCCCCGCGGCAAAGCCGAGAGCGACGCTCCGGATGCCCAGGGATTTAAGCATTCTGGCGACGTTAAATCCCTTGCCGCCGCAGTCGACCTGCCAGTGAGTGGCGCGCAGCACGCTATCGAAGACGATTTCGTCAACCGTCAGTTCGCGGTCAACAGCCGGATTGAGAGTGACGGTGAAAATCATGCCTGTCCTTTCCAGTACAGTTCAAAAAGGGCGGCTTCCGCTGCGCGCGTCCACATGTTGTTCGAATCGAGCTTGCTGCCGACCGCGGGCAGCTTCTCGCGCAATTCATCGAGTCCCAACAGCGGCAGGTCATGGAGTTGCGGAAAAATGATGATTTTCCCGGCATAGGTTCCCTCGATAACGGCCCGGATCCCTTTTTTAGCCGCCTTCATGCCGCCCACGGCCCCCACGCTGCGCCCCGGCGACAGCGTTCCCCGGGCGGTCTGATCGAGCACCAGGGTCTGATCGTCGAGAGTCAGGCCCGAAGTCCCGGTAAACTGGGCATTGTGGGTATATACGCTGCTCAAGTTCAGCGGCGCCAGGGTGCCGTTGGGAACCCCGGCGAAAAAGACCAGCATGCCGTCGGCATTCATCAGGGTATTGGCCTCGGCCATAACAGCGGCGATCGGAACACTGACGACCACATCATCGGCACCCCGCCGGTCAGTGATGTCCATAACGAAATCGTAAAGGGACTGTTCATTGGTCTGCGGGTTGAAAATGAAGAGTTCGCAGTTATTGTCGGCCGCCAGGGGCGCAAACCGGTCGTGCAGCGCCTGAAGGCGCTGATCGCTGACTTCCGTGGCGATGATTTTACGCGGCCCGTTAGGCAGCTCGATGGCCCGTTGCACATGCATCTGCCCCATCGGGCCGCCGGCGCCGACAAAAACGGCGCTGCCGCCCGGAACAAGTTCGCAGCGGTTGCGTTCTTCCCCGTAGGCCGCGGCGATATCGGGACCCGCACAGCCGAGGAAGGCGATATAGTCATAGTGCAGGCGGCCGACATCCGCATCGACCAGGCCATTGAGAGGCGTTTTCCCGACCAGGTTCAGGGTTCCGCGTCGGGCGATTTGCCGGGCCGCGATGCCGACTGTTTCCGCCACGCGCGGATCGAGCATGACGATGTCGTCAAAGCCCATTCCGGCCGTCCGTTCCGCCGCAAAAGCCGCAAAGTCGGCAGGTGAGAGACCATCGCGGACAATGATTTCGGCCGCTGTCTGTTCGGCCAGTTTCGCGACGGACGGCGGTACATCGGTCAGCACGATGGTGGCCGGCAGATCCAGACCGGCTGAAAAATCGTACTTTGCCTCGTTTCCCGGCCGCCCCAGAATCCACATGATCCCGCCGGCCTTCGGCGTCAGGCGGCGACGCTGGGTATAAGCGGCGAGGACGCAGCCCCAGGGTTCCAGCAGAGACGATTCCGCATAGCCCATATCGTCACCAACCGGCAACAGGCAGGCGCCCTCGTCGGTATCCAGGATTTCCGGGCCGATCAGGTGGTATTGAATCAGGGCGCCCGGAATGGTGTAGCCGTATGCGGTGCTTTTACCATCCTGGTAGATATCGGGCTGAACCGCCAGGCGTTGCCCCGGAGCATAGCGCCCTTGCAGTTCCGCGCCGACCTCGATGATCGTCAGGCAGGCTTCGTGGCCGAGGCGGGTCGGTTCCCGGCTCAGGTCGCGATTGTACAGCTTCGGATGGCTGCCGCCCATACGGATCAGCTTGGTATCGGAAAAGCAGAGCCCGACACTGTCAATCCGAGCCAGCATCTGATCGGCGGCCGGTCTGGGAACGGGAAATTGTTCAGGCTGATTGTTGCGGCCGATATTTTCTTCACCGGCGCCGTACATGTTCCAGGCCCAGTTTTTTTCCGGCAGGTCGAGGCCGGGTTCGTGATAGCGACGGTATTTCGATGTCATTTTCATCTCCTAAAAAGTTGCGAGTTCCTACACCAGATCGTCGGTTCTTTGGTACAGATCCATGATCTCGCCCGATTTTCCAAGCTCTAATGCTTTTTTTGCTTTTTCCTGCAATTTTCCGTACTTGACCGCACGGATGATGTTTTTCGCCGCGGCCACATTGGCGGGGCTGACCGACAGTTCCGTAACTCCGAGTCCGACCAGCAAGGTGGCGATATTGGGGTTTGCGGCGGCATTGCCGCACACGCCGACCCATTTGCCGTGGGCCCGCGCAGCCTGAACCGTCATCTCGATCATTTTCAGCAGGGCGGGATGATAGCTGTCGTCTTCACAGCACAGCTCGGGATGCAGGCGATCAATGGCCAGGGTGTACTGGGTCAGGTCGTTCGAGCCGATGGAAAAGAAATCCACCTCCCGGGCCAGATGCCCGGCAACCATCACCGCAGAAGGCACCTCGATCATGATGCCGAGCGGCAACCGCGGCGCGTCCAGTTGCGCCCGGACCTGTGCGGCGATATCCCGCGCTTTTTGCCATTCCCGCAATCTGCCGATCATGGGGAACATGATGTGAATTCCGGTTGCGCCGGTGGACTCGGTCTGCCACTTGGCGGTTTGATAAATCGCTTCAAGCTGACGCCTGAACATCTCTTCATATTTGAAGGATAAACGGATTCCCCGCATCCCCAGGAAGGGGTTGTCTTCATGGGGAAT
Source organism: Geopsychrobacteraceae bacterium (assembly GCA_963676555.2). GTDB lineage: Bacteria > Desulfobacterota > Desulfuromonadia > Desulfuromonadales > Geopsychrobacteraceae > BM522. The sequence continues at coordinate 113,390 of CAXXGL010000014.1, forward strand.
ATGCATCCATGAAACGGGCTTGTCGCCGCCGATATCGGCCGTGCGCACGATCAGCCGACGGCTGCCCAGCACCTCGATGATGGCCCTCAGACTTGCGCCTTGCTCGGCAACCGTCGGTTCGGCGGAAGAAGACTCGAACAAGAACTCCGTCCGCAGCAGGCCGACGCCTTCACCGCCGTGTTCCAGAACAAGCTTCGCGTCTTCCGGTTTGGCGATATTGCAGACCACCTCAACCCGGTGGCCGTCCAGGGTCTCGGCAGGCTTGTGTTTCTGCGCATCCTCCGCCCGGCAGATCTGCTCCCACTGCTCAATCCAGCGCTGCGCGGTGTCCTGCGTCGCCGCGTCGGGATCGATATAAACAGACGAGGCCTGCGGATCGACAATGATCAAGCCGCCATCGTCGATGGAATCCAGCGCCCCGTCGCCGAGACCGACCACCGCCGGGATGCCGAGCGCCCGGGCCAGAATCGCCATATGGCTGTTGGGGCCGCCGAGCTCGGTGCAGATGCCGCGCACCTTCAAGCCCTGAAGCCCGGCGGTTTGGGAGGGGGTCAGATCTTTAGCCGCCAGGATGAAATCCGTTTGCGGATATGCGACGGCCGAGGCCGCCGGCACCATCAGCGCCAGGACCCGGTCGCGGACATCGATCAGATCTGCGACCCTTGCTTTCAACCGCTCGTTTTCCACGGCCCTTAGAGACTCGATCTGCGTTTCGATCGCCTGATGAAACGCCCAGGCCGCGGTTTTGCCGGCGGCAATCAGCTTTTTACCGGCGGTTAAGACCAGTTCATCCTGCAGTAACTGCTTTTGGGCATGCAGGATGGCGGCTTCATTCGGCGCCCTGCTTTGCAGGTCGGCTTCCAGCTCGTCCAGTTGCCTGTCCGCTTCGGCCAGAGCCGTACTGAACAGCTCGCTTTCCTCGCCGGGGTCCCGGGCATTTTCCTCGAATTTCATTTTTCCCGCCTGCAGCCGGAATGCGGGCGCCATTGTGATGCCGGGCGAGGCCGCGGACCCGCTTAGCGTTTCCCGGCACCGGACATCCGGCAGCGCCGATAAAACGGTCAGCGGCCGGTAAGACGCATGGCCCTGCTCCGCTTCATTATCCAGCCCCTGATTGATCATCTCGGCCAGCGCCTGAACCGCCGGTTCCGCTGCGGACCCTTCCGCGGAAATGATCAGGATATCGCCTTGATCGGCGCCCATCGTCAGCAGTGCGGCCATGGACTTGGCATTCGCGCTCTTCCGATCGTTGCGGATGCGGATGTTCGTTCCGACAAAGGTTGCCGCCCGCTCCGCCAGCAAACCGGCGGGCCGGGCATGCATCCCCTGGGTATCGACGACCTTCGCTTCCGCCGCCACCGCATAATCATCCACCGGCTCGGACCCGGCCGCTTCCGACTCATTCAACGCCCGCAGGATGTCGGCTTTATCAGTCGTCGTCGCCAACCGGTCGGCCAGATCCTTATCCATGACAACTTCGGTCAGACGCTGCAACAGGCCAAGGTGATCCTTGCCCCTGGCGGCAATGCCGACGATCAGGCGGGCGATCTCCCCTTTATCATTCCAGACGATCCCCTGCGGGACCTGGACGATAAACACACCGGTCTTGAGCACCTGGTCCTTGGCTTCGTTGACGCCGTGGGGGATCGCGACCCCGTTGATGAGATAAGTGCTGACGGTTTCTTCGCGGGCCATCAGGGGCGCCAGGTACTCACCGCTGACGAAACCGAGGGCGGACAGATTCCGGGCAATCAGGGTCAGGGCTTCCGCTTTCGCCTCGATTTGGGCCTGCAGGACAATCTGCTGCGGACTGATCGTCAGCGGATCGGACCCGGTCGCGGAGGTTTCCTGCGCCGCAGCGCCCGGATCATTCCCCGTTGCGGCCTCAGGTTCTCCGCTGTCCGCCGATTTTTTCTGACCGCCGAGCATTTTTTTTAAAAAAGACATGATGATCTCCCTTAAAATCCGTATCGATCCGCAAGCAACGTCTTCGCTCGCAGCGTTTCATCCGGCGCGGCGGCAACCGCACCGGCCGCCGGTTATTTCAGTTTGCCCACCAGGTCGTCGTAAAACGCGGCATCCATGAAGTTATCGATGCTCAGGTGCCGGGCGCCGGGCAGCTTTGCCCTGGCACGGGCCGTCAATTCGTTCTGGGTGATGACGATATTCGCGTCCTTCAGATCGTTAATCGCCTGGTTGGCCACTTCGATATTCAGGCCGGCTTCTTTGATCTTGGCCCGCAGCACCGAGGCGCCCATGGCTGAAGACCCCATTCCCGCGTCGCAAGCGACGACAATCAAACGGACATTCTCGGCCGCAAGCGGCGCCGCCGGCATGACCTGACCTTTGGCTTGAGCCTTACTGGCGGCAACGGCGGCCTGGGCGGCTTCCAGATCTTCGTTTTCAGATGCGTCCCGGCGCACGATGATCGCGCCGACGGCAAACGATACGGCCGCGGAGACCGCAATCGAACATAAGGTCAGGAAAATCCCCGTCCCTTTGGTCGACATCAGGGTCAACGCGAACACGGACCCCGGAGAAGGCGGTCCGACCAGGGCATTCCCGGTCACCATGTTGAAACCGACACCCGTCATGCCGCCGACGATGACGGCAAAAATCAAACGCGGCTTCATCAGAACGTAGGGGAAATAGATTTCATGGATACCGCCGAGAAAATGGATGATGGCCGCGCCGTAGGAAGACTTCTGCGCGGTTCCTTTCCCAACGAACATATAAGCCAGCAGGATCCCCAGCCCGGGGCCGGGATTGGTTTCGATCAGGTAGTAGATGGAAGATCCGACCTTGGCGGCCTGCTCCGCACCGAGAGGGGTGAAAACCCCATGGTTTATGGCATTGTTGAGAAACAGGATCTTGGCCGGCTCGACGATAATCGACACCAGCGGCAACAGCGACATCTCGACGATCCAACCGACTCCCGCGGCCAGAGTCTTGGTCAATGAAGCCACCAGAGGGCCGATCACAACGTAGGCGATCAGCGCCACGAGCATGCCGATAATCCCGATGGAGAAATTGTTGACCAGCATCTCAAAGCCGGGTTTGATCTTCCCATGCACCCGCTGATCGAATTTCGTTATTGCCAGACCACCCAGCGGACCGGCGATCATGGCGCCCATGAACATCGGAATATCGCTCCCGACGATGACGCCCATGGTCGTCACGGCACCGGCGACCGCTCCCCGCTCGCCGCCGACGATCTTACCGCCGGTGTATCCGATCAGTAACGGCAGCAGATAAGTGATCATAGGTCCGACCAGTGACGCCATACTTTCATTCGGCAACCAGCCGGTCGGAATGAACAAAGCCGTAATCAGGCCCCAGGCGATGAATGCGCCGATATTGGGCATCACCATGCCGCTTAAAAACCGCCCAAACGATTGTACGCCCACCTTAAGTGTGTTCGCCGACATGAACAGACCTCCTCGCTACGTGTTTTGAATTCCTCTTGCCACCCAAGCCCGGAAGAAGAGCAAGCATTCCCCCGCAACACCTCCAGTGCCCCGTGCGGTTAGTTCTATCGCCCAATTCCGGCCCTTTTTGTCGCCGTCTACGTTGTGCCTTCTCGGCCTGGCTTAAGGCCGGGCCTGCGGCGGCGCGCCTTGACAGCAATAAAAATGACTCGGAATTCATTCAAACAACTCACCAAACGGGACCCTGGTCCTGTACATTTTTCGAATTTTTGAGCGCTCTCCCCACAGGCTTGCGCACCCGGCCCGACAGCCTTGATCTTGTATGGCGCCCCGGCTGAGCCGTTCCGTGAAAAAATGATGAGACAGCCTAATTGTAATCGATTACATTCAAATGTCAACGGAACTTTTGAAAATTCATCCCGACTCACTTTGAAAAGCTTCTGAAAAACCTGTTAACTATTTGTTTTTACAATTTATCCACTCTAAAAAAATATCCTCTTTTCGCCGACACATGATTTTCATAGCTGCGTTTTTTTTTGAATTCCATCGCCCCTGAAAGCGTGAAAGAAAGACTGATCGGCGTGAAGTCATCACGCAAAAAAGTTCTCAACCCCACCTTTTTCCACTCTGCGAATAAAGAAATTTAATCATTGAAATCAACAAGATAAAGTTTTTCAATCACCGAGAAGGCCGGTTTTGACCGCGCCCGGCCGGGCGACTGTCGGCGCTGTAAAGATCTTCCCGTCTGCACTGAAAATAAATTTGACCGAATTTTTGAAATCGTTTACAGTGAGCCTCGACAAACAAAGCCGTTTTGCGGCGGCAGGACGCGGGCAGGCCTTTCCCACCGCGAGAGACGAAAGGCGCTGCAGCGCAAACATCGCCGGCGGCCGTTGGCGCATGAAAAATCTTCAGCAGCTGGAAGTGTTATGGTCAAAATAAAGGATGTGGCTGAATTCGCCGGGGTATCTACCGCTACGGTGTCACGCGCATTGGCGGACAAACCGAATGTCCGCCCCGAGGCCAAGCAACGGGTCATGGAGGCGGTTCGCGAACTGGGATACCGCCCGAACCGTGTTGCCAGAAGTCTGCGCTCCAGCAGATCCAACCTCATCGGCCTCATTGTTTCAGACATCGAGAATCCTTTTTTCCAACAAGTCAGCCGCGCCGTTGAGGATGCCGCGCTTATTCACGGCTATAGCGTCGTTCTGTGCAACGCTGATGAAAATCCGGAAAAAGAGATGAGGTACCTGCAACTGCTTTGCGATGAAAACGCGGCCGGGGTAATTCTTTCGCCGACCCGTAAAGCGACGGAAGATTCTTCAGCGATTTCAGGGTTGAACCTGCCCATGGTCATCATTGACCGGCACATCAGGGGGGGGGAGTTTGACTGCGTTTTGACCGACAATGTCCAGTCCGCCCACCTGGTCATCAGCCATCTGATCGCCCGGGGACGGCGTAGAATTGCCGCGGTGCTGGGAATCGGCAGCACCACCGGACGCGAGCGGCAGGAAGGCTATATCAAGGCCCTGAACGACCACGGCCTTCAGCCTTCACCCGAACTGATCAAATTCGCCAATCCCAAAGAGGAAGACGGATTTGCCGCAACCTTGAAGCTGTTACGGCTTGAGGAACGACCGGATGCGATCTTCACCAGCAACAGCCTGCTTGCCGCCGGGGTTTTGCAGGCGCTGAAAGCGAATCGGATCCCGATCCCCGCCGCAATCGCCTTTGCCAGTTTTGACGAGACCCGCTGGGCGCCGCTGGTTGACCCGCCCGTCACCGTCATCGCCCAACCGACCTATGAAATCGGCACGACCGCGGCCGAATTACTGGTGAAACGAATCCAGGATCCCTCGCGCTCGACCCGCGAGGTGGTGCTCACGACCAAACTCATCGTCCGGCAATCGTGCGGAGCCAAAACCGCTTAATGGCCGGAAACGATCGATCGCGGCATCCGGGACCGATACCGCCCGCTTTATTCATGAGCGTTCGTCGTCTGCCACGGCTCAACAACGGAGGTTGCGGCCATCGCGGGGCTTCCGGTTACGTAAAAACCCGGGTCGTCCGGGGTGAGTGCCCGCAACCACGCAGGCGGAATCCCGACACTCAAAGACCCGCCGACGCACACCCGAATTCCCGCAGCAGAAATTCCTTGTCGGCAGCGGTAAATTGACAATTGAAGCGCCTGGTGTTGCTGCCGACCTGATCAATTTCTTCGGTGAACATGCCGATCCGCACACCGCCGGGTTTGAGTCCTGCCAACAGCTTGCAGACCTGGGCATTGACCTCGTCGGGCGTCAAGTGGCGATTGTCGACTTCAGCCAGCATCTTTCTGGCGTACAATGAAGACTCGGAAGGGTTGATGGAAAGCAGGGTCAGGTATTTGATGTCGATGCCGTGCAACAGTTCCAGAGTACCGGCGACGTGCCGTTGAGAGAATTTCAGGCCGCCGACCCCGGGCATCAACATGGCGGACACTTCGATTTGCGCAGCAACCAGCTTCTTCGACGCAGCCATCATGTCATCGCGAGTACAATCCTTGCGGATATAATTCAGGACTTCATCGGACCCGCTCTCCAGCCCCCAGTAAATCAGGGTCAGCCCCGCGGCTTTCAGCCTTTTCAACTCTTCAACGGACTTTCCCAATATTGCGGCGGTCCTGCCGTAAAGGGTCATCTTCTGCGGTTTGAAGATCCGGCCCGCATAACTTAACGATTTCACCAGCAATTCGGTATCCGCCCCCAGCGAGTTTCCGCTCCCGATGAACAATCTCCGGATGCGTTCTTTTTCAGACCCGATGGAATCGGCAACCCGATCGACATGCTGCTTGAACTCGGCAAAAGATTTCGTCACCGCCGTCATGCCGGAGTACTCGGTGCAGAAGGTACATCTGTTGTAATCACACCCGGTGGTCAGTTCCAAATGCAGAACATGGGCTTTCCGCTCCGACGGCGGGGAGGACAGGGTCGGAGAACTGTACAGGCTCGGGTTTCTGTAGGTTTTATCCAGTTCGGGGGCAAGAACGGGGAAAATCCGGTCAAGAACACCGGCGCATTCGTCGCCGTCAATCCGCAGGAAACCCTGATCGACCAGAAATTGAACAGCGCGATCAGCGGCAAAAGCATAGACGGACGAATCAAAATGCGCCTTCATAGCCCGCAGCATGGAATCGTTGAAAAAGTATCGGGCCACACCACGGACATCCCCATGCCGGTCGAGAAGATCATCCGCGGTTAGTACCTGAAGTTCTTCATCGGCCAGTTCCGCTGACAACAGATCCACGCCGTAACGCCCGGCCGTGAAGTAAAACCTGACCCTGGAGACGCCATCCGCTTGTTCCGTAATAAACCCTTCGCTTCCGGGTTTGACCTGGCTGCCGGCGCTGTCCGGCCTGACCCTGACCCTGGCGCCTGTTTCTAAAGCAGAGGAATTTTCCAGCTTAATGGCTCGCATCAGGAGCGGGAGCAGATGATTGTCCAACTCAGGATAAGAGATGTCGTTCGAAACAGCGCCGAGACCATCTATTTCGCAATTGATCCTGGCTTCCAGGGCGCGAAAAACCTTCTGTACGACTCCGATTTTGTCATCGAGACCGTTAAACAGCGCTTCGATTCCATCAAAGTAAGGCAGCAGGCTGTAAATGCCGTGACTCTTGAAGTTACGAATCAATTTTTCCTGCTTGATTCGCTGGCCGTAAATGCGCCTTAACATCCACAATAATTCATCGCCGCCGACAAACATACATTCACTGCCTGACAAAATTTTCAAATCGCCTGAAACCCGGATGGGACGTGAGGAAAATCGTGGTTTCCAATCCATGGCTATGTTAACCGATGAAGCGCCGGTCGTAGCCCCCGACGTGCATAATGGCCGACAATGCGGAAGTTTACCAAAAAAAACCTGGACTTCCCAGCATTCACGTATTCCGGAAAAGGCGAGGGGGATAAACAGACAGCGCCGGATTCCCCAACAGGAGGGACTCTGCGGCTGGGCGCTGTAACGCGAACGGAGCTATTGCGGGTGGCGGTGCGCCTACGGCTTTGAGCTGCGGCGAAAACGAGGCTTTGCCCGGTTTTGCAAAAGGCTGAACACCGGCGGCTCTCCCTCTTTTTCAAAAGCGTAAATTCGATCTCTTCAGAACGTCCCATACCGAGCTTCCCGGCATGAAGATCGCCGCATGGCTGAAAGAGACTTAACCTTCAATTGCCCCACCGGTTTCCGGGTGATTCATTCGTTGCGAAGGCGGAAAGAAACCGGGAGATCCCGCTTTGACCGGGCACTCTCCCGGCATTATGGGACACGATGATTTTGACCGGACAGCGGTCAGTAAATATCGTCCCAATCTCTGACCAGGGTATCGTCCACGGCACCATCTCCATCCGTATCCAGGCCCAGCGTAACAAGCCCATTGTTCACCGTCATGGTCAGCGTGCTGCCGTCCAGAGCCCCAATACGAATTTCCCCTGAAAGCGGTGCGGAAGAATCAGAACCCTGAAGGGCTTGGATCACGGCAAGCGTGAAGGTCCCGGACGGATCATTCAAATTCAGGGTCATCAAATCACCGGCGGCGCCATAGCTGTATTGTCCCCCGGTGTCCATAGCGCTCATCACCCGGTACGCCTGGAGAGTCTGGGTGAAACCATCCTCGGCGACGGAAAGACCGCCGGCAACCGCTTCACTGGTTTCCGTATAGTTGCCGGCCACCGCGGTACGGCTGAACCGGGTGCCGCCGGTCAGAGTGCCGGTGCCCACATCGTCGGTGGAATCGACGGCAATAGGCGCAATCGTCAGTGAAGCATTGAAATCATCGCCGGTCAGGGCGGCCAAAGTACCACCACCGGCATCTTCGACAACCAGACTGATACTGCCGTTGATCGTCACCGGGTCAGTGGGGTCCATCCGGCAGGATGAAAAACCCACATCGAAACTTGCCGGCACTGCAGTCGCCGGGGTCGGCATGGGCGATATGCTCACCGAACCGCTGATATCGCACAAATTAAAGGACGGATCGGAGACGAAACCGGTCAACAGCCCTAATGCCACATCTCCCACTTCAGGCGGCAGGAAAAGCGCCTCAATCCCCATGGAAGCCAAATCGACGGCATTGGTCAGATTAATGCCGGATGAGGCATCGGGCTCGATTATCAGGCGGAAGCCTTGATCGTCACCGCTGCCGAAACTGTTGACGGTGATCGTTTCGCCCAGAGTGTAACTTGCCCCCTGCTCCATGACAGCGGTTTCGACAACATCATTTAAAACCACGGGAACGAAGCCCAGGGTGATGGTTGCGGGATCCTCCCAGTAAGCGAGGAATCCGGCAGTTCCGGAACGTACCCAGATGCTGGAATCACCTGCTTCCTCCTTCCAGCAATCGCTAAACACGGCCTCAAAAGAATCACCTGCGCCAAGGGCATCGGCAAACTCCCCGGGACCGTCATTCCAAGTGAAAGACAAACTTCCGGCCTGGCCGGCATAGGGCAACAGGTCGCAACTGCGATCAATGCCCACACCGCTGCCCGCCGAGCTCAGCGCAGCATCGTTCGTTGTCACAAACTCGATCCCGTCCATTCCCAGTTGAATCTGGTCGTAAAGCCACTGGAGAACCCGGAACTCGAAAGCCGCCATGACAATATGATCGTCCCAGGCCGCCTGATTCCCCAGAACCCCGTCAAACTCCCCCCAGACAAGACTGTCGGAGGCGATGATTTCTTCCGCGACAATCCACTCTATGTCCACACCCGGTTGACCACTGCCGCCGGCATCGGCCGTGACCGTGACCCGTACGGTATCGCCGGGAACAGTCCTGAACTGACCGGCGGTCGGGTGCATGCCGCGCTGCCATTGCAAAGGCTGTTCGACTAGGATCCCGAAGTCGGGATATAAAAGCGAATAAGGCAGCCCGCTGGTGGTCACGGTCATACGGGGAACGCTGTGCGGTGTCAGGGTATAGGTTCTGGTAGCTCCGGCGTAAAGACCTTCAAGATAGAAACCGGCAGTGACGGAACCTCCTCCTTCAAGGGCAAGGGTAACGCCGCTGCCGCCAAAATCCGCCGGACTGCCGGCAGAGTATTGTACGATCGAGGGAAACGCCGGTGCCGGTTCATCCGCGCCGCCGTCGTCACCGCCACCGCCTCCACCGCCGCCGCAGCCCCAAACAAAAGCCAGAAAAAACAACATCAAAGAAAGGTTTGAAATTGACCTGAGAAAGACACGGACATACTTGCCGGCAGAAAAACCTGACATAGTCAACCTCCTTAAGATGCAATGCTGAGCGCCGCACAGATATTGATTATCAAATAAAATTGCGACAGTGGTTGATGCCCTCTAGACAACAACCGGCAAAAAACGTCTCAATGCATGTGGCAGAAAACAATCGGAGGTAAGCAGATTTATTGAATTGAATGTTACTTGATTAATGCAAGAAAAATGCCCTGCAAATTATCGGTGTATTATTGACAACTTGTTGATATACAACAAAAAAACTCTTTTTTTCTGTTAAAATATCCGACATGAAAACACTCCGGTGACCAGTTTGAAAACCTCATTTGTCGAATATTTTTACAGAAAAATAAAAGGCAGTTCACGGCCTGCGGGCCGAAATCTTCGCGCCGGCGGGCCACTTCCACAGACTTTCGCAGCTTTGATCGGTTCCCCGGCGGGCATGCGCCAAGGCCATTCCGCCGGCCGCACCGGATGACTCGGGAAGAGCGGCGGGCGCGGCCGACGGATCGTCCCGGCGGTTTTATGCCGGGGTCCAGTAGCAGCGTTTCGGCGACACGATCTTTTCTTCCTTCTTGAGTTGCTTCATCGCCTTGTCGACATCCTTGCGGTCCAGCCCGGACAGTTCGGCAATCTTTCCGGCATTGAGCGGCTCGCCCTGGGCGCGCATGGTTTCCAGAACCTTCTCGGTCGTTTCCATGGTTTTCCTCCTCAGTGTTTTCAGTGGTTGAGAAACCGGTTTATGATCAGTAAGCACGAATCCACACTAACGGGGCAAAAGCTCTTCAGCCCAGCTTCGCCCCATTGGTCACGGGTCTTTCCGGCACCGCAAGAACCACGGAACCGTCTTCGCGATAAAACCCGGTGAGCAGGAATTCCGAACGGACCGGGCCGATCTGTTTCGGCGGAAAATTGACCACGCCGACGATCTGCTTGCCGAGCAGTTCCTCCCTGCGGTACAGGTCCGTAACCTGGGCGCTCGATTTTTTCACGCCGATGCCCGCGCCGAAATCCGCCTTGACCTTATACGCGGGAACCCGCGCCTCGGGAAAATCCTCGACCTCGACAATGGTGCCGACGCGCAGTTCGACCCGTTCGAAGTCGCTCCAGTTGATCGGTTCCATCTTTCACCCCCGTAACGCTGCGCAACGAGATGACGCCGTCAATCTCTTGCCGCCAGTTGATAAAAAACGCCCCGCTCGCGCGGTACCGCCTCAATTTTGTTTTCGGCATCGAGGACGTCGAGATATTTATTGATTTCACTGCCGTGCAGACCGAGCATCTGGGCCAGATCGTCCAAGGTGCAGGGCCGCCGGGCAATGGTTTCCAGAATCGCCGCTTCCGCATCGCCCCGATAGGAAGGGATGTTTTTCCGCAACGCCGCCGCCGCGATGATTTCCACCTGCTCCAGGTCGAGCAGTTGTTTGACCCGCAGCAGTTCGGCGCCGGTTGCGGCGCGCAAATCAGCCGCGGTCCCGGGGCGGTCGAGAGTATTGAGCTGCACCGAATCGGGTCCGATTTCCAGAATCACGCGGCGCATCGCCGCGATCTCGTCGGGATGATCATTGATCCCCGGCAGAACAAAGACTTCCAGCCAGATTCTGCCGCTGAAGTCGCGGCTGAAGTCGATCAGCCCCTGAATGTGCTCCTGCACGCCGAGTCCGGCGGCGGGTCGATTGATTTCGGCAAAGACATCTGCCGTGACCGCATCCAGGGACGGCAGCACCAGGTCGACATGCTGAATGTCGTCGCGCACCTGCCGCTCGTGCAGCAGGGTCCCATTGGTGAGCAGGGCCAGGGGGACATCCGGCCTGATCCGTTTGATGAAACCGATCACCTCGCCGATCCGGCTGTTCAGGGTCGGTTCGCCCGAACCGGAAAAGGTGATGAAATCGGGATCGGGATAAGCGCTGAAATAGTCTTCCAGCTCCCGGACGATGGCGGCGAAAGGAACATACTCCCGGCGTTCCAGGGTCAACCTGGTCGTCTTGCCCACTTCGCAGTAAACGCAGTCGAGGGAACAAACCTTTCTCGGCACCAGATCGACGCCGAGCGACATGCCCAGGCGGCGTGAAGGGACCGGACCAAATAAGTATTTATATTTATGCATTTCCATTCTCAAATTTCGTTTCCGGACGTGAATGTGTTTTTTATCCGTTCATCAACCGGCGTGGCGGCACAATCGGGTCAACTGAGGACACGATAAGGATTCGTCGCATAACTTCGAAACTGCAGCGGCCCCTCCGCCGTCAGCAGGGCCTGGATACGATCCCGGTTGATCGGATGGGTGACCCGTTCGCCGATTTGTTCCTCCCGACACCATTCGACACAGGGCGTTTCCTCGCTCGGGGTCAGTTCGCCGGAGGCGTAACGGGCGGAAAAACAGAACACCACGGCGCTGGGATCGGTGATTTTCGACCAGACCACTTCCAACCTGGCGTGACAGATGGTCACTCCGGTCTCCTCCAGGGTTTCCCGGCTGAGGGCAAAGATCAGGTTCTCCCCTTCTTCGACCCGGCCCTGGGGCAGTTCCCAGCCCCGGCTGCGGTGTTTGACCAGGAGCACTTCGTCCGCAGCGTTGCGAATCAGGCAGCTGACCACCAGGATATGTTTGGGCTGATCGCTCAATTGACGACGCTTTCTCCCGGCCGCGAAGGGTCCGCTCCGGCCGCGGAGGCGCCATTCTCCTTCGGCAACAGCACCCAGAGTCTGACCTCCTGTTTCATCTTGCCGGCGATATTCCCCGCCGCATCGCCCATGCCCCAGAAAAAATCCGCCCTGACCCGGCCTTTGATGGCGCCGCCGGTATCCTGCGCCACCATCAGCTGCTGGAGCGGAAAGTCGGTTCCGGGAAAGGTCGTGGCCACAAAGACCGGAGCGCCCAGGGGAATGGTGCGCGGATCGACCGCCAGACTCCGGCGCGGGGTCAGCGCCACGCCCAGCGAACCCGGCGGGGTCTGGAATTCCTCCGGCAATTCGCGGAAAAATATATAGCTGGGGTTTTCCGCCAGCAGCTGCCTGCCGGCGTCCGGGTTGTCCCGGACCCAAGCGCGAATGTTCTGCATCGACATCTGATCGCGGGTCATCACCTTACGTTCCAGCAGCAGCTTGCCGATGGAACGGTAAGGATGGCCGTTCTGATTGGCGTAACCGATCATGACCTTATCGCCATCGGGCAACCGGATGCGACCCGAGCCCTGGATATGCAGGAAAAACAGCGTCACCGGATCGTCGACCCAGAACAGTTCCTGCCCGTCCAGCGGGTTGTCCCGGCTGTCGATTTCGCCGCGTTCAAAGTACGGCACCACCCGGTTCCCCATCAGCCGGCCGCGCAGACGGTAACCGTCCAGTTCCGGATAAACCCGGTCCAGATCGACGATCAGCAGGTCCTCGGGCTGCCGGTACAAGGGATAGCGATAAACCTCGCTGGCAACTCTGCTGCCGGCCAGTTCCGGGCCGTAATACCCGGTAATCAGCCCCGCTGCCGTACCGTCGGCGTTGGTGACCTGATGCGGCTGGAAATGTTCCTGAAAAAACCGCCGCACCGCGTCTTCATCGACCGGCGCCACCCGTTCCGCCGCACGGCAGACGGTTTCCCACTGCGGCCGGCGGCCGACCGCACGACAGCTGTGCTGAAAAGTCTGCAGTGCCGCCGAAGGGGCATCCAGCATCCAGCCTTCGATCTGACTCCAATCGACCGCCTGCAACGGGGCGGTGTCCGCCGGCGGGGGCGGCGCAACCGGAGCGGAAACGCAGGCGCTGAGCAGCAAGACCAAAACGGCAAAAAAACTCGCTTTCATATCGCGGTTATCCGTACGGAAAAAGGCTGCGGGCGAATTTTCTCCCTCACATCACAACATATCGACGGGATCGACATCAACCTGAAAACCGACCTGTCGAGGTAGCCTCGAGCGACCGTCATCCAGGCGGGCGAGCACCTCCCTGAGTTTGCGGCGCTCCTCCGATTTTAACAAAATTTGATAGCGATGTTTACCGCGCAAACGCGCCAGCGGACAGGGACTCGGTCCCAGGACCTGGATAGCGGCGCAAAAGCCGGTGAGAAAAGCCAGATATTCCTGCGCCGCCGTTTGCACCAGAGCAAGGCTGTTGCCGCTGAAAACAAGATTCGCCAGATGACCGTAAGGAGGATAAGACAACTCGCGCCGAAACACCAGTTCCTGCTGATAGAACTGCCGGTAATCCTGACTGACGGCACTTTGCAGAGCGTAATGTTCGGGGTTGTAGGTCTGAATCAACACCCTGCCCCCGCCGGCCAGCCGCCCGGCCCGGCCGGCCACCTGGGTCAAGAGCGAGAAACCGCGTTCGGAGCAACGGAAGTCGGGCAGATTCAAAACCCCGTCGGCGCTGATCACGCCGACCAGCCCAACGCCGGGAAAATCATGCCCCTTGGCAACCATCTGGGTCCCGAGCAGGATATCGACTTTTCGCTCCAGCATGGCGTTGACGATGCGCTGATGCGACCCCTTGGCGTGGGTTGAATCGCGGTCCATGCGGGCGATGTTCGCCGTGGGAAAAAGCTCGTTCAGCTCCTCTTCGAGACGTTCGGTCCCCGCGCCCTGAGTGTCGATATTCAATCCCCGGCACCCCCGGCACGTCTCGGGAACGGGTTCGCTGTAATCGCAGTAATGGCAGCGCAGCTGTCTGTTGCGCTGATGAAAGGTCAGGGAGATCGAACAGTTGGGGCAATGAAAAGAGGCGCCGCAATCGCGACACAGAAGGAACGGCGCATAGCCCCGCCGATTGAGCAGCAACAGGACCTGCTCCTTGTGCTCCAGAGCCTCCCGGATCGCTTCGATCAGAGCATTGGAAAGCGCTCCCGCCGTTGCCGTCCCGCGCAGATCGATCAGCTCGACCTGCGGCATGCCGCCCTGATGAACTCTGTCCGGCAGGCTCAGTCGGCGCAAGAGACCGTCTTTTTCGCTGCGGAAATAACTTCCCAGCGACGGGGTTGCACTGCCGAGCACAACCGGGCAACGCTGTTGCCGGCCGCGCACCAGGGCCAGATCCCGGGCATTGTAGCGAAAGCCCTCGCCCTGCTTGTAACTCGAATCGTGTTCTTCATCGACGACGATCAGTCCGAGGTTCTGCAACGGCGCGAAAACCGCCGAGCGCGCACCGACCACGATTTCCCTGCGGCCCCGGGCAATTTCCCGCCAGGCGTCAAAGCGCTCCCCGGCCGACAGCCCGCTGTGCAACACGGCGATCCTGTAACCCCGGGCGGCAAAGCGGGCGCGGAAACGGGCCACCAGTTGCGGCGTCAGCGATATTTCCGGAACCAGGACCAGGGCCTGACGCTGCAGTTCGAGGCAGGATTCCACGCTTTTCAGATAGACTTCGGTCTTCCCGCTGCCTGTGACCCCGTGGAGCAGAAAAGCGCTGCCCGCCTGTTGCACCATGGCGGAACAAACTTCATCGCAAGCCGCCGTTTGCGCCGGGTTAAGAGCCGGACATTTATCTGCGGGAACGGCTTCCAGCAAAAAGGGGTCGCGAATCCTCTCCCCCTCGTCGACCAGCAGGTATCCCTTTTCCACCAGAGCTTTCAACACCGCATGGGGAGAGGGAAAATGCCGCCGCAACCGGCCCAGGCCGGACGGCCCCTGCTCGCGGATATAAGCCAGAACGGCCTGTTGCCGTTTGCCGCGCGGCAGGCCGGTTTCAGCTGTGCAGCGATAACAGGGCTCCGTGGCGATTTTGGTCCGGCCGCGGTCGCTGCCGAGATCGGCCGGCAAAGCGTTTTTAATCACCTGACCGATCGGGTGGCAATAATACTCGGCGGCCCAGCGCAACAGTCGGACAAGGCTTTCCGGCACCAAAGGTTCGTGATCGAGAACCGCCTCCAGCCGTTTGAGATCATCACCGGCTCCCCGCCGCAGCGTCAGGATCACCCCGACGGTGCGGCGGCGGCCGAAAGGCACCCGCACCCGCATTCCGACCTGCGCGGTTGCCGCCAGCGCAGCGGGAACCGCATAAGAGAACAATTGTTTCAAAGGTGCGTTGACCCCGACGTCGGCAATCAACTCAGTCACGGGCTTTTCCGTCCGGAACCGTCAATCGAATCATTTTTCCACCGGTTTGCGAGTCGATAAAAAACTGGATGAAGAGATGCGGGCAGTCGTCCGCCCCCGGCCGGCGCCAGCCCCAAAAAAAGCGTGGATACGGGCTCGAAAAAGGGGCAATTGCCGGTCGCGCGGACCCGGGTTGCAAAAACCGCGAACCGGGCCGTCAAGGCGACGACTTTTTGAGCAAAATTGAACTGCGGCACCGGCCTGCGCCATCTCCGCCGCACCATGCTTCAGCGATCAATACCCGAGGAAGTCGAACAGGGCGTCCAGTTCCTGCATCAGTTGTCCGAACTCCTCCCCGGACAAACTCTGCGCGCCGTCACAGAGCGCCTGCGCCGGGTTGGGATGGACCTCCATCATGATGCCGTGAGCCCCGGCCACCAATGCCGATTTGCTCATCACCGGGACCAGCGCCCGTTTTCCGGTGGCATGGCTGGGATCGACGATGATCGGCAGATGGCTCAGTTCCCTGACCAGCGGAATCACGGACAGATCCAGGGTATTGCGGGTGGATCTTTCGAAAGTGCGAATCCCGCGTTCGCACAACACCACGTTGGGATTCCCCTCGGCGAGAATATATTCGGCTGCGGCGAGAAATTCCTCGATCGTGGCGCTCATGCCGCGTTTGAGCAGGACCGGGCAGGTCATTTTGCCGACCTCTTTAAGCAGGTCGAAATTCTGCATGTTGCGCGCGCCGATCTGCAGCATGTCGGCGTGCCGACACACCGCTTCCAACTGCTCGATGCGCATCACTTCGGTCACCACCGGCAAGCCGTAAGCCGTGCCCGCCTGCCGCAGAAGCTTCAACCCCTCGACCCCCAACCCCTGGAAAGAATGCGGTCCGGTTCGCGGCTTGAACGCGCCGCCGCGCAGTATCCGGGCGCCCCCGGCCTTGACCTGCTCGGCCGCCGCCAGCATCTGCCGCTCGCTTTCAATGGAACAGGGTCCGGCGATGATCACCGGTTTCCGGCCGTCGCCGAACTTGACCCCGGCGACATCGATCACCGAAGGTTGCGGATGAAAATCTCGTGAGGCCATTTTGTAGGGTTTACTGACATGGATGGTTTCGCGCACGCCCGGCAGCGTTCTGATCGTCGCATCATCGACATACCCCTGGTTACCGAGAACACCGACGGCGGTGCGCAAGCTGCCCGGTATCGGCTCGGCCTTCAGACCCATGGCCTGAACCGCCGCGATGACCCCGTCGATCTGCTCGCGGGTCGCATGATGGTGCATAACAATGAGCATAAAAAATCCCTTTCACGGATTGAATGAACACTAACCGGGCCTCTCGCGCAGATAGCCTTCGATCCGCTTGAGTGCCGCGGTGATCTCGTCGAACGGGCGGGTATAGGAAAAACGCAGGAACCCTTCGGCACCGGCACCGAAATCCACACCGGGCGTTACGGCAACCCCGGTTTTTTCCAGAATATCCAGCGCCAGCCGATATGAATTGCCGTCGATATGACGCGCATCGGCAAGCACATAAAAGGCCCCCTTGGGCACAAAATGCACCCCGAATCCGAGGTCCTCCAGACGCTTCACCAGTTCCAGCCGCCGCCGGTCGTACACCCGGCGCATTTCCGCCACATTTTCATGACATTGCCGCAGCGCGGCAATCCCCGCTTTCTGGACGAAATGGTTGGCGCAGATCAAAAAGTTCTGATGCAGGGTCTGCAGGGTACGCATGCATTCCAGCGGCGCAATCAGATAGCCCAGGCGCCAGCCGGTCATGGCGTAAGCCTTCGAAAACCCGCCCAGGACAAAAGCGTTCTCGGTGAATTCGAGGATGCAGTGCTCCTCTCCTTCATAAGTGAGGCCGTGATAGATTTCGTCGGAAATAAGCGGCAGCGGCAGCTCGGCCAGCGCCCGCATCTCCGCTCCCGACAGGACGGAGCCGGCCGGATTGGAGGGCGAGTTGATCAGCAGTCCGCGGGTTTTGGCGCTGATCAGGCGGCGAACCTGCTCGGGCTGCGGCTGAAAACCGTTTTCGGCCGCCGTCTGCAGCAGCACCGGAACGCCGCCGGAAAACTGAACGAAACCGGGATAACAGGCATAGCCGGGATCGGTCAGGATCAGTTCGTCGCCCTCGTTCAGCAGGGCCGAAAACAGCAACAGCATCAGCGGACTGGTGCCGGAAGAAACCATGACCTGCTCCGGCACGATCTTCACGGCATAGTGTTCCAGATAGAAACGGCAGATTTCCCGCCGCAATTCGAGTAATCCGAGGGAGTGCGTATAGGATGTCGCGCCTTCGGCCAGCGCCTGGCCGGTTGCCGCCAGAATGGCGGGCGGGGTGGGGAAATCCGGTTCGCCAAGGCACAGGTAGATGATGTCGCGGCCCGCGGCTTCAAGTTCCTTGGCCCGCTCCATCAGCTCCATGGCCAGAAAGGGTTTGATCTGTTGTGCTCGTTGAGACATTGGTATCGGCATCGGGTCTATCCATTTTCCTGCAAGTGATATCGGTTCGGCGGCGGCTTTCAGCCGCACATAAAACCCGTCCAGATTAGTCCCCGTTCCGGGCAATTGCAACCCTTTTGCCGAGCGGAAGCGGTTTGTGCCCGCCCGCCCCCGAGAATGAACCAGCCGGGGCATCCGTTCACCGCCGGTCAAGACGGATATCCGTAAACAATTGCATTCCCCGGGCGCTCGGGGTAAAGTGACTTGTTTCGTTCCGAGGAACCCGAACCGGATTTTTATCGAACCTGCCGGGCAGATAACGACAGACCGGCTCAATCAACCATGCTTCGTTTCCAGCTCATCATCCCCGTTCTCGCGCTTTCACTGCTGCTGCCGACACAGCTGCCGGCGGCAGATTCCGAAGAGTCCGAGCAAGCCATGGAGCTGATCCACGCCCTGGGCTGCAAAGGCTGTCATACCATCAAAGACGACGGCGGCTCCCTGGCCGCGGAGCTGACCCAAATCGGCAGCCGCATGACCGCGGAACAGATCCGGGCGCAACTGATCGCCGATCCGGACAGCCGCCAAACCGGCTTCATGCCGAGCTACGGCACCCTGACCCGCAAAGAGCTGGAAACCATCAGCAATTATCTCTATAACCTGCGTTAAAGAATGCTCCGCCATGTCACAAAGAATGACGCTGATACAATCCTCCTTTTTTGTCCCCGAAACCCGGTTGAAACAAGCGGGGGGCTTTCGCACGCTGTTCGGCAACGATCATCCGCTGGCCCTTGAAATCGGCTGCGGCATCGGCGATTTTGTCGTCCAGATCGCCGCCCGGCAACCGGAGCGGAATTTTATCGCCATCGATATCTTCAATCAGGGCTGTCGGCAGACCTGTGCCCGGATCGAGCAATCGGGTCTGACCAACATCCTGATGATGCGGATCGAAGCGCGCTACCTGATGCATCGCCATCTGGGAGAAAAAAGCCTGAGCGCCATCTACATCAATTGCCCCGATCCCTGGCCGAAAAAGAGACAACGCAAGCGGCGTCTGTTCAATCATGAATTCACCGATCTTGCCCTGCATTGCCTGGAGGATGGCGGCCGCCTGAATTTCTGTACCGATTTCGCCGATTACGGCGAAACCGTGGCCGCCATGCTCAGCCGGGACAAGCGCTTTGAGAACCTCTCGCCGGCCGCCTATACACACGATCTGGGCGACTACCCGACATCGAAATACATGCGCCGGTTTCTCTCCCGGGGGGAACCCATCTATCTGTGCCGCTACCGCAAAAAATGCGGCATCGAAACGGCGGCGCCGAAACCGAACAGAGGTTTCCGCATGCGCTGGCCAAAGGAAGACGAATGCAACGGCTGACCGCGGACCTGCCCGGCACCGGCGGGATCTACAA
>CAXXGL010000015.1:0-95150 GCA_963676555.2 Geopsychrobacteraceae bacterium
TAAAGTTCTTCGGCCTATGGAAGCTAGAGGTGTGGGGGAAATGACTGCAAGAGTAAAAAGCATCATCTCTCAGGTCTTCCGTTTTGGTGTGGCTTCCGGCTATACCGAACGAGACATAACCACCGACTTAGCAGGGGCTCTAAAAAAAGTGGTTCGTGGGCACCGCGCTGCAATCACAGAACCGGCTGAACTGGCGAAGGCATTAAGAGCAATCGACGATTACGACGGTAACATGACGGTTAAGCACGCTCTCCAGCTTGCTCCACTGTTGTTTGTTCGTCCCGGCGAACTGCGAGCCATGAAATGGGCCGATATCGATTTTGAAAAGTCTGAATGGCGCTACCTTATCAGTAAAACAAAAACGGAGCATATCGTCCCGCTATCCCGTCAATCTTTGGCAATTTTGGATTCTCTTCGGCCGCTAACAGGAAAATGTGAGCTAGTCTTCCCTTCCGTCCGCTCTGTTGCCAGACCGATCAGCGACAATACGTTGAATGCTGCACTACGACGCATGGGGTACACAAAAGATGAAGTTTCAGCACATGGGTTTAGAGCTACGGCCAGAACGATTCTTGAAGAGGTCTTGCAAGAAAGAATCGAATATATTGAGCACCAGCTTGCCCACTCCGTCAAGGATGCCTTGGGCCGAGCCTACAACAGAACAAAGCACTTGGAGCAGCGGCACCGAATGATGCAAACATGGGCCGATTACTTGGAGGGGTTGAAAGATGGTGCAGCCAAAGTCATCCCAATCCGTAAAACTATTGAAGGATAAAAATACAGGCAAAATAGAGTTACACATACCAAAGGAAACGCTGTGGTAGCTAGAGGTACTTTTTACAACCTGTTTGGGCCCAGTTGTCCCGACCATAATGGGCCTGAATAAAAAGCATCTTCCTCGCCCTCCTCCCACAACATATCCCCCTGACAAACTCAAGCAAGTGTTCATCATCATAATGAACACTCCCAAAACGCTCGAACTCATATTCCATAAAGTTATCTTGCAAATGCAGAGCATACAAGCTTCTGCGCAAGCTATGCTCAAACCAAAACGTTCTATAAATAGGTGAAAACTATGATCAGTGATGATTGCGCAAGAATCAGTGCTGATGAAGCAATAAAGGGCATCCAACAGGCCATAGACAGATTGTCGCTTGACCTAGATGTACGCTTTTCGACCATTAATGACATTAGCGAGATTAATGATATGACAGGCTATTGGGGTGGCAGACATTCACCTGAACAAAAAAGTGAATAACTTTCAGAATTGTTACATGTATGTATGGCAGCTCAAGACGATCTTGATCTAGTCTTTGGGAGAATTCATCCTAAAGAAGCCCGTGAATGGCTATCTGATAAAATTCAAGAAATGTGTCCCGTAAAATGGTCGGGCCCAAGCATTGACTGCGAATTGTCTGTTCCCATAACTGGTCTTGATTTTGCTATTTCAGCCTTGGGACGGACTTCATTTAACGGCGTAAGCATTGAGGCTGTTCGTGAGATAGGGCTCCTTCTCAAAAAAGTAAGAGAACAGCTGTCTTATGCTATTGGCGAACTTCGGGAGTAACAACCTGAAAAAACCTTTTAATGTTCCTGAGTAATCATTCAAACACCTACGCGGGATAGTCCGGCCAGACGAAAGCGGAGTTCCTGTCTCCGCTTCCCGCGTTCTTTTTACAGGCGCATTGCAGGAGGTGCGCAACCATGAAAAAACTTTTAATTCCATCATTCCCAGAAGAGAGAATTGAAGAACTCTATAAGCATATAGAGGACAAACGAAAACAGCAAGAAGACAGCCGAAAAGAATTACAATATTTTCTTGAAGAGCTTGATTCAAAAGGTATAGACGTTTCTTCTATTAAGCAAGTTCTTGCCAAGATCCAATTTGATTATACCGAAAAGGGATTCAATCTGAGCCATGGAATATCTCGACATGAGGGTTATGATTCTGATTTCCCTGAAATAAGAGAAAGGTACAGAGAGTTCAATAGGCATATTAGAGGAATAAGAACTGCCATAAACAATCTAAATTCAGTCATGTCTGAAGCTCTTGAAGAATCTTTAACAGAAGATCAAAGTGATGAAGTTATAAAAAAAATAAAAACCAACCAATCAGAAATATTTACTGACTACACAAGGTCTCTTTTTTATGGAATGTTCAAACCATTAATTGAAATAGATTGGAAAAGTAAAATCAGTTTATTTGATTATGTTGTCAATAATAGAGAGGGGATTAACATAAGTGAATACTTTAAGCCAAAACCGCTCAATGAAGGGTCACATGTCTGGGCGGGGCCGATTAAAGATCTAGACAAAATTTTAAGACCGACATTAATAAGCAAAGGAAAATCTGCCAAAACAATAGCTGAAATTCTGAGCCTTATGTTCCCTCACACTTTTCAAGATCAAAAAAAGGCTTATTTAAAAGTAGAACGCACCCTTCGCCGATAATCCCCCTCCGCCCCATCCCGGCACTTCAGAAAGATACCTTTATCAATCCAAAGTGCCGGGCTTGTCCTCTTTTTATCCTCCTATATATTTAAACCATCGCGATGGAGCAGGCAGGGGACGCCCAGCCTTTCTTTAACTAAATTGAGGGATGCGATGCAAAAACAAGACGTATTTCAAGAGATGGCTGACCGCTGGCCATCTGCGATGGTTGCTCGTCGAGAAATATCAGTATTTACAGGTGGGATTATTAAACCCAAGTTTTTGGCGAATCAAGATTCTCTAGGGACTGGTCCAGCAGGGAAGATGGAGGTTTGCGGGAGAGTCGCCTACCCCGTTTCAAGTATAGTTGAGTGGTTGCGAAATAGAGCAGTCAAATAAAACCAATAACAAATCGAAAAGGGGTTAGAAATGGGAACTAAAGGTAAACCCTACCCAACGTCAGATGAGCTTCTTGCTCGAGCGATCTGGCAGATAGTTGGAATTGAGCCCGATATCGATTTTTCTGAAGATGAAATGACGGTCGCTTACATTTTTCCTAAATCGCCTGAGCTGGAAGAGATTGAACGAAACTACACGCTAGGGCGAATTTCACTTGAGATACGTGAAAACGAACTTCTTCGGTTAAAGCTTGAGGCTAAGGGCAGCAAAAATCTAGCATTACGCAGGAGACGGCTACGGTGATGTTCATAACCCACATCAAAAAAACTCTTGGCTACGCACCTGAAAACATTCAATCAGGCAAAATAATCCGTTTTGCCACGAGTGACCGCAAAGGTGATAGATCGGGCTGGGCAAGGCTTTTTGATGACGGTGGAGGCGGTGTATTTGGTTGTTGGAGAAAGGGAGTCGAAGAAGTCTGGCAAGCCAAGCAACCGCAATCCGAAAAAGAGCGGAGAGCTTTTGCCAAAACCATCAAGCAAAACCAGGAGAAAGCCAAAAATGAGCTTGAAAAGCAGCGGTCCGAGTGCCGCAAAAAATCAGCAGAGCTGTGGGAGAAAGCTCACAATGTAGTATCGGGACACGTCTATCTTGTTGCGAAAGGGATCAAGCCATACAGCGCTAAGCAACTTCGCACTATGCTGCTAGTCCCGGTACGGGATGTAGACGGAATTCTCAAGGGTTTGCAGTTCATAGGCTTAGATGGTGCCAAAAAATTCAAGTCTGACACTGAAATTTCTGGCAGTTATTGCGGGATCGGCAAGCCCAAGGACAAGACGCTGTTGATCTGTGAAGGGTGGGCGACTGGCTGCACAATTCATGAAGCAACCGGGCAGGCGGTTGCAGTTGCATTTAACGCTGGCAACCTTTTGCCCGTTTGTCAAAAGCTGCGGGCGAAATATCCTAACTGGAAATTAATTGTTTGCGCAGATGACGATCACTGCACAAACGGTAATCCCGGACTATCAAAAGCCAAAGAAGCAGCCTCTACAATTAATGGTTTACTAGCGACACCCGACTTCTCGGGCACCAATCGCGGTTCAAAGCACAGTGACTTCAACGACCTGTCTTCCCTCGCCAATCTGGATAAAGTTCAAAACTGTATTGAGCGAGCAAAAAAGGTTGTTGCTGATCAGATTGAGACTATCCTTTCTAACCCAAGCCACGAAAACACCTCGACCGATCAGCCATTGATGTTCGATGAGAAAAAGGCACCCGACCTCCCCCCTTCCCTGCTGCCTTCTTGGCTGGGTGACATGGCTGCAGCTGTCGCGCGCAGTACACAAACACCTTCAGCTATGGCCGTCTTGTTGGGATTGTCAGCAGTTTCATCGGTTGTCGCTAAACGGTTCGAGGTTGCCCCGTATGGAGATGGCTATTACGAACCCTTGAATCTCTGGACAGTAACAGCCTTGCCTCCCGGTTCACGGAAAACCAGTGTTGTCAGCTCGATGACCCGTCCACTGATCGAGTGGGAAAAGCTGGAAGCAGAACGCCTTGCACCTGAAATCAAGCGGGTTTCAGCCAAACGCTATGCCCTAGAAAAGCGAAAAGAAAAACTGACGAAAGATGCAGCCAATGCAGACAATCCAGAAAAGCTCCAAAACATACTGAACAAGATTGAGCAAGTTGACAACGAGATCCCGGAAGAACTGAGAGCCCCCAGGCTTTGGACTGGTGACACCACCCCAGAACGCCTTCAATCGCTTCTGGCTGATCATGGGGAGCGCATGGCCGTTCTAACTGATGAGAGCGGTATTTTTGAAGTCATGGGAGGTCTATACAGTGGTGGTGTAGCCAATCTCGATATTTTTCTCCAAGGGCATGCAGGTCATGCCGTGCGGGTAGATCGGCAGGGACGCTCAACGCATCTGGACGCACCCGCCCTCACCTTTGGTTTAGCCGTACAGCCGGACATCCTGTCTGAGCTCGCAAGTGGAGGGAAGAAGCGTTTTCGTGGCAATGGTACCTTGGCTCGCTTTCTTTTTGCCATCCCGCAATCAAATATCGGTAGCCGCGATGTAAGAGCTGTCTATCAAATCCCTCTAGCTGTTTCCAAACGATACCGAGACGGTCTGTTTGATTTGCTATCCGTTCAACCGCAAATCGAAGAGAATAAGGAAACTGCTAGGCGACTCAGCTTGACACCCGAAGCCCTGAGCGTTTGGCTGGACTTTGCAGAAATGGTGGAGCACCGACAGGGGCAAAACGGCGATCTTGAGACAATCCAAGATTGGTCAGCAAAGCTTCCAGGCGCGGCGTTACGAATCGCTGGCGGGTTCCATCTGGTTGAGCATGGCAGCAATCCCCCAATACAAATTGAAGCTGCAACCATCGAACGAGCTCTTAGGTTGTGTACCCTGTTGATTGAACACGCTCAAGCAGCCTTCGGCATGATGGATGGCAGTTCCGCTGTTGATGATGCCAAAGCGATTTTACATTGGGCCATCGAAAATAATTTATCCCGGTTCAAAAAAGGCGTTGCTTATCGACATTTTAAAGGGCGCTTTACCGGCAAGCCGGATCGATTTGACAAGGCCCTTCAAGAGCTTGAGGAAAGAGATATCGTTACCCAGTCTAAAGAAAAAACTGCAGGGAGAGCAGCGACTGTTTTTGTTGTTCATAGCTCCCTTTGGACAACCCGGAAAAAACCGGAAACATAAAGCCCTTAAAACCTAGAGCCCTGAGGAATAAATAAAAATGACAGCAGTTCTTTTGGAGAAAAAAGCACCATACGGATTGATCTACTTTCGGCGGGATTCCCCACCCCAAAAACCAGATCAGCGCCACCGCAAACAGACAAGGAACGCACCTTAAGTATCTAATATTATTATAAATAATATTTTCAAGAAAACTATATGCCTTATGTATCTTTAGGGCTTTTCGCTACTTGCAAACAGAGATAAGGGTTGTAAGGGTCTTAAGGGTTTCAAGGAGGCAAACGGCTCAAAAATTACGAGCTTTCCACAGCTCGCCTCTAAAGGGTTTTTAGGGGGCTTTAAGGGTTTTAAGTTTTCGACTGCTTGCAAAGGGAAAAACAAAAAGCCCTTAAGGGACAAAGGCAAACACCTAACAAATCCTGCCCTTTTCACGGGGAGACGATTAGAGACGGTTTCCCAGGTGGAGAGTTTTTTCAATAAACGGAGATTGATTATGGCTGGAATGTTGGAATGGGTGTAGGAACGCGCCGCGCGGCCCCGTCAGGGCTGCAGCGGTCAGCCAACATGGAAGAAGCGCTGGAAAATACTAACGTAGCGATGAAGGCACAGCAGGAGACTGCGCAGAAAAATCCGTGCAGCATCTGGATGCAAATTATAACGTGCTCCTTATGACCTTGCATATACACCTAACAGTCTGAAACCTCTGGAAAAGTCATAACATTTACTCTATGATTACTATTCTTATAGGCCCTATGGGTGTGAGTAAGTCCAGAAAAAACGTTTACGTTGTTTATCGCCACGCAATCGCTTTTTAGGAGGGGAGCCACTTGGACAAAAAAGAGAAACAGCAACTCAGCGAAATAGACATTTGTGATCTATTCATCACTCCAGCTATCAAAGATGCAGGCTGGGATCAGATGAAGCAGATCCGCCGTGAAGTGACTCTTACTCCAGGCCCGGTTGTCGTCCGTGGCAACATGTCTTCACGCAACAAAAAGAAAAAGAAGTTTGCTGATTACGTTCTCCACTGTGAGCCAGGTGTTCCTGTCGCTGTTGTTGAAGCAAAAGACAACAACCACACCGTCAGTCACGGTATGCAGCAAGCTTTGGGTTATGCAGAGATTCTGGAAGTCCCGAGTGCCTTCAGCTCCAACGGTGATGCTTTTGCCTCACACAACAAAGTTCCCCAACCCGGAGAGGACATTGAAACCGAATTTTCACTAACTGATTTTCCCCCGCCTGAAGTCCTCTGGAAACGGTATAAAACTCTCCATGAAATTGAAGATGAGGAAGAAGAGTTAGTCGTTCAGCCATACCACTCTGACGCCTCGGGCAAAGAACCTCGTTACTACCAAGTGGATGCCATCAACCGAACAGTCGAGGCCGTTGCCAAAGGTGAAAATCGAATCCTGCTCGTCATGGCGACTGGAACAGGTAAAACCTATACGACTTTTCAGATCATCTGGCGTCTCTGGAAAGCGAAGAAGGTTAAACGAGTTCTATTCCTTGCAGACCGTAACATTCTTGTCGATCAGACCTTGGTGAATGACTTCAAGCCGTTCGGTTCGGTCATGACCAAGATAAAAAATCGGAAAATCGATCCAGCCTATGAAATCCATCTTGGACTGTATCAGGCGATTACTGGCCCAGACGAAGAAGATAAAGCCTTCAAGAGTGTTTCCCCGGACTTCTTTGATCTAATCATCATCGACGAGTGCCACAGGGGAAGTGCCGCCGATGATGCTTCTTGGCGGGAAATCCTTACCTATTTCTCCAGCGCCATTCAAGTCGGCATGACCGCAACGCCGAAAGAAACCGAATACGTATCCAACATCACCTACTTCGGCGAACCGGTTTACACTTATTCTCTCAAGCAAGGTATCCAGGACGGCTTTCTTGCGCCATACAAAGTCGTGCGGATCGATATTGATAAAGATATTGAGGGTTGGACTCCTCCGCCGGGGATTACAGATGACCTTGGGCGGGAGATCGAGGGGCGTACCTACAACCAAACCGACATGGATCGCATTCTCGTGCTTAACCAACGAACGAAACTGGTTGCCAACCGAGTGATGCAATTACTAAAAGCAACCGACCCATTCGCCAAAACCATCATCTTCTGTGAGGACATCGATCACGCCGAGCGGATGAGGGCCGCCATCGTCAATGCTGCGGGGAAACTTGCTATCGACAACCCGAAGTATGTCATGCGCATTACGGGTGACAGCAACGAGGGGAAAGTCGAGCTGGATAACTTCATCGACCCAGAACAAAAGTTTCCCGTTATTGCAACGACCTCCGAATTGCTCACAACCGGGGTCGATGCAAAAACCTGCAAACTGATTGTGCTCGATAAAACCATCAGATCAATGACCATCTTCAAGCAGATTATCGGCCGGGGAACGCGGATCGAAGAAGATTATGGCAAGTATTACTTCACCATCATGGACTTCAAGAAAGCGACAGAGCTTTTCCGTGATCCCGATTTTGATGGTGAACCGGTGGTGATTTTTGAACCGAAAGGTGATGACGATCCCGTACCGCCAGATCCGCCGCCAGATGATGATGACGATGATGGCGGGGAGGAAGATCCGCCTCCAGGCGAAAGGAAGGTCTACGTCAGTGGAGTGCCGGTTACAATAATTCGTGAACGAGTTGAATATTACGGCCCAGAGGGTGAATTAATTACAGAATCATATCGTGACTTTACTCGAAAGCAGGTGCATTCCGAGTTTGCATCACTGGATGATTTCCTCAAGCGGTGGAATGACAGCAAACAGAAGCAGGTCATCATCGAATTGCTCGAAGAGCACGGGATCATCATCGAAAATCTCGAGGAAGAGGTTGGCAAGGACTACGGCGTTTTTGACCTGATCTGTCACGTCGCATTTGATAAGCCGCCACTGACAAGAAAAGAACGCGCTAACAACGTCAAGAAGCGCAATTACTTTACCAAGTACGGAGAACAGGCCCGCAAGGTACTTGACGCTTTGCTGGAGAAATACGCTGATGTAGGTGTCGCCCATATCGAGGAGACGCAAATCCTCAACATGACTCCCTTCAATGAGCTTGGAACACCGATGGAACTTGTTAATGCATTCGGTGGCCTTGAGGAATACCAGCAGGCAATTTCAGAGCTTGAAGACGCCCTCTACAGTCAAAACCAATAGATTGGAGAAATACGAAGTATGTCGATTACGACCCTGATCAAAACCATTCAGGACATTATGCGTAAAGACGTTGGTGTTGATGGAGACGCCCAGCGGATAAGCCAGATGGTCTGGTTGATTTTCTTGAAGATCTTTGATGATAAAGAAAAGGAATGGCAAATAACGGTCAAGGATTACAAGTCCCCACTGCCAAACCGGTTACGTTGGGAATCCTGGGCCGCCAAATCTGAAGGGATGACAGGCGAGGATCTTATTGGATTCGTCAATAATGATCTTTTCCCTTCTTTGAAGGAACTCGCCACAAAGGCAGGGGTATCGGATCAAGGCAAAGTTGTCGGTGCTGTGTTTGAGGATGCCTACAACTATATGAAGTCCGGTACGTTGTTGCGTCAGGTTATCAACACGATCGAGGATGATGTAGATTTTAACAACTCCAATGATCGCCATATTTTCAACGATATTTACGAAAAGATTCTGGCCGACCTGCAGTCGGCCGGCAATGCCGGAGAATACTACACCCCTCGGGCGGTCACCCAATTTATAGTTGATATGATTGAGCCGAAGTTGGGTGAAAAGATCCTCGACCCGGCTTGCGGAACGGGCGGTTTTCTTACTTGCGCTATTGAATATTTGAAGCCTTCTCTCAAGACGGCGGAAGACAAGAAGACTCTACAAGAGAATATCCATGGTGTTGAAAAAAAGCCGCTTCCGCACATGCTGGCGACGACCAACATGCTTCTGCATGGAATTGATGTGCCTAAGAACATCCTTCACGCCAACACGCTAGGCAAACCACTTAGGGATTACGGCCCGAAAGATCGTGTCGATGTTGTCATTACCAACCCGCCCTTCGGTGGAATGGAAGAGGATGGCATAGAGAACAACTTCCACCGCAAATACCGTACACGAGAAACAGCAGATCTTTTCATGGCAATGATCATGCACCGGCTAAGGCATGACACTGGCCGTGCGGGAGTTGTTCTTCCTGATGGTTTCCTCTTTGGTGAAGGTGTGAAGACAACTCTTAAAAGTGAACTGCTGGAAGAGTTCAACCTGCACACGATCGTACGTTTGCCTAAAGGGGTGTTTAGCCCCTACACCAGCATTGCCACCAATATTCTCTTTTTTGAAAAAGGTGGGCCGACCAAAGATGTCTGGTTCTTTGAGCATCCCTACCCGGAGGGGTACAAGTCGTATTCTCGTTCCAAACCACTGACAATAGAAGAGTTCGATCTGGAAAAAGCTTGGTGGGGTGGTCAGGAGCGTAGGCAGCGAAAAACCACTAAGCACGCCTGGAAGATGTCGGCCGAAAAGTTAGTTGAACGAAACTATAACTTTGATTGCAAAAATCCACACGAAGTTGAGGTCAATCACCGTAGCCCAGAAGATTTGATGCTGGAATATCAAGAGATCGTCAGCAAGCTCGAGACGGTTCAAAATGAGTTGAAAATTGAATTGATTAAAGCTCTTGGGGGCAAATAATGGTTTGGCTTGAGCAACATTTTGATACAGCCTTTGCTGCGCCTGAAGGAATAAAGAAGTTACGTGAACTGATTCTTGCTCTAGCTATGCAAGGAAAGCTTGTTTCCCAAGATTCAAGTGAGCAACCGGCTAGCGAACTGCTTAAACAGATTGAGGTAAAGAAAAAGAGCCTAGTGAAAGAGGGGAGAATCAAAAAGGCCAAGGCATTCGTAAAAATTGCTGCTAACGATGTACCCTTTGTGTTGCCGAATGGATGGGAATGGGCGCGATTAGGTGATATTGCAGAGTATATTCAGCGGGGCAAGGGACCAAAGTATTCGGAAATCGCCTCAATTCCAGTCATCTCACAAAAATGCATTCAATGGAGTGGCTTCAATAAGAATGTTGTTCGCTTTATTGATCCTGCGACGCTAGACAAATACACAGATGAACGTTTTATCCTTCCAGGTGACCTTTTGTGGAACTCGACAGGCACAGGCACTATCGGAAGAATTAATATGTACAACAATGAGTTGAGCGAATATGAGAAAGTTGTTGCCGATTCACATGTTACAGTGGTGAGACCGATAGGACTATGTAATGAATTTGTCTTGAAGTTTTTGATGAGTCCATATGTGCAAAATGAAATTGAAGAGAATGCATCTGGCACAACCAATCAAATAGAACTAAACACTTCAACAGTGAACGCTCAAATCGTTCCAATCCCTCCCCTTGAGGAACAACAACGCATCGTTGTCAAAATTGACCAACTTATGGCTCGTTGTGATGAGCTGGAAAAGCTTCGTGATGAGCGGGATAAAAAACGGCTGGAGGTGCACACATCCGCTCTCAAACAATTGCTGGATTCACAGGAGCAAGAAGGCTTCACTAGCGCCTGGCAATTCATAACCAGTCACTTCGGAGAACTTTATTCGGTCAAAGAAAACGTCGCCGAACTGCGCAAAGCAATCCTCCAACTTGCCGTCATGGGCAAACTCGTTCCCCAAGATCCTAATGACCAACCTGCTAGTGAACTGTTGAAGGAGATCGAGAAAGAGAAGCAAAAGCTGGTAAAGGAAAAGAGAATCAAGAAGCCCAAGGCTTTGCCGGAAATCAAACCGGAGGAAATACCTTATGCGCTTCCGCAGGGGTGGGAGTGGGTTCGTTTTTTCTCTGTCAACACCGTTAAGTCGGAGCTGGTGTCTGCTTTAGAATTTCCCCTAGAAAATCAAGTTGCTCCAGACTCAATAGAAAAAGATACAGGACGATTGTTACTACACAGAACGGTTACAGAGTCGGGAGCAAAGGGGCCTAACAACAAATTCTATAAAGGTCAAATTTTATACTCTAAAATTCGTCCATCCCTAAATAAGGTGACAATTGCTCCATATGACGGCCTATGTAGTGCCGATATGTATCCGATTGTTTGCCATACTGATCCAACTTTTATGTTGAAAGCAATTCTGTCTGAGCAGTTTCTTATACAAGCTCGGCAGGCTGAAAATCGCGTAAAAATGCCCAAGCTGAATCTGGAAAGCTTAGGACAATTTATTGTCCCTCTTCCACCGATTGAGGAACAAAAACGAATAGTTGTCAAAATCGACCAACTAATGGTTTTGTGTGACACTCTTGAACAACAGATTAATTCTGCAACTAATAAGAAAACAGAATTGCTCAATGCTGTAATGTCGCAAGTGTGAGGGGGGAAACCATGCGCCTTAAATCGGTCTATATCGGCCAATACAAAAACCTCAGGGACTTTACCCTGACTTTTGATGGCAACAGTTTTATCGATGTCTTTGTCGGCAAAAACGGAACGGGTAAGTCCAATCTTTTTGAGGCGCTAATCGAAATCTTTCGGCATATCGTCGAGTTTGATCGAGAAAAAGCTGACTGTGATTTCAACTACAAGGTCAGCCTCGAAATCGATGACACGGAGACCAAAATTGCTTGGAACTCCGGCACACTCACCATCAATGGAAAAGAGCGCAAATCCATAGGCAAAACATCACTTCCGGACAATGTGCTGATCTACTATTCGGGCCATAATGACACCGTAGCCGGATTGGTTGAACAGTACGAAGAGACCTTTCGCAAGCGCATCAAAAAAGCAGATTTTGATGAGACCCGATATTTCATCGGTATCGGCCCTGAGTACAAAGAATTGCTGTTGAGCGTGCTGCTAATGCAGCCTGACGACTGTAAGGCAAGACAATTCATCTGCCAAAAGCTTGGTATCGAGACAATCTCTCCTGAAATACGGCTTGTGCTCGAACGACCTGCATATGCAATTGATTCGCGCTTCGACATTGAACTTAACGATGAAACCGATCGCTATTGGAAGCCAGAAGGGATAACCAAGACCTTTCTTGATCGATTGCACGGTTGTATTAACACTGCAACTGGCAGCCCGGTGCGTTCTGAGGGATATTTTGGCTCGGATGATCGATACATCCTTTATTTCGGTATAGAAAAAATTCAGGAAGAGTTCTCTGACTACAGTGCGCAAGAACTTTTCCGACAGTTCGACAATCTCAAAACGTTGGGAATGTTGGAAGAAATCTCCATCCCTCTGGAACTGGTCAGCGGGCTTGATGCAACCGTGTCTCATTTTAGTGACGGTCAATTTCAGTCGGTGTATATCTACTCCATCGTTGAACTCTTCAAAGACCGTAACTGCATTACCCTACTCGATGAACCAGACTCTTTCCTGCATCCAGAATGGCAATTCGATTTTCTCACGCAGGTCTTTGAGATCACTGAGGCTGCAGCCCAAAACAATCATGTACTGATGAGTAGCCACAGTGCTGTGACCCTCATCCCCCACGACAAGAAAAAGATCAAATTCTTTGACATCAAAAACAATCAAGCCAACTGCTATGACCTGCCTAAATCGGTGGCTATCAAGAACCTCAGCGCCGATCTCATAAAGTATTCCGAGCAGGATCAGTTGCTCAGCATAATTAATGCTATTCAGATAGAGGATAAGCCAGTTCTTTTTACCGAGGGCAAGACCGATCCGATCATTCTTAAAGAAGCCTGGTACAAACTGTATGACGAAGAGATGCCTTTTTTGCCCTTTTCGGTTTTCAGCTGCAGCTCGGTTAAGACACATATAACCAATGCAGATATTGCAGCGGAAATGAATGGAAAGGCGATGTTTGGTTTGTTTGATTTCGACAAAGCTTACGATCATTGGAATGGACTGAACGGTACGGTAAACGAAGCAGACCCATTTAAGGGGCTTGTGAAAAAGTGGGCTAACGGGGACTCCTATGCTTTGATGTTACCAGTGCCCCCTCACGCCGACATCCAAAAACAAGTGATCAAAAACACGGCTACTGGTGAAACCTTCGGTGGCGACTCCTGTTGCGAAATTGAACATCTTTTTTATGGCTACCAGGCAACCCAAGAGTATTACGTAGAGGAAGCATGCGTCGGTGGCAGTAAGATCATTTTCAAGGGAGATGGATCAAAAACTAAGTTTGCTAAAGAGATCGTGCCCACGCTGGACAAAACTTGCTTTGAGGTGTTTCGCCCGATGTTCGAGTTTATAAAGACAAAATGCCAAACAACAGAGGATGCAACAACCTTAGAGCCAGAAACAGCATAGGCGCACATCTAGATTTCTGCCATCTATCGGAGGGGATATGCAGATTTACTGTAATACGTCGGGGAAAAATATTGTAAGAAATGGGTTCTACAACAACCTCAAGGGCTGTTCAGACGTCTTTATCGCCTCCCCATTTTTCTCGTACAGCGAGCTTGTTGAAGATGTTTTGAAATCGGGCGCATTTGTGAGGCTAATAGTCAGGCTTGGCCCGGCAACATCCCCTGATGCTCTAAAGAAAATTATTCACCATCCAAACGTTCATATTCGATTTTTCACAACATCAAAATTCCATTCAAAGCTCTACATTTTTTCCGAGCGAGCCGCGATAGTTGGCTCTGCCAATCTAACCTCAGCCGGAATGCAGTCCAACAGTGAGATCTGCGTCGAGATACCGACAAGCAGCGATACCTTTGATGAATTGGTAAGGATCTATCAATCATACTGGTGTGATGCTGAACCATTAACTCCAGAATTACTCGAAACCTACAGCAACCTTTCGTCGGGCAAGCTTCCCTCAAATGATCAGAAGTTTGAAAATGATCTTCTCAAAAAGTTCGGAGAAATTGAACCGACTGAGGGCATTGAGGTTGGAAAAAAGGGACCATCAAAAGAGCAAATATTCCTCTCTGGCTATCGAAAAACCTTTCAAGAGTTCCGAACTGCTTTCGATGAGGTACAACGTATTTATTTAGAAGACGGCAGGCGGCGCCTTTCAGAGGATCTAGTCCCGCTCAGAATCGAAATTGATCAGTTTGTTAATTATGTCAGAGATACGTTTACCAAAGGTGAAAGCTACCAAGATGAACCCATACGTACAGGTGAAGACCGAAAAGCTTTTGTTAAAGCCAGGCTGAACGACTGGTTCGATAACGAATGGGAATATTTAGACAAAGTAGCCTACGAATATCTCCCTAGAATTAACGATCGTCTTTCCAGCAAAAAGGCTATTCAAAGCTCCTCGTATGAAGACCTGTTAGATGCTTTAGATGTCTGCCATTCATTTCACCATCGACTTCGTTTTTTCCTCGGAGGTCAAGGGACGCATAAACAAGTATTCAAGAACTCAAATCCCCTCCCCAAATTAAAAGAGGTGCTAACCTACTTGCTTCACGGAAAAGAAGATTACATCACTCGGATGGGTAATTGTATTTTTGATCCTCAATATAAGTTAGAACAATTTGGTCGTAGCGTTATCCAAGAGTTGCTCGGCTGGATAAACAAAGAAGATATACCGATTTGTAATAGCCGAACGGTTAAAGTGCTACGCTACCTCGGATATGACGTCACTATCTTCTCAAAGTAAATTGTAGGAGGGGCAAATGCCCATAAATCACGCGGTCTGGAAAGTCGGTGAGCAGCCAACTCCATTGTTTGAGGTATCACTCGAAAGTGAAGCATTGCTTGAGAAAATGATCGTAGCGGATCCAAGTATCCTTTCTCCACAGTGGTTATTGATTGGCCAGCAAGTAAGGACGGACCATGGTGGGATTATTGACCTGCTCGCCTTAACTCAAGATGCCCAGATCGTCGTCATCGAACTAAAACGAGATCAGACTCCTCGTGAAGTGGTCGCTCAGGCTCTCGACTATGCCTCATGGGTGAAGGACTTAACCTCTGATGAAATAGCCCATATCTTCGATCGCTTTTCCAAAGGTGGTGAACTTGGAAAGGCCTTTCACCAAAAATTTAACCAGCCACTCGACGAAGAACAACTGAATGGATCTCATCAGATTGTCGTTGTCGCGTCATCTCTTGACCACAGCACGGAGCGGATCGTCAACTATCTCAATTCGATGAATGTCGCTATCAACGTCATCTTTTTCCAGGCGTTCCAAGACGGGGAACGCCAATACCTTAGCCGGGCATGGCTGATTGATCCTATTGAAACGGAAATTCGCGCTACTTCAACGCAATCTGGCGAACGCGGAGAATGGAATGGTGAGTATTACGTATCATTTGGACAGAGTGCTGAAAGGGACTGGGCTGAAGCAGTTAAATACGGCTTCATCTGCGCAGGAGGTGGGGCTTGGTACTCTCGGACTTTATCTCAACTCTCGCCAGGAGACAGAGTCTGGGTCAATGTTCCGGGGCAAGGATATGTCGGTGTCGGCAAAGTGACTGGACGATCCGTTCGAGCCACAGAGTTTCAGGTAGATGTCGAGGGGGACAATAAGGATTTCCTGGCTATTGCCCAGGCTGGTTACCATAGGCAATTTGCCGAAGACGAAGAAAACAGCGAATATTTTGTGCCGGTAGAATGGCTGGCAACAAAACCGCTTAAAGAAGCTGTCTCGGAGGTCGGCTTCTTCGGCAATCAAAATTCAGCATGCAAACCGCGTACGACAAAATGGAATCATACAGTAGAGCGCTTGAAACGACATTTTCAGGTTTCTGAATAATGACTATCGAAACATCTGACATAATTTCTTCTATAGCAGCGCTTATCGCTTTTGGATCTTTACTGATCTCCTTTTTGGGCTTGCGAAACTCTCGCAAAGCTCTGAGATTGAGCGAGGAAGAGCACTCCGAGAGAAAACTTCCCGTTAAGGCGTATTTGATTGATGCCTATTCTTATCAAAAAGAAAAGCAAAGACATTGCATTTTCGCAATTTCATTTACAAATCAATCTTCTAGTTCAAAATCTTTTTCCCTTTTAGAACTAGAGATAGAATACTTTGACTCAAAAGGCGTGCATGGGAAAGCATTAGTCCCTCCTATTCATGAGGAAAGGCCGTTAGGGCTAAGCATAGAATATAAACAACTAGTCACCCCACTCAACCTCATGCCTGGAGAAACCGTATCGGGGTGGATTGCCTTTGCATTGCCTGAAAAGGACAGTACATTCAATCGCATTGATTCATATCGAGTGGTTGGAAGGAGTTCCGACGGCCAGGAGTCATCAGCAGCTGCTTATCTATTGAAATCGATGGACTACCATGAAAAGACGTAAAATAGACGACAACCTTTTTGTCCCAATTGTAAGAGATCTGGCAATCGCAGAAGGTGGGACTGCAGAAGGTCGAGTCATACCGGTTTTAGTTTTAGATTGTAGAAAACACCCAGAGCTACAGCATCATTTACGTTTGCACGAATCAGTTCCTGTAGGTGACCATAATTGCACATGGGGAGCTAACAAAAAATTTGTGTTCTTATTATTTGAATTTTTACGGCCAACTAAACTAAAAATCGGTATTAAGTTTGAGATAGAAAAAGAGTTTTCACTTGCTGATGGTATCGTCCAAGCAAGAGGAGTTTACCTTCAATCAAATGAATCTGAGGATAAAGTTCTAGGGGGGCTTTTGGCTCCAAGAATATTAGTTGAAGTTCCCCCCGGCACAGTACTCAATGATTGGGACAAAAGACTTTTGACGGCGCTTACAAAACGAATGAAGCGTGAAGGGCTGGATAGAAAACAAGCGAGAGATGCGGCGATAGAGGCATTAAAACGGACAAGGGAGATCTGGTCGTTACGAACCAATAATTGAGTTCTCATTCAATTTGCCTATACAGCCCCTAAGCTATAGGTATACTTTTAGGTATAAATTTCCAAGAAAACAAAAAATATTTCATTTATTCTAACTAGATAAGCCTGCTATTAGATACAGGCCTTCGTACCATTAAGAGCTGAAAGCCTTGCTATCTATCTGAGATGGTGAGGCTTTTTGTTATTTCAATTAATTACCTCACCGTAAGTGTTCGGTTCTTCATCAAAGAAAGAGGCTGAAGCATTGTCCCCAGCAGAATAAACACCGCACGATCTTGGATGCAGTTGAAAAGCTGTTCCTGAACTCACGACTAATTTTTCAAAAGACAAGTCAACTGCCCCTGGAATTATTCCGGTATTATGGTGAAAAATCATGATATCTGCAGTTAGAAAAAGACTAACCGTAAAATGAAATTTGTCACATGGACTTCAAAAACCTATGAGAGCCGGAACCAAACAATAATTTGTTACAGGAAGATAATCTAAGATGCTTGTTCGATCCGCAAAAAGGACTGATACGGTAAAAATCGCTGCAACGCATAGGGCTTCCATCAGCGATTTATGTTCTGAATTTTATACCAAGCAAGAGATAGATGGCTGGATAGGAATTATTGATCCCAGCATCTATGAGAACGCCATCAAAGAAAAAGTCATGATCGTAGCTGAGGAAGACGATGAAATTCTTGGACTTGGAATCTTAGATTTGGAGCATAGTGAAATCGGGGCGCTCTATGTTCATCCCAACGCTAAGGGAGAAGGGATTGGGAATTGTTTGTTGGCAGATTCAAATTGCAAGTGCACCACCCATAACTTGACTGAAGACTTCATGGGGTGTCCGGTAGCTCAGGCATTGACGTGGCCTGTGATTGAGACGATGCACTGCTGTTTGAACTTGCTCCCTAGTTATTGTGCGGAAGTTGCACCCTTTCGGGAAATACTGCCGCAGTAAGCCGTTACAGTTTTCGTTGCCGCCGCGCTGCCAGGCAGCATAAGGATCGGCAAAATAGATGTTCAGGCCGGTGGCTTTTTCGAGTTTCTTAAACCCTGCCATCTCTTTGCCGTTGTCCACGGTCAGGGTTTGGCGGAGTCCTGATGGAACCACGGCTAATGATCTTTTTATGGCGACATTAAATGAAGCAGCTGTTTTGTCCGGAACGATATCCGCGACCAAGTAACGGCTCTTACGTTCCAGACAGGTGGCTAAGGCTCCTTTGCCCATGCCGCCAAGCATCAAATCGGCTTCCCAGTCACCGTAACGGCTGCGGGAGGCCACCACAGCCGGTCGCTCTGTAATGCTGACGCGATCCGTGATGAAGCGTCGACCGGCTCCATAACGTTTCCGAATCCTGCGCCGACGATGATGGCGCCGCAGGTGGCGGTAAATCTGACCGCCTTGCTGGGCGTCAATATAGGCCCAGTGATAAATTGTTTCCGGGCTGATGCGCATGCGTTCATCCGAGGGGAAATCCTTGGGCAAACGATGGGCAATCTGTTCCGGTGACCAGTCCAAAGCCAGCTTGTTTTCGACATATTCAACCAGGGGTTGATGGGTTTGGCGTTGATGATGACGTGGACGCCTACGCCTGATGGAGGCTTTCTTCTCGGCCACCAGGCTGCAGTACAAATCACCACGATGATTGCGCCAGACTTCCCGGCTGATTGTCGTATGGGCGCGGCCTAACTCATGACCGATTGCCCTGAAACTCAGCCCCATGAGGAGCAGAATTTCGATGAAAAAACGTTCCTTTGTTGTAAG
This sequence comes from Geopsychrobacteraceae bacterium, assembly GCA_963676555.2. Taxonomy (GTDB): domain Bacteria; phylum Desulfobacterota; class Desulfuromonadia; order Desulfuromonadales; family Geopsychrobacteraceae; genus BM522. The sequence goes on from CAXXGL010000015.1 coordinate 19,034, forward strand.
CTGTTGGTAGGACATGGTGAGCTCCTTCTGCAGAGTTGGTTGGTGGTACTTCCAACACTACCAGAACCCTCATCATGTCCTCTTTTTTTAATCCACCTCAGAAGGTGGTGCACTTTGAACTAGAATCTACCGTTGTTAGAGCTGGAGGCCAGGGCATCGAATGACAATGTCGAAAGATTGACCTTGTGCTCAACAATCAACGCTCTGGGATTCTACCAGCGCCATGGTTACATCAGTGAAAACAAGACATTTCATAAACTTCCCAATGGTTTAAGGCTTGAATGCATGCGGATGCATAAAACTCTAATAAAATGATAAACCCGTAACAAATAAATGCGCGGAAGAGCAAAAAGCTGCATCCGGTGATTTAGACGTTAGCCTTCAACGGAGACAAAATTGCGTATCGAAATTTGGATTTCGTTTATTTTTGCCTCGACGATTTTGTGCTTTACACCTGTTCCTAAAAGAAAAACCGTTGCAGTTCAAGGCAGATCACAGCTCACGTTTTTATGTTGCTGCCAATCCCCTTCCGTCACCCCCCGGCATTGATAAACAACGACCACAGCGACAATCCGAAAGAGATTAATATTGCCAATACCAGAAAAAGGTCTATGTCCTTATCTTGATTTTTCCCCATAACGCAACCGTGCTCCGTTTAATTTTTGCAGTCAAATCCATCACCAGGCCAACCGGACAAAAAAAGTGACACCAGAATCTGTTGATAAATATTCCAATGAACAGCACAAAAGGCATAAGAATCCACTGAGCTTGATTTCCCTGCAGTTTAAATAAAGCTGAGAATGGCTCATAGCTTGAAATACTTGGATTAATCAGAAATAGAGAAACAACAAAAGCCGTCCATGCCAAAATAATTCGAATATTTTTAAATTTATTGTAAGTTTTTTTACATGGCCTGTAATTCATTTCACCAATTTTGTATAATGCTTCCTGAATTGCACCGAAAGGGCATAAATAATAGCAATAGAGATTTTTGCCAAAAAATAATGTCATCAATATAGAACCAACAACCAAAAGATACCAAAAAGGTCTTTCAAAATATGAGGGGGAATTCCCTGTCAGCAATGTCGCTATATTAGCAAAACTAATTGGTGAATTTTTCCAAAATCCTAAAAAAACAACCGAGACAGTCAATGTAACGAATCTCAATTTGTGGATTTTTTTCCATAAGCTGAAAAAAATCATTCCATACAATAAAATCAAAAGATATTCTTCTGGTCCCAATATTTCCCCAGGTTCTTCTTTTATCTCCAGATCGAAGCGATTTTCCCCCAGCCAATGGGAACCTTTTCTCACTGAGCGCACTATTCCCTCAGCGGTATAGGTCGCTCCGCTCACCGCATCGATATCATTTTTTAAGCTGATTGGGGAAGAAAGCGAAAGGCCCTTAAACCTTCCAAGAAAATTTTCCGCTAATACCTTTTGAAAAAACCAGGGAGTCTCTACCTGTTCCAAGACTTTGACTCCGAGGATATGACCATCATTGCTCACGCCAACCAAAACTTTTATCGGTCCGGCGTAACCGGCCGAGGTTGCCTCTACCGCATAGCCGATCTTCCTTTGATTTTCATCATACGTATCATAAATTATAAATTTTTCTTTTTTCTTTATAAACGACGATGCTTCAGGAAACAGATTTTTTATATATTTTAATACATCTTCATCTCCTTTACTTTTTTGATATATTATTCCTGAAAATGTTATTAAAATTATTATAAAAACAAATAAAAATTTAGTTTTTTTTCTATTCATATGTTCCGATAAATCTTAAAAAAAGGACTGCCTCATAAAAATTGAGAAACAGCCCTTTGTTATTATCAAGGTATTTCTTTTTATGTTGTTTGTGAATAAAGTTCCTTCCTATTTCTTCTATACAATTTCCTTATAGCTACAAAGCCCAATAATGCAACCAGGCCAAAAATCAATGAGCCCAGACTGGCCGCGCGTGTTTCACCCTCACCTAAATTGATGAAGAAAAAAGTAGCCCCGGTTAATATCCACAAAAACAATATCGCCCCGGAAAAATACTCAAGCCAAGTTATCTTGATATTCTTTGTTTGTTTGTATTCCCACAGTTTCAAAAGCAATACTCCGACGATTATTCCCAATACAAATGTCAACATAAGAGCAGTCCTTTCTCTATAGCTTCCATGGTGCTAAATCGCTTGTGAGGGCTCGCGGCGCAGGCTGAGTGCCATAGAAGAAATCATCAAGTTCTTTCAGCATTTTTGCGCCCAAAGGATTTCTCCCGACAATCCGGCCGGCGCTGTGGAGCAGGTTGTCCGGTTTAGTAAAGGGACACACCCCGGCGCAACTGGCGCAACCGGTCGTTGCTCGCTGCGTCATGCACTTCATCGGGTCGAATTCATAGCGCATGACGCCACCAATCATTTTTGGAGAATCTGCGTCGCTGATAGCTTTGGAAGGGCAGTTTTCAGCGCATTTTTTGCATGATTTGCAAAAGTCCTGTAACCCGAAATCGATTGGATCATCGGCCACAAGAGGCATGTTTGTGGTAACGGCCGACAGCCGAATATGCGCGCCCCACGGCGACACCAGCATCCCCATGCGGCCAAGCTCTCCCAGGCCCGCCTGTACCGCCAGCGGGATGAAATTGAAGTCGTCAGTCCCGTTCATGGACTGTCCCCTGGCATCGTAACCCAAGCCCCGAATCGTACTTTCAAGATATCTGGGGAAGATATCGTCATCGGAACATTCGGTTGCAACCGTTGCATTGTTCAGCGGCCCGACCAGTGTCTTCAGACCATAGATCCCCTCCATTTTACCCAACATAATCGCGTATTTATGCGGATAAGGCCAGGGGATCTCGCGGCCGTGATCGACAATCTTTTCATCTTTCGGAGCCCCTCTCAGCGAGCCCCAGGTCCTGCCGATCTTATAGAAAAAGGGTCTCAGATCTTCGGTGATCTCGCAAACGCCGACGACATCGACGCCAAACCACTTGGCAACTTTTTTAATTTTGGCGGTCATTTCATCAGGCGGCAGAACCAGTTTATTTGGATTGATGCGAATCTGCTCCCACCGGCCCGGGCCCAGATTGACGTGCCATTGGTCCGTTGCCGAAGTTATTGCACCTCCCCAGGCCCAATCTTCTTTCTGCTCGGCGGTGAAATTGGCTGCAAGTTTCTTTTTGTCATCTATGGCTTTCTTTAATGCCTGCCCCCATTTGCCGGTATAATCGCGGTTCGTGCCATGCATGAAAAATTCAGCAAAAGCATGCTCGCGGGCATCCTCAAACTGTACGACGTGCTTCTCGATTTTTGTTGTGCCGACATACCCCTCTCTTTTCTGGGGGATTCTTTTGAAAAAATACGACGGAAGTTCTTTTCTGTACCGTTCAAACTCAGCCGCCTTTATAGATCCCGGCCCTCCAGGATCGAAATTCTTTCCGTAAGTTTGTGCGAGGGAGACGCTCGGCAGAGCCAAAGAAAGACCAACACCTTTGACGAATTTCCTTCTATCGATTTTTGGCATATTCACTCCTCTCTGAATTTATAAAGTTACCCGTTAAATCAAATAATTTACGGGACAAGCATTTTCTTGATTTATTAAGTCAATCAATTGTTTTGTAAAAAAATTTATCTTCTTAAACTTATTGATCAAAGTATCAGCAATCCACATGCCAAATAAAAAAACCTGGTAATCTACTGAAAATACAAAGATTTCCAGCAAGAGAAGAAAAACGCAAAAGAGGCAGACCGCAACCTGAGTTGCGGCGCACGTTGAACTTAGTCGAAAATACTTGTCAAAACAGGGCGACAGGAAAACCCGCAACCCTGGTTGCGAAGGCAACCAGGGTTGCGGGTTTTAAACGAAGGGGATTTCTATTGAGAGTATTTTTTTAACCGCTTGCTCAAAGCCTGGCGCGTAATGCCAAGGGAAAGCGCAGCCAAAGTTTGATTGCGGTTGGAGCGTTTCATCGCTTCCTCAACCAGCAGCCGACCGGCCTCTTCAAGAGTCGGGAGGGTTTCATCAAACCGGAGGCCGGAGTTCTTGGCCCCATGCGGGCCGAACGGGGCAGGCGCCATGCCGTCAGCCGCCGGTATCAGCCTGTTCCGGAAGGGCTGGAGAGTCAGAAGGCCGCCCTTGTGGACAGCAACCGCATCGTGAATCATGGAACGGAGCTCGCGGATATTGCCCGGAAAAGCGTAATTTTTCAGCGACTGAATGACCGTGGCGGAGATATCGGGGATATCTTTTTGAAGCGACGTGCAGGCTTCTTCCACAAAATATGCGGCGAGCAAAGAGATGTCTTCCGCCCGCTGCCGTAGCGGAGGAATCTCGATCTGATGGGTGCGCAAACGGAAATAGAAATCTTTGCGGAAAGCCCCGTCCTCACAAATCCGCGTCAGCGGTTGATTGGTCGCAAAGACAAAACGTGCGGCGCATTTTCGGGGGATATCGCTGCCGAGGACATAATATTCCCGATCCTGGAGCAGCCGCAACAGCTTGACCTGGGAAGAGGCCGACAGATCGCCGATCTCGTCCAGGAACAATGTGCCGCTGCCGGCCCTTTCAATAAGCCCCTGACGCGCGCGCTCCGCCCCGGTAAAAGCGCCTTTTGCATGACCGAACAATGTATCTGAGAAAACCGTATCATCCAGCCCGGCTACGTTGACCGCCACCCAGGGCTGATCCGGGGCGCCGGCCCTGTGAATGGCCTTGGCGATCAATTCCTTGCCGACTCCGCTCTCCCCGCTGATCAGCACCGCTTCCTTGCTCGGGGCGATGGCTTCAATGTATTTGAAAATCGCTTCCATTTTTTTGTTTTTTGTGACGATGCCGGCGAAGGCTTCGGGATGACTGAGTTCGGCCTGAAAAAGCTGATTTTTGAGTCGTTCGTAACGGTTTTCCAGTTCGGAATGCTCAAGCGCCTGACGAATGCCGGAGAAAAGCCGCTGCTGATCTTCGGTTTTGACATAATAATCAAAGGCCCCGTGCTTCATGCACTCAACGGCCGACTCAAGTTGATTGAGGCCGCTGAGAATAATGACCGGAATCCGGGGGTGCTCCTCGCGGACGGCAAGCAAAAGATCCTGCCCCGAAATGTGCGGCATCACAAGATCAAGAAGAATCAGGCTGACCTGCTGCTCTTTTAGTATCGCCATGACCTTGCGGCTGTCGCTGCATTTCAGAAGATTGTTAAAGCGGCTGGACGATTTTAACGACATGGAAAGACTGCGCAACCAGGAAGGTTCGTCGTCAACCATCAGTATCGGCCACTGCGGGCAGGAATCACTCATTCGAGACCTTCCTCGTCGATCGTTGGGAGTTCAAACTCGACAATTGTCCCTTTTCCGGGAGCGGAGATGAAATTCAGGACGCCGTTGTGCTCTATAACAATTCTTGAAGAGACGGACAGGCCCAGGCCGGTGCCGCCCTGCTCCCTTTTGGTGGTGAAAAAGGGATCCGTGATCTTGTCCAGGTTTTCCCTTTTGATACCGCAGCCTTCATCCGCAATCCGGATGCAGTTGTGCCGGTTCTTCTGATCAAAGCAGGTCGTAACCGACACCTTCCGCTCCCGGTCCGTCAGGGCCTGGCAGGCGTTGAGCAACAGATTGACGATAACCTGTTCAATCTGCTGGAAGTTCCCCGGGCTTTGCGGAAGCACATCCGCGCAGGACAACGAAAAATGGTTCGTGGCCTTTTTGATGCTGTTGGACGACAACCTGACCGCCGTCCGGACAACTTCATTGACATCAATCGGTTCATGATCACCGGAGCGGTCCCTGCGAACGAAATCCTTGAGATCATCGACAATTCTTTTAATTCGCTGAGCTCCTTCATACATCTCGTCAAACAAGAACGGAGCTTCCCGCACAAATTCGTCATAACTCAAACCGGCCAGGGGCAGATTCTCATGTTCACGATAATAGGACTCGACGATTGGACGGATTTCGTTCCAGGCCCTTTTCAGTAAAGGAGCATTGATCAGAACAAGAGAATTCGGGTTATTGATCTCGTGCGCAACCCCGGTCGCCAGTTCTCCGACGGCGGCAAGCCGCCCGGCCCGCAGAGTTTCCTCGGCCAGCCTGTGCTGCTCGGTGATGTCTCTGCTCCATTCGATGATTTTCTCAACCTCGCCCCGCGGGTTTTCAATCGGGAAAAAACTTTTTTCCCAAAGGCGTCCGTCCGCAGTTTCGCAATATCCCGACTGAACCGATCCATCCCGGAAGCAGACATCTCCGGGGCAGTCTTCGCACGGTTCATCGCTACGGCACCACAGCGCGAAACAAAATGTGCCGGAAAGGTCGGCGTTTCCCCGGTTGAAGAGTTGCGCCGCCCCTTTATTTGTCCAGATGATCCTATAGTCACGATCCCTGAGCAAAAGCGAATCGGGAATGCCGTCCAGGACGGCCTGAAATTCCTGCGATAACTCCTTGAAACGCTTTTCACTGGCACTCAAGGCCTGCTCGGTGGCTTTCCGGTCGGAAATTTCGTCCTGCAGCCGGAGGTTGCTCTGATGAAGATCGGCAAACGACTGCATAAGATTGTTTCGCATCGCATTGAAGGCAAAAATCAAATGGTCGAATTCATCCCATTGTTCTTTTTGATTGGAACGCCCTTTGAGCTGAAGGGGTTCATTAAGGTTATCGCTGCTGAGGTTCTGCGAATAGTCGGTCAAGGTCAGCAGATGACGACCGACCAGATAGTAAAAAACCGAAAACATGAACAGGACCACCAGAAAGGTTTTAACCGCCTGGGTTCCCATGGTCACAATGACGCGATCGAGCAGGCGGCCGTAAACTCCGGCGGTGCTGGCCGTCACTATCAGGGTCCCCAGAGTCATTTTTTGCCCTCTGTATTCCCTGTTTAACGGATAGCTTGCGCTTATCACCTTGGTGGAATCCGTCTTGCCTGCGGCGATGATCTGTTGCCCGTTATGCCTGATTTCAAGGTGCTCGATATCCGACATCCGCAGAATTCCCTCAAGCTGAATCTCTAAAAAACGATAATTCGAAACCCAGAGAGTTTCAATGATCGTGTCAAGATAGCTGCGTTCAATCTGCCGAATGCTTTTTTTGACCGAGCTGAGATCTCTTTGATATTCCAGATATAATTGAAATGATGTACCTAACAAAGTAATTGCAGAACTAAATAAAATAATAAATAATATAAGTTTTCTTGCAATGGTATTTTTTTTAAATTTAAAAAAAGTTTTTATTTTATTGACCATTTTCATGTTCCATAAATTTGCTTATTGTTTCTTTGTATATTTTTTGATATGTGCCATCATTTTTCATACTTTTTATGGAATCAGCCAATTTATCAATAATATTTTTATGCCTTTTATTAAGATAAAGATACATCTCTCTTTTTTCTAAAGGTGGAAAGATTGCTTTAATTCCTTTCCTGTTAAAACGATCAATATTCCACTGCGCCTGGTATAATTCAAACACCGCCAAATCAATCCGTTTTTTTTCCAACAGCAAAAGCAAAAGATCCAGGTTTTCCACTTGAATCAATTTTTCCGGAGGGATATTCCACTCCATGAGTTTCCAGCCCCTGACGATTCCATTATTGTACCGGGCAAGGCTTTTCCATCCTTCAATGACGGGAGTTTCGTCCTTTGCAAAGGCAACCAAACTGAAATCCATAAGTTTTTCGGGAACCATAATCAGGTTGGGATACTGCTCCGACAACCCGGCAATACGCACAAGGTCGCCGTCATCCACTCCCGAGTTGGCATTAATGAGCGATCTTTCCGCCGGCAGGTGGGTAATCTCAATCTTGATGTCGAGCCGGCGAAACGCTTCAGCGGCAATTCGATCCAGCAGGCCGGTTCCCTGTCGAGTGGAAAGGGGAGGCGTATAATGGCTCCCGATGTAAAGTGGATTTTCCGCAAAGGCCGGGTCAAAACAAAAAGAAAAGCATGCGAAGACGAGAAAGGCGAGCGAGTGTTTAAACATAAACGATCCGAATTTGTCTGAACCACTCAATACCGACCGTGAGAGCCGCCCCTCCGAATTTTCATAATAGACTGCCCAGTAAAATTGTAAAGAATTTTCTACACAGCTCCGGACCGGCGGCAAGGCCCGGTTGGTCCGGATCGGGACGGGCCTGCAACGCGCGCGGAGTGCGGCAAGGTCTTGGATACGCAACTTCAAAGGGCCGCTTTCCTACTGGTTTACACCGATAAACGGCGCGTCAAAGACCCACCACCTCATCAACGCAATGTCGCCGGACGAAACATTAAAAAGAGGTTCCGCCGGTATTTCGGTGTGCAGCTCGGATGATGCTTGCAGTTCCGATCTGAATCACATAAGCTCCGACACGTTGTTCATCGATCATTTTCTCTCCCGGCCCAGCCGGGAGTCTTTCTTTCGTGCCGATACCCATGGACATCGGTGCGGACAGAGGCACTTATGTTGGACCTGACCGACCAGGAAAAAAGAGTGCTCCAGGGCGAAGACGGCGAGCTGCGGCAAAAGGCCCTGGAGAATATTGTCAAATACGCCGAGGCGTTGGGCGCCGAGCGCCTCTGCAAGGTGACCAAAGCGACTCTCGGATTGGGCGCCCAGCCTTATCTGGATCATATCAGGTCGGACAATTACAACCGGATATTCTCACGCGCCTACCTCTGCAGCGATGAAATTTATGCAATCACCGACAACCGCTTTTCCGCATCCTGCTTCTGCCTGACCTGTACCGAAAACTGCGATGCCGAAGACTATGAAGAGCTCGGCGTCAGCAAAAGCTTTTTTGAGCGTAACCGGGCGTTTCTGGACATCGCCAGAAAAGCCGGCGTCAGCATAGCGAGCACCTGCGCCCCCTATCTCATCGGCTGGCTGCCGCTCAAAGGAGAGCATTTCGTCACCACCGAATCGAGCAATGCGATGTTTTGCAACTCCATACTCGCAGCCTGCGGCAACCCGGACGGGGTTGAGGCGGCAATCTGGTCCGCGCTCACGGGCCGGACGCCGGAATGGGGCCTGCACCTCCCGACCGGGCGCTACGCCAACCACCTGTTTCACCTTGAATACCGGCCGGAATCGGCCACAGACTGGGATGTGATCGGCTATACCATCGGCCGTTTGTTGCCGGCCGGCGGCACTCCCGTCATCAGCGGGAATTTCGCCCCGCCGACCCTGATTGAAGCCAAACAGCTATTTGCGTCACTTGCGACCACCAGTGGGGCCGTGATGTGCCACATCGTCGGCGTCACCCCCGAAGCACAGACCCTGAGCATGGCAACGGGCGGCCAACCGGTAGAGGGAGATTTCACTGTCGGGCGGCGAGAGTACGATGAGTCGCTGTCCCGGCTGACCGATGACCACAGCGGCGCGGTCGATATCGTTTCTCTGGGCTGCCCGCATTATAGCCTGGAAGAGATCCAGGCCGCGGCGGGCTACCTGTCGGGCAAGCGCGTGAAGGCAGGCGTCAGGCTCTATATCTGGACGGCCTATCCGCTCAAGGAGATGGCCAGGGTCAATGGCTACCTTGAACAGATCGAGCAGGCGGGCGGACGCATCCTGACCGGTTCATGCCCGATCATGGTCGGCAGGTCGTCCGTCCGAAACGCCCAAGGCATTGCTCTAGACGGGGCTAAACAGGCGCATTACATCCGTTCGATGACGGACGCAAGAATCTACTATGGAGACATGCGTCAATGCCTTGATGCCGCCGTCAGCGGAACATGGGAGGCATAACATGACAGAGGAACAGTTAACAGGACGCGGCGCGATTGCCGGAGTGGTCGAAGGAGAAGCCCTCGTCTGCCCCAACAGCATTCAAGGCTGGGCCGGCATCGACGAAATCACCGGCATCATCATCGAAAAGGGACACATTGCCGAGGGGGAATCGATCGACGGCAAGATCCTGGTTCTCCCTTCCTCGAAAGGCTCCAACTGCTGGTCGGGACACTTCAACTCCGCCATGATCAACGGCAAGAAACCGGCCGGATGGGTCGTCGGCCGGATGGATTCGAGGATTGGGGTTGCCGCGGTTGTGGTTGGGGTGCCGATGGTGGCCGATTTTGACGGGGTTGATCCCTGTCAAAGGATAAAAACCGGCGATTGGTTACGTGTCGACGGCAACAACGGCACCGTCTGCATTCTTGCCAAAGCCGATTCCTCCCCCCATTGACCGGCAGACCGGCCCCGCCTCGGCCCGTTCCGGCGCGGCGTGCCACCTGCAACCGCCGACCAGGGCAAAAAACCGCAAGATCGGCCGGTACAGGGCGACTTCCCCTCCGGTGTCAGAAAAACACGGCCTCTGCGACGGCGATCAGGGGCCATCTTTTTATCCATCGTTGCCCCCCATGCCATTGACAGCAGTCCGCGCTGTCGCGCCGGCGGGTTTTATCCCAAAGTCCTTGCGACTCCGGCGCAATCCCGCATATCCCCCTGAATCTTCTCGATGGTATGGGGAATCGCCGCCCAGACCGCCGCGAGGTTTTCAAGCGCTGCGGTTGGACTTCCGGGCAGGTTGATAATCAGGCAGTCCTTGCGGATTCCCGCTACCGCCCGGGAAATAATCGCCATCGGCGTTTTTTCGAGGCTCTTCATGCGCATGAGTTCGGCATATCCGGGCAGGGAACGCTCAATGGTTTCAATCGTCGCCTCGGGCGTGACATCGCGGGGAGAAACCCCGGTCCCGCCTGTGGTCAGAATCAGATCATATTCGCCCGAGTCGGCCCACTCCCCGAGCTGTTGCGCAATCAGCGGAATCTCATCGGGGACCATGCCGGATCCGATTTCCACAGCCCGGTGTTCCCGCTGCAGCCAGGCGGCAATGGCGGGCCCGCTCGCATCGGTCCGTTCGCCGCGATAACCGCGATCGCTGATGGTTAGAATTGCCGCACGTAATTTTTTCATCATCTCGTCCTTTCCCGCAGGTCGCGTCCCGCACCCCGAAACAACCGAGCCGGTCCCGTTTTGACCGTCCGCTCGCGACAGTAACGTCAACCCGCCCCGAAATCAAAAGAAAATGGCAATCCCGGGCGCTTGCCACGGGACATTGTCGCTCCGTAAAGCGGTTCCATCCTAATCTGACACAACCGCCGAAGCCAATCCTCTTTTACGACACCCGCGCTCCCCATCCCATCAAAGCAGTGCCGTCAGAGCCTTTCATAAGCGCCATAACTCTTTAAAAAATATAGGGTTTTCAAAGAGAAAACTAGCACCGGTCAAAGCCGCTCGACATGGCACTTTTATTGCTCCCCGAGAACCATATTGCGCCAACTCCGCAGCTACGGCGACGAGGAGGGCCGCCGATCTTGTTCTGATGCAAAAACATAGCCGGATGCATGCAAACGAATGTTATCCAAACCGCATGTTCATACTTTTTTACTCTTCAAGGAGGAACGAATGAAAAAAGGAGACTTTATCTGGATTTTAGTCATTGCCGGGGTCGTTTTATTTCTGCTATTCCCTGCTACCAATGAAATTTTCGTCACGAACACCAAAGCCCATCCCTACATCATGTCCTTCCTGAAGTACCTGCTGCTGGCAACAATGGGCGAACTTCTGGGCAGAAGAATTCTGGCCGGAAACTGGATTAAGCCTGACGGTCTCATCGCGCGAGCCTGTATCTGGGGCTTCATCGGCATTTGCATGATGGTCATGTTTAACGTTTTTGTCGTCGGCACCATATGGCTCCTCGAGCACGGCATCCTGCCGGGTCAAGGGTCTCAGGTTCTCAGAGCCTTCTGGACCAGCTTCATTGCAACCTACGCCTTTGGTCCGACCTTCATGCTGCTTCATCGCATCACGGACACCTATATCGACCATCGTTTCGGAGCAGAGAAAAAGAGCCTCTCGTTAGCTGAAATCGTCACTAAAATCGACTTTGTCAATCTTATTTGTTTTGTCTATGTTAAAACGCTGACCTTCTTCTGGATTCCGGCCAACTTCATCACCTTTATGATGCCGGCGGAATATCGTATTCTCTGCGCCGCTTTCATGTCGATTTTCCTTGGCCTGATTCTTTCTGCAGCAGCCAAGTTAAAAACAAAATCCAGCCCTGCCATGCAAGTCAAAACCGCATAGCCGGGGACAAGACAAAGTTTCCCAATTCGCAAGCCCTGCTCTTCGCAACTGATTTTTGAGACTTTGATTCCCTCCTGCCGGGCGATCGGCGCTGCCGATCTGCCCGGACTTTTTCACCCCGCAAGAAACCTCCCTGTTGACCGCCCAGGTACAACGCGCAACAACCGACCGGGCCGCGGCACGCGACACGCGACATGCAACCGCGATCAGGCTTTTTCATTCTGGGACAAGCTTTTTCACAAAAGGGGATTTATGTCCCACAGCTGATTTTTCTCCTGGAAAATAAGGCAGTTACCTTGTGGTACGGTTATTGCTGAAACCATCTGACCAAGCGTCGGCTCATCCTGCCTACCGACCACCGCTGCTGACGATGCAACAATGTCCCGACCAGGACAGAAGGCGTTTCAGAACGGATGGAAACAATGCGTAGATACCGGACCGGCTTGTGCCGGGCCATGTCATTCAGTACCCCCGGACCTCGCTGGTTACAACGGGGGGCTATCAGTCCTTATCCAGAAATTTATTTGTAGAAAAATCTTATGACTTGACAGGAGAATTCCAATTGAATGTGAATTCGCAACAGCAGGTTAACACCTTTAAAGTATCAGATGTCATAGATTCCCACGGCATTAACAAATATACATGGAGGATATTCATCCTTCTCTTGTTAGCGATGATTTTCGATGGATATGATTACATGATCGTATCATATACCATGAAACAAATTTCCGCTGAATGGGGCCTGAATATTATATCAACCGGCAGTTTAACCTCTTGGAGCCTGTTTGGCTTGATGCTTGGGGGGATATTTGGCGGAAGCATATCAGATCGTTTTGGACGGCGAAAAACAATTATCACTGCTATCGTAGCGTACTCAATTTTTACAATCCCCGCTGCATTTGCTCCGAATTTCGCAGTATTCGCATTTTTTCGGGTGCTTGTCGGCTTGGGGTTAGGTGCCTGTATCCCCGCTGTTACGACGACTATTTCGGAAACATCCCCAACAAGCCATCGGGCGGTTTTTATCACGATGGTTATGGCTGGGATGGTAACCGGCTGGGCGATCGCCGGTGTTGTGGCGACCTTCATTGTGCCCCACCTGGGCTGGAGAACATGTTATCTGATTGGAGCTTTACCGCTTGTCTATGCGATTTTTCTTTACTTCAAATTACCGGAATCCATTCACTGGCTGGCCAGCACAGGACATTATAAAGATGCGGTCAAAGAATTACGGCGGTTTGAAATGGCTGCCGGCGGCAACGCGACCGACTGGAATCCGCAGGGACTGACAATGCCCCCCGCTCCGCCCCGGGTTGGCCTGAAGGCCATTTTTTCCGGTGGTTATATCAGAGCGACCGTTACCTGCTGGATAATGTACGGTTTTGCCAGTTCCGTGGTCTATGGTGTTAATGCCTGGTTGCCGTCGATTATGCTGGAAAAAGGTTTTTCCTTAGCGACGGCCTATTGGTTGAGTACGGCGCAAAATGCGGCCGGAATTCTTGCTTGTGTTCTGACGGGGTTCATATCTGAAAAACTTGGCCGGCGCTGGAGTGTGATCAGCGCGTCGTTACTGGTGATTATTGCCATACTCATGGTGTCTTATTCCGGTCTATCCTTTGCGGCGGTATTAGTTTCCAATCTGTTTGTCGGTTTTGCGATCAGCCTGAACGCAAACAGTATCCAGCCGATTATAGCCGAATCCTACAGAACCGAATTCCGCAATACCGGGATTGCCTGGACGCATGCCTCCGCACGCTTGTTTGGAGCCTTCGCTCCGATAATAGCCGGCTTTGCCATCGGCTATTTTACCGGTTATTCGAAAGCATTTCTGATCTACATCATACCGATCGTATTTGTGATATTGGCGGCAACATTCCTGCTTGAACGTGAAACCAAAGGCAAGACGCTGGAGCAGCTGGCGGAAGAGGAATATGCCAAGACGGCATAAACGCCGGAGCGGGCATACTCTGCAACTGCTGCAGAGAGAAAACCCCCGCCCAAAGGACAGGGGACGGGAAAGGCGCCCCCGTGGGGAACTGTCGTGCCGGCCTAAAAAAGCGCAGACTGTTTTCCGTTATCCGCTGCCGGAAAAACGGAAGATGCTTGCCGCGACCACGCCGGGCGGAACGCTTCCCCCCCCCTGACAAAAAAAATGCCTCGAATTAAAATTCGAGGCATTGAAAAGTCGATTGAAAAATTCGGTGACGATTTTAAACTTCGCCGGCGGCAGTGGAACGCATATGTTTCTGCAGAGCCACAACGATGGCGAAGATAACCAGGGCGCTGATGCTGTTGATGGCGCAAATTTTCAGCACGCTCCAGCCGGCTTCCAGATACAAACCGCCGACCAACGGAGCAATCAGGGTCCCGACTTTACCGATCCCATAAGCGCAACCGATACCGCTGCCGCGCACTTCTGAAGGATAGACCGCTGAAGCCAGCCCCATCAGCGAGGAGTTCCCGCCGTTAACCAGCATGCCGGTAAAGATTGAGACCAGAAGAATAATGGCGAAAGCCTGGGAAGCAAAGTATCCGAAAGCGATCATTGCGACAAACGCACCCAGGAACAGGTATTTGACAACGTTCAACTTATTGAATTTGGACATCAGGGTACCGATGCAGAGGCAGGCGATAACCGATCCCATGTGAATGAACGCAAACCCGATGCTGAATTGTTCGGTCGTCGCTCCCGCCTGCTTAAGCAGTGTCGGAACCCAGGAGAAAAGTATCCACAGCAGGTAGAAACTCAGGAAGAACAACAGCCAGAGCAAAGTCGTGGTCATGGCAAAGTCGCCGGAGAACAAGGCTCTCACACCTGATTTTTTCTCTTTGCCCGGCTCGTGGACCTGCAGCTCCGCAGCCAGGTCAATGGCCGATGATTTGTCTATTCTCCGGATAATCTCTTTTGCCTTGTCAATCTTCCCGCTTTTGACCAGATGACTGATCGATTCGGGAAGGATGAGCAGAACCAGGAAGGAGATCACGATCGGGGCGATGCCGCCGACATAAAAGACCGAGACCCAACCCCAATGAGGCAACAGATAAGAGGCCGCAAACGCAGCGATCATCGCTCCGGTCGGCATGCCGGCCCACATGTAAAGGGACAGTCCGGCGCGTAACCGCGACGGTGCGTACTCGCTGCCGAAGGCCAGGGCATTGGGGATAACCCCGCCCATGCCGATACCCGCCAAAAAGCGATAAACGGCCAGCTCCGTACAACTGGTGATATGAACAGTCATATAGGTGAAGAAGCCGAAAACGAGGGCGGAAGCGAACATGGTTTTCTTGCGGCCATATTTATCAGCAACTATCCCAAGGATAATAGCTCCGACCATTGGCCCCAACTGACCGGCGCTGACGGCAGCTCCGATCTCAGCAGGCGATACGCCCAGGTGCTTCATCATACCCGGAATGGCAACGCCGATGACAGTCAGATCGAATCCGTCAAAAAAAACGACAATAAAACAAAGAACACATATTCCGATCTGATAGGCGGAAAACGGAAGGTCGTCAAATATCTCATTTACATTAAGTGTCTTGCTAGCACTCATACTCAAACCTCCTTGGGTTGAGAACTGAACCTGATATATAAATCTCACCTTTTATAGTTAAATATTCAAAACCCTCCATAAAAATAACAAATAAAATAAAATATAAAAATACATTAAAAGCTATTTTTACTTCTTATCTTTTTTTTCTTTATCATCATCTTCCTTAAAAGTGATATTGCCACTATCATATTCTTTTGATTTTTTAAATTTTGTCGATCCGTAATTTTGTCCTGGTTTCATTGCAAGAGGATCAATTGGCTTTTTTACTTTTTTTTCTGTCATGATATATCTCCTTTTTGATCAATAACTTATTTTTATTCAGATAAAACTATAAAAACATAGGAACACTTTGTTGATTTTATATCTGTAAGGACTATTATACTTATAGATATAAAATTTATTTCATACAGTTTTCAGGAGAAAATAATGTGTTGGACATGTAACCCCTATTGTGGAGGATGTAAACCCCCCAAGCCGAAACCCATTAAATGTGAGCACTGCGGCACCTATAATTTCTCGGAGCTGAAAAACTGTAGAAAATGCAGGCGTCCTCTGCCCGAAAGGCAGCCTCCTGAGCCGGTCATGTGCCTGTATATCGGCGAAATGTGCGCCAACCCCTGCCAGAGACATAAGAAAAAGCCCGATAATAAACACGACAGCTTCTGTAAATGGCATACTCCGGTTGCCGCCACACCCGACGACGTCACCTGATTGTCACCGTCCGATCATTCGGCCGGCCTGCAGCTTATACGATTGTCATAGATCGTCTACTGTTCATTTCCCTGCGCTTAACCGCCCCTGAAAACCCCGGCTGCAACAACCGGGGTTTCAGGGGTGGCCGGTTTACGGCGTGAAAATAACGACTTTGTTGCCCATTTCCGCGGCTTTTTTCGTCAGTTCATCCAGCGGCCCATACTCCATGCACTGCGACAGGCAGTGATGAACACAGGAGGGTTTTTTGCCTTCGGCAACCCGGTCGGCGCACAGGTCGCAGAGCTGGGTCGGCACCGGGATGTAATCCCACTCGAATTTGCCCGGGGTCACTTCCCACGGTCCGTGTTCCAGCAGCTTGATGCCCCATTTGCCGACGGGAAGCTTCAGTGCGTTTTTGCAGGCAACCTCGCAGCTATGGCACCCTGAGCACCATTGATAATTTATTAATAATCCGTTTTTTGGCATTTTGTTCCTCCAATCCTCTTAGTTTTCGGCTGCGGACAAGTCCGCGCGCCTCAAGCTTGACCAGCCCCGGCGCGGCAAGCCTTCCGAGACCGGCCCGTTATTTGCGGACAGACCTCCCGTTTATACGGTGATTTCGACGTCGTCGAAATTCTGCAGCCTGGATGCCCGGCAAATCATTTGCTTGAAGGGAGCACCGAAACCAAGCTTGCCGATATGTTTGTGGGGCACCATGGTGTTGATGTTGGACTGCCAGACCCCGAACAGGTTCGGTTCTTCACCGTCTTTTTCCGGGAACCACCAACCGTGAGTGGCATGCACAACCTTCGGATGGATGGTCGGAGTCACCTTGGCCCGCAGCTTGGCTTTACCGAACATGTTTTCCAGCAGGACCCAGTCACCATGATTGATGCCGAGATCGGCGGCGGTGTCGGGATGCAGTTCGACTTCGGGATCCGGATCGATTTCACGCAACGTCGCGATCTGACGATGCTCCGAATGGAAAGACGACACCTTGCGGGCGCCTGTGGTCAGGATCAGCGGATATTCCTTCCACAGTTCCGGCGTGCTGACCGGGCTGTAGGGCGGCTCTTTGAAATAAGGCAGCGCATCATCGCCCCAGGCTTCGAACAGGGTCGAGGTCAATTCGACCATACCGGTCACGGTATTGAAGCCGGGTTCGCCGTCGCCGCGCAGCATGCCTTTTTCATATTTCTTGTAGGTATACTTGGGCTGATAGACACCCATTTCGCTCAGGCCGTCGAAATCAACGCCGAGTTCCGGCTCGAGTTGCTGGCTGAAGAAATCCTTGACGTCCTTGAATGGCCACATATCCGGATGAAGTTTCTTACCGAGTTCGATACACACTTCGATATCGGAACGGGTATCGCCGACGCGCAGGGCTTCGTTAATGGCGCCCAGGACAACGGCGTTGCGGCCGAAGTGGGTTATGACGACGCCGTTATGCTCGGCGAAGGTCGGCAGCGGCAGGAAGACGTCGCCGAAGGCCATAGCCGTCGGGGTCATGAAACAATCCTGAACAACGTTGAATTCAAGGGATTTCAGCGCCCGGTACCAACGATCGGGCTGCGCGCTGTTGGTCGGCGTGATGAAGTTACTGCTGTTGAACCAGCCCATGCGCAGACGATAAGGCTTGCCGCTTTCCAGCGTATCCAGGGTTTCGTCGGGGTGAGTGGTGGCCAGAGCCGTCCCCAGTGCGGGCCATTCTTTGGCGCCGATGCGTTTGTCCCAGAGTTCGTCCGAAAGATTGCTGCGGGTTTCCATCCGCCACTTGCCGAGCAGTGCCGCCGGCGGTCCGAGGGTGATGCCGCCGGGGATATCCAGGTTGCCGGTGATGGCGGCAATCGACAGGATTGCATGCCCCATTTGAACGCCGTTGGGGTTTTCGTCGGTGGCCAGGCCCCATTGGATCGTAGCCGGCTTGGCATTGGCGATCTTGCGGGCGCAATCGATGATGGTCTGTTCCGGGACCCACGTGATCTCGGCAACTTTGGCCGGCGGATACTCCTGAGCGCGTTCCTTGAGCTCCTCGAAACCATAGGTCCAGTTTTCAACGAAATCCTTGTCATACAGTTCTTCGTTGACGATGACGTTGATGAAGCCCAGAGCCAGGGCGGTGTCGGTGCCCGGACGCAGTTGGCAGACGTGCTCGGACCGGGTGCCCAGCCAGGTCATGCGCGGATCGATGTGAATGACCTTGGTGCCGCGTTTCATCATGTCGACAATGGCATGACCGAAGAAACCGTCCGGATTGGAATACAGCGCGTTCTTGCCCCATTCAACGAAAATTTCCGGCAACTTGTAGTTGGGGTTGTCGAAACGGTCAGGGTAATATCCGGCGTAATCGACTTCCGGGTACCCGGCGCCGAGGATATAGTCGGTGATGGCGCAACGCGGACCGTAACAGGACCAGCCGCTTAAGGGATAGCAGACGTTCGGGGTGCCGATCGAGGCAAAGCCGAGCGGATAGTAGTAAAGACAGGCCTGACGCCCGGTGCCGCCGAAGACAATGATCGACTCGGCGCCATGTTTTTCTTTCAGGTCTTTAATCTTGGGCACGATGATGTCCCAGGCTTCATCCCAGGAAATCTTGGTCCATCTATCTTTGCCGCGGTCTTCCGGAGCCCGTTTCATCGGCGTGGTGATCCGCGAAGGGTGATGCACATATTCCGGCAGAGACAGACACCTGACACACAGACGCCCGTTGGTAATCGGGTGTTCTTCGTCCCCTTCGACATCAATCAGCCTGCCGCCCTTGACCGTCAGTTTCATCCCACAGCCGACCGGGTGATCTCCAGGAGGCGACCAGCCGCAAGTTCTCACTGTAACAGAGCCATCCTCATTTTCTGTTTTCCATTCTTTTTTCATTCAGTTACCCATCCTTTCATTTTTGAATAAAAACATGTGGACAATCTTGCTGTGTTTTTCTCCGTGGGCACCTCCTTTTGTTTAATGCTGCTCCGCCATTGTTGCGATTCACTGGAATGATCGAACCGAAGCGTTCAATGGCCGCGTCAGGAAAGCGGTTGTTGCGGCGGAACATCTTTCTCTGCGATCTTTCCGATTTCTTCATCTGTGAAAAAAATTGCGATATGCGTGCCAACTGCAAAAAAATCAAACTTGGCCTGCAACCTATCGTAATCAATGAATAATTTTGTCTTCCACAGCGGCGGAATAAATTCTTCTTTTGAGATCGGAGTTTGAGGAAATTCATCAGAAAAAGAGGCTAATATATTGAAAAGACTAGGATCTTATTTTTAAACTTGATGTCATTTTAAGATTTGCGCGGCAGCCCCCGAAAAAGGTTCTTTCGCGCAACCGGACGGGGTTGCCGGAGCATGGCAAAGAGGTGGGAGCGCCGATCAAAAAAACGGTCCTGTTGAAAGGCGCTGTCAGGGAGGGGGGGGGTGGAATCAAGCGTTGAAATCGTACAACCTACGCCCTTCGGCATCCGTCAGCTGGTAGGCGCAAAAAGGAATCAGCCGTCCATCCGGTGCGGCAACGGTCATGCTGCATTGCCTGATCCGATCAAGATCGAAATCGTGAACGCTCATGTAATTCATGACCAGAATCGACAAACCCGGCCGGCTGAGATCCGGACAGAGCTCATGGGCGAGATCGGGCAGAGCCGAGCCTTGCGGGCTGTCGAGGCGGTGCCGCTGCAGGTATTGCTCTCTGTCGATCAATTGACCGATCGCTCTATACTTTTGTCCGGGGCGACGGGCGACGTAGGTGGCCGCATCGCACAAGGGATGCGAACACCCCGTCGGCCAGAAATCGTAAGGACGGATGATGCCCCGGCTCTGTTCGGCAAGCCGGAAAATAACATCGCCCATGTTAAGGGGCCGCTCTCTGTCGAACTCGAAACGCCCCGAGGTAAAAGCCGGTTGATAGGCGACGCCCGCGATGACATTGAGATTTTTCAACGCAAACCGCAGCAGATCCCCCAGCTGATCGTCATTGACGTCTTTGACGATGGCCATCGACAGGACCACCTGCACTCCCGCCGCCCGGCAATATTCAATCGCCTGTAGCTTGGTCCGCAGCAACTCAACGCCCCGCAGCCGGCGGTAGACGTTATCCGTCACACCGTCGAACTGCAGATAGATCCCTGTAATTCCGGCAGCGGCCAATTGCCTGACATAATCCGGGTTGCGTCCGATCCGCAGGCCGTTGGTGTTCACTTCGATCGCGGAAAAACCGACCTCCCGGCACAGCTTGACGATCTTCGCCAGATCCCGGCGCACCGTCGGCTCCCCGCCCGTCAACTGAATGCTGGCCTGCGGTCCGACCTGTTCCATAATCAGCCGTAATTGCTGTTCGATCTCGGCCAGGCCGGGATCCGGCAGCGTGCCGGCGCCGCTTTCCTCGGCGGACATGAAGCACAACGGACAACGCAGGTTACACCTGTGGGTCAGTTCCAGTTCCACCAGGCGCGGATGCTTGAGATGGGCCAGACAGAGCCCGCAATCTCTGGGACAGCCCTCTTCAACGGGTTGCGGGTGGGTCGGCAGGGCGGAATCAAAGCGGGGCGATTTATGCCACAGGTAATGATCGACATCCGGCCACAGGTAATGATGAAAGTGACCGTGGTCGGAACAGTCCTTGTTCAGATAAACGGCGCCGTTCTCGGCCACGACCTCGGCAGCGATCACTTTAAGGCACTTCGGGCACAGGCTTTTCGTCGTCTCGAGAACCTGCGCCGAAGGATGGATTGGGGCAGCTTGCATGACTGTACTCATATTTGTCTCCCGACCGAAAAAAGTCCTGCGGCGGCCGGCCGCATCCGGCCGGCCGCGCATCCCGGACGGTGCGGTCGGCCGGGAAGTAAAAAAGTTTCGCACCGTCCGGAGCAGGCGGATCGGCTTGATCAGCCGCGCGTTAAAGCCAGGTTTTCCGGAGGAACCGTTCATGTCCCTGCGGCAGACGCGAACGATACTTTTGCTCCCCCGGGATCATGGTCCGGTCGGTTCCGCTGCCGACCGTCAGCAGGCGCAGGGTGACCCCGCCGAACAGGGCCAGAACGGATGCGATAGCGGCGGCCGTAAGCCCCGGGATCAAGGCCGCGACAAACGGAACCAGGGTGCCGAACAGCAGAAAGGCGAGCTTGAACTGCTGCGCCATATCCCCGGAAATCCACCTCTGGACGCTTGCGGCTTCGGCTTTGCTCGCTCCGCTACGCTTGATCCAGAGATAGCCGCACCAGAGCAGGGCCTGAGTGAAGAGGAGCGCGCTCAACACCGGCGGAATAGCGTTCTGAAGCGACAGCGAACTTTGCGGAGCCGCGATCAGGGCACATAAATAATGAGCGGCAAACGCCGTAATCAGCGATGACAGCAGAAACAGCCCCATGATCCCGGGGCCGACCCAGAACGGGCGGCTTTTGTGACGACCGAGCAGCACCCCGGGATAGGTCGCGACGACCAGCCCGGAAACCACCATGACGATGGCGACCAGATGGCGCAACAGATCGGCGTCACGCCAGAAAAACAGCGCAAAGTCGATTCCGAAGGAAACAAAAACGAAACCGGAAATAATCGCGACCGTCATCATCCAGGCCCCGAAAGTCAGAATCGCCTTGGGATTCATGAACACCCGCCACGCCTGCAGAGGGCGGCCAAGTTCCAGGACCAGGAAGCCGCAGCCGATGCACATGGCCACGGGACCGACGATATTTCCGAGTAAAGAGACGCTGTTCTCGCCGACAAACAGGTCGGTCAGTCCGGCGATGACCAGCATGGCGCCCCCCATGCCGGCAAAAAAGAAATCGACGGCCAGCATCCATCCCCAGGTTTGATGTTTAGCGCTCATAAGCGGTTACCTCCGTCCTCAGATGTAATAGACATGGGGTTCAGTGCCGAGTTCCTCCAGCAATTGAACCGCGTCGTTGTCGTTGATAAGTTTGTTGACCGCGCTATCGGCGTCGTCGAGATCGCCGAAAATCCGGGCTTTCTGGTGGCAGGTCACAACGCAATGCGGCTCTTTCCCCTCTTCAACCCGATCCATGCAGAAATTGCACTTGTTGACCGCGCCGGTCTCGGGGTTGTGGAAACGCGCACCATAAGGACAGGCCATGATGCAGGAGAGACAACCGACGCACTTCTTGTCTTCGACATAGACGATACCGTCCTCACGCTGGATCGAAGCGCCGGTCGGGCAGGCGTCGACACAGGGAGCGTTTTCGCAGTGCATACAGATCAAAGGCAAAAACCGCATGTTCAGATTGGGAAAAGTCCCGGTCGGGCCGTCCGTGACGACCGGATTGTAGACCATCTCGGTCGGCAGTTCGTTGTGAACTTTGCATGCAACGGTACAGGAGTGGCAACCGATACAGCGTCGGGTATCCATGACAATTGCGTAACGAGCCATTTTCAAACAACCTCCTTCAATTCCGCGTCCTCAACTTTGTATACCCGACAGAGCAGGCCGCGGTTCGCCCAGGTGCCGCTGTAGGGATCACAGTAATCATCCTCGGTACAGGTCAGAACATTACCGTTCGATTCCAAAGCACCGCCCAGTTCGCCGCCGAGTTCGATATCGCGCAGGTCTTTTTCCGGGTACCACCAGCAACGCTGGGTAAAAATCACCTTGGGATGGATGCCTTCCGTCAGGTTCGCCCGCTGCTTCATTCGTCCCTTGGCCGTTTCGATCCAGACCCAGTCGCCGTCCTCGATCCCGAGTTCGGCGGCGGTCGCCGGATTGATGTCCATATACGGGGCGTGCCGCAGGAAACGCAGGTCCTTGATCTGGTAATGCTCGGAATGATGGAACGGCATGAATCCGCCGCCGGTGGTCAGCACCAGGGGGAACTTCTCGGCCAGGTCCGGATGGTCGATTTCGTTCTCCACCGGCCCGACATATTCGGGCAGCGGCGGATAGCCGAGTTCCTTGAGCACGGAGGAATAAAGCTCGACCTTGCCGGACGGGGTGGCGAATCCCTGGCGTTTGTATTTGAAATACTCCCGTTCCGGGAAGTGGAAACGATAGCGCTCGACGAACTCGTCAAAGGTTTCGACATCGTAACCGATCGGCTGAATGGCGCTGTAGTAGGCCTCCTCCACGGTCTTCCACGGCCAGTGTTCTTCCTGCCCCAGGGCCGCCCCGAGATCGCGCCAGAAGTTGAAGTCGTTGCGCCGTTCGTACATCGGCTGAATGGCGCGTTGCGAAGCCAGCATGAAGTCGGCGCAGCCGTAGGTATTGGTCACGATGGGCCGCTCCAGGGCGCCGGCGATCGGCATGATGTAATCGGCAAACATCGCCGAGGGAGTAATCCAGTAATCGCAGGCGACCATGAAATCGACCTTGCGCAACGCCTTCAGGACGACATCGGTTTCGCCGTAGGAAGCCAGCGGATTCGTCGCCGCGATCAGCAACGCTTTGACCGGATAGGGCTCGCCGCTGAGAATGGCCCGGAAAACCGATGGCGGATGAGCCTCGCACATCCATTCGGCGGTCGGCGCTTTGCCCCAGGTTTTTTTCGTCAGTTCGGCGATTCTCGAATAGCCGGGCCAGGTCACCAGTTTGAAGCGGTCGGAACCGATCTGTTTGGCCTTTTGCTCTTCCGGCAGGAATTCGTTGCCTTCCAGTTCTTCGTCGGTCAGATAATCCTGCGACGGTCCGGTCAGCAGGTCGGCGCCCGGGCAGTCCAGATTGCCGGTCAGGGCCCGCAAGATCGCCCGCGCGTGCATGGCGGCTCCGGCGGGACGCCCGATCTGGTCGACGGCGGTCCCCCACTGGATATTGCCCGGCTTGTTCAGCGCGTACATATGGGCGCCGGCCCTGATCTGTTCCGGCGTCAGCCAGGTCAATGGCGCGGCCCATTCGGGGGAAAACTGTTCGACGTGATCAGCGAGTTCGCCGAATCCTTCGCAATATTCGGCGACAAATTCCTGGTCCCAAAGCCCGTCGTAGATAATGACATGAATCCAGGCCAGGGCCAGGGCCAGATCGGAACCGGGACGCAACGGCAGCCACAGATCGGCCTTGGAAGCGCTTTCGGAATAACGCGGGTCGATGACGATGATTTTCAGGCCCTTGGCCTGCAGGTCCGCAAGGTGATGCGCTTCCGGCATGCCGGAGGCGCCCGGGTTCTGTCCCCACAGGACGATACAGCGACTCATACCCAGATCGATATCGAAGGGGCTCCAGCCGTATACGGCCGTCTCGACCATGAAGGTGGGGATCCAGCACAAATGAGCGTTATGGAAACCGTTCGGGCTGCCGTAGAGGTTCATGAAGCGCCGCCGCGCCCAGTCGTCGGTCCGTTGCGTGCCGCCGGCCGTGGCAACCGCCTCGGCGCCGTATTCCTTGCGGATATTCGCAAGCTTGTCGGCGATTTCACGGATCGCCTGGTCCCAGGGAATCTGGACCCATTTGCCCTCCCCTTTTTTGCCGACCCGCTTCAGCGGATAATTGACCCGTTCCGGGTGATCCAGATGTTTCAGGGCGATATTCCCGCGGCAGCACAAGCCCCCCTGGTTCGTCGGAAAGTCCGGATCCCCTTCGATTTTCAGGACCTTGTTGTCTTTCACGTAAGCCAGGACACCACAGTTCTGGTGGCAAAAATAGCAGGCTGACTTTTTGACCTCGACTCCTTCTTGATCCAAATTGACATCTGTACTCATAGATCCTCTCTTCTGCAGGCAAAGTTCTATCACTGAAACCTGTTTCCGCCCCGCCGCCGGAACCTATGCGGTCCGGGAGCGGCAACGATCACAATTCAAAAAAACCAGGGGACACAAAACCTGCCCCTCATTTCGCAACATATGTGCCAAACAAAAAAAGCCGGGAAAAAGCCCCAGGAACGGCGCGGAAAAAAACAAAAACAGACTCGTAGCTGCTTGATTTTAAAGACGTATCGAGAAAAAGACAGGAAGCGGTGACAAATCCGGTCGCCACCGTTGAACAGTGCGCCCGGTTTGCGGTTGCCGGTTTCATTTTGAGAACAGCAGGAGGATTCTGGGAATGCCGCGGGGTTTTAGTGCCGGCAATCCCGGTGCGGACGCTTCGAGGGGTTCGGCACCGGCCGCGGCACTCGCGCCCGGAAGCAGGACCTCGCTCGCGCCCGCAACGAGAAACCAGTTGCGCAGGGGCGCAACAGCCCGGGGAGAGCGCTTTACGGCGCTATCCCCGGCCGCGGGGCGAAAGCTTATCAGGCAATGTCAATATGATATTCCTTGAGCTTGCGGTAGAGCGTCGAACGACTGAGCCCGACCAGTTCAGCCGCGGACGGGATACAGTTGTCGACCCGCTGCAGAGCCGCTTCGATCGTCGCTTTCTCAATCTTCTTCAGGCTGAAGGTATCGGTGCCGAACTGCCCGAATTTGACGATATCGGCCTCTGTCGTACGACCGGAGTCGGAACGGATATAGCGGGGGAGGTTGTGAATTTCGATGCGGTTGGAGGTAATCGTGTTGATGGCATGGCGGATGGCGTTCTGCAGTTGCCTGACATTACCCGGCCAGTGATAATCATTCAACAGCTGTTCCGCTTCCGGGCTGAGCTCCGGAATCTCCCATTCGTGACGGCGGCAATAGTCGTTGATAAACGTCCGGCTTAAAAAACCGATGTCCCGCGTGCGCTCGCGCAGCGCCGGGATATACACCGTCAGCACCGAAATGCGGTAAAAAAGGTCTTCCCGGAAACTGTGCTCCTCGACCATTTTCATCAGATCCTGATTGGTCGCCGCAATCAGGCGGAAGTCAACTTCCTTGTAACGGTTTCCGCCGACGCGCATCACCCTTTTATCCTGCAGCGTTCGCAACAGAATGGCCTGTTGCTCAAGCGGCATGTCCCCGATTTCATCCAGGAATAACGTCCCGCCCTGAGCCAGTTCGATTTTACCCGCCTTGCCGCAGCGTTCGGCGCCGGTGAAACTGCCGCCCTCGTAACCGAACAGTTCGCTGCCGACCAGTTCGCGCGGCAGCGCCGCACAGTTAACCGCCATGAACGGTCCATTCGGGCGCGAATTGTTGTGAATCGACTGGGCGAAGAGCTCTTTCCCGACCCCGCTTTCGCCGATGAGCAGGATGTTTTCCGGCGAGTCCGAAAAACGCTTGGCCTGAGTCACCGCCGTCTTCAGTTCCGGACTGACGCCGAGGATATCTTCAAAATGATAAGTCGTGGCACGTCCGGCCCGATGGTTGAGCTGGGTGTTCAGCTTGGTACAGTCGATAAACTTCAGAATCACGACATCGAGTTTTTTCGTGTACTGGTCGAGCACCGGGCAGGCGTTGATGCGATAGGCGCAAGGTCTCCGGCTGCCGACCTTGACGCATTCTTCGATGGTGAAGGACTCGCCGCGACGGGCCTTGCTCATGATCGTCGATTCCGGACTCAGAAATTCCTCGATGTTCCGGTTGCCGCTCTCCTCCGGGCGGACCTTGAAGATCCGGATGGCCTCGTTGTTGATGTGCAGAATCTTCCCTTTGCTGTCGACCGCGACCATTCCTTCGTCGATGAAGGTAAATGAGGCGGTCAGGGTCTTGTGAACGCTGACCATCTTGTCTTTGGCCGAGTTGAGCTCCTGCTGCAACTTGTCGAGATTACCCCTGGCTTCCGTGTAATCCTCCATGGTTTCATGTAAATTCAGTTGCGATTCGATGGATGTCGCCATGGAGGAGATCAAGCCCAACGTATGCATGTAGAGATGGTTGATCTGCTCGTCGCTCACCGATTTGATCAACGGCGGACTGAGAATCACCAGCGCCGCCCCCACTTCGCCGTCCGTTTTCATGATCGGCGCCGCCGATGCGATTCTGTTCTGGAGATGAATACAGTAATTTTCCGGTCCGAGCAGTTGAATCGGGCGCTTGAGGCGAAAACAGAGTTCATGGGCCATGGTTCCCTGGACTTCCTCGTTGACCAGAAGACCGACACGGGAACCGGTGGAGGAAATGAGAGGATCCTCACTCCACACGCCTTCGTGGAGCAGAATCAGGCCGGATGTGTCGAACAGGTAAAAAAGATAACCGCAATCGGTCATCTGCTCTTTCATGGGCTTGAAGACGTTATTGGTGATCTCAATCAACCGATCGTGCCGTTTTCTGACCTCAGGAAGCTTATCCTTGTCGGGGAGTGTGACCACTTTATGCGGGTTGACGCCATGCTTTTTGGACCGGACCCAGGAAGCGGCGACATCCTGGTCCATGAAGTCGTATTTTGCGGGGTCGGATGTCTGGTTGTTGAGAAATTCCTCTTTGCAGCGCAGGATATCGTTCCAACGCTTTTTCGTCAGCTTCTCCTTCTGGGTATCAGCAAACAGTACATGCGGTCCCAACGTATCCTTTATTTGATCCTTTAAGCCCATCGGTCTTCCTTTAGCAACGCAATAAACGCCTATTGGATTCACACGCCAAGGTTTATATCATGCAATTTCCAAGCCTTTTCCTCCTTTTATTCCGTAGTTTAGAGTCGTCACCCCGACGGCGCTCCCTTCCACCTGCCATATGGCACATATTATACCTGATTTTTCTCTTGATAAAGAGATTTAACCCCTACCGTTCAAACAAAACCGACGCAGCCCCGTTGCAAAATAGAACGGAGCGCTTTGCCAGTCTCAAATTGAGACGCTTTCCGAGGCCCCGTTGGTGCCTGCTCCAGCGTGACGGGGAAAATAAAACATCAGCAATCATGGGCGCCTGCCCGGGTTCTCTTGCGGTGGCACCGTTTTTGCTGAAATGACTCTCGTAGTCATGCAAAGGAGCGTTCAATGTCGTACCGAATCACGTTTGCCAGCGCAAAAGACGAGGACCTGCTGCGGCGGATCTTTCAGGCCACGGAGATGGACCTGGTCGGCGATACCGAAGACCATCTTGCGATCCGGAAAAACGGGATTGTCTGCGGCGGCGCGCTCCTCTACCAGATGGACACCAGCCTCTACCATCTGCTGACCATCGCCGTACACCGGGACGGCCGCAGCCGGGGGATCGGCAGCCGGTTGCTGAAACACATCCTCAATCGACCCTGGAGCTGCTGCCGCGGTGCGGTTGCGGATGCAGAGCCGCGGTATCGCATCACCACCGTATCCCGCGGCAGCAGCCGGAACTTTTATCTCAAAAACGGCATGCTTGAATGTAACGCCGACAGCCTTTACCCGCCCTTCGATCATCAGTGCAGCGTTTGCCCCGAGGTTGCGGACTGTCACTCGACCACCCTGGAATATTGGGGTATCAAGCCCGGAATACGGGTGCCTTTGCGGCCGGAGCCTTCCCATGCCATGTAGTTTCACTCTGCTCGGATCAAGCGCCGGGCCCGGAGTTCCATCCTATTTCTGCAATTGTTGCGGCTGCCGTGAGGCCCGGAAAGAACCGGCGCTGGCGCGCACCCGCAGCGGAGCGCTGCTGCGTACGGGCCAGCAGTCCCACCTGATCGACACGCCTCCGGATCTCCGCCAGCAGCTGACCCGGCTGACTGCCGTCGACATCGACCAGGTCTTTCTGACCCATTGGCATTACGATCATTTCGGCGGGTTGGGCGAATTGGAGTATTATGTCAGGCTGCGCAGAAAAAAACCGCTCCGCTTACTTCTGCCGCCGACCGCCCTGGAACGGTTTCACTGCGCATTTCCCGACCTGCGGGATGTTTTCACTGCCGAAGCCTGGGAGTTCGGCCGCCACTATGCCCTTGAAAATTGCACACTTGTTCCGGTGCCGGCGAACCACGGCATCGAAACGGCGGGTTTTCTGATCATGTCCGCGGGAAAAAAACTCGCTTAT
Source organism: Geopsychrobacteraceae bacterium (assembly GCA_963676555.2). Lineage (GTDB taxonomy): Bacteria > Desulfobacterota > Desulfuromonadia > Desulfuromonadales > Geopsychrobacteraceae > BM522. The sequence continues at coordinate 48,026 of CAXXGL010000015.1, forward strand.
TTTCCCGATACCGCCGGGCTGACCGCCGCAGCGCGACAACTGCTCGAAGGGCTGGACTGGTTCTTCTGCGACGCCACCTTCACGGGGAAAAACTGGTTTCCCGACAGTCACATGTCGATCGACCAGGCGGTTGCCCTGAGCCGGGATATCGAAGCAAAAAACACCGTCCTGACGCATCTGTCGATTCATTACAGCCAAGCGATGACCGTGCGCGATTTGCAGGCCTATCTGGCGGATTACCGCAATGTATTTCTTGCCTACGACGGCATGGAAATCGTGCTCTAGTTACGGGGTAACGAATATGAAAGTTTCTCTTGGTCCGCAAGCCTATGCGCTCCCCTCGCCGGTTTGGGTCATCGGCAGCTACGGCGTCCATGAGCAGCCGAACATCATGGTTGCCGCATGGGGGGCCGTCTGTTGCACCCTTCCTCCGTGCCTGAGCATTTCCATTCGCAACAATCGCGCGACCTATGCCGGCATCATTGAGCACGGCGCTTTTACGGTCAGCATTCCCAGCAGAGACTATCTCGTCGAGGTCGATTATGCCGGCATGGTCTCCGGGGTCAACAGCGACAAGTTTTCGGCAACCGGTCTGACTGCGGTGAGAAGCAATCTGGTCAATGCTCCTTTTGTGCAGGAATTTCCCCTGTCGCTGGAGTGCAACCTCCTGCATCAGCTGGAGATCGGATCGCATACGCAGTTCATCGGGCAGGTTGTGGACGTCAAGGCCGACTCCGACATTCTGGACAATATGGATATCCCGATCGCGAGCAGAATAGACCCGCTGATCAGCAGTGCCGGAGAGCGGGCCTATTATGCGCTTGGCGACTTCCTTGAACAGGCCTGTGTACCGGGAGCCTGCCTGGCGGAAGCGGAAAATTAACACGGCCTGCAGGCAAAGCTGTCTTCTCCCAGTCCTTGTCGTATTGACGACAGAAGGTAATGAGGCATTTCATGAAGCTAACAGATTCTTACGGACGCCGGATCAATTACCTCCGGATTTCAATTACCGACCGCTGCAACTATCGTTGTTTCTACTGCATGCCCGAACACGGCGTTTGCACCTGCCGGCATGAGGACCTGCTTTCATACAACGAACTTCTGGACCTGTCCCGGGCCGCCGTGGACGTGGGCATCGAAAAAATCAGGGTGACCGGAGGAGAGCCGCTGGTGCGCAAGGGAATCATTCCGTTTCTGGCCGAACTGTCCACCATTGCGGGGCTGCGGCATCTGGCCTTGTCAACCAACGGCCAGCTGTTGACCGAGATGGCCGCCGATCTGTTCCTGGCCGGAGTACAACGTCTCAATGTCAGCCTCGATTCCCTCAAGCCCGGCCGCTTTGCCCATATCACCCGGGGTGGGGAACTGAAAAAAGTCCTCAGCGGACTCGACAAAGCGATCCAGGTCGGGTTCCCGCCCCCGAAACTCAATATTGTCGCCATGCGCGGGATCAACGACGATGAATTTCTGGACTTCGTCGATTTGACCCACACCCGGGGATACTCGATCCGCTTCATTGAATACATGCCGACCCTGAAAGAATTCGGCTGGCAGCAACGCTGGATCGGCGGCAACGAGATTCTTGCAACGATCGCGTCGCGGTACCCGCTTGAACCCGTTGACAAGGGCCCCTATGCCGGCCCGTCGAACGATTTCAGGATTAAGGGTGCGGCCGGGACCATCGGTTTCATCACCGCGCTTTCAAACCACTTCTGCGAACAGTGCAATCGCATTCGCGTGACCTCGACCGGCATGGCAAAAAGCTGTCTTTTTTCCGAAACGGCGACCGATTTACGCCCATACCTTAAGAAAGGGGATCGAAATGCGCTGAAAAACCGGATCAAAGAACTGGTTCTGAGCAAACCCAAGTGTCATACGCTCAGCACGGACCATTGTGAACACCACAGCTTTCTCATGTCGCAGGTCGGCGGCTGACAAGCATCAAAAACCAATCAACGCTTTGGGCGCCAAGCAAGACATTCAAATCGCCTGAAGAGGAAGGGAACATAATGTACAAAACAAAATTCGAAGATAATCTGGTCGTTATCGGGATGGAAGAAAGCGTTTTGAAGTCTTTGGGTGAACGGAAATTCAATTACATGGAGATCTTCCGCCTGATCGAAAACTTTTCCCAGCAGCTGCTGGGACCGCGGAAAAACGGCCCGGTCCGCCTGGAAAACGAAGATACCAGGGCACAAATCGACATCGATATCCAGTGGAATGAAAAGGACAAGGAAGCGTCGATTCATATCGTCGATGTCAACCTGAGCCAGACCGACAACGGCCGTGATCCTCATTCCAAACGGACGAAATTCGATTTCACGCCGCCACCGGAGGAAAACCCCGGGCAAGAGTCGCAGGGCAAAACATTGCACTGAGCGGGATCGGCTGGTGTCCCGTTTGGTGAGTTGTTTGAATGAATTCGGAGACATTTTTGCTGCCGTCAAGGCGTGCCGCCGCAGGCCCGGCCTTTAGCCAAGCCGAGAAGGCAGAACGCAGACAGCGGCAAAAAGGGCCGGAATGGGTCTAACGAGCTCACCGCACGGGACACGTGAACCCGAAAAAGCACCCGTGACGATTCTTCACGGGTGCTTCAGTTTACCGCCGGAATTCGCTCACCGCCTTGACCCTGTTCGGCCGGCAGCAGGATGCTTTTGCCGCGCACTGAAAATCGGGATCGCCCAGCGCCCCGATTTCCCATCTGTCCCTGATGCAACCGAACCGACCGTTGGTCAACGGCCTCCATACGCTTGCCGTTAAAATGCTCCGGCGCCGGTCGCGGAACCGGCATTCCACCGCGAATTCCGGCGACCGGGCAGCCGGGAACAATCAGCTCTCGTCTTTTTTTTCGCCTTGTTCCTCGTCCAGCGGAGTTTTACAGAACGGGCAGACCTTCTGCTTGACACCCCCGATAGCAACAAGTTTCTTCCCGCATTTCGGGCATTGTTGCGGTTTTTCCACACCACCAGGTCTAAAACACATAAATCACTCCTTGTTGTTAAAAAGAAAGAATATTCGTGACACACCATGCGCCATCGATGACAGATATCGGATCGTTGACAAAGACGCTGCCGATCGCCGGTCTTCATCACTTGCATATGTAATCAGCAAATTGGATGCCATTCCGAGCATGAAAAGAAAGATTTAAGGACCGTCCGACAATCCGGGCCGAGCTGTCCCGGAAAACGATGAAACGTTCGTTCCACCTCATAAAAAAATGACAAATATCATTTAAAATCAATAGGTTAAAATGATTCCACAAAGCCGCCGGAACAATCTGTTCCAAGCACCAGGGAACGCCTGCCGGACGCTCCGTCCCAATGCCTGCTTTTCCGGCCCGGGCCGGCACCGACAATCCCGGCGGCAGTGAACCATTTTGAACCGCCAATCTCATTTTGACGCTTGGCGCGGCGGCGATATCTTCTTTTGTTCCGGCACGCCCGAGCTGCTGCCTGCTGTTGCCGCCCCAGGGTTCAGCGATCGGGCGCCGCAGTTCAGCGGCGGCGGCTCCCCCCTTCTCTGCCCTGGTCTGCAACCCGCTTGCCCGCCGGAAAAACAAACAGGGACAAGGCGGAAAATATCAGCAGCAGCCCCGCGGAAACGAGAAGGTTCAGCCGCTCTCCGACCACCACGATGCCTAACACAGCCGCGACCAGCGGCTCGGCCAGGGTCAGCGTGACAGCGGTCGATGCCTGGACCGTCTTCAGCCCCCGGGCAAACATCCAGTAGGAGCAAGCGGTCGCTATCAGCCCCAGGTGGAGAACGGCAAGCCATCCGTTTGTTTGCGCCAGCCAGCTTAAATCCGCCTGAAAGAGTGCGGGGAGCAGAAACAGGGCGCCGACGCAAGTAACGATCGCGATAACCGCCAGAGCGGGTCGTTTCTCGACCAGCAGGGAGATCGACAAGGTGTAAAACGCATACGCAAAACCGGCAATCAGGGCCAACAGCACACCAAAGCCGTTCAGGTACAGCCGTTCCGGCTCCAGCACGAGGAAAAAACACCCGGCAACAGCCATGAAAGTTGACAGGTACCAGCGACGAATGGGTTGTTTGCCGCGGATAAAATACTCCAGAACCCCGGCAAAGATCGGCGCCGACCCCATAGCCACGATGGTCCCTACGGCCACCCCGGTTTCGGACATCGCCCAAAAAATCGTGAACTGGTATAAGGCAATCAGCGTCCCCGCCAGAACCGTCAGTAAAACAGGCCAGTTTTGCAGCGCTATTTTTTCCGCCCGCACCGCCCAGGCCGCCAAAGCGGTTCCGGCCAGGAGCATGCGCAAAGCCGCGATTGCGCCGGGCGTGCTTTCCGGCGGCGCCAGCGCCTGCGCTGTCCCCGTCGTTCCCCAGAGCAGCGCGGCGAACAGAATCAGCCAGGTGCCGCCGGATTTCCCGGATTGCGCACCCGGCAGTGTCGAACCGCCTCCTCTTTCCACGTTACCGTGTCCCCCCGTAACGTTCCCTTTTGCCGAGAGCCGGACGGTCACGCCGAAACGGGGCCGGAGCCCGGCCCTTCGTCAGTCGCAGCGGTTCGGCGACGCTCAACAGTTCGGCGGCAGATAGATCTTGCGCCGCGAATCGCCGATCGCTTTGCGCCCGAGTTTGCTCAATCCCGCAATCAGGGACGGCATCTGTTGCAACGGGATGCCCATGAACATCAGTTCGTCGCCGACATCGGAGCTGGCGCGGCAGCCGTAACAGCCGAGCGAGAGATTGAACTTCCCCGTCGTATAGGGCAGCAGGGTCGTTTCCACACACTGGGCATTGTAGCCGCTGACATGAAACTCGGATCGATGCCCGGTCTCATAGGAGGCGCTCATGGTCAGCCACATGACCTGCTCCGGCTTGGCGATCACGGCAATGACATCGGGCGTTGCCGCGGCCTTTTCCAGCGGTGCGACCAGGGTCGCCAGTGTTGATCTTTCCGGCAGCCGCGGCCGCTCCCTGACCATCCTGCGGGCGGCGTCCATGCTGGCGAGCTTTTTAAAGTGGAGGTACATTTCTCCACTGGCCAGCTTGGGCGGAATCTCCGTGAGACCCAGAATGTGCGTCCCGTCGGGGCAGGCATGGCACTGCGCCGGCATCAGCAGCGACTGTCCGCGCCGGGCCATCATCAGCGCCTGGCAGAAGCGCAATTTCACCCGCGGCAGCGGCACGTCGGGAAGCAGACTGCCCTGCTTGATCAAAGAAATGGCCACCGGGTCCCAGCGCAGTCCGAGCACCGCGGTCAGGGTTTCATGCCAGTGGCGATACCGCTCCCGCTCGGCGGCGGGAAGGGTCCCTGCCCGCTGCCGGAACAGGGCTTCACGTTGATCGGCCTCGGCCCTGCTCTCGATAATCTGGATGGCTTTTTCGGGACACTGCCCGACGCAGGTGTCGCAGGCCCAGCATTTTTCCGCATGCACGGCATGCGCAACCTTACCCTTCGCCCCGTCCCGCAGGACAAAAATATCCACCGGGCAGAAATTGACGCACATTCCGCAGCCGCTGCAGCGGTCATGATCGACTCTGACTTCAGGCATCGAGCAGTTCCCTTGGGTCATGATCCGCATTGGGCGGGGTGGAAACGCGCAGACCGTTCTGTTCGGCCCAGGCCAGGAAACGTTTCGGCACAACGACATGGCTCTGGAAACGGCTGGTGTACTTCTGCGAATGGGCGAGACTCAAAGCATGGGCCAGGTCCTCGGTATTGTCGATATCCGCGACCGTTTCCAGGGCGGCGACGGGGATGTCGTTCCGTTCACAGATGTCGATAATGGCGTCAAGCGCCGAAACGCCGTTGGTATTGTAAAAGACCCCGTCGAAATCCATGGGAGTGCTCTTGTTCATACCGACCAGAGAGACGCCGCAAGCCTGGCAGGGGCAATGGATCAGGCCGCCGACGCTTGATGTTTCGGAAAAATATTTCAGCCACTTGAACGCCTGGATGATATTGGTCGTCGTCATCTGGGGCTGATCTCCGCCGATCGCCACGGCCGCGTCGTAGCCCTGTTGGAAAACCTGCTGAAAAGCGTCATTGAAGTGTTCATTGAAATCCCGGCCCTGATCGGCGATGTAGTACGTCGGCACATCCCGTTCCCCCAATTCCGAAAAAATCTCCTGCAGCCGGGCATGCTCTTCCGCCGGTGCCGCGCAGACGAAGAAGGCATATTCTTCCACCCGGTCGGGCTGGTTGAGGTGGCGGCGTTCGCTTTGCAGCCGCTCCAGCGCCAGGTAGCCGACTTCCGCCGTGTCGAGCATCACGGCATGATAGAAATCCGCCGCTTCCGCAGGCGTGAAAAGGCCGCCGGCAGCCTCGGTCAGACGGGTTTTCGTCAACCCCGGAGTCGGAACCTTGGTGAAAAAAATCAGAGCGTTTTTACGTGGCTTCATGCGTTCTCTCCTTTGCCCGTCCCTTGACCGAACGTCCCTGAACAGGCGGCACATCCTCTTTTGCGGAAAAAATCCGGCAGGGGATATTGTTGTATTTCCATTGACCCAGGACCGGATCCGACAGATCAAAATCCGCGGTCGTCAAAGTGTTGGCGTTGGCTTCGAAAGCGCCTCCCAGTCCGGGAGTTTCGAGAGGCTGCCGGGGGAACCACCAACCGTAATCAACGCTGACAAGGCCGTCTCTCATCTCCGTGATTTTCAGGTTGAACCGGGCGGTACCCCATGGGGTCTCGACCCGGACCGGTTGGCCGTCGATCAGGTGACAGGCCCGGGACGTGGTCAGACTGACCTCCGCCGTCGGCAACTGATTCGGCTTTTTCAGCGTTTGCAGGCGACGAAAAGACGAGGCCCAGAACGGCTGCTTGCGCCCGCCGGTAATGAGTGACAACGGAAACCCTTCGCGCCCTTCCAGCGGCTGGTGCCTGGGCAGGGGGTCGGCGCCGAATTGTTCGAGGAAACGGGAATACAGCTCGATTTTTCCGCTGGCGGTCGCAAAACCGCGGACTTGGCCGTTTTCCTTGTGACGATGTTTTCCATACACCGGCGCCGGAGCGTGCAAACCGGTTTCGCAGAACTCGCGCCAACTCAGCCCCAGCGGGGCGACAATCGTTTCGAGGCTGGCTTCGAAATCCGGCCAGGGCCAGAACGTTTCCTGACCGCAGCGCAACCCCAATTCGCGCCAGAAATCGAAATCGCAGCGCCGCTCGAACAAAGGCGCTAAGGCCCGCGGCCCGCCGTAAGCGATATCGGCCACTCCCGCGTTGGTCTGCAACACCGGCCTTTCCAGGCTGCCGGCCATGGGCAGGACATAATCGGCCAACACGCTGGTCGGGGTCTGAAACAGTTCGAGCGCGACCAGCAAATCGAGCTTGTTCAAAGCGTCGAAAATCAACCGGCTGTCGGCCTGGCAGATCAAGGGATTGCTGCCGCTGACGATCATGGCCCGGATCGGATAGGGGTCGGCGTCCCGCATGGCCTTCCACACCAGGTTCGGCTGCGCCGAAGTCAGGTAGCGGGCCGGGAGCCTTTTGCCGTGACGTTCGGTCAGCCGCGTCAGAGCTTCGTAGCTGTCGTAGGTCTGCAGTTTCAGTTGCTGTCGTCCCAGCTGTTTGGCCCGCTGTTCCGGCGCCAGCCGTTCGGTCAGTTCCAGATCGATCTCGGCCCGGTATCCGGGGTTCTCGGACAGATGCGCTGCGCCGGGACGATCGACATTCGCCGTGATCGCCTTCAGACAGGCAATGGCGCGATGCACCTGAACGCTGTTGGCGCCGATCTGATCGATGCCGCGGCCGTGGAATATCGCTGCCGGTCCGTGACCGGCATACCGCCGGGCCGCCTCGACAAGCTGCTCCGGCTCGATCCCGGTCAGCCTGGAGGTGCGCTCGGGCGTGTAATCGGCCGCCTGCTCCTTCAACCGTGCAAAACCGTGACACCAGTCGGTGACAAAATGCTCGTCGTACAGCCGTTCGCCGACGACGACATGAATCAGGCCGAGAGCCAGGGCCGCATCGCTGCCCGGCTTCGGTGCCAGCCAGTGATCGGCGAGGCGGGCGCATTGCGTGCGCCTGGGATCAATCACCACAAGCGGCCGACCGGTCTGTTTGAAAGCCCGAACCTGCCTCCAGAACAGGGAATTATCCGATTCCGCCGGATTGACGCCCCAGAGAATCAGGCATGAAGTCCGTTCCAGGTCGATTTCATTTTCGAGCGTCCAGCCGCAGGTCAGGGCATTGACCCAAATCGACGGGTTCCAGCAAATCTGACCGATGCCGACATTGTTCGGGCTGCCGAACAGATTCAGAAACCGGTGCATCGGCCAGAAAGTGGTGTGCGGCCCGCCGATCGATGTCGCCAGGGTCTCGGCTCCGAACCGGCCCTTCAGGGCCTTCAGTTTTTCGGCGATCTCGTCAAGGGCCTGGTCCCAACTGATGCGCTGCCACCGGTTTTCTCCCCGTCGCCCGCTGCGTTTCAGGGGATGGTTCAAACGTTCACGGTGTTCCAGGAATTCGAGATTGGCATGAAAACGGTGACAGCCGCGCACGATGGCGGCATCATAAGGATAGCGTTGCGGATCGGGCTCCAGGCCGATGACCCGGCCTTTTTCAATCTCGGCTTCCAGTCCGCACAGATAGCTGCAGAGCCGGCAGTTGGTCCGGCGCTTTTCCCGGGTATGGGCAACGGCGCTCGCTGTCATGAGGTTTCTTCTTCCGTTGCGGACGGGTTATCGAGGCTTGACGCCGCAGCCTGCAGGCGTTGCAGGTTGCGTTCTCCGCGCTGTCCCCGCCACATCATCGCCAACCGGTGATCGAGCTCCGCATGATCGATCCGGCAATCGAAAACAAGCTCCAGAAGATGTCTGATCTTGGACTCGGACCCACCGCTTTCCGGTGCTGCCGTTTCGATGGCGCTCAGGCGTTTCACACACGCCATGCAGGCACTGATACAGACAGCGGTCGCGCTGTTCTCTATCTCCATCCGGCGGTGCTGCGCCCGGACGGCGCTGACTGCGGGATCGATCATGGAAACGATGCCGCCGGCGCCGCAACACAGGGTCTTCGGCCCGTGATGGGGCAGTTCTTCAAGCGCCCCCGGTTCCAGCAGTCCGCGCATGGAACGGCCGACTTCCCCGCTGAAACGGTCCGGACAGGAGTCGTGAACCGCGACGCTCGCCCGGCCGGGGATTTTAACTCCGGCTTCGACCATGAGTTGGTAGAGCGAACAGACCTCGATCTCCCGAAGGTGCTCGCGCAGGAAATAAAAACAGTTCGGACAGGCCGTTACAAGCCGTTGTACGCCCTGCCCGGCGAAATCGTTTTCGAGTCCGGCGAGATAGGTTTCGGCGCGCTCTTTCAGGCCGATACTGAACAGCGGCAGACCGCAGCAGCGGGCGCTGAAGCCGATGTCCTCCGCCTGCTCTTCCGCCAGCCAGCTGCGCGCCCGACGGGTCAACTCAGGAGCATAGCTCGACAGGGAACAGCCGGGGAAAAAGAGGGTTGCACAGTCGTCCCGTTCGAGATCGCGATAAGAGACCTCCCAGGTCTCGCGGAAAAGATTGAAAAAATTGACCGGCTGATCAACCAGCATGAGCTGGTAATCATCGAGCCGGATTTGCTCCCGCGCGGCCAGTTCGATGCGGGCCGCCTGCATCAATTCGCCCGGATTGAGCCGGAACGGACAATTGCGGCTGCAGAAACCGCAGATGGCGCAACGCTGTACCACATCGATCAGTTCGGGGGTTATCTCGCCCGCCAGCAGGTTCCGGGCAATTGTCTGCGGCGTCAGTTCGGTCGACTGCAGCAGGTCGCAGTCTTTCCGGCAGAGTCGGCAAGACCGGCATTGCTCGGCAAAAAGCTCGCAGATCCGGGTTGCATGGGCATCATTCATAACGTCACAGTCTGGCGGGGATAGAGAGTTTGATAGTCCTGCGGATAATTCAGGTTGCAGAAAAGCCGTGCCGAGTCCGCCCGGTCCTGACAATCGAACACCGAGAGATATTTGACTCTGACGTGCTGCAGAAAAGCCAGCAGGGACTTTCTGCCGCTTTTGATACCGGCTTCGAGCTGGTCGATGCAGCTGCGTCGATAGAGCGCATGAAGCGGTTCGATCCCCTGACCGCTGATGGGAACGCAGGCATCGTAATCCCCTGCGTGAGCACACATCTGCGTCATCAGCGCCGGACTCAAAAACGGCATATCACAGGGCACGACGAAAGCCCGGTCGGTTGAACTGACCTGGAGCCCGGTGTGCAGGCCGGCGATGGAGCCCACCTGCGGATAAATGTCGCGGACCCTCGGACAAGGGAGAAAAGCGTAGTCCTCAGGGGTGTTCGTGACCACAAGAACCTCTCCGAACAGAGCGGACAGGGTCTGGAACGTTCGTTCGATCAGGGGCTTGCCGCCAATGTCGAGCAGAGCTTTATTCCTTCCCATCCGACGCGACTGTCCCCCCGCCAGGATAATCCCGGTGACCTGTCCGCAGACAGCGTGGTTTTCCGTTGCGCTTCTCATCTGGACTCGGCTTTCCTGTTTCCCCGGTGTCGATGACCGGTCATTCCTCAAGATCTATGCGCCGGCAATCCCGAAACCGGGCGCGGGCCGAAACGACAGCGGCCGTAGTTATCCGAAGACGGCAAGGATCATGCCATGCGCCGGATGCGGATATCGGGACGGTGATTCACTGCCCCGGGGTGCTCCGGCGGCTTTCGGCCCAACGCTGCCGGGACGAGCTCTGTTTCATTTTGAGAAAAGCCAAAGGTCGGCGTCCTACTTTGAGACGCGCAACAAGCCCCCCTCCCACCCGGTTCAGGCCGGGCAGCGGGGCAGGCCCGGAAGGTGTATCCGGAGGGCCTGTCCGCGTACTTTTAACCACAGAACTTGGCGATGATATTGCAGGGGGGTATAAAACCGTGGAACGAGCAGGGTCGGAACCGCGGGAACGGCATGATGAAAAAGCGCGGGATCGGCGGTGCCGCTGCGGACGGCGACTGGAGCGGCGTTCTCTTCAGCAGCGCCCGGGCTGTCCGCCGGACGCCGGCGGCGGGACCATTTCATACCGCGGACTCCTGCCCGCCGGATCCGACCGCGCGCGGGTGGCCGGACCGGCCGCCGGAAGATTCTCAGCAGCCGCGCCGATAGCGGAGTGAACCTATGGCAATGGAAAATACAATCGTCAGCATTCTTGAAGCCCTGCGACCCGGAATCGAAGGGGACGGCGGCCGGTTTGAGCTGGCGACGGTTGATCAAGACGGAACGATCAAGTTGAAACAACAGGAGAGTTGCGGCAGTTGCCTGGCGACCATCTGGACGCACCGGTTGCGGGTGGAACGAGCCATCAAAAAAGAATACCCGCAGGCTAGGATCGAAGTCGATCTTCAGGCCTGCTGACACGCGCGGACACGCGAAAGGGGCGTAGAAGCAGGACGGCCGGAGCTCTGAGCCCGCCCCGGCTATGGGTTCACCGCCCCTGCAAATACTCCGAGCGCAGCGCAGGCGGTTCGGGACCGTGCGGCGACGCGGCCGCATCGTCCCGCGGGACGGCTTCAAGCCCGCAGCGGCGAAGTTGCGGCGGGCGCGGAACCGCCGCGACTGAATATGCAGTCCGCCGCTTCTTTCCCTGCGCGGCGCAGCAATTGTTTTTCTTACGACAACATAGCGTCATCGCGAACGAGAAAATTTCCTTTGGCAAAATGTTGAGGATCGACGCAATCACTCAGGGATGCCTCGCCCATGCTCCGCATCATCAGCCTCATTATCGTCGACACGTTCATTCCCGTCAGCGTCGACAAGTGATCCAGCAGTTCCCGTTCCCGCTCGTTGACCCGGAATGAAATAACATGCTTGCAAGGAAGTTTAACCGTCTTTCCCATGATCTCCACCTCTATCATCAAATAGCTTCGGGCTATGAATAAGTCCCTGTCATTCTCTCCGGCCGTTTACTTCTGCAGATAACGTTCGATGATGAAATCGGTTACGGCGGCCGAATCATCGATATCGAACCGCGGCAGATCGGTAGCGACGGCGGTGTCCGTGGCGATTCCTATGTAATCGTCGTCCGCCTCCTGCAGACAGAGGGGTTCTTTACCGAGTTCCCGGCGATGGACTTCAATCCGGTTGGGAGCATCCTTTTTCCACCCTTCGATAATAACCAGATCGACATCGCGGAGGTAGGCGGCGATCATCTCCTGCGGCGTCGGGACCTGTTCATGCCGCCGGATCACCGCCTGCTTCTCGCTGTCGCAGATCGCCGTCACCACGGCACCGGCCCGGGCCATGCGCCAACTGTCTTTGCCCGGCCGGTCGATATCGAACCGATGGCCGTCGTGCTTGAGCGCTCCGACACGGTATCCCCTGGCGGCAAGCTGGGCGATGACCTGCTCAACGAGGGTCGTCTTGCCGCTGCCCGACCAACCGCAGAAAGAGATCACCGCCGGGCCTTCGTGCACCTTGTCGCTGCGCCGGAAGGTTCCGCTCTTGCCGCCTTCCTTGAACTCCAGCCTCACCTCTTCGACCCGGATGCCCTTGTCCACTCCTTTGCACATATCGTAGATCGTCAACGCCGCGAGCGAAGCGGAGACCATGGCCTCCATCTCAACCCCGGTACGTTCATAGGCACGCACCGTTGCGCTGACGGTGATGCTTCCGCGGGCCGGATCGCAGGCAAAATCGATCGCCGCGTGGTGAATACTTAAGGGGTGTGACAGGGGAATCAGGTCGGGCGTCTTTTTGCCGGCGGAGATCCCGGCCAGGCGAGCCACGCCCAGAACATCTCCTTTGCGGGTATCACCATCGAGAATAGCCTGCAGCGTCTGTGTCCGCATCAGCACCCGGGCGCTTGCAACAGCGGTGCGCATGGTTCTGCTCTTGGCGCTGACATCGACCATGATCGCCCGTCCGTCCCGATCAAAATGGTTGAAGCTCATAAGACCGTCTCGCCGAAAAATTCTTTTTTCGTCACCGCTTCACTCTTGATCCGATCAAGCAGCAGCGACAGTGCCGGTTTGACATGTTCACGAATATCGCCTGCAACAACCAGAAACAGAACGTCATCTCCGGGCGCCATCAGCCCGCTGCGGGCTTCGACGACGATCTTATAGATCCCGGGCAGCTGTTCCATCTCCCGCCGGATCAGTTCGACTCTGGCTTGATCGACCGTGATTTCGATGCTCGAGACCGGGGAATGATCAGCCCGCGACCAGCCTCTGACGGTACCGTTGTGAACCAACACCATACCGACGTTTTCGGCAAAAGTCTTATCCTCTTTCAATTTTGCGATGGTTGCTGAAATATCCATATCGACTCCTGTAAACCGGTTGTTCCGATTTTCGTTGCGCGCAAAAACAATGCAATATCCGCACCTGAAATGCAATATCCGCACCTGATCCGTCCGCGCGAATACATCTTCCGTTACCTTCTTGCCGCCGCTTACGTTTCGGGCCGGCGGCGGCTTGCGTCAAGCGCCCTGAATCAAAATATCCGACCCGGCAGAACGACAATGACAGGCAATGAAAATCGCTGCCGGGACATCTTGGAATGTTACCTTCCGTTCACTGTTTTCAATCCGCTGTTACCTGCAACGGATCCCATAAAAAGAAAATTAATCTCAAAATGAAACAATTTTATCGCCTGCGACCGGCACGGATTCCCTCGGCCGTGAATCAATCCGGCCGCAAACGGTTGCGAATCCGCCATTCGGAACAGCTCAATTCGAGCCGCAGATCGGCAACTCCACCTTTTTGTTTCGCGCAATAACGCGGCGGCACCCGTGCCCGGACGGAGGATTCCGAGTTTCCCGGATCGGGGCGCCCCGGCCGCGCCGTCACAAATGAGCGTTTCATTGGCTTGTTTTTTGTAATAAGCTGCATTGTTCGTTGCTTCAGCCGGCAAAGGGAATCGCCGTGAAAGCGATAATACAAGTAGACTTTCTCGACCAAGACTCCTGCCGATACTCTATCAACAGATATCAAGGTTGAAAAGATGAAGAAATTATCAATCAATAATGCGGTCGGGGAAGTCCTGGGCCACGACATCACCGAGGTCAACCGCAGCGCCCGGGTCAAAGGGGTTGCCTTTCAACGCGGACACGTCATCCGGGAGAAGGATCTCGACGCGCTGCGGAGGTTGGGCAAAAACCATATTTACGTCTGGGAAGGCTCCGAAACCGAGGTTCACGAAGACAGCGCCGCGCGCTCAATGGCCCCGAAAATCGCCGGGGAGAACATCTCGTTCGACGATGAGCCGCATGAAGGCAAAATCAGTTTCTATGCCGAGGTCAACGGGATCTTCAAGGTCGACCATGAGCGCCTCGAACGCATCAATGCCCTGGCCATTCCTTCGTTGCCGACCATTCATGATAATTTTCCGGTTGTCCCGGGCAAACAGGTTGCCGCGTTCCGCATCATCCCCTTGAGCTGTTCGCGTGAGATCATGACCCGGATGGAAAAACTGCTGTCGGAACCGCTGATTTCGGTGCGACCTTATCGAATCAGAACCGCAGCCGTTCTGGTCACCGGCAATGAAGTCCACGGCGGCAGGGTCAGCGATGACTTTACCCCGTTGCTGACCAATAAGCTTGACCGGCTGGGGGTTGCTGTCACCTTTGCCGCTATTCTGCCGGATGAAAAAGAACAAATCCGGCAGGCGGTGATCGAAGCGACGGCGGCAAGCGAACTGGTGCTGGTGACCGGCGGGACATCGGTCGACCCCGATGACGTCACCGTCAGCGCCATGAAAGATGCCGGCGTCGGTTTTCACGACCAGGGCAATCCGATCCAGCCCGGCAACAATCTGACCATCGGCTGGAGCGGCGCGGTTGCCGTTTGCGCGGTTCCCGCCGCGGCATTGATGTTCGAACGGACCGCCCTCGATATTTTCCTGCCGCGCTTACTGGCCGGAGAAAAAATCAGTCGCCGCGAGATCGCTCGCTCCGGGCATGGCGGTCTCTGCCACTTCTGCCCCGTGTGCCGTTACCCGGTCTGTCCGTTCGGTTGGGGGGGCAGCATGAATCCTGCCGTCGCCTCACTGCCATTGCCTGACGCCCAAGCCGTCCTGATCAACGCCGCGCAACCCGTTGCCGCAGAGACTATTGCGACCGTTGACGCACTGGGGCGCATCCTGGCCGAGGATATCAGCGCGCCGCGCGCCTTTCCCGACACCCCCCGCAGCGCGGTGGACGGTTATGCGGTTGCTCAGCCCGGCCTGACGCGGGTACCGCATTGTCGAAACCCTGGGGGCCGGAGAAACCCCGCAACGGGAACTGCGACACGGCGAAGCGGCCGCGGTCATGACCGGGGCCACGGTTCCCGCCGGCAGCAGCGCCGTGGTGCGCATCGAGGATACCGAGGCCGAGGGGGAAAACCTGAGGCTCACAGCCCGTGTCGAAGAGCGGCAGAACATGAACCGGATCGGCGAAGAAATGAACGCCGGCGCGACGATTCTCAGAGCCGGGACGCGTCTCTCCCCGGTGAACCACAGTGTCCTGGCCGCCACAGGAACCGCCGCGGTCAAAGTTTACCGGTTGCCCCGGGTCGGCATCCTGATTACCGGAAACGAGCTGCTGCCGCTCGGGACGCAACATCGACCGGGCAGCAGCTATGACAGCAACCGTTACTTCCTGGCCGGATGTCTGCAGCAAATGGGGCTGACCGCCACCATCCTCGGTCCGGTCAGCGACGATGAAGAGACCATCAGCAACAGCCTTGAACAGTTGGCCGCAACCTGCGACCTGGTGATCTCTTCCGGCGGGGTTTCCATGGGCAAATACGACTTCATCCGCCCGCTGTTGCACTCTTCCGGGTTCGAAGTGCTGGTGAACCGGACCGGAATCAAGCCCGGCCGGCCATTGCTGGTCGCGCGTCGGGAAGCAACCCTGTTCTTCGGCATGCCCGGATACCCCGCGGCCTGCCTGGTCAATTTTTTCTACTACCTGCTGCCGACGCTGAAAAAACTCATGGGCCTGGAGCAGGTCTTGCCCCCGACCCGCAGGATCGCTCTGGCCGAAGACCTGCGGGGGGCGCAAAGGCCGCTACGACATTCTCCGGGTCCGCCTGGAAGGGCAGGACGGGCGGCAATACGCCCGCAAACTGGCCGGCCAGCTCACGTCCCATTATCTCAATTTCGGCCACTGCGACGGTCTGGTGATGCTCGAAGCCGGGAAGGATTACGCCGCCGCCGGAGAAGAACTCGACATGCTGGAGTTCCGGGCGCAATTTTAATCCTGCCGGGCCGAGGAGAAAAGAATGAAACACGTTTTTCAATGGCTGCTCATTTCCATCGCGCTCGCCGGTTTCTGCCCGGTGGCGACGGCGGAACTGCTTGTTTTCGCCGGGGCCGGGATGCGCGCCCCGCTGAGCGAACTGGGACGGAATTTTACGCAGGACAACGGCACGGAGGTGGTCTATGACTTCGCCGGCTCCGGCCGTCTGGGCGGCAAGGTCCTGATGGGAGTCAGTCCTGATCTGTTCATTCCCGGCTCCGACAAATGGGCCGAGAAACTCAAAGACGAAGGATTCATCCGCAAATGCGTGCCGCTGGCTTATCACACGCCCGTGATCATCACTCCCAAGGGGACGCACAAGGTCGGGAAGATCAACGATCTGACCCGGAAGGATATCAGAATCGCCCTCGGCGACCCTGAAGCCGCCGCCATCGGCCGCAACAATCGGAAATTGTTCAAGCGGGCGAATCTCGATCCGGCCGCAATGAATATCGTTGCTCGCGGGGGTGACCGTCAAACAGCTGGTGCAATGGGTTGAATCCGGCAGTGTCGACGCCGCCATCGTCTGGCGCGCCGATGCCCTGCAGTCCGGGCGGGTCGAAACCGTCGAGCTTCCCGCTGACATCAATCAGATCGAACGCATTCCCATGTGCCTGATGAACACTCCCGCGCACCCGCAGGAAGCGGCGAAGTTCTGGTCCTACCTGCTGGAACAGGCCCCCATCGTCTTTGCCCGGCACGGTTTTCACAGCATCCAACCCTGAAAAGAGCACCGATCATGTTTTACTCTCAACTTAAAGAACGCTTCTCCTTACTGGCGCACCAGTACTCCCTGCTGCAGGAAGATGTTGCCATTACCGCGCGGATACTGAAAAACGAGGAGGCGATAGGCAATCCGACCCGCCGGGACTACCCCTTGCTCAAAGGCAAGGAATTCCTGATGGAGGCCAGGTTCGGGGATTGTCGCGGCCAGGCCTTTACCGACGCCCCCGGCGAAAAAAAAGCCGCCCTGGCGGAGATCATCGCCCTGCCCCTCGACCGGAGCCGGAATCGGGCGCTGTTTATCGCCGCCCTCAATGCGGTCATGCGCTATCTCCGGCCGGAGATCGTCACCGTTCACTGCCATGACGACGAGCCTGAAGACTGCGCCGGAAAAATCATCCGCCAGCTGCAACAACAATCCGTGCACAGCATCGGCCTGGTCGGGCTCCAACCCGCCATCCTTGAGGCCCTGACCGAAACCTTCGGCGCCGACAACATCAGCTGCGTCGACCGTGATGAAAGCCGGCGCGGCGAAACCAAATACGGAGTGCCGATCCAATGGGGCGACGAGCGGGAAACCGCGGCATTGTTCAAAAGATCCGCAGTCGTCCTCGCGACGGGATCAACGGTCGTCAACGGCACGCTGCCGGGCCTGCTGGAACTGGGGGAACGCTTGCGGAGACCGATTTTTTTCTACGGCACAGCATTGCCGGAACAGCGGAATTGATGGGGCTGAAACGCTTTTGTTTTGCGGCCACGTAAAACGGATCAGGGACGACGGGAATGAATGGAAAAGCGATCTTGATCCGGCACTGGCAGCCGCACGATCTCAAGCGGTCTTTTCGTTTCGACTTGTTGATGGCCATCCTGGCGGCACTCTTTTTCAGCCTGATCATTCTGGTTTTGCTCTCTTTGATCGGCGCCGCATCCTGGCGGGAGGTGGTCACTCATATCTCCTCGGCCAAAGGCCTCAGCAGCATCATATTGAGCCTTAAAACATCCCTGACCGTCGTTGCCCTGACCCTGGCGCTCGGCTTTCCCGTCGCCTATATGCTGGCCCTGAAACAGTTTCGCGGCAAAGCCCTGCTCGATACGCTGCTCGAGTTGCCGATCATCATGCCGCCGTTGGTCACCGGCCTGTGCCTGCTGCTGCTGCTCAATCCCGGCAACCCCTGCGGCGGCCTGTTGCAGCGTTGGGGGATTCAACTGCTGTTTACCCCCTGCGGGATTGTTCTCGCCCAGTTTTTTTGTTGCCGCACCCTTTTTCATCAAGACGGTACGGGAGAGCATCGCTTCCATTCCGGCCAACCTGCTGGCCGCCTCGGCGACGCTGAACGCCTCTGATTTCTATACCTTCCGGCGCGTCATTCTGCCGCTGTGCCGCCAAGGCGCCTGTGCCGGGATCGCCATGACCTGGGCCCGGGCGCTGGGGGAATTCGGCGCGACGGCCATGGTTGCCGGAAGCATTCCGGGCCGAACGGAAACCATGACGATCGCCATTTACATGGAGGCGATGAGCGGCGGCATCAACAACTCGATCTCGACCGCCCTGGTCCTGGTCCTGTTCTCTTTCATGCTGCTCTTTGCGCTGAAACTGCGGAGGGGTCGCCAGTATGGGTATTGAACTGCGGGGGATCGACAAACGGTTCGGCCCCCGAAAACTGTTCAGCAATCTCTCGCTTAGAGTCGAACCGGGCGAGCTTCATGTTCTGGTCGGTCCCAGCGGCGAAGGCAAGAGTACGCTGTTGGCGCTCATCGCCGGGCTGCTGCAACCGGATGCGGGCCGGATCTATATCAATGAACAGGACGTCAACCGCCTGGAGCCGCAACGTCGTGATGTCGGGTTTGTGTTCCAGGACTATGCCCTGTTTCCGCATTTGAACGCGCTGGAAAACATTGAGTACGGTTTGCGCGCAAGCGGCGCCGGCAGCAGAAAAGCCAAAGAGAAAAGCCTGCGTTACCTCGCTCTCGTCAACCTGAGCGAAAAAAGCCATATGCTGCCGCAAACTTTAAGCGGCGGAGAAAAACAGCGCGTTGCCCTGGCCCGGTCTCTGGCCATCGAGCCGAGCGTTCTGCTTCTGGATGAACCCTTGAGCCACCTCGACGCCGAAATCCGGCAGCAACTCCAGTTCGAGCTGAAGGAAATCCAGAAAAAAACCGGTGTAACCATGCTGCTGGTGACGCACAACATGACCGAAGCCGTCACGTTGGGTCGCAGAGTGTCGTTTTTGCGGCATGGACGGATTGAGCGCACCGTCCACACCAATACCCTGGTCTGACCACGGCGCTCGCACAGAACGGAATTGGGACGATCATCTTGCCGCCCACCTGCATGCGGCAAAATCGCCACGGATGAGCGTCGCGTGCAACCGCCGGCAAAGACCCGCAACCGGCTTGAACCGGAAGGCCGCGCGACCCGATCACTAACGACCAAGGAGTCAATCATGTCCGCCTCACTGCTGAAAGCGAACGCTGAAGAAGCAATCTTCAACATTGAAATCGACGCCGAGACCATCGAAAACGCGATCATGGCACAATATCAGCAAGCCATGGCAGGTCAGGAACAAAAAAAACCGCAACCGCCATTGAGCAACCGGGCGTTGCTCGCGCAGTATCCGAGATCGACAAGCTCGCAGCCGGGCGCTGGATAAGATCCTTCCGCCCTATTACCTGAACGCGATCAAAGAGTTGGGTTTGAAACCGATGACATTCCCGCGCATCAAACCACGGCAGACCAAGCTCGGAGAACCCTGTATCGTCGAAGTGCGCATCGCGCTGGAACCGGAGTTGACGGTTGAACATTTCGAAGGGCTCGAAGCCTGCTACACGCCGCTCAAGGTCACGGACGACGACGTGGAACAACAGATCGCGGGCATGAAACGCCAACGCGGGATCGAAAACGACGACGCCAAGCTGTTAGCCGCTCTACCCTTCAAGACCCTGGAAGAATTTGCCGTCGAGGTCCGCAAGTCCCTGGAAACCGTGGCCCGGGAAAAAACCGCTGAAAACAAAAAAGACGCGGTGATAAATAAACTGATCGACGCCAATTCCTGCCCGCTGCGCGAAGAACTCGTCGAGCAACAGATCATGGTTCAATTGCATCAGTTCAGCCGGCAGATCGGCAAACAAAACATGGAAAACTACATCAAATCGACCGGCCGCAGCATTGACGAGGTCAAACAGGAAATCCGCCCGGAAGCCGAAGCGATGCTCAAGAAAAACCTTCTGCTGGCGGCCGTTGCCGATAAAATCGATTTTACCATCACGAAGAGGACATCAAAAACGCGCTTTTGCGGCAGGAAAGTTCGATCATGGATCTGACCCTCAGTTACGAACCCGACGGCAGCAACTCGATAAGACACCGGGCGCTTTGGACCAACTGAAACATGCCATCCGGCTTGAAAAAGCCACGGATTACATTGTCGGAAAGGCCGTGCTGCGGGAAAATGAAGCGCAACGGGTTCTGGAGCAGAGATAACACTCCGCGCCGGGAACGGGTGCCGGCTTCGCTCCGCGCGGATCGAGTCATACATGGCGCCCGGGAGTTTGCCCCGGGCGCCGGCGATCAAGGCCGACGACGGAAAGATTGAAAAGCCGCCCGCTGAAGACAACCGCGGCAGGCCGTTGCATGACCGCTTCTCCTTCGCCCGGTGTCCCCGGATATTGCGCAGCCCCCGTTATTGAAGTATCTCGAGGTTCACGGCAACAATCACCTCGCTACAGTCCACAACCACTGTGGTTTCGGCACTGCAAGGCTCACCTTCTTCGCACAGGACGGCGTTATTGTTCCGATCGACGCCGGCAATCAGAGCATAGCGCCCCGGCTCCACGGCGGGAAATTTATATGTCTGCTCCCGGTCGGGGTCACTGTAGGCGGAAAACGCAACCGCTCCGGTTTGAGCGTCTTTCAGTTGCAGGGTCACAACCGCCGCCGTAACGCCGGAATAGGCGCCGACCGCCGCCTCGAAGGTCACCTGAACGGGTTCCGCGATGCCGCTGAAATGGATATCGGCGGGGATATTCATCTGTCCGGAAAAAACCGGCAGGCAACGATGCGGTCAGGGTATAGCCGCCGGAACCGTTTTCCACCGCCTCAAGACTGAGAAAAGAGGCATCGTAATCTATTCCGCTGAGCACCAGTTCGCCGCCACCGACATTGGTGATTTCGATTGTCCCGCTCATGGCTGTGCGGACAGAGCCAAAGCGGTGGTCGACAGATAAGGCTCCGGCGGGGTATAAGCGGCATTGCAGACGGCTTCGGCCGCTTCAACACCGGCAGACGTCGACAACCGGCCGTAACCGTAGAACCGGTCGTAACCGTCGGTTCCTTCATCGATGGTGACAACGACGGAGGTATCCGGATGGGTGCCGGCGATCAGTTCATCGACATCAAGCGGAGTCAGAAAGGGACACGCGGCCTTCACCCACCCCAGGGAGGCGGAAATCAGGGGGGCGGCGACTGAGGTTCCGTCGGCAAGGCCATAGTCGGCGCTTCCCAACAGCACGAACTTTCCATCATTCCATGAACTGCCGGCCTCAAGATCGCCGGCGCCGGCCACCAAGGTTATGCCTGCGCCGTAATTGGAGTATGGCGCCCGGTCCCGGTTGATATCGATCGCCCCGACACCGATGACTTCGGCAAAGGCGGCGGGATAATCAACGCCATCTCCGCCATCGTTACCGGTCGAAGCCACGATGATAACGCCATTAGCGCGAACTTCGGCGACAGCGGCCTGAAGATAGGCGCTGAAGCTGCCGGTGCCCAGACTGATATTGATGATATCCGCTTTGACCGGGGGCAGGGTTCCACTGCGGTTCGGCAGCCCGGCGGCGTAATACAATCCTTCAACAGTATCGGAGACGGAACCGCCATCGGTTCCGATGACACGCACCGGCATGATTTTCACGCCGGCCGCCGCGCCGAAGGAGCCGCGCCCGTTCCCGCGGATAGCGGCGATGATCCCGGTCACGCCGACCCCATGCGAAAAGGGTTCGGTGCCGACATCCGTGGGATCGCCGTCGGGACCGTCTCCGTCACCGGCCGCAGCGAGGTCAGAAACAAAATCATACCCCCGCACCCACAATGGGGAGCCCGCAGCGGGTAAATCCTCATGATAACGCAGGCCCGAGTCGAGCACGGCGATGACGACGTCCCCGATGGGCTGGAGATCCGACTCCAACAAGGCGGGAGCGCCGGTCTGCTGCATCGCCCAATCAATGGAAGCATAAGGATCGGCCGTATAAAGGCGGCCGAGCTTTTCGTTCAGTTCGAACGATTTGACATCGGGATCGCTTTTCAGTGCGGAAAGGTCTTCGCCGCTGAGCCCGCTTTCAAACAGACAAAAAGCGCCTCTCATCTCCCGCTTGAAAATCAAGCCGTCGTAACGCGCCGCCAGGTCGGCACAGGAAAGCCGGTTTTGCATCTGGACAATAACCTCTGGGCCTGCCGCGGCGGGAGCGATCGTCCGTGAAAGGCTCTGTACGGCGTCGCCGGACAGGAGGGCTGCGGCAGCGGAAACCGCGCCGCCGACGGAACCCGTTACATAGGCGGGTTCGCAGCTCGTGGCGGCGGCGGGCTGATCGGTTCCACTGCCGCCGCAGGCGGACAGAAACATGAACAGCCAACAGCCGATTGCACACTGATAAAATGATTTTTTTGCCCGGGAAAACATTTTATCTCCTTCCACCGTTACAACGAACGCGGAGCCCTGCCGTATTCAGCGCTCCCCCGGAGCAGTTAACTTTGACATGGATCAATGTTAGCAGACCTTCATTGATTTTCCTATCTGGCCGATCTGCAACCGGCTTTTCTCAACCCGACCGGAATGACTTTTTCCGTCATAGTCGCCGGTTATGCTGCAAACGGAAACCAACTGCGAAAAAGGTGGAAAAATGTCACATCAGCAACGGCCGTTTCATTCGCCGGTGACGGCCATTCACACCGGCTTATCCCTCGACGCAAAGCTGCGCATTCTGTCCGGGGCGGCAAAGTACGATGCCGCTTGCACAACCGGCGGCACTCCACGCCGCAGCCGGGGCAGTGATGTGCTGCACAGTAGCGGCGTCTGCCATTCCTGGTCCGCCGACGGGCGCTGTATCGCGCTGTTGAAAGTCCTGTACAGCAACCACTGCCGCTACGATTGCGCCTACTGCCTCAACCGCCGCTCCAACAATCATCAGCGGGCGAGCTTCACTCCGCATGAGTTGGCCCAACTGACCATGGATTTCTACCGCCGCAATTACATCGCAGGTCTTTTTCTCAGTTCCGCAGTGTTCAGCAGTCCGGACGACACCATGGAGCGGCTGCTGGAAACCTTGCGTCTGCTGCGCCGCAAACATGCCTTTCGCGGCTATATCCACCTCAAGATCATCCCCGGCTGCAGCGCCGGTCTGCTCGGCGCAGCCGCCGGGCTGGCCGACCGGATGAGCGCCAACATCGAGTTGCCGACCCGCAGGGGCCTGGAATTGCTGGCCCCGGAGAAAAAAGAACATGAGATTCTGCAAGTGTTCGACAACTTCAAGCGGCAGTGCTCCGGTCGCCACCAGCCGCTGGGAGGACAACCAAACAACCTCATCAACCCGGCCGGCATGAGCACCCAGATGATGATCGGCGCAACCCCGGACAACGATCTCGACATCCTGCGGCGCGCCGACCTGCTCTACCGCCGTTCCGGACTGCAGCGCGTCTATTATTCCGCTTATATTCCGGTAAACCGCGACGGTCGCCTGCCCGCCCCCGGCGGCCCACCCCCCTTGCTGCGCGAACACCGGCTCTATCAGGCCGACTGGCTGTTGCGTTTATACCGCTTCGATCTCACGGAAATTCTGGAACCGCACCAGCCGCACCTCGATTCCGAACTCGATCCCAAAGCAGCCTGGGCCCTGCGTCACCTCGAACTCTTTCCACTCGATGTGAATCGGGCCGATCAAGCGGAACTGTTGCGGGTTCCCGGTATCGGCATGCGTTCGACCAAACGCATTCTCGGCGCCCGCAGACAAACCCGGTTGCGAATTGATAACCTGTCACGCCTCGGCGTGGTGATGAAACGGGCGCGTTATTTTCTGCATGACGGCCGTTGTTTTCCGGGCGGCCTCCCGCAACGGGAAGACAGCATCCGCCGGGCCATGCTTTCCGACCGGCAGCGGCAAGCCGGCCAGCAGAGCTTCGACTTTATCCCGGCCGCAGCAGATGCGCTCAGCGCCCGCGACGGAGAATTGTGATGATTCTGTATTACGACGGCACCCTTTGCGGCTTCTTCTGCCTGCTGGGTCATGCGCTCAAGGAACGCCTTCAGGTCACGGAGATCAGACACCGGCAGCAGCCCGCCACGATAGCGCTGTTCGACCGCGAACGGATCATCGACAGCGATCCCGTGTGGGCGGAAAAAGTTGCCCGAGGGTTGCGGAACCGGTTCGGCGACAGGTTTATGCGTCTTTTGGGGCAGGCTTTATTGAGCGAGGAGGCAGCCATCGAACAGGACCTGCTGGTGCTGACGCAACGCGCCCTTAGAGCCGGGGCGAAAATACTCGGCAACCGGGCCGATCCCCTGGTCCACCGGGTCGTTTCCTGTGCGCGAAAAACCGCGCGCGAGCGTCATCGCCTGTCCGGTCTGCTGCGTTTCAGGCGGCTGGCGGACGACAGCTACCTGGCCTGCTGTTCCCCGCGCTGCAATGTCGCGGCGCTGCTCGGACCGCATTTCGCCGCCCGGTTGGCGGACATGCGCTGGGTGATCGTGGACGAAAAACGCCGCATCGGGGTGTTCGGTATCGGCCATGACTGGGAGGTATTCGAACAGGTGAACATTTCACCACCATTGCGGCTACACGACGACGAGCCGCAAATCGCTGAGCTGTGGTGTGTTTTCCATCAGGAGGTAAGCAACCGGCAGCGTTTCAACCCCCAATTGCAGCGGCAATTCATGCCGAAAAAATACTGGCGTTTTCTGACCGAGATGCAAGCCGGAAAAAATGTTGCCGGCGGGGTTGAATCCGCCGTCAGTTTCAGACTCCCCACACGCTGACCGGTGCCTGAAACAGCCGCTGGAGCAGGGAGAACCGGCCTTCTCCCCTGCCCGATCACCCCCCCGCATGCAGGGAGCTTATCAGGCTCCGATTCAGTTCCAGCAACCGGGGGCGGATGGCATCCATATCGCGTTTCGACCAGACCGGTGAACTCATGCCCGGATTCGTCCCCACCGGTGGAGACAACAGCCGAATATCGCGAAAGGAGGTTGAAACTGTTCCATCCGCGATGACAACGCGCATGGTAAAAGCCACTTGCCAGTCGCCTTTACCGAAACAGCCGGCCCAAGCACACGGATATTTGATTTGCCCGGCGCCGACAATCCTGCCCTCTTCCCGGTCAGCCGAAACAATCGGTTGCGCCGCGGCGGTAAAATTGATTTCCATCCAATCGGCGATCCGAACGAAAACCTTTTCCCGCTCGAACTGCGCAATCGCGGCCGTGACCTTCACCGATTTGTCCGCTTCCGGTATCCGGGTGAAAGATCCGGCACAGGCATTCAGCAGGACCGACAGCAATATCAGAACAGTTAATTTCCACATAGCCACCCCTCTTTCCGTAAACCGTCCACGGCTTAATTATATCAGCCGGTTAGCTTATTGTCTCGAGGCCAAAGCAATTATCCGCAATTTCACCGCCGGGAGCGGCAACAACCGCCGGACCATATCCGGCGCCAAAGCCGTTTAACTTTGATTGCGCGGCCGGCACGCCGGTTCCGGAACGATAACCGGCTCAACAGCTTCTTTTGCGGCACCCGGAAAAAGTTCCTGGATATTTCACCGGCATCATTATTCCTCCGCAAATAAAGGGGGGTTGAATTCAGCATCCCCCGGCTGTAGTATCAGACAACTTTTTAAATGTACAAGTTGACGGGGGTCGCGATGAAATATTTCCTACACCTTTGGTTAGCCGTTTTAACGAGCCTGGCAATGCTGACGCCGGGCAATGCCGAGACCCGTTACGTCTCCGATGTTCTGGTTGTTACGGTCCGCAGTCAGAAGGGCAACACCTACGACGTGCTTGAAACCCTGGTGACGGCAACGCCGGTTGAAATTCTTGCGGAGGACAAGACTTTCGTCAAGGTCAAAACACCGAAAGGCACCGAAGGCTACATCCTCAAACAGTACATCACCAGGGAACTGCCCAAAGCCCGCCAGATCAAACAATTGAAAAACGAAGTCGCCGGATTGCAGCAGCAACTTGAACAGCTACGACGCAACGCTCAGGAACAGCAGGAAACGGCCCAGACAGGCCAAGCTCAAATCGAGGCGCTGACCGCGCAACTGAGCCAAAGCAGCCAACAGCTTGAACAGGTTGAAACCGATTACCGGCAACTGCTGCAGGATTCGGAAAACGTCATCAACCTCGGCAACGAAAATGAGCAACTGCGCGAACAAAACACCCGGATGAACAGCGAACTGCTCGTGCTGCGCGAGGAGAATCAAAGCTTCCACCGCTCCAACATGATCCGGTGGTTTCTCGCCGGCGGCGGTGTCTTCTTCGGCGGCTGGGTCATAGGAAAAATCTCACGCGGGAAAAAACGCAGTTATTCGCGCCTGTAGACCGATCTATTCTTAAACCCATTCGCGCCGCAAGCCGCCGCCGGGCGCCGCGACTCGTGTTGCCGACAGTTCCGCAAGCACCTGCCGCACGAGGGGCGGATACGTCGTGATCACGCACACTGAACGCCTGCACTGGACAGTTCGCGCAGCATCGCTGGGGACCTTCCCGGCGGTATCGGTGCTGCGGCTGTCGGCCGGTGTGTCACCGGCGCCCTCCTCCACCCTCCTGCAATCTAATCTTTTCTCTATTCTTTCCTGCAAACAAATTTCTTGATTTCAAATGGTTATGCTGTATTTTCATATGCAATAAAAAATTCTTCCAGGAGCTTTCATGCGCGATCAGCAGCAGCAACAATTACGCGAATTGTTAAGTATTCGACCCCTCAACTCGCGTGAGTTGACCCGGGGACTCAATATCAGCCAGCCCACCCTGTCGCGGCTGATTCAAAGCATGAGTCATGAAGTGGTTGTCATGGGCAAAGGCCGGGCAACCTGCTATGCCCTCCCGCGTAAAATTCAAAACCAGACCAGCCAGTTCCCGATTTACGCTGTCGACCCGCGCGGCGATGCTCATCCGTACGGCATCTTGACCTTGCTCCAGGGGGGGCAATACTGGCTGGAGCAAGCAGGCGGGACGGGAGAATTCTGCGCTCAGCTGCCGTGGCAGCTTGAGGACCTGCTGCTCAGGGGCTACAGCGCCCGGGCGTTTGCTTACCGTTACAGCGAAGCGCTGAATACGCCCCGGAAGCTGAGCGACTGGACGGTTGAAGATCAACTGTTCGCCATGAGTCGCTTCGGAGAGGATCCGGTGGGCAACCTGATCATCGGCGAAGAATCGCTGGCGCGTTATTTTTCTCAGGCCAGGGACCTGCCTCCGTCCATCGAAATGGAAGATCGTCCCTGGGCTTATCCGCAGTTGGCGCAAAAAACCCTTGCCGGCCAGTTGAACTCCGCCCTGGTCGGCGGCGAGCAACCGAAGTTCACCGCCTGTATCAACGATCGCGGGACGCCTTGCCACATGCTGGTCAAATTTTCCCCTGCGGTCGACAGTAAAGAAGCCAAGCGCTATGCCGATCTGCTGGTCTGTGAACACCTGGCGCTGGAAGCCATCCGCACGACCGGAATTCACGCCGCCCGCTCGCGCGTTGTCGTGGCCGGTCAGCAGACTTTTCTCTGCCTGAAACGTTTCGATCGGCGCGGCGCCCTCGGCCGGCTGCCGCTGATGTCTTTAAAAAGTATCCACGCCCGGATCGGCTCTCCCTGCGACAACTGGATCGACGCCGCCCTGCGCTTACAGAAAAAAGGTCTGATCAGCGCCAAAGAAGGGCGTAAGCTTCTCTGGCTGGCGCTGTTTTCCGACCTGATCGGCAACACCAACCAGCATTTCCACAACATTTCATTCATCCCGCACCGGCAGGATGCCTACATTCTCGCCCCGGCGTACGGCATTCGTCCCACCCTTTACGAACCGGTATCCGGGGAGATTCCGCAACGACTTTTCACCCCGCCCTCCATTCGCAACGAAGTGATTCCGGAATTATCCGGCGCGATGGAAGCCGCCATTCTGTTCTGGAAAAGTGCGGCGGTCGACGAGCGTCTGTCAACGGAATTCAGACAGATCTGCTATGAAAATTGCGAGATTCTCAAACTGCAGCAACAAGGCCCCCAGTTGATTGTTCAGTCAACCCGTTCTGCACCAACAGAGGAAAAATAAACCCAAGAGAACCGTTGCCCTGTCTCGTTTTCCCCATGAGTTTCAGGCACCGGCACCGACATCCCATATTTAACAAATTCTCACACAAACAAGACATAATGTATTTACTCCACGCGCGAAGAGGCATAACATTAAAGTATTTTCAATAAAGAAAAAGCTATGCCATACTGATAATCATTCCAATTACAAGACTTGCCCATAAAGCAGGGAGAAAAATCAGATGGAGGAAAAGATCTCCAGAGTTCTCTTTGTTGATGATGAAATCAACATTTTAAAATCCCTTAAACGTCTGATGGCTGATGAAGGCTGGGACTGTCATTTCATGGAAACCAGCGCGCAGGCACTGGAATTCTGCGCAACAACGCCGGTCGACCTGGTCGTTTCCGATGTGATGATGCCGGAGATGAACGGCATTCAACTGGCGGAACAAATCCGCCGCCGCTATCCGGCAACGATTCGCATTTTTCTGACCGGATACTCCAAACAGGAAAATGTGATTCAGGCGCTCACGGAAGGCCATACCCAGCAAATCATCCCCAAGCCCTGGATCGACCAGGAGCTGAAGGAAATCATCCGCAGCGCCCTGCGTCAGAGTGCGCAGCAGAAAAAATACAGCCCCGAGTTCCAGACCCTGATCAATTCAATCCCGCTCTTGCCGGCCCTGCCGGAAAGCTACGCCAACGTGCGTTCCTGCATCGTCGACAACGAAGTCGATATCGAAAAAATGGCTCATTACATCAGCCAGGACGTCTCCATTTCATCGGCTTTGCTGCACTGGGCCAATTCGGCTCTCTTCGGCCAGCGCTTCCAGGTCGACACGATAAAAAAAGCGATTATCGTCCTCGGCACCGATATCGTCGAAAGCCTGATTCTGTCCGATGCGGTCGATCGGACCATCAGCGCCGAAATCCCCCGGGTGAAAGGCTTTGATTTCCTGCAATTCAAAAAACATTCGATGGCCACCGCCATCCTGTCACGGCTATTGATCAAATCCGTCTATGCCGCCGATCACGTCAAGCACGATCGGGCCTTTATCGCCGGCCTGCTGCATGATCTGGGAAAACTGGTGGTCGCGAGCTTTCTGCCGGAAAAATTCGAACGGGCCATTCAAAGAGCCAAAAAGCGCTACTGCTCTCTCAGCGCTGCCGAAAGGGGATTGTACAACACGCAACACGCTGAAATCGGCGCTTTTCTCGCTGAATGGTGGGCCCTGCCCCCGTTTATCGTCAACGCCATTGCCTGGCATCACCAACCGCGGGAAACCCCCATCGAAGAGGAGGTCATCAGCGCCGCCCATGTGGCCAACCTGCTGAGTTATCAGTTCAATTACGGCTGCAGCAGCGACACCGCGGAGCGTGACATTGAGCCGCGTTTCAAGGATATGTTTTTCCTCAACGAAGAAGCGATTGAAATCCTCAAAACGGAAACGGAAAAAACCATCGCGGAGTTAATGTCCTGAGGAGAATACCCGCCTCAAAAGTACCAGCGCAGGAAAAAACCGCCGCTGCGTCCGCCGGAGCCGAATTCGCTGCGCACGACGGGTTGGGGGCCGTCTCCCGCAAGCCGCGGTCCGTGCCCGGAGGTCAGGTTCCAGAACAGATCGAGTTCCACATTGTCCGCCAATGAAAACGCCAGTTGCGGCTGCAGCAAAAAGGAATGGTCGCGGAGATTACAGATCAGCAGCCCGCTTAAGTTCACCAACGGGTGAATCAGGAGGGACGGCCCGAGCATCAGGTAATGGCGTCCCAGCAGAAACCCCAGTCCCTCGCGCACGGGAGCGGAATCGGCAATCAACGGATACGCGGCCGGATCGTTGCTGCCGAAACCGCTGTACAGGTATTCGGCGATAACGACCAGACCGTTATTCAAGCGGTACCAGGCTTCCATGGCAGCCACGGCGAACTCCCGCCGCGGATCACCCGACGATTGTTCCGCGCCGAGTCCGTGATACAGGCTGATCTCGGCTTTCAGGCCGAGGTTCCCGATATCGCCGGCCGCCCCCAGACCCAGCAGCGCGCGATCCCTCAGGATTCCGGTCAGCAGGAGCAGGTCGACGTTGCGGACGTTTTCCCCGGCCGACAGCAGGTAGCTGTTGTAGCGATTTTCGGAACCGAATACGACAATGCCACCCAACTGTCCGGCCAGACCGAAATAACGGTTGATTTTCAGCGCATCCACACCGGGCCGGGTATCGGTATCCACGGCGTCGGGGGCGAAGGGAGCGATCACGTCCAGCGGCGAGAACAGACTGATCCGGCCGAAACCTATCGCCTGGCGGCCCAACGTCCACGACAGTCTGCCGTTGTCGGCGTGCAGGTTAAGACGGTCCGCCTGCAGTTGGCCGCTGAGACGGTCCTTTTCACGCCGGTTCTGTTCAAAATCGAAAAAACGATTGACGTTGTCCTGCGGCAGGGACATGAAGCCCGGCCGGTTACGCCACAGCAGCCGTTGATCGAGAGCCGCTTCGAAACCGAGAGCGGCGGTCACGCCCGCGCTCAGCTCGAGACGCAGATTTTGCGCGGATGAGAACACCTCTTGGTGTTCGGGAGAGCCGCTGTCAAGATACAGATTGAAGGACTTGACCGCGCCGTGCAGGCTGAAATCCCGAGGGGTTGCCGCGGCCGGAGGGGAGGCAGCGAAGAACGCAACAAGGATCATCAGCCAGCAGCAGGACGGAAGCTTCATCGCGATTCGTCCAGATGCCCGTCAAGCAACCGGATCACCCGTTTGGCCCGGGAAATCACCAACGGGTCGTGAGAACTGAAAACGAAGGTGGCGCCCCGCTCTTCATTGAGTCGGCGCATCAACTCCAGCAGTTCCTCGCTGGCCTGCGAATCCAGACTGGCGGTCGGTTCGTCCGCCAGGATCACCGCCGGTTCGGCCGCCATGGCCCGGGCGATGGCCACGCGCTGCTGCTGTCCGCCGGAAAGATCGGACGGTTTCCGGTCCTCCAGACCAGCCAGACCGAGAGCGGCGAATAAATGCTGAATTTTTTGGCGCCGGAGTTTACGTTCCATACCGAGCAACATCAGGGTGAATTCGGCATTTTCCGCGGCCGTCAACACCGGGATCAGATTGTAGGACTGAAAAATAAAACCGATTTTATGCAGCCTGATGGACGCCAGCTTTTTCCCGCCGATAGAGCCGACATTGTCGCCGTCCAGCCAGACTTCGCCGCTGCTGGCCCGGTCAAGGCAGCCGATCAGGTTCAGGACCGTTGTTTTACCGCTGCCCGAAGGCCCGGCCAGGACACAAAACTCACCCGTTTCGACGGCCAGGCTGAGGTTGCTGACCGCAACCACCTCCTGATTGCCGAGGGGATAGATTTTGTTAACCGCTTTCAATTCAATCAGCGCCATGAATATCCTTGTTGCTCAATGATGACGTAAGGCTTCGGCCGGGCTGATGCGCCCGGCCTTCCAGGCTGGATAGGCGGCGGCCAGCACAGACAGAAACAGCAGATAAAAAGACATCTTCACCATCCACGGAAAGTCCCAGGTCGCCCGCAGGATCGGGTCGAAAACCACTCCGCCGAATTCCAGCGTCTCACTGACGAAATTACGGATATCGATCCCCACGGCCTGCAGGTACCAGGTCAGCAGCGACCCGAAAATGGTCCCCACCACCACGGCGATCAGCCCCAGAAGCAAGGCTTCAAGGTAAACCAGCCGGCGCAGACGCCGGGCGCCGGCACCGACGGCCAGAATAATACCGAATTCGCGAAAACGTTCCATGACCGACATCAGCAGCGTATTGACCACGCCAATGGTGACGATCAGCAGCATCACGACAAAGATAAAGCGATCACCGGCATAATCAAGCCGGATCGCATTATACAGATTCGGCATCGCCTGTTCCCAGGGATAACCTTTAAGCTCCGCCGCCGGGCGCAGCAGATTCAGCAACTGCGCATAAATCGGACGTTCGTCCCGCTGGTCGGACAGCATAACGGCCAGTTCGTGAACCTCACCGGGCATGCCGGCCATTGCCGCCGCGCGTTCACGCCCGACCAGCAACAGCGTTTTGTCGACGTTTTTGATCCCGGTCCGCACCACCCCGTGAACGCGAAACATCTCGCTGACCAGTTCGCCGGAACGATGCTGCATGGTGACCACAAACTTGTTCCCCGGCTTGAGCTGCAACTCTTTCAGCAAGCGACTGCCGAGGACCGCTTCACGCCCGTCCGCGGAGGACAGCCATTCGGCGGCGGCAAGATCTTTGACAAACGGATTGAGCGCCTTTTCCTTCAGCGGGTCGACACCGGTCAGGAGAATGCCCCGGCTTTCACGGCTCGACTGGGCCAGTCCGGGCAGGTAGAGCCGCGGCAATACCGTCTCCACTCCGGCCAGGGCGCTGATCTCGGCGGGCAGCCGCCCCGGCGCGAACGACAGCTGTTCGTCACGGCTCTCCAGGTAGCCTTGGCGATACACCGCCAAATGCCCGCTGCCGGCGCGCACGCCGCTGTCGATCATGGCGGAATACACCCCGTAAGACAGGTTGTGCGAACCCTGAATCAACATCAGGCTGAAACTGAGCGCCGCCAGGGTGATCATCGTCCGCCGCCGGTTGCGCCAGAGATTCTTCCAGGCCAAAGTCAGAAGGTCCATGTCAATCCTCCCGGATCGCGTCCGCCGGCTGCATGCGCGCGGCCCGGTTGGCGGGAAGGAAACCGGCAAGCAGACAGATCAGCAGCAGGCAGGCCGACGGCACAAACAGGTTGCCGGGCTCGATAACCGCCCGCAGGCGGGGCAGAATGGTGCCGCCGGCATAGGTGATCGGGGTCAGGGAGCCGGACAGGTCGATACCCACCCGCGCCATGTAAAGACTGAGACCGAAGCCGCCCAGCAAACCGAAGGTCAGGGCCAGGCAACCCATGAAAAAGGTTTCCGCCAGCACCAGTTTCCTGACCTGGCCGGGCCGCATGCCGAGCGCCATCAACACACCGAACTCGCGCGTGCGTTCCATGACCGACATGAAGAAGGTATTGAGAACCCCCAGCCCGGTGGCGATATAAAGGATAATCACGATAATCATCCGCGAAACGTCATAACTGGCGACCACTTCGCGCATCTCCGGCAACATTTCGCCCCAGTCGAGGAGTTCCAGCGTGGCGGGCAGGAGCGGCCGGTACTCCCGGGCCAGAGACGCGGCCTCCAGCGGATGTTCGACCCGCACGGCGATTTCATGCAGTTGCCCCGGCAGCACCAGCACGCGCTGCAACCAAAGCAACGGAACCAGCACCAGACTGTTGTCATGGCTCTGGTCGCCGGTTGCGAAAACGCCGCGAACTTCGAGCAGATCGTTTCCGATCGAACCGTCAGCCGCCTGGGTCACAAACACCAGTTGATCCCCCGGCGCGACTTTCAAACGCCGGGCCAGCCCCGCGCCGATGACCGCGCCGTTGTCGTCGCCGGTCGCCAGATAAGCGCCGTCCGTCAAAGACCTGTGCAGACCGGTTACCGTCTTTTCCCTGGCCGGTTCGATACCGAGCAACTCCGCCGGGACCGTCTCCCGGCGGTGGGAAAGCAACCCGAAACTGCGCAGCCGCGGGGAATGACCGACGATTCCGTCTTGAGCGTAAAATTCATCCAGCGTATCTCCCGCGGAAAAGTGGCGAAACAGATCGCGATCGTCCTGATAGCCCTTGGCGCTGATCACCAGGTGGCCGCAATACTGTTCCGTGGCGGTGGCCAGCATGTCGCTGAGCATACCGGAAAACACGTTCAGCGCCAGGATCAGCAGGGCCGAAGAGACAACCATGGCGGACAGGGTCAGCAACGTCCGTCGCCGGTTGCGCCAGAGGTTGCGCA
The DNA here is from genome assembly GCA_963676555.2 of Geopsychrobacteraceae bacterium. Taxonomy (GTDB): domain Bacteria; phylum Desulfobacterota; class Desulfuromonadia; order Desulfuromonadales; family Geopsychrobacteraceae; genus BM522. The sequence goes on from CAXXGL010000015.1 coordinate 82,040, forward strand.
GGGCCAGAAGGTAAAGCATCAGCGCCGCCGCTTCAACTCGGCCAGGGAAAAAAAGTCCGCCGACAAAGCCACATCGAACTGCAGTTCGCGGTAAAGCATCACCGTTTTTTCCCGCGGTTTGTCGAGCGGCAGCACCGTCATCCGCAACGGCACCGTGCGTTCACCCACGGTCTGGACATCATCGAACAGGATACTCCGGACCAAAATCTCATCCTCGTCGAAATAGTCGATCCGCAGCGGGATCAGGGGATCTTTCAACACCTGATAGACGATTTTCCCCCAGACAACCGGGGCCTCGGGTTTCGGCACGCCCTTGATCGTCCACTGCGTCCCGGATTCCTGCAGCAGGGTAAAATCGTAATCTTCATCGATGTGATTGGCTTTCACCAGGTCGTCGTTGGTGATGTGGCTGCCCATCCAGGCGCCGCCCATCATCGACGGCGGGATGCGGATAACGCGATCGACCTTGGGCAGAAAATTCCACACCTCGCGCTCGACCTTCAGGGTGGAAACGCCCCGTTCCTTGGCCGGAGCAAGGATGCGGATCAGGAACCGTTCGCGTCCCAGCGACCAGGATTCGAGCGTCAGGCGACGCTCCCAATGCCCGGTGACAACGGTCATTTCGACTTTGGATCGGGACGAGCGGCCGTTATACTGCTCTTCAACGGTCCGGATCAGTCCGGCCAGATCGAAATCGTCCGCCGGCAGCGCAAACCCCATCACCGGACAGAACAGGATGCAGAGCGTAACCGCTCGAACCAACAGTTTCATGCGACATCTCCCGGGACATATCCACTGCATAAGTAAATTATCCGTGATCGCGCAGCGAAAGGCAAAGGCGGACGGCAATTTTTATCGCCTGCGGAAGTAACGGCATCGTCCGAGCCTGCGAACATTGCGCGCCAAACTGGCAATTGACCGAAAGCCGTCCGGCGGTGAATTGCCGGACGACTTCAGGGCCGCAGGTCTGCAACCGGGATCAGACCCAGGGCAAACAGGTCACAATTCGAGGCCCGGTGTCCTGTTTGGTTGGTTATTTGAATGAATTCCGAGACATTTTTGCTGCCGTCAAAGCGTGCCGCCGCAAGCCAAGCCGAGAAGGCAGAACGTCGACAGCGGCAAAAGGGGCCGGAATGAGTCTAACGAACCAACCGCACGGAACACTAGACAATGAGACCGTCGTCGATTTCAATGGCACGATGCGCCAGATCGGCGTAGGCCGGATCGTGGGTTACCATGACAACCGTCATCCCGCCGGAGTTCAGTTTTCCAAGCAGTTCCATAATCTGCTCGCCCGTTCTTTTGTCAAGGCTCCCGGTCGGCTCGTCGGCGAACAGAACCTTGGACGATTTGACCAGCGCCCGGGCGATCGCGACTCGCTGTTGTTCGCCGCCGGAAAGCTGTCCCGGCAGCCGATCAGCTTTATCGGTCAGGCCAACCTTGGCCAGGCCGTCGCGAGCTCTTTCAAGAGCCGCTTTGTTGACCGATCTGATGGACTTCATCCAGGGAAGCAAGGCGTTCTCCAGAACCGTCAGATAGGGAAGCAGGTGATGAAACTGAAAAATCACCGAAAAATCGGCTTGCCTGAGCTGATTGAGCCGCTTTTCGGGCAACGCGCGCAAATCCTCCTTACCGTAGCGCAACTCTCCCCGATCGGGGCGGACCAGAGTCGACAAGACGTTCAACAGAGTACTCTTACCCGACCCCGAACGCCCGACAATGGAGACGAATTCCCCTTGCGCGATATCGACTGATAGTCCTTTGAGGACCGGGACCTCGCGGCCGTCGGTGTAAAAACTTTTTTCAATCCTGGTGGCTGAAAGCATGATCTCTCCCTCCTGCCGTCACAGAGCGGCCAGAACGCGGGACGGTTCGACTCTCGTCCCCTTCCAGGCCGGATAACTGGCGGCAACAACGGTAATCGCAGCAAAAGCAGCTATCGACACGGCCAAGTGCGCCACGGAAAAAGGCGGGACCGCTCCTTCAGCCAGCTTGAGCGACTCCAGGATCCGGAAGCCGGCGCCGAAACCGCCCAGATAACCTAAAAATCCGGCTAACGCCCCGATCAAACCCGCCTCTAGACAGAAGATCAGGAACACCTGCGGCTTCCCATAGCCGAGCGAACGCAAAATACCGATATCCTTTTTGCGTTCGTTAACCGCCGACAGCATCGACAGCCCGACCATGCAGACGGCCGTGACCAGAATCACCAGGCTGACGGTCAGGGCCAACTGCTGGACGAAATGTACCGAAGCCATCCTCTGATTGACCACATGCCGCAGAGCGCTGACTTTTGCCCCGGGAAGCGCGGCCTGAATCTGGGCGACGATATCCTCAATCGGGCAGCCCGAACACAGGGCCGAAACCTCGACAAAACTCGTGGCATCTTGTCGCTCCAGCAACTGTTGCAAAACCGGCAGTCCCATAAACAGCACACCGTCGTCTTCGGAGCCTGTTTCATAAAGCGCGGCCGCAACGGTGAATTCCCGTTCCAGCAACGAAACGACATCCCCCGGTTCAAGACCAAGCTGCTCAGCGACCCGGCTGCCGATGAGAAGTTCATCGTCCCGTGCCGGGAAGCGGCCGTTGGCCGCCCAGTAACTCTTGATCTTGCGTTCTTCATCCCAATCGATACCGACAACGGCAACAGTGCTCCCCCCGATATCGGCCCTGGTCACCAGTTTGGGCGCAACGGCGCTGATCCGGTCTTTCATCGCAATGGCGCGAACGGCCTCAACCGTCTCTCGCGCAGACAGCTTCGGGACCTCGAACAACATGTCTCCCATGTGGAATCCGCCGTAACTCAGGCTAAGCGTCTCCGTCCGGGGAGAAATCACGATATTGGCGCCAAACGCCGTCAGTTTCTTTTCCAAACTCTCACCAACGACCCGCGAAACTTCATAAAGAGCGACGATCGACATCACTCCCAGGCTGAAAACAAGCAACAACAAGACGGTCTTCGATGGCCGGCGGCGGACGTTTCTGAGTGGAATCGTCAGAATATTCATCTTCTTCTCCTAATAGAAACGAGCACCGGGAAGAATATCCCGCTCTTTAATGATCAACTCATTGCCCGAGACTGTCCGCTGAAGCGGCGCCGGGTTACAGCCCCCTTCGACAACATTGACCCGGGTACTGTGAAAACGACGCCCGCAGTTATTGCAGATCATGTAATCGCCGTCCTGAGAATATCCCTTCTTGGCCGGGTAACAGACATCACAGGCGTCAAAAGCAGCCCGGATCACACCATCACGACTCTTGATGACGAAAAACTTGATGTCCCGACCGCCGGCCTTATGGACGTAATAATGAGCTTTGCCGTCATTGACGTCGGCAAGGGGGATTTTGGCCGCGCCATCAACAACCCGGACTGACGAATACTGACTGAACAGTCCGAAAACGGCCTGACTTTGCTGGGAAAAAACAACCACGGAGAACAAACTTGCAACAACAGCTGCAACCAGAATTTTGTCGAACATAATCCTTATCCTTATCTGTAGATATAGATCTGCCGCCACAGTGAGAAACTGTGTACATAACGATAGAAACCTGAGGTCGTCGAGCAGAGGCTAATGCAGATAAGTGCAGTGCAGCTTATAGATCGGCGGGAAAGTATCCGGAGAATCCTGAAGAAAACTGGACGGGCGCTGCGGTCCGTGATCATAAACGGCGATCCGGGGCAGAACAGGCAGCGCAACAGAAAGGTCCTTGTCAACGGCAAAAGGGATCAGTGCTTCACTGTCCGTGCGGGACAAGGAACAGCAGGAACCTGCCGCGCAGGGCGCCGGGGCGGTGTCATGCTCCGGCATCGCGCCCATCGCGGCATCCATTTGAGCGCAGCAAGATGGCTTGACGTTTTGACTGTGATGTTCGCAGGCGGCGGAACAACCCTCATGCGCCACCGTCGTCCCGGTCGCCCCGAGAATAAAAAGCAAAGCCAGGACAATGGTTTTTTGCAGTAAATCCGCCATCCGCTCCAGGTTCCGGGTTCACAGAGACGCGCCCGGTCCGCGACAACGCAACAAATCCGATCAAAACTATAAAGAAATCAGAAAGAAAAAGTCAATATTCTTTATTGAAAAAGTAAAATAACCCCGAGATACGGACCGATGTCCCGGCCCAGCCGCGGTTTCAGCGTAAGCAACAGCACAGCGGCAAAAGGGTACAAAAACAAATGAAATTGAGTTTCAGCGGGGATTCTTCTGCAAAGATATTGCTCCGGCGGCTAAATATTTCGTCATCCCCGCATGCGCCGCGTCACCCTCACATGACTCTATCGGGAGCGGGGATCCATGCCTGAGCAGATTAAAACAGCTATGGCTTCCCGCCTTCGCGGGAATCACGCCCCGGGCAACTTTTTTCCCCTGTTTATTCACCGGAGCAATAAGCTGGTTTAGAAAGAAAATTCAGCCTTCGGGAAAGCGGCGGCAATTTCAACAGGCCCCGTTTTGATTGAACGGAAAAACACTTTATGGAAGGTGAACAGGCAAAGGAGAAGGCCGGTAAAATCGTCCATCGAAAAAAACAAACGCTCAATCGATCAGAGAAGCGGCGGATGCAACAGCACGTCCGTTCAGCGGTCAACAGGCTTTTTTTGCCTGTTCCACCTTTTGAAAATCTTTCGCTCCGTAAAGGATTGAATAGCGCATCGCCTCCATCGCCGCGTCGCGGTTGCGCGCCTTTATGGCCTGAATGATCTTCTCATGGACCGGAACCGACTGTTTGGCGTCGTCGATATTCTGCATGAAACGATTGAATGTCGGTCCCAGGGTGCTGACGATCACCGGGCGCAGAGCGCTGATCATCAATTCATTGCCGCAGGCCTCGAGAATCGAAAGATGAAAGACGATATCGGCTTCGATCTGCGCCTCAATGCTGTCGGCGTTATACATCCCCTCCAGCGCCGCGAACATGGCGTCGATCTGTTCTTCGGTGGCCCGGTCGGCGGCCATTCCCGCCGCCATCGGCTCAATCAGGCTGCGCAGTTCCACGAGATCTTCGATCAGGCTGATCTCGGGGTCCGACTCAATCCGCCATTGCATCAACTTGGAGTCGGTCAGAATCCATTTCGCCGGTTCGCAAATCCGGGTACCGATTCGGGGACGAACCTCGACCAGACCTTTTGCTTCCATGAAACGGATGGCCTCACGAATAACCGTACGGCTGACATCGAACATGCGGCAAAGCTCTTCTTCGTTTGGAAGCAGAGATCGCGGCTCCAGATCACGCCGCATGATCTTGACGCTTAAATCACGTGCAACCTGCTCATGTAGTTTGATACGCCGAACCGGACGGGACAAGTGCTTTCTCCATTCGCTAAGTTAGCTGTTCTGTCACGATAGCCCAGAAGCTTGATGAATTCAATACAATCAACATTTATTTAATGCGGTTCAACGCCCGGCAACGATGAAAAAAACCCGCTTTTTTTGTTGAAATCAGTGTTTCGTCAGCGCTAAAACCACGGCGGAAGCAACGCGAAAACGCACCCTTGATCCTTTGCGGCGACAGATCAAGGGCGCGCGACATTCCCCGATGTTTACTTGTAAAACATCTGCACGATTCCCGGGTAACTGATAATGATCACCAGGGTCAGGACCTGCATGATGATGAACGGCCACACCGACTTGAATATATCGGTCAGTTCAATTCCTTCAGGTGCGACGCTCTTCAGGTAAAAGGCGGCCGGGCCGAAAGGCGGACTCAGGAACGACACCTGCATGTTGACGCAGAAGACCACCCCGAACCAGACCGGATCGTAACCCAGGCTGGTGATAATCGGGACGAAAATCGGCATGGTCAGCATGGCCACTCCGATCCAGTCGAGAAACATGCCCAGGATCAGCAGGATAAACATCATGATCAGGATGGTGAAAATCGGCGGCAGATCGAGCCCCAGGAACATATCGCTGATGAAAACATCACCGCCCATCAAATTGTAGACGCCGATAATCATGGTGGCGCCGATACCGACCCAAATGATCATGCCGACGGTGCGGATGGTGTGTTTAAGCGCGTCGAAAATAACGGCAATGCTTAACTCACGTCGCAATGCAGCGGCAAAGGCGACGCCGACAACACCGACGCAGGCGGCTTCGGTGACCGACGCGATCCCGCCGTAGATGCTGCCCAGGATCCAGCCCGCGATCAACAGCGGCACCAGAATGTCCATGAACATCTTTTTGACATCCGCGCGCGTCATGTTGTCCCACTCGCTCTGGTCCATGGCCGGGCCGAAATCGGGGAAAATTTTACAGAGCACCAGGATATACGTCATGTACATGCCGGCCAGGATGACCGCTGCCGGAACGGCGCCCAGGAAAAGGTCGCCGATGGAGACGTTTGAGGTCATCCCGTAAATAATCAAGACAATACTCGGTGGGACCATGGTCCCCAGCGCGCCGCCGCCGACGACCGTTCCGATCGCCAGTTTCCGGTTGTAACCGAGGCGCAGCATCTGCGGCAGTGCGAGCATGCCGAGCAGCACCGTTTCGCCGCCGATGATGCCCGACATCGAAGCCAGAATCACGGCGACGATCATGCTCTGAATGGCGATACCGCCGCGAATACGACCGGCCATGATCCGCATGGCGTTATACAGATCCCTGGCGATACCGGTCTTGTCGAGCATGGTCGCCATGAGGACGAACATCGGCACGGCGACAAAGGTATACGAGGTGGTGAAGTCACTGACCCGAGTGGCGACCATCTGCATGATGGAAAAATTGTCGAACCACAGATAGGACATCGACAAGGCGATAAAACCGGTCAAAAAGCCGAGCGGCATCCCGACAAACAGCAGCGACAACATCATCAGAAAGATGACGATGGTTCCGGTTGCAATTCCCATGGCGCTAAGCATTGGACTCATCCTTTTCTGTTGTCTGCCCGGTCAGTTCCGCATAGCTCAGCAGATGACGCAGCAGATGCAGCACGACCAGAAACACCAGCATGATGCAGGTTGCAAAGAAAAAGCCCTTGTTCAATGCCGGAAACGGCGGATCCAGGGCGGAGCCGGAGGTCTGCATGCGAAAAGACCCGAAGGGCGAAATAAAGGCGTCCCTGGCCGACAGGAAGGCCCCGTACGTCATCATGACGGCAAAGAGCAGCGTACAGACTTCGACAAAAAGGCTTGTGAACCAGCGTGCTTTCGGAGAAAAACTGTCGGAAATAAAAGTCATCGCAATGTGTTTTTCATCGGCATAGCAGGCAATGCCGCCGAACAACATGGCCAGGCTCACCAGAAACGAGGTGGTTTCATGCACCCAGAGCGTCGGCGCATTGAACACATAGCGCATAATGACTTCGTAAAAGCTGATGCAGACGACGACCAGAAACAGAATCGAGACAAAATGTCCGGCGCGGATAAAAAAACGATCTATCTTGAGGCTTGCTTTCATAGGCTGTTCACCTTTTTGACAGGGTCGGAGAGGGCGGTCGATTCGCCGCCCTCTCCGGCCGGATGCTGCACCGATAGTCGGATCAGTTCATCCCTTGGGAGGAAAGGAATGTCTGCAGAGCATCATAGTACATTTTGCCGATTTCCGATTTGTCGGCGATGTCTTTCCAGATGTCGCGGGCATAGGCCCGGACTTTCGCCTTTTCCTCATTGCTCCAGGCAATCGGCTGGGCGCCCTCCTGAACCGCCTGGCTATAGGCGATACGATCTTCGTAATGCGGTTTCAGCAGGGAATCCAGGGCCAGCCCCTTGAAAAAATGCTCAAGAAAAAAGCGGTCGTTTTCAGGCAGTTTGTTCCACTTTTTCAGATTCATGATGATATGAACCGTCGGCGACGAGTGAATCCCCGGATAGATCGGATACTTGGCAATGGCGTGAACACCCTGCTTCTGGTTGTTGGAAAAGGTTGAAAAGTCGGCGGCATCGATAACGCCTTTTTCCAGCGCCGTGTAAATCTCGGAGCCGGGCAGGCCGACCGGAGCGGCACCCATTTTGGCGAACAGCTTGTGGATCGGGCCGGAAGGAGCGCGCATCTTAATCCCCTTGAAGTCGGCGACGCCCCGCAGCGGTACTTTGGAAGGCAGGGACTCGGCACCGGTGATGCAGATACCGATCAACTTGGCGCCATAAGCCTGAAAGATCTTGTCGACGACCTCCATCCCGCCGCCGAAATAATAAAATTTCAGGATATCTTCATCGCTGTTCCAGGCACTGATGGTATCGCCGATCAGGCCGAAACCCGGATCGTCCCCGGCATACCAGGCTGAAGTCGAAATCGCGCCGTCGATGATGTTGTTGCGGACACCAGTCAGCAGGTCACTGGACTTGACGACGGCATCAAGGGGAAGAAGGTCGATGTGAAGACGCCCGTCGGACGCTTTTTCCACAGCATCGGTCCAGGCTTTCTGCACTTCGTAAGCTTGTTCGCCGGCGGCATTGGTGCTGGCGAATTTAAGGTTGAGAGTTGCCGCGAACAGGCTGGTCGACAGCAAGCACAGGGACAGGACAATTAAGCTCACCTTTGAAACTTTCTTCATCTCTTTCTCCTTGGTTAGACGGTTGATGGAAAAGCCGACGCCGGATCGGCAACTGAACCGACCGCACTCAAGCCTTGCAAACCGCCGGAAAAGTACGGACCCGCTTGCCGCCGAAGTGTTGTCGGTCGATGTTTTTCGGCTCCCTCCGCAAAATCCGGTTAAACAGCGGCCAGCATGCCGCCGTCCACGAACAGCAGGTGTCCATTCACGAAATCGGAAGCTTTCGACGCCAGAAAAACAGCCGCGCCGACCAGTTCGCTCGGATCTCCCCACCGGTTTGCCGGGGTGCGGTTACAAAGCCAGGCGGTGAAGGCTTCGTTTTCGACCAGCGCTTTGGTCAATTCGGTTTTAAAATATCCGGGGGCAATGCCGTTGACCTGGACATTATAGCGTGCCAGTTCGACACACATGCCCCGGGTCAGCATCTTGACGGCCCCCTTGGATGCCGCGTAGGGAGTGATCGTGTCACGCCCGAGCTCCGACTGCATCGAGCCGATATTGATGATCTTGCCCCGTTTTCGTTCGACCATATAACGCCCGACCACCTGCGAAACCAGGAACACCGATTTCTGGTTGACGTCGATGACCTGGTCCCACTCCTCTTCCGGGAATTCCAGAAACGGGTGACGCCGCTGGATGCCGGCATTGTTGACAAGGATCTCGATCGCGCCGATTTCCTGCTCGATTTTTTTCACCCCGACCGTGATCGCCGCCTTGTCGGTCACGTCAAAAGCGACGGCTGCCGCATCGTAACCTTTGGCGTTCAAATCCTGCGCGGCCCGGTCGGCCCGCTCCTGGGTGATGTCATTGATGACCAGAGCGGCGCCATGCGCGGCCAACCCTTCAGCCAGCAGGTTGCCGATCCCCTGAGCGGCTCCGGTCACCAAGGCGCGACGGCCTTTGAGGTCAAACAGATTTTCCATTGTCTTCATCCTTTTTTCAGATTGAGCTGAACAACGTATGATTTTTCCGATATCCCGGCACCATTCACTTTCACTGCGTCGATGCCGCTTACGCGAACAAGAGCTGGACTTTTAAGGCCCGGCTTTTGTCCGCCGCAAATTTCAGCGCGTCTTCGAGTTCGGCATAGGGGAAAACGCCGCTTAAGAGCGGCCGCGGGTTGACCCTCCCCTTTTCCAGCCAACGCACGGCTGTCGTATATTCGTCGGTAAAACGAAACGCGCCGACCAGGACAACCTCCTTGGCCAGAAACTTGGTCAGCGGAATCTCGACCATACCGGGGCGCATGCCGACCTGCACCATGGTTCCTCTCGCCCGGGTCAGATCGATATTCATCTGGATCGCCGAAATCGCGCCGGACGCTTCGAAAGAAACATCGAAATACCCTTTTCCCGCCGTATATCGCGACAGATCGGCGGTCGTCGGATCGAAAACGCCGTCGGCGCCCATGGTAATCGCCAACTCTCGATTTTTCCCGACCGGATCGGAAGCTACGATTTCACTTGCTCCGGCCGCCCGGCACGCCGCGACCAGCAGGCAGCCGATCGGGCCGGAACCGGTCACCAGGACTTTCCTGCCGAGCAGGCTGCCGGCCCGATTGACGGCATTGATGGCAACGGCAAGGGGTTCGGAAAACGCCATGACGGCGTCATCGGCGTCATCGGAGTAGAGGACGCATTGATCCGGACGGACGGCAACATATTGCGCAAAACCGCCATCGACATGAGGATTGAGCATGGCGCTGCCGAAAAACCGCATCTGCAGACACTGGTTGCTTTTCCCGGCGCGGCAATACTCGCAGCAATGACAGGGCCGACTGGGGTTGACCGCCACTTTCCGGCCGTTTCGATCATCATTGGTCACACATGACGCCGATCACTTCGTGCCCCAAAACCATGGGATGCTGCAACGAAAAATCGCCGATGCCGCCCTGCTGATAATAGTGAATGTCCGATCCGCAGATCCCGCCCCGCGAAATTTTGACCAGGACATCCGTCGCATCGTCGTAGCGCAGCGTTTTTTCAGCAACTGAAACGTCCAGTTTGCCGTTGACATAACAGGCATCGAAGGTGATTTCCTTATTCATGGTCCGGTTCTCCAATCTATTTTCCAGTGGCTGACAGACGATTTTCCGCCGGTTTATCCGGCCGCTTGAGTTTATTCCTTAAACACAATCCGCAGGGCGAATGCATTTTTTTATTGATTATATAATAGTATCATATTATGAATACTTTTAGAGGAACCGATTTTCAATGTCAACTGAATTTTTCAACCATTTTTTTTAAAGAAGTTTCCCGCTTGAACCAGGACTCTTGAGGGTAATCCGGTTTTCAAGCACAACTGACAAAAGGATGGAACCGCCGTGCAGCAAGACTTCAGAAATCTGACCATCGATGAATCATACAATCCGTACCGGGAATGCATTCAGGGCGCCGCCAACGAGCCGATCTGTGTTCTCCACACCATCAACCGGGCGCGAAAAACCCTGGCAGGCATCGCCCCGGATCTCGATCCGGGTGACGTCTCTCTGCAACAGATCGTTCAGCGCCTGGTCGCCGACAAACCGCGTATCGCCATCATTACCGGGTCCATCGATCATCCGGCCCACCTGCGCGACGATCTTCATATCGCCCTCGCCGCATTGCGCATCTGGGACAACGGCGGCGTGCCTTTTGTCTTCGGCATTCCGGTCATTTGCGACGGCACGGCCACCAGAGCAACATCGGCCAGAGTTACTCCCTGGCATCCCGAAACCACACCGCAGCCGCCGTCAAACATCACCTTTGAAGGCCACAGCTATCATGCCGCCTACGTGCTTTCCAGCTGCGACAAGTTCCCTTCGGCAGTACTGTCCGGGCTGGCGGCCGCCGATGTCGCACGCAGCCACAAGGAGCGCGGGCAGGCGCCGGTTTGGGCTGTTTTCGTTCCCTCCCACGTTCTGAAAGGGGGAACCATCCCGGCGCCGACAAAAACCCGGCTTGCCGCACTGAGCGACCGGGCGGAAGCACAAGGGCACAAGGACCTGGCTCAGGACATCCGCGAAAACATGCATTTTATCCTTCAGTGTTCATCGGACGAGGCCTTTGCCGGTCAGTTGCGCCGGGCGGCCCTGCTTGGCCTTATCAGCGCAGAAGAAGAGCGCGACACTCTCAACCAACTGGCTTCCGCCACCTGTGACGCCAAGGGCGGGGGTGTGCGCCTTCAACGGCACGGGAAACTCCTCCCGCACCCTGATCTGCGCCCTCGGTTTCGCGCCGCCGGCGACCGAACTGCTGACCGACGCGCCGGCCGCAGCAATGGTCAAGGATGCCGTCGATATGCTGTTTCGCAGCCTGAACAAGCCGGAGTTACGGGTCACCAACATTCTCGGCCGCAATTACAGAAACGCGGTCCGCGTCCACAATGCCACCGGCAGTTCTTCAAACATCATGCTTCACCTGCCCGCCATCATGCGCTATGCCGGTTTCGACGTGACGCTGGCAGATTACGCCGAGGTCCGCAAAAACAACGCCGGTGCCGGAAATTTTTGCCCACAGCCTGACTGAAAAACGCGACACCTTTGTCCTGGCGCAGCAGTTTCTCGCCGGCCGGCATCACGCCATGAACAGTATTTACCGGGTCCTGAGCGACCTCGGCATCGCCATGGACCTTGATGCACCGACCATATCCGGGCAAACCTGGAAAGAACGGATCAGCGACCTCGACGTTCCTGTCGACCCGCGCCTCGGTGATCAGGCCATCATCAGAACGACTCCGGTGCGCAGCACCTCAGGCGTCGAGGTTCTGAACGGCAACTTTATGTCGTCGGCAATCGTCAAACTGGCCGGGATGAGCGACCGGCAGTTAAAACGCTTTGACGATCAGCTCCTGGTCGTACGCTATTATGAAAACGAACATGTCTGCATCGACGATATTTCATCTCCCAACCTGGTCGATATCCTGACCCATGCTCTCGAAGCGATTCCCGCGCAACGCCTGGACCAGCTGGTCCGCTACAATGCCGAAGATCCAGAAGCGACCTTCGACCCGGCGCGGATTTCCGCCATGGTGCTAAAGGGCGAGTTGTCCTTTGTCTTTGTCATTGCCGGGCAAGGACCGAAAGCGTTCGGGATGCCGGAGATGTTCGCCCCCTCACAGAACTTGAAACACCATCAGTTCCTTGAGGCTTCGTCCCTGCTGATCACCGACGGACGCTATTCAGGCGTCACCAAAGGGGCCTGTATCGGTCACGTGACACCCGAAGCCTTTGAAGGAGGGGGGATCGGACGGCTGCAGGACGGCGATATTCTCCACTTCTGCCTCAAAAGCAGTCGTCTGGACCTGATCGATCCTGCAGCGCTGGAACAAGGCCTTGTGACTCCGCTCGAGGCTCTCCCGCCACGGCAGGAACTGGTGCGGGAGCGTTACGAACGGATGACCCGGAGACGCAATCAGATCGCCGCCAGCAACCTGATGAGCGATGCCACGGACGCGGAAAAAGGCTGCGTCCCCGCCGCCGTCGATCAGCGCGCGCTGAATCCGCTGCCCGGGAATTGCTGAGCAACCAGCCGACCGGCTGTTCTCATGGCCGGCCGGCGGCTGGTCACGATTTAACAAACTTGGAAAGGGAGGACCGGAAATGAGTATTTTTCAAATGAGGCCGGCGGATTCCTGTCGC
>CAXXGL010000016.1:0-43516 GCA_963676555.2 Geopsychrobacteraceae bacterium
CCGTCCCTTCGCTGAGCGGGATGATTCCCATGTCGCCTACGGCAGCGGCATGAGCGAATGGTGCGGGAACTGCCACGCGGCGGTCCTGAACAATCAACACACTGTGGGCGGCGCCGATTTTACCCATCCGGTCGGCGGTCTGTCCGCCGCCATGACCGCGGAAACGATCAGCACCTACAACAGTTACGTCCGCAGCGGCGACCTGAGCGGAATCGCCGCCACAGCCTATCTGCAGTTCGTTCCCTTTGAGCAGGGAACCGCTGACGTCGCTTTGCTGGACCCGATATCCACCCAAGGGCCCGACAGCGGCAGCGGCGTCGGTTGCCTGAGTTGCCACCGCGCCCATGCCTCGGCTTTTCGCTCCGCAGGACGTTGGGATTTTACCGCCGACCTGCTGCGGAATTCCCATCCGGCGACTTTGGCGACAGCGGCGTTTCCGGCAACGATGTCGCCTACAGTTATTACCAGCGCGATCTGCCGGCCGAATTCGGTCCCGAGCAGGGACCGTTCTGCGAGAAATGTCATGGCGAAACCCCCTGATCGCGCCCCGCTACCCGGCTCGCGCCGGAGGAGACAGGTTTTGTTGACGCTTTCGAAATGGCCGCTTTTACTGCTCCTGCCGCTGATCAGCGCCTGCACTCTGCCCGCGGCACCGGAAATTTCCGGCGCCGATCCGGGCGCCACGCTGCATCTTTACCTGCAGCCGCTGCCCCAGGAGGCCGGAGCGTTGACGCTGATCATTTCCGCTCTGGATGCCCGCACGGCGGACCATCGCGACATCCCTCTGCTCAAGGAGCCTCTCCGACTCGCGGCAGCGGAGCTGCCGGCCCGGCAGCTCAAGCTGGCGACCGCCAGACTTCCCCACGGCCAGTACCGGGGGCTGCGGCTGACCGTTTCCCGGGTCACGCTGAAAACCGATGGCGGCGAGATCGACCTGCTGATCGATCCGGAGCGGCAAGTGCTTGAGGAAAATTTCCGGATCGATGCCGACCAGGCCTCAACCCTGTTCCTGGAACTGCGCCCGGAGCGTCTGGTGACCAGCGGCTACCGTTTCAACGCACGTTTTTCGCTGTGGCGGGCACAGCCGCCGTTGCCCGAACTCAAAGGACTGGTCAGCCACCCGCAGGCCGGGACCCTGACGCTGTTCGAAAAGACGACTCCGGCCGTGATTTCGGTCCGGGTCGCGGGTCGCCGGCCGACCGGCCTGGCTCTGGATCAGGAAGGGCGCAACGTCTACCTGGCCCTGACCGGGGAGAACGGCATCGCCCGCTTCGACCTGGTCCGGGAGCGGGTCGAAAGAAAACTGCGCCTGCGCCCGGGGGACGCCCCCGAAGAACTGGCTCTGTCGGCGGATCGTCGCACCCTGGTGGTGGCCAACCCGGGCAGCAGCAGCGTCAGCCTGATCGACACCGCATCCCTGACGGAACGGCACCGCCGGCAGTTCACGACCCGGCCGGCGTCGGTCTTCAGCGGCCGCCGTAACGACCGCGCCTATGTGCTGTTGCCCGAGGCCAACGCCATGGCCGTGATCGACCTGGAGCGGGGCCTGCTGAGAAACCGCGCCGATCTGCCGGAAAGCCCGTTGCGCGGCCGCATGGCCGCCGATGGACGCAGCTTTTACCTGCTGACCGAGGATGCACCCGACCTGCTGGTCGTCGATGCCGAAAGCCTGACCGTCGAAAACCGGATTTTTGTCGGTTACGGAGCCGACTGCCTGGCCGTCAACCCGGCCAACGGCCTGGTCTATGTCGGTCTCGACAGCGGCGAAGTGGCGATTGTCGATCCGCAGGCCGGACTGGCGATCGACAGCATCCGGATCGGCGAGCCGGTGGTCGCCATTGTTCCCGACCGCGAGGAAAACAGCCTGTTCGTGGCCACCGGAACGAGCAGCGAGCTCCGGAAGTACGACCTGGTCAGCAAAAAGCGGCTGGCGACGCTGGACGTGGATGCCGCGGGTTATCAGCTGGGCGTGATGGGTGAAGATTGACCGATGAGCAAGGTCTCGTTGTTTCGCATATTAGCGTTTCTGCTGCCGGCGATCCCGGCTTGGCTGCTGGCCCCCGGGCTTGTGCAAGCCGATCAGATCAAACTGCTCGGCGACTGGACTTATTTCCTCTCGCGGATCGACACGGAAGACCGGGAAACGCGCGAAACGGTCGAGAACCGCGCCGAACGGTTCCGGCAGATCTACCGGCTGGATCTGAGCAAGGAACTGTTCCCGACCCTGACCATCGACGGCGGTGCGCAAGTGGAAAAAAACCGGCAGGAAAACGAGTTCGACGCGACCGAGAGCGACACCCGGGACACCGTGGTGATGCCCTATGTCGATGCCGAACTGCGCACCCCGCTTTATTCCCTGATCGCCGGCTACCGGGAACGCAACGCCAGGAACAGCGGTGACAATAGCGACGGGACGGAAAAGGATTATCTGAGCAGCTACAACCTGCGCGGCGAATGGCGGCCGGTGGAGCTGCCCCGCATGGAACTCAGTTATCTGCATACGGAACGCAGCGACAAGCCCCTGACCGCCGACCGTGAAAGCGATATCTACCAGTTCAACAGCCGCTATGTCTATCGCGACTATGAACTGCTCTACAATTTCCTGCGCAGCGAAGAAGCCAACCGGGTCGAGGAGACCGCATCCCGGACCAATACCCATAACGGCCGGGTGCGTTACCGCCGTTCCTATCTCGACGGCCGGGTTACGCTCAACGCCCGGCTGCGGGCGGAATACACCGACCAGACCTTCTCCGGCGCCGGCGAGCGGGACTTCGCGGTCGCCCCGGCCGGGAACAGTTTCTATTACCGCGACAGCGACACCCTGCCGAACAACAACGATCCAACCGATCCGGACATCTACACTTACGGGGATTTTGCCGACAATCTGGATCTCAATTCCGACGACATTCTCGATATCGGCCTCGATTTCGGCGAACCGGTGCGCGTCGATATGCTGCAGCTCGGTCTGGGCGCTGAACTGGATCCGAACTCCAATATCGACACCACGGCCAACTGGGCGGTCTACGTCAGCGACGATCAGGAAACCTGGCAGGCTCGCGGGATCGCCGGAATCGAATATCTGGACGACGAACGGTTGCTCAAAATCAGGTTCAGCCCCGGCGCCGAACACGAGTACGTGATGCTCGTTTACCGCAACCTCAACCCGCCGGCCCTCAACCAGGCCGGCGCGGTGCCGGTGACTTCGCTCCAGGCCTTCGAAGTGCGCGACATCGACGACGGTTCGACCCTCCGGACCCATGCGCATAACGTCCAACTGGGGATCGGCTGGCAGGCCACGGCCAGGACCAGGTTCAATTACGACCTGAACATCCAGGAGCGGGACAGCAATATGTTCGACAATCAGCGCCTGCGCCTGAGCAACGGTTTCAACGTCATCCATTTTTTCAACGACACCTTGACCGGTTCCGGACGGCTTTCCGTCACCGACATCTGGGAGGAGTGGCAGCACGACTCCAGCAATTACAATTACAGCGCCAAACTCAATGCCCGCTACCTGGAGACCCTCAGCCAGTCCCTGATCTACAGCGGCAGCCTGGCCCGGGAAGAGCAGGGGGATACGACTTCAAACGCGGTCATATTACGCACCAATGCCGAACTGTACCGCGGCTGGGACGCCTCCTTCGACCAGGGGTACAGCCGGCAAAGTCCGGCCGACAGCGGCGACAGCGAGAGTGTTTTCATCCGTCTGCAGAACAGCCTGTCTCCGCACCGGCGCTTCAGCCTGCTGGCCGACTATTCGATCCGCTGGCGGCGGGGCGAGGGTGAAAATTACCAGCGGACCGAATCCGGCCGGTTGCGCGCCCTCTGGGTGCCGCGCGACACCATCAGTTTAAGCGGCGAAGTCCAGCTCCGCGTCAGCGCCGGGGATGAAGAGGTGTTCTGGGAATACGGCGCCAACTGGCTGCCGCTGCGCGACGGCAGTCTGCAGTGCAGCCTCAGTTACAGCGAAAAGGAAGAGCTCAACGGCGACCGGACCCGCAGTTTCTCCCCGGGGCTGAGCTGGGACATCACCCGTTACGCAACCCTGAACCTGAGGTATTCGCAGGGCGAGGAAGAGTCGGAGGAGAGTATCGAGGATTTCCGGACCGCCCAGGTCAATTTGCGCATCAGTTACGATTGAAAAGCCTTTACCGTCGGTCGAAGGCCGGTAACGAGAGGAACAAGGGGACTCTTATGAGATCAACAAAGACAAAATTCGGGATCGTGCTGCTCGGTATTTTTGTGCTGCTGTCGGCCGGTTGCGCCGGGAGCGGCGCGAGCTACAAAAACGAACTGATGAATTTCGGCGCGGTACGAAGTGTCGCGGTTCTGCCTTTTGAGAATCTGACGGCGGACGACGACGCCGCAGCGCGGGTTCGGGACACCTTCATGGGGATGCTGCTCGCGACCGAGGCGATGTACGTCCAGCCGCCCGGCGAGGTGGCGCGGGGGATCGACCGGGCGGGGATCAGGAACCCGACCGCGCCGACCGCCGAAAAGATTCAGTCCCTCGGTCAGATTCTCAAGGTCGACGCGGTGATCAGCGGGGTGCTGCGCGAATAACGGCCCGGTCCGATCCGGCCAGACCCAGGCCAATCTGATTTCCGTCGAGCCTGCAGATGCTCGAGGTCGAAACCGGCCGTATCGTCTGGTCCGGGGCGGCGACCAAAGGCGGGATAAAAATGTCCCGATCGCCTGCTCGGCGGCGGCGGGGAACCGATGAACGAAGTGACCAGAGAAGCCATTAATGATCTGCTCGACCAGCTTTTCCAATAAGCTATTGCGGCTGCTTTCGCTCCTGTGCCTGGGCCGCTCTGGCCGGTTGCGCCGGGCTGCGCGCCCCGGAGCCCCGGCTGACGGCGCTGCAGGCTTCGCCCGGCTCGCCGCAGGCCGCTTACGGGGACGAGATTCTCTGGACCGCAACCACGGCGGGAGAAAGCGGCTCGTTACATTACGAATTTACCCTGTGGGACGGGGAACGGGAAACCCTGGTCCAGCAGGGAGAAGAGCAGACCTGGCGCTGGCGGCCGCGCTTCCCCGGCGCGTACCGGATCGGGATCAGAGTCAGCAATGCCGCGGGCAAAAGCAGCACCCTGGAGCGCAGTTTCCACGTTGCGCCGAGTGTGGACGAAACCTCCCTGATTGCGGTTCTGCCGGTGGAAAATATCAGCGCTGCCCGGGCACCCCTGGCCGAGATCGGCGCCGCCTGCGCCGCTCTGTTGCGCACGCAGGGCATGAATCTGTTGGCGGCCGACCGCCTGGAACGGTTCATGGAGAGGCACCGGATGCGCTATACCGGAGGGCTGGATACGGCAACGGCGCGGGCCTTGCGCGACGAAGAAGGCGTGGCTGCGGTGCTGATCACCTCGCTGGAGTCCTACGAGGGAATCCGCAGTGCCGAAAATCGCTCTGACTTCAAGGCTGGTGCTCTGCCGCGAGCCGCCGGTCATCGTCTGGATCGACGGCGTCGGCATGGGCGGCGACGATGCCCCCGGGTTGCTCGGGATCAATCGCATCACGCGCATGGAGGAACTGCGGGAACAGGCATTGGAACGTCTGTTCGTGTCGCTGAACGGCTATCTGACGGAGCAGACCGCGCCGTTGCCGAGAGGGTCGAAAAAGGTCGGCCCGAAGGATTACTACAAGGCCGGCGGATTTGACGGCACAGCGGCGTACCGGCTGGCCGTGGTTCCCTTTCCGAACCCTTATGCCCGCAAAAATGCCGGTTTCGTCGTGCCGTTGCAGTTTGTAAAAACGCTCAGCCGCCACCGGAACCTGGAAAGTTGGTCGAACCCGGCCTGGTGCGCGAGCAGTTGCTGAAGTACCGTCTGATCATGCAGGCCGGACCATCCCTGGCGATATCCGATGTGCTGGCCGGCCGGCATGCCCTGGCCGCCGACCTGATCCTTTCCGGCTACGTGTTCGATTACCAGGATCAGAGCGAGAACCCGAAGATCGATTTCGCCACCCCGGCTGTTTTCCGGCCCGGAACGAAAAATCGTCTGGTGGTCGCGAAGCTACGCGGGGGGCTCCGACGGGGTTTATTTCTTCGATTTCGGCCGCTACAAGTCGGCCCATGTCATGTTGCAGGAGATGTCGCAGGTCATCAGCCGGATGATCTTTTCGGAATCCGCCGTCCGGCCCGTCCGGTCGGTTCAACAACCCGGCCGGTCACGACCGGCACTAAAGAATAAGGATATTGAATGAAACGCCGCATTTATTTACCGCTTATCGCGCTGTTGTTCCTGACCGCATTGTCCGCCCAGGCTTTCGGACCCGCCCGGCAGGCCGCCGGTCCGGCGCCGGATCTTGGCCGGGATCTCACCGTCAAATTGGCGTTGCCGCTGTTCGACGACAGGTTTGCCGAGGCGCCGGTCGCCAGCGCCGGCGGGAAAACGATCCTGCTCAAGGAGTTAACGCCGCAACTGACCCCAACCACAAAGTTCCTTTTCTGGGAGCGGCAAGCGGGCGCGGAAAAACTCAGCAGCCAGTTCAAACAGGCTCTGGATAACCGCATCAGTCAAGAACGGATCGATCCCAAGCTGGTCAGGGTCTATGCCGATCCGCACATCGGCAAAGGACCGGACCCTCCAACTGCAGCCGCTGCTCTTTTCCGACCTGTTCGCCATGACGCCGGTGGCGCTGGTCAACGGCGAACCGGTGACCGTGGCCGAGTTCGCGCATGACCTGGAATCGGTTCACGGCGAGATCATGGGCGACCACGCCCATTCCGGCGCCGACGCCAATCTTCAGCGGTTGGTCGAACGGCTGATTTCCGTGCGCCTGATCGAGCAGGAAGCGCGCAATATCGGCCTCGACCAGACCGGAGCGTTTCGCAAGCAGGCGGACGAGTTTTGCCGAAAAGACTCTGCTCTACCGGCTGCTCGACCGGGAAGCCGGGCAACTGGTCCTGGATGAAACGGCGGTCGACGAACTCTATCACCGGGCTTCGCTGCAGGGGAAATTCCGCAGTATCCGCTTCCACCGGGAGCAGCACGCCAAGGACATGCTGGCGGCCTGCGGGCAAGGCGGTGATTTCGAGCAACTGGCCGCAGCCGCGCTCGAAAACGGCAGAGCGGTCGAAGCGGAACAGCAGGGTTACATCAAGTTCAAGGACCTGCTGGTCAATATCGCCGCGGAAGCCGCCCGGCTGGAAATCGGCGAGGTCAGCCGGATTTTCCGTCAGGCGGACGGGTTTCTCATTTTCAAAGTGCTCGACAAGCAGTTCGTGGAAGACCCGCAGGCGCTCAAATTCGCCCAGGATAATATCTGGAAAAAGCAGACGGCGGAAGCCGGGCAGCGCATATATCACGGCCACGGTCGACAGGCATGCGCAGTTTGACGAGCAAGTGAGGGAGTCACTCGATTTCGGGAAAATCAAGGCCGCGAACCCGGACATCCTGCTCAGCGAGGCGTTGGAGCCGTTGCTCAGGGACGAGCGGGTTCTGGTCGAGATTTCCCGGGGGCGATCCGGACCGGCTGACCGTTGCCGATATCGCCGCAAAAATCAAGAGCAACTATTTCCACGGCACCGACATCGCGCTGAAAGCCGAAGAAGTCGAAATCAAGCAGGATCAGATCCTCGAAGACACCCTGTTCCGGATCGCGGGGAAAATCGAGGCCGCCCGGCTGGGTCTCGCCCAGGACGCGGAATATCGCCGCAAAGTCGCGGAATTCGAGCGCCGCCTGTTGTTCGATATTTTCATGCAGAAGGTCGTCACGCCTGATGTCCGTCTGGAGGAGGACGAAATCAGGGCTTATTACGACGCCCATCTTGACGACTACCAGACCCCGGCCATGCTGAAAATCAAAAGTCTGCCCTTCTACACGGAGAATGACGCCCGCAGTGCGGTCGACAAGCTGCGCAAGGGCAGCGATTTCAAATGGGTTTCGGCAAACGTGAAAGGGTTGGTGGACGTCCAGGACAAGAATCTGCTGCAGTTCGATCAGCGGATCCTGAGCCTGCCCTCACTACGCGGTCGGCCTGCAGAGCGAGGCGGCAAAAGCCGAACGCGGCGATACGCTGATCTACGCCGCGCCGAAAAACTTTTTCTACGTGCTTTATTTCCAGGACGTGTATCCGCCCGAAACCCGGCCCTACGAACAGGTGCGCGGGGAGATCCTCAACACGGTTTTTCAGGCACGAGTGAAGCAGACCCTGGACGACTGGGTCGGCAAACTGAAAGAAGCTTACGACACCGAAGTGTTTCTGGTGACGGAAAGCCGGTGAGCATGCCGGCGACGGCAGGCGAAATGACGCGTTACAACGGAAATCCATAGTGAGGAACCTTATGTTGCTTTCATCCGGTCGGAAAAAACTGGCATTGGTCCTGGTTCTCCTGGCGGGAGTTACGGCTTTGCTGCTGTGCCACACGTCATCGAGCGAGGCGGCCAAAGCGCTCCTTTGCCAAAAAGGGCTGTGTCGATTGTCACGGCGACTTCGAAAAGCGGTATCTTTCCATGAAGAATGTTCCACCCCGTGGTCAAGGAACTGAAATGCCAGGAGTGCCATCTGCCGCACGGTATCGTGCCCAAGCTGTTGCTGAAGGGGTCCGGAGACAAGATCTGCCTGCTCTGCCACAGCAAGGAATCGATCGGGCTCGATCTGCCTCAGGTCCACACCGCTTTGCGCAAGGGCAAATGCAGTACCTGCCACGACCCGCATGCTTCGGACAACCCGTTCCTGCTCAGCCGCGCCGGCAACGACAGCTGTTTTTCCTGCCACGACCCGCAGCCGTTCTCACGCAGGAACGTCCACAGCATCGTCAAGGATGAGGGCTGTCTCGCCTGCCATAAAGCTCACGCCTCCGCGGAAGCGGGGCTGCTTAAAGAGCCGTCGCTTGATCTGTGTCTGAGCTGCCACGACAACCGGGACAAAAATTCATCAAGTCCCACGGCGGTTATCCGGTGGGCCGGGAAAACTGTACGACCTGCCACGATCCGCACTCCTCGGATCGGAAGAACCTGCTCAAAACCAGCATCCACGGTCCGGTTGCCGACGCCGATTGCGGCAGCTGTCATGCCGCCGGGGATTCCGGGGAGCCGTTTGCGTTGCTTGCCGAAGGGGCGGAACTCTGTCTGACCTGCCACGACAAGGACGAACTCACCGCGGGACAGCCCAGGCAGCATGCTCCTTTCATGAGCGGCGACTGCCTTGCGTGCCATAACCCGCATACATCGGATCAGCAGACGTTGCTCATCGCCGCAGGCAACGATCTCTGTTTCGAATGTCACGCTGAAAAGGATACCAAGGTCCAGTATCCGCATGCGCCGCTGGCGGCGGAACGCGGCTGCCTGTCCTGCCATCAGCCCCATGCGGCGGCGTACGACGCGCTGGTCTCGGCTCCGCCCGAGGGGGAATTCTGCCTGACCTGCCATGCGGATGTCCCGCGCGACCTGGAGCAACTGCCGCAGCAGCACCCGCCGGCGGCGGAGAACATGTGCACCAGCTGTCATAATCCGCACGGTTCCAACGGCGAACACATGCTGGCCGGCCGCGCCGACCAGATCTGCTACGAATGCCATTTGGACGCCAAGGGCGATTTCGCCCAGGCCGTGGTCCACCAGCCGGTCCGGTCCGGCAACTGCGTCAGCTGCCACAACGGTCACGGCGGCCGGGACCGGGCGCTGCTGAAAAGCGCCGGTGCGGATCTCTGCGCCGGTTGCCACGATACCCTGATGCAGCCCGGCGGCGAGAAAGAAACCGAACATGCACCGTTCGCCGATCGGGAGTGCCTGACCTGTCATACCGCGCACGCGAGTCCGGTCGCCGGTATGCTGGTGGACAACCAGATCAAGCTCTGCCGCGACTGCCACGGCGACCTGACCGCGCAACTGCAGACCGCCGTCAGCCGGCATCAGCCGGCGGGCAGGGCCGGTGCAGCAGCTGTCATGCCCCCCCACAAGTCGGTGCTGCCCGTTTGCTGCTGGCGAGCGATGTCGATTTGTGCCTGGCCTGCCACAAAGATATCCGGACCAGGATGAGGGAAGGCCGCACCCACTCACCGGCGGGGCAGGACTGTCGGGGCTGTCACCAGCCGCATTTTTCCGACCGGGCGCCCTTGTTGACGCAGTCGCAGACGGATCTCTGCGCCGCATGCCACGAACTCGACGATGAGGCTTTTCTCTCCAGTCACGCCGGGATCTCCGCTGAGAACATGGACTGCGTCATTGTCATAACCCGCATGCGTCCAAGGACCGAAATACTTCAAGGACAAAATGCATGCGCCGTTCGCGGCAAGATCCTGTGCGCCGTGTCACGTGGCCGAACAGTAAGGGGACATTTATGAAGATGAAATTTTTACTGCTGATATCCTGCTGTTGCGCAATCGTCCTGAGCGCGTATCGACGGCCCGGGCCGCGAACCCTTTCAACCTGGCTCCCGGGGCCAGGGGGCAACTCTGCCTCGACTTGCCACGAAGGGTTCAAGGCAACGATGAACAAGAGCTTCATCCATACGCCCCTCGCTGAAGGCGATTGTACCGGTTGCCATAACCGCATGCCGCCGAACCACGGCAAGCTGTTGTCCGAGGACGAGTCGCGGATCTGTTTCAGCTGTCACGACGGGTTGGTCCCGGTTGCTGCGGAGAGTTCCCACCAAAGCGTCGAGGAAGGGAAATGCATTGCCTGCCATGATCCGCATTCCGCCGACAATGAAATGAACCTGTTGCGGCCGGGGAGCGAACTCTGTTTCAGCTGCCACGAGGATTTAGGCCGGCGGATCGGCCAAAACAAAGTCCCTCATTCCCCGGTCGGCGACGATTGCCTCACCTGTCATAATCCGCATGCCTCGGCGGATAATCCGAGTCTCCTGAAGGTCAGGGCTCCCGAACTCTGTCTGCAGTGCCATGACGCGAGCAAGAAGACCTTTAAGGTTCAGCACGTCGATTACCCGGTGGAACGGGCCGACTGCTCCGTCTGCCACAATCCCGCACGGATCGAATACGAAAGCGATGCTTTACGATAACGTGCATCGGCCCCTGAACCAGCGGATGTGCAAACAGTGCCATGACGACCCGGCTTCAGCAACGCCCCTTTGCGACGATCAAGCCCGGTTTCGAGCTCTGTCAGGGCTGTCATTACGACATGGTCAACGAGACCTTCAACCAGGATCGGATTCACTGGCCGGTGGTGGACGGGACCGGTTGCCTGAATTGCCATACGCCTCATGCTTCGGCCGAAGCAAAGTTGATGAAAGCGCCGATGAAGCAGGTCTGCAACAGTTGCCACAGCGACACCGTGGCGCGGCAGGAGCGCTCGTTGACCAAACATCAGCCGGTTGAGGACGGGGAATGCAGTACCTGTCATGCGCCGCACAGTTCAAACAACCCGTTCATTCTGAACGAAGCCTCGACCATCAATATCTGCGGGCAGTGTCATGACTGGCAAATCCATTCGACGCATCCGATCGGCGCCGAGGTGCAGGACCCGCGAAATCCGAATCTGACCCTGGACTGCGCTGAGCTGCCACCGCACGCACGGCACGGAATACCCGCACTTTATCTACAACGAGACGATCAACGATCTGTGCGTCAGTGTCATACCAAGTACCGGAGGTAATGCCGATGAAAAGAACTTTGACGCT
The DNA here is from genome assembly GCA_963676555.2 of Geopsychrobacteraceae bacterium. Classification (GTDB taxonomy): domain Bacteria; phylum Desulfobacterota; class Desulfuromonadia; order Desulfuromonadales; family Geopsychrobacteraceae; genus BM522. The sequence continues at coordinate 11,585 of CAXXGL010000016.1, forward strand.
GCTCCCTGGCGCTGGGCGTGCTCGCCCTGCGAACGTGACGGCCGCGGGCCGCTGAAACTGAAATATGTCGGTACGATTTATACCGATGCGTCCGGTCGGCGCTCGATCATCCGGCCGGGGTCACCATCAGCGGCGGACCTGTTGCTGGTCGCCGGACAGCGGCGGCAGGCGGGTGCTCAGCTATAGCTACCGGGACGGAACAGTGAAACCGGACAAGATTTATCCCCTGCCCGAAATGTTTCCGCTGATGGTCGAAGCGGCTGCAGACGGCGACCTCTACGTGCTCGACGGCCGGACAAGAGATATCTTCATCCTCGATCCGAATGGCAGGATCAAAGGCGCGCTATGCCGCAAAAGGCCTGCCGGACGACCGGCGTATCGTGGTGCGCAGTATCCGCTCCGGCACTGACGGGACACTGCTGGTGCTGGATATTTTTTCCGCCCGGCTGCTGCTTTTCGACCGCGGCGGCAACTTTTTGCGGCAACTCCCGTTCCCCGCCCGGTATGGCGCAATTGCCGATATGACGATGGACGAGCAGGGCAATATTTATCTGCTCGGACAGTGTTGCGGCGGCGGTCTGGGTCGCCCGGAGCGGAACCCGAACGGTTTGAACCGCTGAACCACGGGATGAAAGAGAACATGAACTTCCCGACCAGCCTGGCTGCGGATAACCGGGGCCGCCTGCTTCTGGTCGACAGGGCACGGCGGCCGGCCTGGCCATCGTCGGTACTGACGGGGCTTTTTCCGGCCGGCGGCTGAGCATGGGCTGGAGCGACAGTCATCTTTACTATCCGGGCCGGATCAGCATCAGCGCCGGCGGCGCGCTGTTTATTGCCGATACGGGCAACAACCGGATCCAGCAATTCAATCTCGCCGAATAAGGATTTGCGGCCGTGAAGAAAGCTGACCCCCATCCGGCCGGAAGAAGGGTTCCCGGCGCCGGGCGAAATTCATGATCCCGGTTTTTTTGCTGATTTCCGGATCCGTTCTGCTGGCGAACCTGGTGACCGCAACGGCAACCCGCACAGAAACAACAGCCGCCGCGCAGTGTATCCGCTGCCATGTCCGGTTGTTTGATGTCGGTCAGCGGCAACCCTTCACGCATGTTCCCTTTTTCGAACACCGCTGCACTGTCTGCCATCTGGCTCCCGGAGTCGCAGCCGCCGACATCGTGGCGCCGGAAGACCGCCTGCTGACGGGTTCCGTTGTCGATCAGAGGCCTCTGTGGCGCAAGCAGCAACGTTTTGCTGCGGCCGCGGGCCGCAGTCGCGACCATCTGGTCGGTATCCCGGCACTGAAACCGGATGCGGCATTCAGGTTTCGTATCCTGACCGGCGCCGCAACGGCGGATAACGGGGGCGAGGGCCGTCCCGGTCTGTGGCTCGGGCTGCGGCCGGCCGAACTGCCGGAGTTCGGCACGGCGCAACAACTCGATTTCAACGTTGGACCGGCGGCGGATTCTTTTGCCCCGGTCAGGTCCGCGGCGCTTTATCGCAGCGGGGGAACGGTTTTTATCGCCTGGGAAACAGCGGAGCCCACATCCGGCTGGGTCGAAGTGCAGGAGCTTGAAGGCCTCGACCCGGAGGCCGTCGGCCCGGCAACCCGGGATGCGCAAGCAGAGGCCGTTTCCGGGCACCCGCCCCTGAGGACCGCGGAGGAGACCGCCATCGACGCCTGTTATCAGTGCCATCCGGAAAGCGGTTTAGGGACTTCCCATCCGGTGCGGCTCTATGGCGGCGACGATGTCCGCATCCCCGACGACCTGCCGACCGTCGACGGGATGATGACCTGTGTGACCTGTCATGATCCGCATGGCGCCGAGGTGGAAATGCTGGTCCGGGAAACAGTCAAGACCAAACTCTGCGTCGCCTGTCATTACAAATACAAAAACAGCTCGCCCAATACCATGTTCCGCTGAACAAGGAGCAGTTATGAAGACCGCCAGAACCCATAAGCGTAAATTCCTGAACCTGTCCGTGAATCGCAAACTGCAGTTTCGCATGATCGGTAAGATCAGCTTGATCCTGCTGGTTGAGCCAGCTGTTGAGCGGGCTGATTTTTTTCTTTTTCGCCAATCAGGAAATCACTTCATCTTTTCAGTTGTTTCATGTCAAAGCGCGCAATTTTCTGGATTTTCTGCTGCCGGTGGTCTTGGCGGCGGTTTTCGTCAGCCTGGCCGTCGGTGTTGTCGCCAGCCTGTTCTTCCCGCGCCCGATCGCCGGAGCTCTGTACCGGATCGAGGAAGACCTGAAACGGATTTCGGCTACCGGCGATCTGACCGCCTCGATCAGGCTGCGCGAAGGCGATCAGGCCGCTCCCGTCGCGGAACGGATTAATTCGCTGCTGGCCGATTTTCGCGCTCGTGCCGTCACCGCGCAGCAGGCGGCGCAGGATCTCGACCGGCTCGGCCGGGAGAACCAGACCGGGACCGACCCGTCACTGACCGAAATCAGCGTCGCTCTGGAATCGGCATTCGGGAGATTGAAAACCTGATCGCCCGCGGCAGCGGCATAAACGCAGGGAACGCGACCCCGGTTTGTCTGCCGGCCGAAAAACGAACGGCTGTCAAACCGTCCCGATCTTTGCCCCGGTTCCCGGGCGCCGGTGCAGGCCAATGAAAGAGCGGCGGGAAAATCTTCCCGGAACCCATCATTTAAGAAAGCAGATCTGGTGATTTTCCCAGGTGCCTCTGGTGAAATCACCAGCGCCGTTCTCGGGACTTCCGATGACGGCACATAACTATGCGATAAATATATGAAATATTGATTAAAAATAATTTTATATAGCGGCATAATAATTGCTATACGTAGAATTTACGCTAAGTTTAAAAAAGAATATTCGATCTGCCACGTTGTTTTCATATTGTCGGCGCAAATTACCTGATGACCCTGATGAAGGAGGTAGCATGAGAATTTGGCAAGGAGTTTTTTGGGGCTTTTTGCTGGTTCCTATGGTTTTGGGGGCTGCTGTACAGGTCGACGCAGCCTCATTTTCCGGACGATCCAGCACGGCTCTGGAGTGGTACGACACGGCTGACGAGGATACCGCCACCCCCGCCTACCAGTATCTGCAGCTGAATGTACGGGATCTGCTCAAAGACGGCTACAATTTCAAGTTCTATGGCCGGCTCGCCGACGACCTCAGCGATGAGGACGATGTGAAGAGCCGCCTCTACTATGCGTACCTGGAAAAGAAGGACTTTCTGAACAATCTTGATTTCCGCCTCGGGCGGCAGTTCATTTCCACCACTGCGGGCGCCACGATCATGGACGGCCTGGCGCTCAAGTACTCCCTGACGGATGCTTACAAGCTCCGCCTGTTTGCCGGCGGCGATGTGAAGTATTACGACGGTTACAACCTTAAGGATGTGGTCGACGGGATCGAATTCTCGGGCAAGCTGCTGAACGACAGCGTCGAATTCGGCGCTTCCTACCTGCAGAAATGGGACGGCGGCCTGCTGGCTCAGGAGTTGCTGGGCTTCGATATCGATTACGACTTCCAGGGCAAGCTCTGGCTGTACAACGAACTGCAATGGGACGTCATTTCCGAGCGGCTCAGTTACGCCCTGGTCGGCGGCAAGTACCGTTTCGCCAAGGCTTTGACCCTGAGGACGGAATATCTCTACTCGCTGCCGGTCTTCTCATCGACCTCCATCTATTCGGTGTTCGCCGTGGACGAATACGAAGAACTGATGGCCGAATTGACCTGGCGGTATTCCCGCAGCATCCAGTTTTTCGCCCGCATCACGCATGAATTCTATACCGATTTCAGTGACGCCGACGTGTACGAACTGGGGGTCGAGAAGTTGCGCACCGACGGCTTGTACGGTTACCTGACGGGAATTTATCGGGATGACGATGACGGCCAGAACATGCACGGGGTCAAGGCCTACGCCAATTACCAGTTCACCGGCAAATTCAGGGCCGGGGCCGGCGCGACGATCGATGTGCTGGAACGCGATATCGCCTACTACGATACCGATGACGATGATCAGAGCGAAACCACCAGCACGCGCCTCTGGGTGGACGGCCGGTACGATTTCAGCAAAAAGCTCAATCTTAAGGCCAAATACGAGTACATCGAGAGCGACCTCTGGGATTATTACAATCGCGGCACCATTCGCCTGAACTTTATATTCTGACAAGGAGCGCCATTATGACCCGCACAGTATTCTTAGCTATTGTTCTACTGGCGTCTACGGTTGCCCCGCTCTGGGCCGCGGATTTCGATCACCGCGCCCATGTTGAGGAGTATGTCGCGGATGCCGGTTGTGTCACCTGTCACGTTCAGCAGGCGGATGCCATTGTGCCGAAGACCGATGTCTGCCTCGAATGTCACGATGCCGAGACGATCGACGCGGTCGTCCTGCGTGAACCCAAGACCCACGGCCCGGTCTGGGCGCTGAACCACGGCCGGTCGGCCAAAGGTCCGGACGCCAACTGCGCTTCCTGTCACGAGCAGGACTACTGCCTGGACTGCCACAAGGCCGGTTTCGCGCACGAGATGGGATCGTTCAGCAACAACATGATCAATGTTCACCGCGGCGACTTCCTCATCAGCCATCCGCTGGCGGCGCGGGCCGACCAGAATCTTTGCGCCGGCTGTCATGAAACCCGTTTCTGCAGCGACTGCCACGACAACTGGCGTTTCCGCAACGAAGATATCGGCAGCCCGTCTCATCGCCGCAGCTTCGATATGGGTTTCGCGGATGTCGATATCGACACGATCCATGCCGGGATAAACAACACGCTGGCCTGCGACAGTTGCCATGCGGCCGAAAGTATCGATTTCCACAGCTGGTCCATCGGACATGCCCGGGAGGCGCGCCGGTCGCTGATGACCTGCCAGTCGTGCCACCCCGAAGGGGATGTCTGCCTGAACTGCCACAGCGCGCGCGGCGGCGCCATGGGTTTTAACCCGCACCCGAAAGACTGGGACGATATCAGCGGGAATCTGAAAGATGCAAGCAACGGCAAAACTTGCCGTCGGTGTCACTGAGCACGAAATTACAAGTTCTCTCTTCACAAGGAGGTATTTCAATGCGTAAACAATGGTTGGTTTTGTTGGTTGCGGCTCTGGCCGGCCTGGTACTTTGGGGCTGCGGCAGCAGCGGCGGCTCGGGAGGCAGTTCGGTAACCGATTCAAGCGGCGGCGTCGATCCGGCGGGCAATGCGGTCGTGGGGACGAGCGCGTGCATCAGCTGCCACGAAAGCCTGTCCTGGAGTGCCGAGGCGGTTGCCGACTACCTGGCCGGCAAGCATGTCATTCACAGCGACCATATCACCGCGGCGTCCGCGGCGGAATGTCTGGAATGTCATGACGCCTATGGGGACGGCGCCGGGCTGGAAGACCTGATCGATGCCGCTGACGTTCCCGCAGACGGCCTCGCGGCGGTGGGCTGCGAAAACTGCCACGGCGGCGGCGGCGAACATTTCGGGGTCGGGCCCATGCCGGTGGCGAAGCCCGGTATCGACGCCTGCGCAACCTGCCACGATACGCTGCCGGAAAGCCATTTGAGCCACCATCCGGAAGCCGACAATATTTCTTCTCGTTATGTCGAGTCACGCCATTATACGGCTTCGGTCCGCAATGAAGCCCTCTGTTCAAAATGCCACACCGACGAAGGCGGCCGGCTTTACAAGAATGTGTCGACCCGGACGCAGCTGGAAGCAACCGTTCTGCCGGTGGCCAGTAACGAAGCGGTGCAATGCCGCACCTGCCACAATCCGCACAACGCCGGCGGCCTGCTGATGGAAGAAGTCGAAGACCACGGCACTGTCGTCGCCTCGGCTGAATACGCCACCTGCGTCACCTGTCACATGAGCGACAGGGACGACCCCGCCGATGCTGAATGGATGTATCACCAGGATGCCTATTTCCGGATTATCTCGGATACCCATTACGACAATCCTGAAACAGCGGATGTCGTAGAGGGCTATGTCGTTGATCCGTTGAGTGAAAGAGCCTGCCGCGACTGTCACGACGTGCATAGCGTGATGGAGATACGTTCCGAGCGCGATACCGACACCATCAACGACCAGTGGGCCGAATCGGGACACGCCGGAAATATCGGTACGGTAAAGAAAGCTGTTGCCCAGGAATATGCCGATCTGGACCAAAACCGGACAATTGCTCAGACCCTCGCGATTAAAGCGGCCGGGGCGACCGATGAGTCCAGTCATGGCGGGTTCACCCACTATGACTGGGACGCCGGCAATCGTCAAAGCTGCCAGATGTGCCACACCACAACCGGTTTCGTGAACTATGTGGCCGATCCGGAAAATTACGATGCCGCAAACAACGATTTTTCCCACCTGGCAGGCTGGGAGGTTGACGGCGAAGGCAACGTGACTTCGTCAGGGCAGAACGAACTGCTCTACTGCTGGGGTTGTCACAGCAACAATTCGGGCGATCTGCGGGTCACAGGCGCGGTCACCGCAACTTATACTTACAACGATGAAGCGGTTGTTTTCCCGGATGTGGGAAGCTCCAACACCTGCGTGGTCTGCCACTCGGGCCGCGACAACAACGAGACGGCTTCAACCAGTTCGCGTTTTGCCGGGCACCATGCCCCGGCGGCGGCGGACCTGTTCGCCGCAGTCAGCCATGTGGCTTATGAGTACCCGGACCTCAGCTATGAGCCGCCGGTCTATTTCGCCCATGACGCCATCGATGCCGAAGGCCAGGGGCCCTGCGTCGCTTGCCATATGAACAGCGAAGCGGACAACCACACCTTTGCGGTTGTCGATAAAGACGATACCGGAACGATCACGGCGATCAACGCCGATGTCTGTGTGAGCTGCCATGACGGAGAGCACGGTCTGTTCGTCTCTCAAGATCAGCTGGGAACAACGCAGAATATCTGGGACGGTACTGCTGCGGTCCCGACGGAAGTGACCCAGGACATGGTGGACGACGCGGCCGCCGGTCTTGAGGAAGAAGCCGAAGCCTACCAGAATGCCGGGCTGCTGTTGACCGACATCATCACTCTGAACAACGGACTGACCAACTACACCGCACTGGTTATTGATAACAGCAATACCCTCGAAAACGACCGCGGCGCCTTCCAGAACGCCAAGCTGACGACCGATGAACCGGGCGGTTTCGCCCACAACCGCTTCTATGTCAAACGGGCCATTTTTGATGCGATCGACTGGGCGGAAGATGGGGCCATCGATGGAACCATCACCGATTACACCGCTTTAGGTGACGGCTATCAGTACGCGGAAGCCATGCATTGGCTGGGAACCGAGCGGCCCTGACAGATGTGATGTTGAAACCTTAACCCTGAACCTTGAAGCCCCCGCGCCTGCGGGGGCTTTAACTTTGCAGGAAAATGAGTCGTGACTTATCAAGGATTCGTTTTCGCCTTGTTATGAAAATATGAGAATCGGCATTCCAAACCATAATCTTATTGATTTATATGGCTCAAAAATGTTTTCATCCTGTGCAATCAGATACCCCGAACAGGTCGTTCAACTAAGCAATTCTTAACTTTTTATTCGCGCATGCTGCTCACTTTTTTGCAACGTTATTCACTCTGGCTTTTTCTGCTCCTCAGCGGTCTGACCGGTCTGGCGTTGGGACAGCTGTGCGCGGCGTACTTCGGGTTCGTCAATGAACCGGCCCCGCTCGTCTCCCCGACGCAACAGCAGACTCCTCAGGTCCGGCCCCGGGCCGACTTGGCCAGTTACGGAATCATAACCCGGCACAATATTTTCAGTTCGACGCAAAGATCCGAGCCGCAAACCGCGGTTGCCGCGGAGACGCCCCGGGTGTCAACCGACTCCAAGTGGGTTCTGATCGGGACGGTCAGCGGCGGGGAGTTCCCGCTCGCGACTTTGGCGGGTAAGTCCCAACTGTTGACCCTGGGTCTGGAAGGGGAATTGCCGGACGGCGGCGTGCTGTCGAAGATCGAACGCAATCGGGTGGAAATAAGTTACGCGTCCGGGAAGACCGTGGTCCTAGTTCCCCAGGAGGGGGCTGAGGCGGAGGTCAAATCCCGGGCCCGGCGTAATCCGGGGTCAAATCAGTCCGGCGGCCGGATCAACAGTCTCGGCGATAATCGCTGGCTGATTCCGGCCATGGTGGCCGACGAAGCCCGGGAAAACGTCGGCGATCTGCTCAAACAGGCCCGGGCGGTTCCCGTTTTGGAAGCCGGCCAGACCACCGGGTTCAAGCTGCTGATGGTCAGGCCGCGCTCGCTGATTGCGCAATTGGGCCTGAAAAGAGGCGATATCCTCAGGCAGGTTAACGGCCTGGCTCTCGATTCGCCGGAAAAAGCCCTGCAGATTTTCGCGCAACTGCGGCAGGCCAAACAGCTGCAGATCGACCTTGAACGAAAAGGTAAATCCATGACCTTTGCCTACGAGATCAGATGACAATGAATCAGTGCCCAAAACTATTCCGCATTTTCCTTGTTCTGCTGCTGTTTTGTTTTCTGGCGCCGGCGGCGGGGTCCGCCCAAACGCCGGCGAGCGAAGACGAACGGATCGCCCTGGACTATAAAGACATCGAATTGAGTGAACTGATCAAGACGATGTCCGAGTTGACCGGGCGCAATTTCGTTTTCGACGAGAAGCAGGTCCAGGGCAAAGTGACGATTATTTCTCCCGATTCGATGAGCCGGGAGGAGGCCTATCAGCTCTTTCTGTCGGTGCTCAGCGTCAAGGGCTTCACGCTGGTGGAGAATAACAAGATCAACAAGATCATTCCGATCAAGGATGCGAAGGAAAGCAGCCTGCCGGTTTCCGCGCAGAGCCAGGGGGAAAACTATGTGACTCAACTGGTGCGCCTGCAATACGCCGACGCCCAGACGCTGGCCGATACGGCTTTGGCGCCGCTGATCCCCAAGACCGCCAACTTAAGCATTTACGCCCCGACCAACACCCTGATCCTGACGGACAACGCGGCGAACATCGGCCGGATGCTGAAAATCATCAAAAAGCTCGACGTGCCGACCGGACTCGACCAACTGGAGGTGTTTCGCCTGACCTATGCGGATGCCGAAACCGTGGCCCAGATCGCCACGTCCCTGTTCAGCAACCAGCCGACCTCGACGAAGCGGAAGAAAACGGCGACGGCGCCGCAGGTCGGCCAGGCGATTGCCGACACCCGCACCAACGTTGTGCTTGCGATTGCTTCGGCGGACGAGATCACTCTGTTGCGCAACCTGATCAGGGCTCTTGATGTGCCGAGCGGGGAAAACCGTTCGAATATCAATGTCTATACCCTGAAAAACGCGGATGCCGAATCCCTGGCGAAAAGCCTGAACGAGATCATGGCCCATGCCAAGCTCGCAGAGGCGAAGCAAAACAAAAACGCGGTCGAGCCGCTGGCGATCACGGCCGTCACGTCGACGAATTCATTATTGATCAGCGCCGGTCCCGAGGACTATAACCAGCTCAGGCAGGTGATTGAAAAGCTCGATGTCAAACCCCAGCAGGTTTTCATCGAGGCGCTGATTCTGGAATTGTCGATGGATGCCACCAAAGATATCGGCATCTCGCTGCAGGGGGCCGCCGACATCGATAACGAAAGCGTGGTTCTGGGCACCGGAAACCTGAACACGGGTTCGGTCGGGTTAAGCGATTTCAGCCCGGTTGGCGACGACAGTTCGACACCGAGCGTCCTGGCGCAGACCGTCGGCGGCCTGATGCTGGGCGGACTGTTCAATCCGATCACCACCATCGGCCCCGACGGCAGCGAAATAACAGTGCCGGCGATTTCGGCACTGATTCAGCTGTCGCAGGTCAGCAACGACGTCAATATCCTTTCCGCCCCCACCTTGCTGACCTCGGACAACAAGGAAGCCGAAATCATTGTCGGCTCCAACGTCCCGATTATCACCAACCGCCTGACGGACACCAGCAACCCCAGTTCGCAGAGCGTTTCCGTCGAACGCAAAGATGTGGCCCTGACCCTGCGGTTTACCCCTCAGATCACCGAAGGCAACCTGGTGCAACTGGACATCTTCCAGGAAATCACCGACATTTCGCAGGTCGCGGTCGGCAATGTCAACGAGGTCGGGCCGACGCTGACCAAGCGGCAATTGCGCAACACGGTATTGGCGGAAAACGGCAAAACCGTGACCCTGGGGGGGCTTATCGGCACCAATGTCCAGAATCAGGAATACAAGGTTCCCCTGTTGGGTGATATCCCGCTGCTGGGAAATCTGTTCCGTTCCAAATCGACGACGGCCGTGAAGACCAACCTGCTGGTTTTCATGACGCCGCAGATTATCCGCAATGCCGGGGACCTGGATGCCATCACCCGCAGGGCCCGGATGACGAGCCGGAGCCTTCAGAGCGAAGAATTGCGCGAGGCGTTGGGGACGTTTTCCGACGGCTCGCCGTTTATGATCGATCTGTTCCCCGCCGCTGACTCTCAGGAGACTCCTTAGCCGATGAAGCCCTGGAGCAAGCTCGGAGAAATTCTTCAAGCGCAGGGCGTGGTTTCCGCAGCCGCCGTGACCGATGCGCTGAACCGGCAACAGCAACAGCCGGACCGGCGGATCGGCGAGATTCTGAGCAGCGACCACGGCCTGAACCCCCAGGATCTGGCGCGTGCGCTGGCCGCACAGTTCGGTTTCGAGTACCTGCCGACGCTGCCGCCGGGCAGCGGTGTGGCCGAGATCCTCGCACAACTGCCGTTGGAGTATGTCCGGGAGCAGTGTTTTTTCCCGCTGCACAAGGGGGAAAAAAGCCTGAGCCTGGCGCTGGCCGATCCGTACAACAGTACGGTCGTCAACGATCTGGCCCGCCTCAGCGGACTGAAAATCAACCTCTGCCTGACGACGGCGGACGAAATCCTGCGGGCCATCAACAGCGCTTATGCGGAACATGCCGGAGAAGGGGCCGAGCTGACCGCCGATCTCGATGCCGAGGACGGCGACTTGGCGGCAACCCTGGGGCCGACCGACTTGCTGGACAGCAGTGACGAAGCGCCGGTCATCCGTTTTGTCAACGGCCTGCTCGCCCGCGCGTGCCGGGAACGGGCGAGCGATATTCACCTGGAGCCCTTCGAGTCCGAACTGATCATCCGTTACCGGATCGACGGCATCCTTTATGAAATTTCGCGGCCGCCGCAAAAAGTCTGCCCCGCCATCATTTCGCGCATCAAGATCATGGCGGGTTTGAATATCGCCGAAAAACGTCTGCCGCAAGACGGGCGTTTTCGCGTCCGGGTCGCCGGTCGCGATATCGATATCCGCGTGTCTTCGCTCCCCACGGCTTTCGGCGAACGCCTGGTGTTGCGGCTGCTGGAGAAGAGTTCCAGCGTCATTGAGCTGGAAGATGTCGGCCTGTCGGCGGAGTTGAAAAAACAGGTCACGGACCTGATCAGTCGGCCGCACGGGATTTTTCTGGTCACCGGGCCGACCGGGTCCGGGAAAACCACGACCCTGTATTCCGCGCTCAGTTATCTGAACGACCAGACCAAAAACATCATCACGGTTGAAGATCCGATCGAATATCAGTTGAGCGGGGTCGGCCAGATCCAGGTGAACCCTAAAATCGATCTGACTTTTGCCGCCGGGCTGCGTTCGATCCTGCGTCAGGATCCGGACATCATCATGGTGGGGGAGATCCGCGATTCGGAAACCGCCGAAATCGCCGTGCAGTCGGCGCTGACCGGGCACATGGTGTTTTCCACGCTGCATACCAACGACGCCGCCAGCGCCTTGACCCGGCTGCTTGACATGAAAATCGAACCCTTTCTGGTCTCTTCGGCGGTCACCGGCATCCTGGCGCAGCGCCTGGTCCGCAAGCTCTGTCCGAAATGCCGCAGCAGTTATGCGCCGAGCGGGGAAATGATCCGTCATTTCGACGGCCTGATAGCGGAGGACTCAAATGCGTGCTACTACCGCAGCCGGGGCTGCGACCATTGCCAGCAGATCGGTTACCGCGGCCGGACCGGTATTTACGAACTGCTGCTGCTGACCGATGAAATCCGCGAATTGCTGATGAGCGGAGCGGACGCCAATCGCGTGCGCAAGGCGGCGCTGGCCGCCGGCATGCGCAGCCTGCGGCAGGATGGTCTGCGCAAAGCGCAAAGCGGAGAAACCTCCCTGGAAGAAGTTCTGCGGGTTACCCAGGTCGGCAGCTGAGGACGTCGGGTTTATGGCGATCTTCGAGTACAGGGGATACGATAAGGCGGGCCGGAAAGTCAGCGGCAGCAGCGAAGGAAACAGCCAGCGTGCGGTTATGGCCGATCTGCGCCGACAGGGGATTTTCGTTGCGGAACTGGTCAACGCCGATAGCGGCTCGGACAGCCGTCTGAAAAGCTTATTGACCCGGCGGGTTTCCATTGAGGATCTGGCCGTTGCGACCCGCCAGCTGGCGACGTTGCTGAAGGCCGGGATGACGTTGGACGCCGCTCTGGGAACGACCGCCGAGCAGATTGACGATCAGCAACTCAAACAGGCACTGGTCCAGACCCGGGATGCCGTCAAACAAGGCCAGGCCCTGCACCGGGCACTGGCCGTTCATAAAAGAATTTTCCCGACCGTTTACCTGAGCATGACCGAGGTCGGGGAGAACAGCGGGACGCTCGATCTGTCGCTCGCCAACCTCGCCGATCTGCTCGACAAGCAGGCTCGTCTGCGCAGCCGCATCAACGCCGCCCTCGCTTACCCCCTGTTGATGGCGGTAACCGGGTGCGGCGTGCTGTTGTTTCTCGTCGGTTTCGTGCTGCCGAAAGTGACCCAAATGCTGCTGGAACTGGATCAGGTTCTGCCCCTGCCGACCCGTTTGTTGATCGGTTTCAGCACGTTACTGGAGGGTTACGGCTGGTTGCTGACGCTGCTGTTGATTGTCGTGCTGCTGTTGTTCAGACGCTGGGCCGAAAGCGCGGCCGGGCGCCTGACGGTCGATCGCTGGCGGCTCAAGCTGCCGCTGGCCGGGCGGCTTAATCTGCTGGTGGCGACCAGCCGTTTCAGCCGGACGCTGGCCACTTTGCTGGGTAGTGGTTTGCCCTTGCTGCGTGCGCTGGAAATCACCGGCAAGTTGTTGAACAACAAAGTCTTGCAGGCGGCGATAGAAACCGCGGGCAAGCAGGTGCGCGAGGGTTCGTCCCTGGCGCCGCCGCTGCAGAAAGCCGGGCTTTTCCCGGCAATGCTGACGCAAATGATCGCCATCGGTGAAAACAGCGGGGAACTCGAGGGGATGTTGGGGCAGGTGGCGGACAGTTGCGATCAGCAGATGGAACTGTCCATCAATCGCCTGCTCGCCCTGCTTGAACCGGTCATGATTCTGCTGATGGGGACCGCTGTCGGCTTTATCGTTCTGGCGATTTTGTTGCCGATCTTCCAGGCCAGCCAAAGTCTGGGCTGAAATCTTCGCGGGAGGCACGATGCCGAGCAAGCTTTTTTCCCGGTCCGGCAGTCAAGGCGGGTTCACCCTGATCGAACTGGTGCTGGTGGTGTTGCTGCTCGGCCTGCTGGCCAATTTGAGTCTCCCTTTGTTGAGCGGTCTGGAAACCGACTCGCTCAAGGCAACCGCCCGGCGGCTGTCCGGCACGGTCAAATTTCTCTATAACGAGGCCGTCATGACCGGTCTGGAGCAGCGGCTGATCTTCGATCTGTCCAGCGGTTCGTATCGTGCTGCCGAGTTGAACGCCGCCGGTGAAGTGCAGGACAAGGACGGTCTGGGCCGCCTTTACAAGCTTCCCGAAAACGTCAGCTTTGAAAATATTTATCAGCCGCGCACGGGCGGACATCAAACGGGCGAGGTGGTCACGGCCATGATGCCGGGGGGATGGCTGGAGGAAACGATTATCCATCTGCGCGACCGGCGGAATCGCAGCCTGACCCTGCGCTTGGTTCCATTGACGGGCTTGACCGAGTTTTACGAGGGGTATCGGGATTTCCGATGACAGAGCGAAAGCAAAAGCGGCGCGAAAGCGGATTCACCCTGCTTGAAGTCATGGTGGCGCTGGCCATTGTCGGCATTGCCATGGTGGCGATGCTGGGGTTGGTGCAACGCAATATCCTGGCCGGTGAAAAATTGCAGCAGATGACCCTGGCGACGCTGTTGGCCAAGCAGAAAATGGCGGAAATCGAACACCGCATTGACGGGGCCCTCGCGCATACGGAAGGGGTGTTCCCGGCGCCCAACCAGGATTTTTACTGGCAAAGCCGTTTTACGCCGACCCCGATTGCCGGCGTGGAACAGATCGACCTGAGCGTGATCTGGGGAGATGAGAACAAGCAGGAACTGGTGACTCTGACCTCATTCATTCAGAACCGATGAGCATGAACAGACGTGGTTTCACCCTGCTCGAAATTCTCCTGGCCCTGGCCCTGGCGAGCCTGCTTTTAAGCAGTATTTACGGAATTTTCACGGCCAGCAGCGCGGCCAAGGAAAGGGTCGAAAAGCGGGCCGCCGGCCTGCACCTGGCCCGGGTTTTGACCGCCCGCCTCAATCGCGAGCTGCTGGGTCTGGCGCTGGAAGGGACGGACGCGGAAACGCTTCTCGCCGGCGGGACGAACAGCCGCGGGGAAGCCTTCCTGTCCATGCTGACCAGTTCCAGCGGCGGCCGGCGGCCGGGGCTGCGCCGGGTCGCTTATCGCCTCGGCGTTGACGAGGATGAACGTATGACCCTGTGGCGCGCCGAGAGCGGCAGCCATTCCCTGGCCGGGGTTGTGGAGGAAAGGCTGGCGCAGGGAATCGACCGGATAGACTTTGATTTTTATGACGGGAGTGATTGGCGCCGACAGTGGAACAGCACGGATGACGGCTTGCCGGTTCTGGTCCGGGCGGAGATCGCCCTCAGCGATCTCGCCGACCGGCCCGCCTTACAGAGTGTTTTCGATCTGCCGCAAAGGACTTCGCAATGAATTGCGCCAATGAACGCGGTATGGTGCTGCTGCTGGTGCTGGTGGTCATCGCCCTGCTGAGCGCCCTGCTGAGCGAATTCGCTTTTTCGACCCTGGTCGATTTCCGTCTGACGGAAACTTTCCGCGATGTCACCAAGGCCGAATACCTGGCGCGCGGCGGGATCGGGGCGGGGCGGATGCTGTTGCAGAACGACCGCAACGGGTTCGATGCCAAAGTCGCGACCGAATTGTGGTCGAACGGCATCAGCGAATACCCCGTTGCGGACGGCAGTGTCAGTATCAAAATCGAGGATCTCGACGGACGTTTGCAACTCAATAAACTGGTCGACCAACTCGGCAATCCGAACCCCGTCTACCGTGAGCGTTTTGTCCGCCTGTGCGACGAACTGGGCATCGACGAAGCGGAGGCCCTGGCGGATGCTTTGATCGACTGGCTTGATCCCGATCAGGCGCCGTTGGCTGAAGGGGCGGAAGATGCCGACTATCTGGCTGAAAGCCCGCCTTATGAGGCGGCTGACGGTCCGCTGCGCAGCTTTGACGAATTATATCTGGTACGCGGGTTCAACGCCGCTACGGTCGACCGCCTGGCCCCTTATGTGAGTGTTTTCGGCAGCGGTCGCCTGAATATCAACACCGCAGAGCCGGAACTGCTGCGCAGTTGGGACGAGGAGACGGCGGAGGCAGCGGTTTCCAGTCTGCTCGCCAGAAGGGCGGAACGACCGTATCAGCGCCTGGATGAACTGAAGGAAGCCATCGGTCTGGAAGAATTCACGGCGTTAAACAGGAATCTCGACCTGGGGGTGAGCAGCTCCTTTTACGCCATATCCAGCCGGGCTCGGGTCAATGACGGAGTTCGAAGGATGGAAGCGGTTGTTGAAAAATCGCAAAACCTACTCTTATGGCAGAAGGTGAATTAAATTCATGCGTCGAAAATATATTGCATTGCAACCGCATTCCACGACCTGGAGATATGCCGTTGCCGCCAGTGATCAAGGGGGGACCAGGCTGTTTAAGGCGGGTTTTTTCGAGCGGGTGCCGACGCAACCCCTGGCGGATCAGCTGCTTGAGGTCGTAGGCCGGCTGCAGGTGAGCGACCGGCTGGCGTGGGAACTCCCCGCTCAAGCAGCGCTGTTCCGCTGGCTTGATTTCCCCTTCAGCGATGCCCGGAAAATCGCTTCAACCGTGTCTGCGGAGATGTCCCAGCAATTGCCGGTTACGGACGGCGAGGAGGAGATTTATCACCAGCGGCAGCGCGAAAACCGGGTGCTGGCGGTCGCCGTTGACAGTCGTCGGATCGAGGAGGCGATCGAAAGTTTTGACGATAACCGCGAGCCGCTTGGCTATCTCGGCCTGCTGCCGTTGACCTGCCTGGCCGCGCTCGACTGGCCCGAGGACGGCCTGCTGCTGGCCGTTGCGGAGGCGGAGACTCTGGTGGCCCGATGTGAGAACGGCTGGCTGACCGACCTGCGTATCCTGCCGCAGACCGGTGCGGAAGAGCATGAGGCCATTGTCCAGCAGGTGGCGTTGCTGGCCCGGAGCCATACTTCCCCGCTGTTGGGCTTGAAGGTCCTGGGCCGGACGGACCCGGATTTGGAACAGGCTCTGCAACAGTCCGGCCTGAGGGTAGAAAAAGTAACGCTGAGCAGTGTCGAGGGGCCGCTTGCCGATGAGTTGACCGGTGTCGGGTGCCTGGCGCTGGCGGCGGCCAAAGCCGGTGAGCGGGGATTGAATTTGCGTTCCGGCCGTTATCGGCTGAAAAACGATTGGCAGGCGCTCAAGCGCAAACTGTGGTTGGCGGCGGCGCTTGTGCTGACGATGGCCGTGGCCCTGGGCGGCAGCGGTTATTTGAAATATACGCAGCGGGCTCAGGTGCGCGATCAGTTACAACAGGAAATGTCCCGGCTCTACCGGCAGGAGTTCCCGGGCGAAAAGCTGGTCGTGACCCCGACTTTGCAATTGCAGTCCAAAATAAAGGCATTGGAGAACCGGGCGGCTCAGTTCGGTTCCGCCGCTCCCGGGGCGCTGCAGGTGCTGCGGGCGGTCTCCGAACATACGGATCCCCGGTTGTCGGTTGATATTCAGGAGTATCTGCAAAACGATGAAGGCGTGCGTTTGAGCGGCAACACGACGAATTTTGACGCGGTCAGCAAATTGCTCGCCGCTTTGCAGGCGGAACCGCTCTTTCAGGACGTCCGGATCATCGACTCCAAACAGGCCATCGACGGCAGCCGGGTCGATTTTCAATTGCAGATACGCCTCAAACCGCAGGGGGCCATGCAATGAACGGTTTCGATCGGGAAAAACAGCTTAAGTACCTGCTTGTCGGAGCGGCGGTTGTGGTTCTGCTCGGCGTGTTCTGGGGTTATCGCAGCTATCAGCGCGCTTTGGTCGATCTGGAGCGGAAAACCGCGACGACACGGGCCGAACTTGCACAACTGGATGAACTGCTGCAGGATTATCGCCGTTTGACCTTTCAGTTGCAGGATATCAACCCGAGGCAGGAAGCGCAGGAGCATTACAATCTTATCGCTACGGTCGAAAACGCGGCCCAGCAGGTCGGTGCGCGCAGCCTGTTGCTTTATGTGCGACCGCAGCCGGACCGGGTTCGCGACGATCTGATTGAGGAAGGGGTTGAAATTCGCCTGGAGCGGCTCCGATTACCGCAACTGGTGGAGTTGCTTTATCATTTCGACAGCGAACCGGCGCGACTCACCGTCAAACAACTCAGGATCAGGACCCGCTTCGATAACCCGGAAGAGCTGGATACGGTGATGATGCTCAGCCGCTTGAGAGAGAGATCCTGATGCTGAACATTCCAAGACTCCTGTTCCGCCGCTCGCTTTTACTGTGCGGTCTCTGTTTCTCAGGTTGTTTCCTTTTGGGGTTTGTGCTGTTTTTTCCGGTTGATCCGTGGGTCGGTCGGGCCGAACAGCTGGCGCAAAGTCAGGGCGTTCTGCTCGATATCAAGGCCCCGCGACTGGCGTTTCCGTTGGTTTTGAGGGCCGAAGAAGTGACGGTCGGTTCGCCGCGCTTGCCGCATCCGCCGATCGTGCTTTCGGCGGTGGCCGTGGCCCCCCTGTGGTCGTCGCTTGTCGGGGCGAATCCGGGGGTGGATTACCGCCTGGATGTTTTCGGGGGGGAAATCAGCGGCCAGGCCTTTCGTCAGGGGGCGGTGTCGGCTTTTTTTTCCAAGCTTGAATTCGATGAACCTTTGGGTGCGCAGTTGCCGTTGCGCCTGCGCGGCGAATTGAGAACGGGCACTTTCGACGGTATCCTGCCCCTTGCTGGCCGCAACCGCAGCCGTCTGGATTTCGAAATGAGCGCCCTGGAGCTTTCGGGATTGCAGAAATTCGGGAGCGAAAACGACAGCCTGCCGATCGGAACATTGACCTGCGCGGCCGGCGCTACCGGGGCAAATGTAAAAATTACCCGGCTGGAGGTTGCCGGGCCGATGTTCAATGCCGACGGCAGCGGCACTTTGCGCCTCGGCCGAACCCCGGCGACCAGCTTCGTCAATTTAACCCTGAGCCTGGCGCCCAATGCCGCTTTCGATCCGGTTTTACTGGAACTGTTGAAACTTGTCGGGGAAAAACAGGCGGCCGGCGGCTATCGTTTTCATTTGCGTGGGCCTTTGAATGCCGTGCAACTGGTGAAATAGCGTCCTGCCCGGTTCTTCCCGGCCATGAATACAAAAAGGAATCCCCCAGCTTTGCCGGGGGCCTAAAAAAATTGACGGTTGCGGGAATATGAACCACCGCGATACGACAATTTCCTTTTGCGTCATTCCCGCCTGCGCGGGAATGACGGCAAGCCGTGTTTTTGCTTGTGAAGATTGCGTTACAGCCCCTTTGAGGGGCGGGCAATCGCTAACGCCCCCGGTTTGACCGCGGGGGATACTTACTTCCGGTGCCTTCCCAACCCTTTGAGGCGAATCGGTTTTTCCACAACCTGCCGCTCCTGCTTGTTTCTTCCCCGGTCGCTCCGCCGGTCAAAATTCGCAGCTTTCCCCGGGTTTCAGGACCAGGACCTCGGCCGTCGTTTCCTGTTCGACCTGTGCCGCCCACCGAGCGGCATCCTGCTTGATCAAATCGAAGGTATTGTAGTGAATCGGGACGACGATCCCGGGTTGCAGCAGTTTGACGGCGCGCAACGCATCAGCCGGTCCCATAGTGAAATTATCGCCGATCGGCAGCACGGCTAAATCCAGCCCTTCTTCGCCGATCAGGGCCATGTCGCCGAACAAGCCGGTGTCCTGGGCCAGATAGATCTTTTTGCCGTCATTGGTGGTGAGTAAAAAACCACAGGGATTGCCGCCGTAAGAACCGTCCGGAAGTTGGGACCCATGCAGGGCCAGAGTGAGTTTCAGATAGCCGAACGGGTGCTGAAAACCGCCGCCGAGATGCTGGGCGTGGGTCTTGTCGACGCCGTTACGGCTGAGCCAGCCGGCGATCTCATAGTTGCTGATGACCTGGGCGCCCGTGCGTTGGGCGATGTCGATCGCATCGCCGATGTGGTCCCCATGGCCATGGCTGACCAGGATGTAATCCGGGTCGAGACGGTCCGCGGTGGTCGAAGCCGCGGGATTGCCGCTGAAAAAAGGGTCGATCAACAGGTTGCCGCCGTCAATCTCAAGTCCAAGTGTCGCATGACCGTACCAGGTGAATTTTGCCATCGGATGCTCCTTTGCCTCACTGTCGCTGTAAAGACGGCTTGTCCGTCAACGGGTTTTTTCCAGCATATACCAAGGTACGGTTTTTCAGCCAGCGAAAGAAAAAATGCGCCCAGGACCGGGGGCGACGATGAACAGGGAGGAAAATCCGACGATATGGAGGCCGGCGACAACGGCTGTCCGGTGTGTATTTATGTTCGGTCGCGTCCGCTCATGAAGATGGAACGGACTAACGGATCGAGTAGTTGCACACCTGCCAGTCCGTTTCTTCTTCTTTCAACAAGACCACCTCGATCGCTTTGACTTTGTGCGCGGTTCGCGTTTCAAAACAGACGATCAGGTAGTTGCCGTCCGGCAGGCCGGGGTAGACGGCCCTGGCCTTGACGGTCGACAGTTGGCGCTCCCGGACATCCCCGAGCAGTTGAAAGGCGATTTCCTGTTGCCTGATCCATTCCGTTTGCGGGGTCCGGAGTTTCAGCAGATCGGAGGTCTGCAGGTACGCCCTGTCATAGTTGCGACTGTCCAGAATGCCGACAAAGCGTTCCGCTTTGGTCAGGGCGGCGGAAGACGGAATCTCCGCAAATACAGTCAGGTGAAGGCCGAGCAGCAGCGCCGGCAGTAAAAAAAACGCTTTTTTCATCGTTTCCCCCCTCTTATCTTTTTACAAAGCCGCCTCTCCCCGGATGATCGTGTTGCTGAAGCCAGGCATAGATCCGATAGACATGGCTGGGTTTATGAAAAATCTGACAGCCCAGTTCCTGCGCCTGCTGCAGTTCGCTGTCGCTCCATGACGCGGAAATAACGGCCGTGCAGTGATCCGGCAGCGGGCGGTTTTGCTGCCGGATTCGGTTTAAAAATTCCAGCCCGGACATGCCGGGCATTCGGTTGTCCGTCAGGATCAGGTCGTAGTCGTTGTGCCCGTCGGTTTGTTCCTTATGGTCCCACTGCTCAATCGCTTCGGTCGGGTCGGAAAAGGAGCAGACTTCATAATCGAATTCTTCAAGGATTTCCGTCAGCAGGTTTCTGTAGAGCTGGTCGTCCTCCAGAACCAGGGCCTTTTTCCGTTTCATCCGAATTTCTCCCTCGGCAACGACATGGCATGTAAAGCGGAAGTTTGGATTTGAATGCGGTATTTTAACTTCAGCTTCTGACAAAAATCTGAATAAAAGGGAAAACGCACAGAAAAAAAGTAATTAATTCCCCCTTGCGGACAAAAAAAAACGGTTTTTTGTGAATAAAGCAAAAAATATCGACCGCAGTCTGTTCTTTGTTGCGCACGGAATCAGCCTGCGTGCATCTTTCTGATTTTGAGATACTGACGATAGATCATGGAAAACAGGATGACGACATCCAGAACCATAAAGCAGAGAATCACCGCGATGGTCGCCGCATAGTGCAGCGCATGCTTGTAAACGAACGTCGCCAACACGGCATAGGCCACCATCGGGCAAATCAGGCCCCACTGCGATTCGTCAAAATACTGCATGCTGAATAAGTTTTTTCTTAAATATCCGCGCAGCAGGAACAATCCGAGCAGCATATACCAGGTCATGAGCGCGAACCCCAGGGTGACGGTAATGGCGAAGCTGGCGGCCGGAAGCGGCAGATGAAACTTATGCTGGAAAAAATAGCCGTAGCGCAACAGGGAGATGGTGAGCAGGGTCACGATGGGAATGACGACAAAAAAAGCGGGCAAAAATTCGATTTTTTCCGGCAGGCCGCCGGCGTAGTGGGATTTGAACAGGCTCAACAGCTTGACGACCAGCAGAAAGCACGCCATGGAGAAGGTGATCAGGGAAAGAAAGAAAACGAAATCGGCCAGTCCGCCATGGGCCAGATAAGCGATTCCGGTGCCGGTCACGCTGGTCATCCCCAATGCGAAGGGAATCAACAGCCAGCCGAAATGCATTTTATCGACATCGAAGCCTTTTTCCAGGGCAATCGCCTGGAGGCGAATGGCGGTTGCCAGGGTCCAGAGCCAGAGTAAAAAATACGCTCCCGCCGCATAAGGCAACAGCAGCTGAACATTGATCCGCATCCAGTCGATATAGACGTAACCGAGAACCAGAAACACGTTAAAGGCCATGCCGTAGGCCAGAATCGGACTGATCAGCGCGGAATTGCGTGCCGTGTCCTGCAGCAGTTCGCGGTACTGTTGCGGGTAGCCGCGCCGCCAGCGGATATAGAGCCAGGTGCAGGAAAACAGTGTCAGCAGATGCAGCGCGCCGAAAAACAGCATGTGAACCTTCAAATAGCCGGCCAACTGCGGCCAGCCTCCCGCCATCTGCCGCGAAAACTCTTCAATCTTCTCCAGGTAGAGCATTCCTTTAAACGCCGGGGCTCTGTCCAGGGTGTTGTTGAGGAAAGCAAAGCCGGCGACGGAGGTACCGCCGAAGCCCAGCGCCATGATGAACCACAGCAGGTTGAAATGCCGGATCAAAACGGATGTTTTTCGGTCCTGTTTTTTCTTGTTCATAAGTTTACCTTCTGCAAACGTCCGGAACGGATTGATTCATCCGCCCGGTAAAAAGAGTTCCGGCTGCACAGCCCCGGGACAGTGCTTGGGCAAAATCCGCGGGGCTCTGATCGACAGCCGCTTGGGGTTGAGTTCCCTGCCGTTCGAATTGACGCTGAGGACCGCCGGGCAGAGACGAATTATTTCAGCGGCGGCTGCGCAGCCCTCAGGAACTTCAGGTAATCGTACATTTCCTGCAGGTTTTTCGCCTGATACCAGCGGCCGTCGGCAAAAACTCCGTAATCCGCGCCGCCCATGGCCGTGGCGAAACGGGTTGAGTTGCCGAAGAACAGCCACTGCTCAACCCATTTCAGCTCAATGGCCTCATTGGTCGGGTTCTTGCCCTGCGGGATGCCTTCGGCAAGCCCCTCCTGCCAGGCCTGACTGAGGATTTTAGTCGCCTGCAGGGTCATGTGATTGGTGGTCTCAATCGATTTGTCCAGGCGGGCGAAATGGTTTTCGATCCATTGCGCGCTATGGCAACCGGAACAGACGGCTTCCATGGCCGCCTGCCGCTTGGCCATCTCTTGCGGGCCGATCAGGAATTTGCCGACCGGCTCACCGCTCAGTTCCGTGGCGAAATGCAATCCGTCCCGATTGACGATCATCGACGTATCCGCTTGCAGCGGATGGGGATGGGCGTAGGGCAGACCGAACAGCCGCCAGGGCAGGCGGTCGTTAAAGCGGTGCGTCCGGGTGGCGAGCAGTTCGCCGTTCTCGTCCACGATTTCGCTGGCATGGCAGGTCGCGCAGGTCGGTGCGTTGAAGTCTTTTCCGATGGTCCAGGGAACCGCCTTGTAATCCCAGGTTTTGTCGACCGACTTCTGAATGTTGCCGTGCATGCTGACGGAATAGACCTTGTACGCGGGAACATCGGGCCCTTTATGGCACTGGGCGCAGGTGTATGGTTTGCGTGCCACTTCTATGGAAAACTGGTGGCGCATGTGACATGAGGAACAGGCGCCGACACTGCCGTCGGGGTTCAGTCGTCCGACCCCCGAATTCGGCCAGTTCGACAATTGCGGGAATTCCATTTCCCCCATGTCGGTTTCGCGCAGTTCCGTTCCGGTGACTTTTACATCGGTGCCATGGCAAGAGAGGCAGGAATCGGCATCCGTCACGGGATCGGAGCCGTGAAATTTCATGCCCCGGCCGTCGAATTCATGCTTGCCGTTGGTGCTCTGGATCATATGGGCGTAGGTCGGATTATGCATCAGGTTGGCGTAGGCTTCGGCCATGAGATTGTCGGCGAATTCGGCGACCTCGGTCGGATGGCAGACGGCGCAATCGGACGGCGACACGACGGTGTGAATGGTGTAACCGTTATGCTCGAAGCTGTCGGGGTGTTGATCCGCGTTCATCATGTGGCACTCGGCGCAGCCGACAGCGGTATCGGCCAGGCCGGGGGGAACCTGGTCCGCGGATATCCTTCTGTTGCTCCGATCCTGTTGCCGGCCCTCGGCCGGGCTGGTTGCGGAGTGGCGACCGGCTTGCCAGTCCGCCACAATCCCCGGAGTCACCATCGCATGACAGCCGATGCAGCCTTCGGTATCGGCGCTGAGCCCGGCCGCGCCGGCAACCGCGGACATGGTTATGAAGGCAAGGAAAAAGGCGATAACGACGCCTGATCGATAGGCAAAAGTCCTCATTTTGTTCCTCCTTTTCGAGCGGTTAAGATATCCGTAATTTCATGGGCCTAGCGGCAAAAAACAAAGTACAGTAAATTTTAGCACTATATGGAATAAATAAAATCTCCTATTTGCGATTTTTTCTTTATTCCGTGGGCGCGAAGAAAAATCAGGGTGTTAAGAGAGGCTGACGCTGCCGGTTCAAAACCCGATATTGTTCGGCGTGGCGCATTCGCCTTATGATGCAAGTGATAACCGCGGAATTCGCAAAAGCGATGTCGTGACAACAGCCCCTCCGCGCCGGAGGGGACGCCGATTGTTGAACCGGAATACGAAGCCGGTGACTGGAATGAAGATGAAGAGCGGACAAAAAGCGCCGTTGCGGCGCAGCGATATGAACCCTGATCCCATGGTCGAGTTCAGCGTCTGGCTGCAGGAAGCGGAGCGGGCCGGGGTTGCGTTGCCGATTGCCATGACCCTCGCCACCGCGAACCGTTCTGCCCGGCCGGCGGCCCGAACCGTTCTGCTCAGGGGGGTGGATGAGCGTGGGTTCGTTTTTTTCAGTAACTATGAGAGCCGAAAAGGGCGGGAACTGGCAGAGAATCCGTACGCTGCACTCACCTTTCACTGGTTGCCTCTGTCCAGGCAGGTGCGGGTTGAGGGCCGCGTGGAAAAGCTGGAGGCGAACGAGTCCGATGCATATTTTGACAATCGACC
This sequence comes from Geopsychrobacteraceae bacterium, assembly GCA_963676555.2. Taxonomy (GTDB): domain Bacteria; phylum Desulfobacterota; class Desulfuromonadia; order Desulfuromonadales; family Geopsychrobacteraceae; genus BM522. Next base: position 35,951 of record CAXXGL010000016.1, read on the forward strand.
CCGGGGCCGTCGAATCGGCGCCCATGCCTCGGCCCAAAGCCGGGTCATAAAAGATCGGTACTTCCTGGAACAGCGCTTTGCGGATGCCGTGCGCGAGTTCGAAGGGCAGGCCGTGCCGCGGCCCGCGCATTGGGGCGGCTATCGGGTCGTGCCCGACCTGTTGGAGTTCTGGCGGGAGGGGGAGCACCGGCTGCACGACCGGCTGCGTTATCGGCGCGATAACGCCGCTAACTGGGTGCTGGAACGACTGGCTCCGTAAGGCTTGATGCCCGGGCGGCAGTGGGGGGCCTCTGCCAACAGGCCCGCGGAGACTCTTGCTCCGGTGAATAAGCAGTGGAAACATTGCCCGGGGTGTCATTCCCGCGAAGGCGGGAATGACGACATATTTAGCCACCGGCGCGATAAGGATGACGTTGTTCAGCATCCGGGGCCGCCAACATCCCACCGGACTTGATAAACAATGATATTTTCTTTTCTCGCCCGGCGGTCCGGCTGATCATGAACGGTCGCCGCAAGACCCACCCGGCCTTCCGGGACGGACCGCCGTCTTGAAATCTTCGCCGCGCCTCGTTTAATATGACTTTTACAGTAATGTTTAACGGGGCGATCGGCCCGAAGGCTCTGTGCGGCCGGTTCCGCCGGGTGGATGTTTTCCCGCCGCCCGGTTACGTGATTTCATTTGCAAGGAGAATTTGTCATGGCGACAAAAGTTCAGATCGTTTTTTACAGCATGTACGGACACATCTACCAGATGGCTCAGGCCATCGCCGAAGGAGCAAAGTCCGTGGAGGACACGGACGTCTCCCTGTTTCAGGTTGCCGAGTTGATGTCGTCGGAAGCGTTGGAACAGGCCGGGGCGCTGGCGAGCCGTAAGGCTTTTGCCCAGGTGCCGGTGATTGTGCCGGAACAACTGGCGGAAGCGGATGCGATTATTTTCGGTACGCCGACCCGGTTCGGCAATATGGCCGCGCAGATGCGTAATTTTCTCGACCAGACCGGTTCGCTCTGGATGAAGGGAGCGTTGATCGGCAAAGTCGGCAGTGTGTTTACGTCGACCGCTACTCAGCACGGCGGGCAGGAAACCACGATTACCGGGTTTCACACGACGCTGCTGCATCACGGTATGGTGATTGTCGGCACGCCCTACAGCGAAACCCGGTTGATGAACATGGCGGAAATTACCGGCGGGACCCCTTATGGCGCCTCGACTCTGGCCGGGGGAGACGGGAGCCGACAGCCGAGCGAAAATGAGCTGGCCATCGCACGTTTCCAGGGGGCTCATGTCGCCAAGATCGCCGCTAAACTGAAGGGGTAAGACCGCGGAATATCAGGTTGCAGATGAGTACGCCGTCCGCTGCGTACTTTTGCCCAGCGGATGGCCCAACAACTATTTGTTGATTGGGCCATGCCGGACTTTTCAAAATGACCCACGTAAAAACGGATAGTTTGCCGGCGGTGCAGGTAAAGATCGCCGGACTTTTATATCTGCTCATTATCCTCTGCGGTCTTTCCGGCGAGCTCTTGGTTCGTGCCGACCTGATCGTCGCCGGCGATGCGACCGCCACGGCGGCCAATATCGCGGCATCCGGTTCCTTGTTCCGGCTCGGGTTTGCCGCCGACACAATCATGTTGTTGAGCGACGTGGCCGTCGCCGTTCTGTTTTATCTATTGTTCAAGCCGGTGAACAAAACCCTGGCCCTTATGGCCGCCGCTTTCCGGCTGACTCAGGCGGCCGTACTCGGGCTTAATCTGCTCAATTACCATGCCGCCTTGCTGCTGTTGAGCAACGTGGAATACACGGCCGGTTTTAAGGCCGGGCAGTTGCATGCCCTGGCTCTGCTGTTCCTTGACCTGCATCGTCACGGCTACGATCTGGGCCTGTTGTTTTTCGGCCTTTCCAACCTGTTTCTCGGTTGTCTGGCGGCCAGGTCCGGCTATTTTCCCGCCATTTTGGGTTACGGATTAATAGCGGCGGGGTGGGTCTATCTGGGCGGCGGGTTCGTGCGCTTTCTTGTGCCCGAATATCCGGCGTTCGTTGAGCTTCTCTACCTGATACCCTTGCTCGCCGAATCGGCGTTCTGTCTATGGTTGTTGGCTGGAAGGGTAAAAGCCCAAACCGTTTAAAAAGGGAAGGTACGGTAGAATAAGCGGTGCGGTTTCAGCCGCGGCTCGGCCCTGCAGATTGAAACGGAAAATTATCCGGATGGGTTCTTCAGGATCAAGGGACAGATCTATAAGCTGTCCGCGCGGATGGGAATGGGATTCGGCACAGCCTGCGTTGCTGACCTGGACGTAAAATGGAATCACCGGCCGCGCCGGGTCGATCCGGTAACCGCTATCGAGCGGAGCGGATTTTGTCGTTTTCCCGCTGTTTATTGCCCGGGTTTAGCAAGATAGACAATGAATGACAAGCGGTTCTTTGATTTGACCCGACCCGGCAAAAGAACTTTGGCCTTGCGGCCGAGAGCTCATTGTGCAACGGGTGCCGAGCCAAGGCGACTGAATCTGCAGCGGCGGATATTGGCAGATCGACCATATCCGGGCGTTGTTGCTATGGCGACCTTGCCATAAAATTATTGCTGTGCCGGGATTTTTATCCGTCCGGAGATCCGCCCGGCTGTGAAAAATTAAACGTCCGGTCAAAATATCTATTCGGTCCCCGGTTTTTTTACGCCGATCTTTTCTTGCCGGAAATCCGTTTTTGAAATGTCGTCCGACGTCATTGCGTGAACTTTAAGCGCTGCGGTAAAAGCGCTCACTTCGGGCTTTTGCGAAAGATTTCCCGCCTCTCTTGCCGATTCGGCTTGCGGCTCTTCGGGGGTCGCCCTCTTCACTTTTTCCGCCCTTTCCCTTTAAACCATGACCACGGGCTTGACCTGTTTCCGGATGGTTGCGGCATGCCCATTGCTATAAGTGCCGGCAACGGGGCGATGTCGGCGTCGATGCCCCGCTATTCAGGCTGTTTGCCGGTGAAGGATCGAACGCCACCGGCCCGGATGTCGGCACAACCTTCCGGCCGGCGGTTTTATGAAATCAGATAGCAGACCGCTAAACCACTAGATGAAAGGAATAGGGAGAGAGCATGACCGTTGTTAAGTCAGAGGTCCTGAAAGATACCTATCGCGATTCGGCATTTTTGATGAGGGTGTCTTCGACCGCAATTTCACAACCCGGAATTTCCCAGGCTTCGGCAATGATGGCCACGGAGCGCAACAAGGAGCTGTTTCTTGCCTCCGGCCTTATGACCTCCGCGATCGAGGCGGCGGGAGCAAACGACCTTGCTCTTGCCGTGAGCGGCGAAACAGAGGCAGTGGACGAGGCCGTCGGCAATATTATGGAACAGTTGAAAACGACGAAAGTCAAGAGTCGGGCGTCTTCCGGGAACGGCTTGGCGCCGGCGACGATCCGTGAGGCTGTGGCTCATGATGATGGGTTCAATCTGGCGATGATTTCGGTCCCCGGGGCGTATGCCAAGTACGAAGCGGTGCAGGCCCTGAAGGCGGGCATGAACGTTATGCTTTTCAGCGACAATATCGCAATGGCGGATGAATTGTCGCTGAAGCGGATGGCCTCGGAAAAAGGTCTGCTGGTCATGGGGCCCGACTGCGGTACGGCGCTCGTCGGCGGCACCCCTCTGGCTTTCGCCAATCAGGTCCGTTCCGGCCGGATAACCATGGTCGGCGGATCGGGGTCGGGATTTCAAGAGGTCTTCTGTCTGCTGGAGCGTATGGGCGTCGGCATTCGCAATGCGTTCGGCACGGGCGGGCGCGATTTGAAAGACGAGATCGGCGGCATCAGCACACTGACGGCGTTACAGATGGCCGATGCCGATCCGGAAACGGACTTGGTCATCGTTGTCTCCAAACCGCCGGGAAAAGCCGTGCGGGCAGAGTTGCTCAAGATTTACGCGGAAATGTCGAAACCGGTCATCGTGGCCTATGCGGGCATGGTCGATACCGCTTTGGAGGAACAGGCCGGAGTCCGGTGCGTTCGAAACCTGGAAGATGCAGCGACTCAGGCCGTGACCATCCTGAACCCGGAGAGTTCCGCGGTTGATCGTCTGGAGCAGGAGTGGAGCAATCTGGCCCTGGCCGAGAAGACGGCCGCGAACTGGACCTCAGAAAAATTCATCCGGGGCGTTTACGGCGGCGGGAGCCTTTGTTACGAGGCGGCCGGACAGGTGTCCTCAATGGTGGACGCGGATATCCATTCCAATATCTCCGTCATCGGGGGAAAGCCGCTTTCCTGCATCACCACGAGCATCGGACATACCTTCCTGGATATGGGGGATGATGTCTTCACCTTGGGACGTCCCCACCCCATGATCGCCCCCGAGTTGAAGATGGAACGGATCACCCGGGAACTGTGCGATCCTGAAACGGCGGTGGTCTTGCTGGACCTTATCATCGGCTACGGCTCTCATAAGGAGCAGGCCAGGCTTCTGGTCGAGGCCAAGAACAATGCTTCCGGCTGCGCAAAAAGTTCGGACAAGGTGATCATCGCTTCGGTCACCGGTACCGATCTGGACTCCCCGACAAGAAAATCACAAGTTGCGGAACTGGCGGAGAACGGCATCGTCGTCGCGCCCAGCAATGCGGCGGCGGCAACGCTGGCCGGCCGGCTTGTATCACGAATGAAAGGAAAAAATTAAATGGGTCGTTTAGGAACGGAAAAAGTGAATGTGGTCAGCCTGGGACTGGAGGAATTTACGCCGGCTCTTGATGACACCGGTACCACATACGTCCATCTTGATTGGAAGCCGCCGGCACAGGGAAAAGAGAAACTCACCGATCTTTTGTTCCGCTTGAGCCTTGCCCCGGAGGATGGAAACGGGCAGACGGCCATCGAGCGGGCCAATGACGAGGCGGCGAAAAGGATCATGGATGGGCAGCCGGTGCTGATCGGCGTCAAACCGGCGCACGAAGTCGTGCCGGGCATGGAAAAGAAGACGATTTTCCATGCCGGACCGCCGGTGGCGTGGAAAGATATGTGCGGTCCGATGCGGGGCGCATTTTTGGGCGCTCTGATTTACGAAGGGCTGGCCGCCGATTACGACGAGGCGGAAAAGCTGATGGACAGCGGAGCGATTTCCTACGATTCCAATCATCTGCATGATGCGGTCGGCCCCATGACCGGGCTGATTTCGTACTCGATGCCGGTCTTTGTGGTCGAAAACCAAACCTTCGGCAACCGGGCCTACTGCACCATTAACGAGGGGATCGGCAAGGTCATGCGGTTCGGCGCCAACAGTGCCGAGGTCATTCAGCGTCTGAAATGGATCGAAAAGGTCTTTGCTCCGCTGCTGGACGAAACCCTGCAGAAGGCCGGAGGAGTGAACCTGAAAAACGTCATGGCCCAGGCGCTGGCCATGGGCGACGAGATGCATCAGCGCAATGTTGCCGCCAGCCTCAATTTTTTCAAGCAGATATGCGTTCCTTTCACCGAGATTATCAAGACCGACCCGAATGGGGTCGAGGTCATGGAGTTTCTGGTCAAGAAGAACGAGCAGTTCTTCCTTAATCTGGCCATGGCCGGTTCCAAGGCGCTGGCCGACCCCGCCCGCAATATCCCGCACAGTACGGTCGTGACGGCGATGTCGCGTAATGGTGTGGAGTTCGGATTGAATATCAGTGCGCTTGGTTACGAATGGTTCAATGCGCCGTGCAAAATGCCGCAGGCCATGTATTTTCCGGGCTTCAGCGAGAAAGATGCGAACCCCGACATGGGTGACAGCACGATTGTCGAATGCGCCGGAATCGGCGGATTTGCCATGGGCTGCGCACCGGCCGTGGTCAATTTCGTCGGTGCCGGTTCCGTCAGCGTCGCTTATGACTATTCGATGAAAATGGGCGAGATTACGGTCGCCCGGAACGCCAACCTGCCCATGCCGAACCTGGATTTCGCCGGTGCGGCGACCGGTATCGATATCATGAAGGTCGTGGCCACCGGGATCCTGCCGGTTATCAACACCGGGGTGGCGCACCGGGGAGCCCGGCGTCGGACAGGTGGGGGCCGGTATCGTCACTCCGCCGATTGAAATTTTCGAGGATGCGCTGTTGGCCTTTGCCGAAAAAGAGGGTTTCTGACCGGTCGCCCGAAACGGGCGACTTAAGGAATTTTTTATGGAACATGTAAGTTTTTTCAACTGGTTCATTGCGCTGATACCGATTTTGCTGCTGCTGTTTCTGCTGCTGAAATGCAAGTGGGGGGTCGCGCAGGCGGCACCCGTCGGTTTGGCTTTTGCGCTGTTGTCGGGCAGCGCTCTGTTCGGCGGCAACTGGCAGTTGTTGTCGACGGAAGTGGCAAAGGGTCTGTGGAACGGCATCCTGGTCATGTCCGTTGTGGCTCCGGCGATTCTTATCTACGAAGTCGCCCACGAAGCAAAAGCTTTTGAACCCATCCGGCAGGGGCTGCGGTTGTTCAGTAAAAACGAGCTGTTGCAGATTCTGGCTGTGGGTTGGGTGTTTGTCAGCTTCCTGCAGGGAGTGACGGGCTTCGGCGTTCCGGTTGCGGTCTGCGCGCCGCTGCTGGTCGGTATCGGGGTCAGGCCCACCTGGGCGGTCATCATCGCCTTGACGGGCCACGCCTGGGGGAACACCTTCGGAACCCTGGCGGTGGCATGGAGCACTCTGGTTTTTCAGTCCGGGATCAGCGATCCGGAACTGATCAGCCAGGCCGCGTTCTGGGCCTGTGTCTTTACCTGGATCATGGATTTGGCCGCCGGGCTGGCCATCTGCTGGTTTTACAACGGGATGCAGGCGGTCAGAAGCATGGCGCTTCCCGTGTTCGTGATCACCATGCTGCATGGCGGCGGGCAGATGATTTTTGCGCAGATCAATCCGACCCTGGCCAACTTCGTGGTGTCAAGTATTACCCTGATCGCGATTTTCCTGCTCGGCCGGGTCCCGGCGTTCAACCGCTCCATGGTCGTTGAAGACAGCCAGGTCATGGATCGCACGGTCGCCCTCGACGGCGAAGAAAACACCGCTGCCGCCATGGGGATCGGCCAGGCTGTGGTTCCGTATGTGGTGCTGACACTGGTGACGCTGGTGGTCCTGCTGGTCAAGCCGCTGAAAGAATTGCTGAGCGTCTGGAAGATCGGGTTCTCTTTTCCGGGAACCGCAACCGCACTGGGATTTGTCAACCCGGCCGTGGACTTGTATTCTCCGATTGTCGTTTTTACCCACGCCGGAACCTTCCTGCTGCTGGCGGCGCTGGCCGGATATTTCGTGTTTCAGAGTAATGGGCATATCGCGCCCGGCGGCGGCAAACGGATCTTCGTCAATCTGGTCGACAAATCGGCGCCTTCTACGGTTGCGGTTCTGTTGTTGATCGCCATGTCCAAAGTCATGAGCGGCACCGGCCAGGTTGAAGTTCTGGCCTACGGAACCGCCATCGCGACCGGATCGATGTATGGCTTTCTTGCCCCATTTGTCGGCATGCTCGGGTCTTTTATGACGTCCAGCAACATGGCTTCCAACATTCTGTTCGGCAAGTTCCAGATTTCGATGGCCGAGATCCTGTCGTTGAAGCCGGGCATCATTCTGGGCGCACAGACCGGGGGCG
>CAXXGL010000017.1:0-378212 GCA_963676555.2 Geopsychrobacteraceae bacterium
CGGGACCGCCAGCGTGCCCCAGATCCCGCACACCAGGTGCACCGACAACGCCCCCACCACGTCGTCGATCCGGAGCTTGTCCGAACAACGGCACCGCCAGCACCACCAGAATGCCGCCCACCCCGCCGATCAGCGTGGCCGCGCCCAGCGACGGCGTCGCCGGCCCCGCGGTGATCGACACCAGACCGGCCAGGGCCCCGTTGAGCGCCATGGTCACGTCGACTTTCTTGTACAGCACCTGCACCATGATCATCGCCGCGATCATGCCACCGCAGGCCGCCAGGTTGGTGTTGGCGATGACGTTCGACATTTCGATCGCCGAGGCCGCGTCGCCCAGCGCCAGCACCGAACCGCCGTTGAATCCGTACCACCCCATCCACAGGATGAAGGTTCCCAGGGTCGCCAGCGGAATGTTGGCCCCCGGAATCGGGTTGACCCGGCCGTCCTTGCCGTACTTGCCCTTGCGCGCCCCGAGGATGATCGCGCCGGTCAACGCGGCCCAGCCGCCCACCGAATGCACGATCGTCGAGCCGGCGTAATCGGAAAAGCCCATCTCCGACAACCAGCCGCCGCCCCAGCCCCAGGACCCCTGGATCGGGTAAATCACCCCGCACAGCACGACGCAGAAAAGCAAAAACGACCACAGCTTGATCCGCTCCGCCACGCACCCCGACACTACCGAGCAGGCCGCGCCGCAGAACACCATCTGGAAAAACCAGTCCGAGGCGGCGGCGTACCCGCCGGAGTAGTCCCCGGCCAGGGCCGCGGCGTCGTCCGCCCCCCAGAGCCCGAAACTGCCCATGAACCCGCCGTCGACCCCGGCGTACATCAGATTGTAGCCGATGACGTAATACAGAATCCCGGCGATCCCGACCAGCGAAATGTTCTTCAGGCAGATGGTTGCGGTGTTCTTGGCCCGCACCAGCCCCGATTCCAGCATCCCGAACCCGGCCGCCATCCACATCACCAGAACCCCCATCACCAAAAACGAAAAGGTGTTGAGAACAAAGGACAGCTCGGATACCGGCGCGTCTTCGGCCAGGGCCAGGGTGGGCAACAGCAGCAGCCCGGTGAGCACAATCAGCATTTTTTTCATCGTCTTTCTCCTTTATCTGGACACAGCGTCTTCATCTCTGTCGGTTGGTTTTCAGAGGGAATCTTCGCCCGACTCGCCGGTCCGGATGCGGATCGACTGCTCGATCGGACTGACGAAAATCTTGCCGTCGCCGATGCGGCCGGTGCTGGCTTCGCGCTGGATCACGGCCACGATCTCGTCCACCTGGTCGTCGGGCAGCACCAGCTCGATCTTCAGCTTGGGAATAAAGTCGATCTGGTATTCCGCCCCGCGATACAGTTCGGTGTGCCCCTTCTGCCGCCCGAACCCGCGCACCTCGCTCACCGTCATCCCGCTCAATCCCTGCTCCGTCAGCGCACCCTTCACATCGTCCAACTTGAACGGCTTGATGATGCATTCCACCTTCTTCATCCTCGCTCTCTCCTTTCGCACCTCAATATGGATACCGGGAACCTTCTTAGCAGCCCGTGTGCCAAGCTCTTAACAGTTTGTTTTTTACTCGAATAAAAAAATACTCCTCGGAAATTTTGCCTAAAAAAAGGCAGAATTCCCGAACCTGCACAGTCATTGCACAGAGTACGTAAATTTATTTTGCACCGGATATTGACACACGTTTTAAACAGGTGTTCAAATAGCCTGAACCGCCTTACCGGAAGGTCGAAAATGACGCGTAGCGATACCAAAACCCGCATTCTTGATTGTGCCGAACATCTGTTTGCCCGCGAGGGTTTTCACAATACTTCGTTAAGGACCCTGACGGCTCAGGCCGACGTCAACCTGGCTTCGGTCAACTATCATTTCGGCAATAAGGAAACGCTGCTGCAAGCCGTTCTGGAACGGCGGCTGGTGCCCCTCAACCGGCAACGAACAGAAAAAATCCAGGAGGTCCTTGATGCCGCCAAGCGCCGCCGGGCCGTACCTGCAGCCGGAGATCTGCTGCGCGCTTTCATCGTTCCGACCCTGGAATTCAGCAATTCAAGTTCCGGCGCACGGGATTTCATCGCGCTGATCGGACGCTCTTTCACAGCGGCTGACGAAACCGTACGCAGCCGCTTTATCGCCTTGGCGATACCCCAGTTTCAGTTCCTGTTCGCGGCTTTAAGCCAGGCTTTGCCGCACCTGCCGCCCGCGGTGCTGCTGGCAAGATTGCAGTTTGCCATGGGCTCCCTGAGTCATGTCATGTGCATGGACAGGCAAAGCCCGGCGGTGCCGGCCGGACTGCCTGCGCCGCTGGAGCAGAAATCCCTGGTGGATCAACTCCTCAAATTCATCGAAGCCGGGCTGGAGATTCCGGCATGAAACGGTTCCTGCTGTTGCTGCTTTTCCTGACTGCGTCCTGCCGGCCGTTGGCGCCGGAACGGATGGACCCCCCCACAGTGCCTGCAACCTACGCAACGCAAGCACCGCAGAGTGCGATGCAGATCCGGCAACGCTGGTGGCGAGACTTCAACGACTCTGAACTCGACGCTCTGCAGAACCGGCTTTTTTCATCCAACCTGAGTCTCCGCCAGGCCATTCATCGCCTGGAACAGCTTGAAGCGGCACAGCGGATCAATCGAGCCGGCCGTTTGCCGACATTCAATTTAACCGGCTCGCTGGGACGCTCACAAAGCGTGACCGCGGCGGGAGAAAGCGTAGCGAGCAGCGGCAGTTTATCGCTGGCCGCCGGATATGAAATCGACCTGTGGAAAAAACTTGCAAACACGGAACAGGCGGCAAGGTATAGAACCCTGGCGGGACAGGCGGACATTGAAGCGCTGCTGCTCAGCCTCAGTGCCCAATTGATGTGAACAATATTTCCTCGCCATCGAGCAGCGCGCCCAACTGGCCCTGCTGACCAGGCAGGCCGATAATTCGCAGGAGCTTTTGCACCTTGTCACCGACCGTTATCGCTCCGGCCTGGCGACCGCGGCCGAAGTCTATCAGGCGCGCCAGAACCTGGCCGTGATAAAGGCCCGGGAGCCGGCCTACAGAACCAGTCTGATACAGGCGGAGAACGCTATCGCCGTGATGCTCGGACAACCACCCCGCTCCATCAACATCGTCCGCAAAGACCTTCCCGGCGTTCCCCAGGCGATCGCTCTCGGTCTGCCCGCGGATCTGTTGACTCGCAGGCCCGATGTCAGCGCCGCACTGTTCGAACTGGAAGCCGCCGATCGGGACCTGGCGGCGGCACTGGCCGAACGCTTGCCGACGCTGGATCTGTCCGCCGCTCTGGGCCGTTCCACCACGCGGCTGGCCGCCGGAGATTACAGCGGCACCTTCTGGAGCCTGGCGCTGGGGCTGCTGCAACCGCTCTATGACGGCGGCCGCCTGCAAGCGTTGAGCGATCAGCAAAAAGCGGCTCGGGCCGAGCAGGCGGCCCTGACGGCAGAGACCATTCTCTCAGCCGTTGAGGAGGTTGAAAGCGCCTTGACGGCGGAGCTTCATACCGCTGAAACAGCCAATCTTCTGGAGCAGCGCCGCCGCATCAACCAGGACAACCTCGACCTGTTGCGCACCAATTACCTGCGCGGACTGAGCGACAGCAGCGACCTGCTCAGCAGCGCCATCGACCATCTCGATATCCGCAGCCAACAGATCAGTACGCAACGCCAATGGCTGAGCCGACGCATCACTTTGGTACGGGCGCTCGGCGGCAGTTGGATGACGGCCGAACTCGACAAGCAACGCCAAGCGCTCATCAACAAATAAGACGAATCGACTATGAACGACAAACCAAAAAAACCGCATCTGCTGCTGAAAATCGTCCTGCCGCTCTTAATCATCGCTCTGGGCGTGGGAGCGCTGAGCTTTATGGGCAAATTGAAGAAAGCGCCGTCTCGACAAACGTCTCGGCAACCGGGAATTCTGGTCGACAGCGTTAAACTGGATGTCGTCGACCATCAAGTCAGGGTCCACGCTGTCGGGACCGTTACCGCGGACCGGGAAATTACGCTGACGCCGCAGGTGAGCGGTAAAGTCGACTGGATTTCGCCGCAACTGGTGACCGGTGGCTTTTTCAGCGCCGGCGAGACTCTTTTCAAAATCGAAGCGGATGATTACCGGCTGGCGGTGGAGCAAGCCAATGCCGAAGTGGCCCAAGCCGAGGTCGCCCTGGCGCAGGAACGGGAACAGGCGCGAATCGCACGCAACGAGTGGGAACGGATCGACCTGCCCGACAAAGGACAACCGGGTCCGTTGGTCACGCGCGAAATCCAGCTGCGCCAGCAACAGGCCCTCCTCGCAGCGGCGCAAGCCGGTCTGAAAAAAGCGGAACTGAACCTGCAACGCACTGAAATCAAGGCTCCGTTTAACGGCCGGATCAGGGAAGAAAGCATCGATCTCGGTCAATACCTGGTCGGCGGCACTACCAGCGGACGGTTCGCCGGGACCGATCGCGCGGAAATCGAAGTCTCGCTGCCGATGGAGGAACTGCGCTGGCTCGATGTTCCCGGGCCGGGGCAGGCTTCCGGGTCGCCGGCCCTCATCCGGTTGCCGACCGCGCAGCCCGCCGAGCGCCGGGGCGAACTCGTCCGCACCCTCGGGGAAATCGACGCAACCAGCCGGACCGCCACCGCCGTCGTCGCGGTCAAGGACCCCTACGGCCTGCATTCCCCGACAGCGGCACCGATCCTTGCCCACGGGCAGTTCGTCAGCGTGGTTCTGCTGGGCCGGACGCTGAAAAACGTCATCGCGGTGCCACGCGCCGCCTTGCATACCGGTAATGTCCTCTGGCTGGTCGACGCCGACGACCGGCTCAAAAAAAACCAGGTCGATGTCATTCGCCGTGAAGAGGATCAGGTGATTATCGCCAATGACGACCGCCTCGCCGGGACCCGGCTGGTTCTGACCAACATCTCCGGCGCCGTCGCGGGAACCCGGTTAAAACCGGTTTCGCCGGAGTCGCAGCCATGAACAGCGCCGTCAAATGGATGGCCAACAACCATGTTGCGGCAAATCTGCTGATGCTGGTTCTGGTCATCGGCGGTCTGATCATGGCGCCGGAAATCAAACAGGAGATTTTCCCGGAAGTTTCGCTCGACCGGGTTTCGATCGTTGTCGCCTATCCCGGCGCCGGGCCGGAAGAGGTTGAAGAGGGGATCATTCTCAAAATCGAAGAAAGCCTGACCGCCGTCGACGGGATCAAACAGATCAAATCGGCGGCCAACGAGGGCAGCGGCAGCGTCGTCGCTGAAATTTACAGCGCTGAAGACGTCGACCTGGTCCTGCAGGATATCAAAAGCGAAATCGACCGCATCACCACGTTTCCCGAGGACGCCGAAAAACCGGTCATCAGTAAAGTGTCCAACCGCCGGGAAGTGGTTTCGGTCGTCGTTTACGGCGAGGTCGACGAGCATACGCTGCGCGACCAGGCGGAAAAAATCAGAAACGAGCTGCTTGAGCTGCCGAACATCACGCAGATCGAATTAAGCGGGGTTCGCGACCCGGAAATAACCGCGGAAATTTCCGCCCGGACGTTGCAACGCTACAATCTGACTCTCGCCCAGGTCGCCGCGGCGATCAATGCGGCTTCGCTGGACCTTCCCGCCGGCACGGTGAAAACCAGCGGCGGGGAAATCCTGTTGCGGACCAAGGAACGCCGCTATCTGGGGCCTGAATACGAGGACATCACCATTCTCGCCACAGCGGACGGCGCCCGCGTCAGGCTGGGCGATCTCGCCCGGGTCGTGGACGGTTTCGCCGACAGTGACAACTACGGACATTTCGACGGCAAGCCCGCAGCCATGGTGCAGATTTTTCGGATCGGAGAGCAGAAGCCGACCGAAATTTCGGCCCAGGTGATCGCTTACGTCGAGAAAAAGCGGGCGGAACTGCCGGAGAGCCTCAATCTGGCCATCTGGAACGACACCACGGAAATTTTCAACAGCCGCATGTCCCTGCTGCAGAAAAACGCCCTGCTCGGGCTGACCCTCGTTGTGGTCATTCTCGGCCTGTTTCTGGAAATCAAGCTGGCGGCCTGGGTCATGCTCGGCATCCCGATCTCTTTTTTCGGCACACTTTTTCTCATGCCCTGGCTCGGCGTTTCCATCAACATGATTTCGCTGTTCGCCTTCATTCTGGCATTGGGAATCCTGGTCGACGACGCCATCGTCGTCGGCGAAAATATTTTCGAACACCGCCAGCGCGGGCAAACCCTATTTGCGGGCCGCCGTCGACGGCGCGCTGGAAGTTGCCGTCCCGGTCACCTTCTCGATTCTGACCACGGTGGCCGCCTTTTTGCCGCTGGTTTTCGTCAGCGGCATGATGGGTAAATTCATCAAAGTGCTGCCGATTATCGTCATCACCCTGCTTCTGGTCTCGCTGGTCGAATCTTTGCTGGTCTTGCCTGCACACTTGAGTTTCGGCCGGGAACGCCGCAACGGCAAAGGGCTTTTGGCCCGGATCGACCGGGTGCGTCAGCTCTTCGGCCGCGGCCTTGAACGCTTTGTCAACGGTCCGTACCTGACGGTGCTGAAGTTCAACCTCTCTTTCCGTTACGCGTCTCTGGCACTGGGTTTTGTGGCGCTGCTGCTGACGGCGGGATTCATCAGGAACGGTTTGATCAAATTCACCTTCATGCCCGAGATCGAAGGGGACCGGATCAGTGTTTCGCTGCAGATGAACGAGGGAACTCCGATTGAAGAAACCGGTCGGGTCACGCAAATGATTCTGGAAAAAGGGCTGGAAACCATCGCCGAATACGATTCCCGCCTGGCACCGGGCGACAGCGTCCTGCGCAACACCTATACCCTGGTGGGCGGCAGCGTGGCCGGCGGCGGACCCGGCGGCGGCAGTGCTTCGACCGCCACCAACCTGGCCAGCATTGCGGCCTTTCTGACCTCAAGCGAAGAACGCGACATTCCGGCATCGGAAATTTCCGCGGCCTGGCGCGCAAAGATCGGTCCGATTCCCGGTCTCGATTCGCTGTCGTTCCGCTCCAACCTGATGCGACTCGGAGCGAATATCGATGTTCAACTGGCCCACACCGACTTTGCCGTATTGGAAAAAGCCTCGCTGCGCATCAAAACGGCGCTGCAGGAATACCGGGGAATCAGCGACATCGAAGACACCTACGCCCGCGGAAAAAGAGAAATCAAACTACAGCTGAAGCCTGCAGCCCGAGCCCTGGGCGTTACGGAAACCGACTTGGGACGCCAGGTCCGGGGTGCCTTCTACGGCAGCGAAGCCCTGCGCCTGCAACGCGGTCGCGACGAAATCAAAGTCATGGTTCGCTATCCCGAAGCCGATCGCCGCAAATTGTGGAATTTTGAAACCATGCGAATTCATACCGCGGACGGCGGTGAGATGCCGTTGTCCCAGGCCGCCGAACTCATTGAAGGACAGGGGTTTTCCGAAATCAACCGCACCGATCGCAAACGGGTCATCAATGTTTCAGCCGCCGTAGATGAAGAACAGGCCAATGCCCAACAAATCATCTCCGCCTTAAAGCGCGGGCTATTGCCGCAGTTGGCGGCCGATTATCCCGGTCTCACCTGGGATATGGAGGGCGAGGAAAAAGAACGGCGGGAATCGATGGCCAGTATGAGCAAAGGGTTCCTACTGGCACTGGTTGCCATTTTCAGTCTTCTCGCCATTCCCTTCCGCAGCTACAGCCAGCCGCTGCTGATCATGGCGGCGATCCCTTTCGGCATGATCGGCGCCGTTCTGGGTCATATCATCATGGGATACAACCTGAGCCTGCTGAGCCTTTTCGGCCTGGTGGCGCTGTCCGGCGTTGTGGTCAACGATTCGTTACTGCTGATCGACAAGACCAACAGCAACCGCCGTGCCGGCATGTCCATATACGACGCCATCATCGCCGCCGGAAGCCGGCGTTTCCGCCCGATTCTGCTGACCTCGCTGACCACTTTTTTCGGCCTGATGCCGATGATGACCGAAACCAGCATGCAGGCCCGGTTCCTTATCCCGATGGCCATATCCCTCGGGTTCGGCATTCTGTTTGCGACCGGCATCACCCTGCTGCTGGTTCCGGTTCTCTACCTTATTCTTGAGGATTTCCGTCGCCTCATCGGCTTCTCCGAACAGCATGCCCGGCAACATCTTGATGATCCCGGCAAACAGACACGCAGCGAAGGAGTGAGTTAGAGCCATGGCTATTGAACCAGACGCCGTCTTTTCCGCTGCCGGAAAACGCCTGGACCCGGCAAAAGACAAGACATTGAAAACCCTGACCGCAGCGGTTTACGCCCTGCAGGCGCTGTCCTTTTTCTTCGGCATATCCCTGCTGGTCGCGGCTGTGATCAACTACGTCAAACGGCAGGCCGTACGGGGAACCCGGTTTGAGTCCCATTTCCGCTGGCAGATCAGAACCTTCTGGTTTACGTTGTTGTGGTCATTTCTGGGCGCGCTGACCTTCGCCGTAGCGATCGGTTATGTCATTCTGATCGCCGACATGATCTGGTTCATCTACCGGATCGTCAAAGGCTGGCTGGCGCTCGCGGAAGGCAAGGAAATGTACTGATCGCCCTGAACGGGATGCGCCCAACCGGAACAGCACCGGCCCCGCAATCAGGTCGCTTCTTTGGCCAGCAGATTTTTTACCCGGCTGAGATATTCGCGCGTCTCTTGCGGTATTTTTTCCAGCCCGTGACGATCGACATTTCCCGGTCCCCAATTGTAGGCCGCCAGCGCATGATCGAGATCACCGTCGTATTTGTCCAGCAGTCGCCGCAGATAGCGGCTGCCGCCGATCAGGTTCTGTTCCGGATCGAAACTGTCTTCAACCCCGAGTTCCCTGGCCGTTTCCGGCATCAACTGCATCAGGCCCCGAGCCCCGGCGGGGGAAACCGCCTGCGGATCGTAAGCGCTCTCCGCCGTCACGACGGAGCGGATCAGACCGGACGCCAGACTCACATGCCCGGCAACCCGCTCGATCAGGCGATCGATGTCCGCAGGGGCCATGGGGGTCGATCGAGGCGTTGTCGCCTTGGCGGCCGAACCATATCCGTCAATTGTTTGACCCGCGACCCCAACCCGTCCGGGGAAAAAGTCCGGCATCTGCAGCAAAGAAAAAGAACCGTCCTCCGCAGCGCTGTCAGAAAACAGTCCATGCAGCAGACTGAGGTGGGACAATTGCACCAGATGTGTGGCCATCTGAGCGCAATTCTCTTTTAATTCCAGCTGGTTGCTCTTCTCAGCCAGAACCGCGGAGAACCTGTTTTCCGCGGTTTGCAGAGCCTTTTTCGCGGTTGTCGCGCCGGGCTGCTGAACTGCGGCTGAAGGCAGCAAACGATTGATATCGATACTCATGGCAACCTCGATTCTGATTATTTTTCGGACCCTGTTCAGAAAAACAAGCAAAAATCGATCCGAGCTTGTCTTTCCGCACGATTTCTTTTAAAAGGAAGAGCTGTTTTTAAGGCGAAAAACCGGGTTTGTGATCGAACTTCATGGCGCAGACGCCAGCAGAAAAACCGGTGAAAGGACAGACTTTTGGCACGTGGAGACAAACTGTTCAACAGCATCAAACGCAGCGTCGGGCGCGCTATTGCCGATTTCAACCTGATCGAGGACGGGGACCGGATAGCCGTCGGCGTCTCCGGCGGCAAAGACTCCTATACCCTGTTGCACGTGCTGGAGGCCCTGCGCCGGAAAGCGCCGGTCGAATTCAAGTTGCTCGCCATCAACATCGACCCCGGGTTTCCGGGCTACCGCAAAGAGCTGATTGCCGCACATTTACGCCGGCACGGCTTCAGCCATCATATGGAAGCCACCACAAACCGCAAAATCATCGAAGAGCACCTGCGCCCCGGCAGTTCCTACTGCGCCTTCTGCGCCCGCCTGCGACGCGGTTGCCTTTATACCCTGGCCGAACGCTTCAACTGCAACAAGGTCGCCCTGGGGCATCACCGCGACGACTTTATCGAGACCTTGCTGCTCAACCAGTTCTACAGCGGCAAACTGGCGGCGATGGGCGCCAAATTATTGGCTGACAACGGCAAACAGACGGTTATTCGTCCATTGGTTTATGTTGCCGAAACCGACATCCTGCAGCTGAGCCGCCGGCGCGATTTTCCCATTGTTCATTGCAGCTGCCCCGGCCTCGCCGCCAGCGATCCGAACCGGCAGCGCATGAAGCGGCTGATCGGTGAATTGGAGCGGGACATTCCGCAAATCCGCAACAGTCTGCTGGCGGCCCTGGGGAATGTCCGGCTACGCCACCTTCTCGGCCGAGAAAAAGAAGAATAGCAGAGCCCGCAGGCCGGGAAAAACCCGGGCAAGAAGCGGCCCGGGATTGCAACGTACCGGCCCTGTCCGTCTCATGCCGTTATCCGGCCGGCGGTTATTTGTTCTTTTTGATGAACTTTCTGAACAGGCCTTTCGCTTGCGGCTCCTGTTCCCGCCGCAGATTGATCAAACGCAGTTCCCGCAGCGCTTCGGTACAGTCGGGATTGGCCTGAACCGCCATTTCGAAGGATTTCTCCGCCTGGCGTTCCTTGCCTTCGGCCTGATATACGTGCCCCAGATACAAATGAGTCAGGTCGAAACTCGGATTGATCTCCCGCGCGGCCAGCAGAACCTCCAGCGCCTGATGCCGGAACGCGGCGTTTTCCGGGGCGGACTTGAACAGGGCCCAGGCGAAATAGGTCATGTATTCGGACTCCTCGGGACTGAGTTCGATCGCGCGCCGCAAGGATTTCGTCGCTTCGGCGAAACGTCTGACCTTCAGATAGGCCCGACCTTCCTGATAAGCGGTCTCAGCTTCGATCACCTGATTGATATCGATCGACTTCTTCGGGCCATGGACCAGTTCGTCCAGATAATCCGTGCGGGTATTCGCATCGCTCAGGACGGTATAGGCCTGGGTGATATACTGGAACATCTCGTTGATTTTCGTGCGCATTTCACTCGACAGCCCGCTGCCGAGAAAACGGTCGGGATGATATTCCTTCGCCAGACGGTAATAGGCCTTGCGGGCATCGGCAGGACTACTTTCGCGCGCCAGTCCCAGAGCTTCGAAATAATCGGAATCCATGATCCGGCGATAATCGTCGAGAATTTTGCGGCGCAGTTTTTCATCGATGATGTCAGGGGCTTCCACCCCGGGAATATCTTCGATGTCAACCTGTTCCGGGGTGGCCTGACGTTCCAGCATCTCGGAAATCAGCAGCCCGGCCAGCACTTTCTGCACTTCCCGTTTGGCAAGAGGGTGCTGAGCCATGATCTGGGCCAGGGTTTTAACCCCGAGGCAGCTTTTGAAAATAGCCTCACCGCGTTTTGACAGGGCTATTTCCTGAAACAGGTATTGCGGATTGGTCGCCTGTTTCAGGTAGTCTTCGGTGAAGGGATAGAGATATTCATCCAGGCGTTTCGCCGTCCAATGCCGTTCGATCCCCTGCATGATCAAGGCTGCCGGGGAGAGTTTGATCCGGGTGACGTTTTTCTTGAAATCCTTGCCGGCGACGAACTGATAGGTCCCCTTGTGCCAGGCGAAAGTGGACAGCAGTTTTTCCGTCACCTGGCGCGTCAACGCATTGTGCAGTTCCTGCGGCGTCAGCAGTCCCATCTCGATCAGTACCGTTCCCTGCAGGCGGCCGCTTTCCTTACTGCGTTCAACGGATTGATCGCAATCGACCTGAGTGATGACACCCTCCTTGACCAGCATCCGGCCCAGGCATTCATTGAGCACGTTGGAGCGGGTGAAAATGGGATAACCATCTTTGAGATAAACGATTTTCTTTGCTTCGCCATGCTGCAGGTGCAACAGGCCGACGGCTTTTTTCACATACAGCTTATGCAGCAGCACCGGAATGGTATAATCCGAAATCGGTTGCGGCTGGGACAAATCATCCTGCGCCCGTTCTTTGCCCGGAACGAAAATGCGTTCCAGAAGTTTCTGCAAATCGATACCGGTAAAGGGTTTGAACAGGAAATCGTCAACCCCGTATTCTTTTTTCGCGGCGACGATCTGCTCCGGGCTGTGGAAGCTCGCCGTCACCATAACGACGGGAAGGGTCCGGGTTTTTTCATGCTTGCGCAGCGCGCGGCAGATATTCGGCCCGGAGATTTCCGGCATGTTGATATCGATCAGGGCCAGATGGAACTCCTCCGTCAACAGTTTCCGCAATCCCTCCGCGCCGCGGTATGTCGTTTCCACATGGAACCCCGCCGCAGACAGCGCCTGTTGTAAAAAATCCCTGAGATCCCGGTCATCATCGATAATCAAAATATTTTTGTTTTTTACCATAACTACCCCGTCCCTCCAGTATCAGCCGACCGCTTCCGGTTTGAGATATTTCTCGAACAGCGCCCGGATATCCTCCGTCACCCGGCGGTATTCCTCCAGAAACTCGTGTTCCGGCTTGAGACCCTTTTGACCGTAGCCAAGGCTGCGGGCGATTTTGCGAAAGCCTTTGTCAAAAGAGGAAAATTCATTGATTGACTGATCGTGCAGCAAACGCAGTTTATTCTCCAGGCGGCGCAGATATTTATATCCCCGGATCAGGATCCGGGCATCGGCGGCGGGCATCAACTGCTGATCAGCCAGACATTCTAACAAATTCACCGTGTTTTGTATTCTTAAAGCTGCCACCCGGCCGGCGTGCAGCAGTTGCAGATATTGGACGATGAACTCCACATCGACCATTCCCCCCCGCCCGGTTTTGATATTGACCAGGGTTTCATTTTCCCGCGCGATCTCCTTTTCCATCCGACCGCGCAGGCGATAGATTTCACCCTGCAGATTCTCCGGCAGCGGCCTTTCAAAGGTCAATTCGCAAATCGCCTGTTGCACCCGCCCGAGAAACTCCGCCGGGCCGCAAATCGCCCGGGCCTTGGTCATGGCCTGACGTTCCCAGGGCTGGGCCGATTCGCGATGGTAACGTTGAAAAGCCGCCAGGCTGGTGACCAACGGCCCCTGATTGCCGGACGGGCGCAGACGGGTATCGATCTGGTAGACATATCCCTCACGCGTCGCCAAACCCAGCACCGTGATGATCCGTTGCGCCAGCTTGGCGAAATATTCGTGATTGCTCAGCGGCCGAAAACGTTGCGGATCCGTGGCCGGAAGCGGCTGCGTCCGCCCTTCGCAATCATAGATAAAAATGATATCCAGATCGGAATGATAATTCAGTTCACTGCCGCCCAGCTTGCCCATGGCCACTATCGCAAAGGCCGTTTCCCGCTCCTGCCCGGCGTCCGCCCCGTCGGCGAAGGGACCGCCGAAACGCGGGACAAGTTCCCGGCGCGCAATCCGGCACGCCTCTTCCAGGCAGACCTCCGCCAGCCAGGACAGCTGCAATGCGCCGGCCCCTTTGCGCATCTGGCCGTGCAGATCGTGCAGGGCGATGCGCAGAAATTCTTCGTTGCGAAAACGACGCAGGCTGTCGAGCTTCTGTTCGTAATCTTCCGCCAGCAGCATCTGCTCCGCCAATTCGGCGGCCATTTGCGCACGGTCCTTGGTTGCGGTGACATAGGACCGGGAAACCATGGTGTCCAAAAGCTCCGGTCGCTGGATAAAGATCCGCGACAACAACTGGCTGGAACCGAACAGGGAAATCAACAGGTTGACGATTTCCGGGTTTTCCACAAGCAGGGAAAAAAAGGACGTTCGCGCCCGGATCCCGCGCAAAAAAGTCTCCAGATTGTTCAGCGCCTGATCGGGATTGGGCGAATCGAGCAGAGCCGCCATGAACTGCGGTTTCAATCGTTCCAGGCACCGCCTTGCCCGGCGCGTCATCCGCCGGTGCGGATCATCGCCGCGCAGCAACTGCAGGCTGTCGTAGGCGGCTTCCGGGTTGGTAAAGCCCTTTTCTTCAAGCAGGTCCTTGACCAGGTCGGGATCCGCTTCGGGATCGAAAATGAATTCGACTTCGGGCCGGATCGGCTGCTCTTCCTCCGCTTCGGTGTGAAACAGGTCCTTGAATACCGCACTCACATAGTCCCGGTGATCGCCCAGTGCGGCGAAAAATTCGTCCGTGGAAACATATCCGCACCGGCGCGCCAGGACCTCCAGATCACGCTTGTTCTGCGGCAGCAGGTGGGTCTGTTGCTCATGTTCGATCTGAATCCGATGTTCCGCCACGCGCAAAAAACGATAGGCGGCGCTCAACCGGTCCCGATCCGTGGCGGAGATCAACCCCTCCGCAGCCAGCAGGGACAACATCCTAAGGGAGTTGCGATCCTGCAAATGCGGTTTTTTCCCGGCGTTCACCAGTTGTTGGGCCTGGATAAAAAACTCGATTTCGCGAATCCCGCCGTGACCGAGCTTGAGATTCCGTTCGCCTTCCTGTTCACGGCTGAGGCTGGCGTTGATTTTCTGCTTCATCAGCTTGATATCTTCGATCATGCCGAAATCGAGATAACGCCTGAAAACGAAAGGCTTCAGGCGCTGCAGCAGCAGCGTGCCCAAGGCTGTCGAGCCCGCCACCGGCCGGGCCTTGATCAATGCCGCCCGTTCCCAGCTCTGCCCCCAGGATTCATAATAGGTTTCGGCGCCGGCAAGGGAGATCACCAGATCGCCGTTGTTGCCGTCGGGACGCAAGCGGGTGTCGACCCGAAAAACAAAGCCGTCGGCGGTCACCTGGTGCATGGCTCGGGTCAGCATTTCGGCCAGCTTGACAAAATAACGATGCAGGCTGATCTTCTCACCGCGACGGCCGCCGGCGGTTTCCCCGCGGCTGGATGAATAACAATAGATCAGATCGATATCGGAGGAAAAATTAAGCTCGAGGCCGCCGAGCTTGCCCATGCCCAATACCGTCATCTCGGCCGGCTGCGGGCTGCGCCCCGTCACCTCCTGCAACGGCACGCCGTATTCCCGTTGCAGCAGTCGATCGCAGACTTCATAGGCGCGCTGCAGACAGGCGGCGGCCAGCGACGACAGTTCCTCCATCACCTCTTCGAGCGTGGCCAGACCGCAGAGATCCCGACCGCCGATACGCAGCATTTCCTCCGCTTTAAACTCCCTGAGCTGCCGTTGCAGGTCTTCAAAACCGGAGTCGGCGGGGATCCGGTCGCGCAATCCCGCCAGCATGGTCGCTTCCGTTGCGGCCTGCTGCAGCTGAGCGGCGCCGAAAAGCCGGCGAAAGTAGTTTTCCCGGCGGCAGAGGATCCCGCTTAAAAACGGGGAGCCGCCCAAGATCGTGAGCAGATGGCGGCGTTGTTCGGCATCCGCCAGGACAACTCTGAGCGGTTCGGGTTCAATCACATCGAAAAGCCGCTCCAGCGTATTCAGAGCGGCATCCGGGTCGGCAACCTCCAGGGACTGGGATAGCACTGCGGCGAGCAACGAGCGATCACGCAAGCGGTCATCAAGCAGCTTGAGATTGGTTTGCGCCCGCTCTCCGTCCAGCAACGGGAATTCGCTCAACCTTCGGGTCAGCTCCGCCCCTTTTCCATCGAGCAGGTCGAGGGGAATATCTTTAGCCTGAACCGCCGCCATTCCCTGCCCCGTTAACGCTGTCGGACGAAAGCTTTCAATTGGTTGCCGTAATCCCCATGAGCCACCCCCTTTTCCGTGATAATCGCCGTCACCAGGTCGAAAGGCGTCACATCGAAAGCGGGATTTTTCACCGCAACTCCCTCCGGGGCCAAGCGCACCTCTTTGATGTGCGTGACTTCCCGCTCGTGGCGTTCCTCGATCGGGATCTGAGCACCGTCGCTCAAATTCAGATCGATGGTCGACACCGGAGCGGCGACATAAAAGGGAATTTTATGCACTTTGGCCAGTACGGCCACCGTATAGGTACCGATCTTATTGGCGACATCGCCGTTCGCCGCGATCCGGTCGGCGCCGACGATGACGCAATCGATCTCCCCCCGGCTCATCAGGTAACCGGCCATATTGTCGCAGATCAGAGTGACGGGAATCCCGTCTTTCTGCAGTTCCCAGGCGGTTAAGCGCGCCCCCTGCAGAAAGGGCCGGGTCTCATCCGCGATAACGGAAACCCGCTTACCGGCCGCAACCGCGGCGCGAATCACCCCCAACGCCGTGCCGTAAGCGGCGGTTGCCAGCGCCCCGGCGTTGCAATGGGTCAGAATCCGGGAGCCGTCGACAATGAGCGCTTCGCCATGCCGGCCGATCTGACGGTTGATCGTCTCGTCTTCCTGGGTGATCGCCAGGGCCTCGTACTCCAAACCGATTTTCAGTTCCAGGACCGAACGATCAAGATTGGCCCGGGCAAAGCGTTTCATCCGCTCCAGCGCCCAGAACAGATTCACCGCCGTCGGTCGCGTTGCGGCCAGCACGTCGCAGATGGCCTCAAACCGCGAGTAAAACTCCTGACTTGATTCGGTCTCGATATCGCGGGCGCCGAACCAGGCGCCGATCGCCGCCGCCACGCCGATCGCCGGCGCCCCGCGCACGACCATGGAACGGATCGCCTCCGCCACGTCCTGATAAGATTTATAAGAGTGCCAGACCTCTTCCGTCGGCAGCAGCCGCTGATCGAGCATCTGACATTGCCCGGCAACAAAACGGATCGGGCGGATAATGCTGGTATCGATGGGACAGGTTGCCATGAAAATCTCCCTCGGGTTCACATCGGCTTACGGATTAGGGGGGGCCGGATACGGGCGGCGGCCCGCTAGCCCGACAGCTTCTGTTTCAACAGCCGGTTGACCAGGGCCGGATTCGCTTTGCCTTTGCTGGCCTTCATGACCTGACCGACGAAGAAGCCCAGCAGCTTTTCCTTGCCGGCCCGATATTCGGCGGCCGGGGCGGGGTTCGCGGCGATGATGTCATCCACCAGCGCTTCGATCGCGCCGCTGTCGCTGACCTGTTTGAGCCCTTTTTCCGCAATCACCTGATCGGCGGACTTCCCGGTCCGCCAGATTTCTTCGAAGACCGTTTTGGCGATTTTCCCGGAAATCGTATTATCGTCGATACGCTTGAGGATGCCCGCCAGCAACTCCGGGGAAACCGGGCAATCTTCGATCCCGACGGCATTCTCCTTCAACGCCCCGAGCACTTCGCTCATCACCCAGTTGGAACAGATTTTCGGCTTGTCGAACACCGCCACCAGCGCCTCGAAATACTCGGCGACCGCTTTCTCCGCAACCAGGACCCCGGCATCGTAGACAGGCAAACCGAAGTCTTCCCGATAGCGTTTCAGTTTGGCCTGCGGCAGCTCCGGCAGGCTGTTCCCGACACTTTCGACCCAGGCTGCGGAGACTTTGAGCGGCAGCAGGTCGGGGTCGGGGAAGTAGCGGTAATCATGGGCTTCCTCTTTGCCGCGCATCGATCGGGTAGTGCCGCTGTCGGCATCAAACAGCCGGGTTTCCTGCACCACTTGGCCGCCGTCCTCAACCACATCGATCTGGCGTTCCACTTCGTATTCAATCGCCTGCTTGATGAAGCGGAACGAATTGAGATTTTTCAATTCCGCGCGGGTGCCGAATTCTTCCTGCCCACGGGGCCGAATCGATACGTTGGCGTCGCAACGGAACGAGCCTTCTTCCAGATTACCGTCACAGACGCCGAGATAGACCACGATCTGGTGCAACTGTCGCAGGTAGGCAATGGCTTCTTCGGCGCTGCGCATATCCGGTTCGGAAACCACCTCGAGCAGCGGCGTGCAGGCACGGTTCAAATCCACCGCCGAACTGCCGCCGTCGCTGTGCAGCAACTTGCCCGCATCTTCCTCCATGTGGATGCGCGTGATCCCGATCCGCTTCGCTGCGCCCGGTTCGGTTTCAATCTCCAGCCAGCCGTGTTCACAGATCGGCAACTCAAACTGGGAAATCTGATAGCCCTTCGGCAAATCCGGATAAAAGTAATTCTTGCGTGCGAAAACCGAGTGAGGCGCAATCCGGCAGTTCGTCGCCAGGCCGGTTTTGATCGCATATTCGACCACCTGTCGGTTCAGCACCGGCAGTGCGCCGGGCAGGCCGAGGCAGACCGGGCAGGTCTGGGTGTTCGGCTCCCGGCCGAATGCGGTCGAACAGGCACAAAATATTTTTGTTTTTGTCGTCAGTTGCACATGGACTTCAAGGCCGATGACAACTTCGTATCTGGAATCCATTTTAAATTACCTTGCCTATGTTGTAGTCATTGCAGCGATATTCAACTCCGGATCAAGCCAACAGAGCCGGTCGCCTCCAACAGGGTGTTGAACAAGTTCCATTCGGAGCTTTTTCAACGCCGCAAGCCGAACAATGCGCTTGTCGTCTTGCTCATAAAATCAAGGAGTTAAAAGCTCCTCCCGGGTTTCAGTCGCCCGTCCCCGGGCGCCACAGGCGGGTTTTCACCCGTCTGCTAAAGCGGCGGCCTTGACACCGTGAAATCGGTGGCCTGTTCAAAGGCATAGGCCGCCTGCAGAAGGTCCGCTTCGGCAAACGGCGCCCCGATCAACTGCAGGCCGATCGGCAGGCCCTGACCACTGAAACCGCAGGGCAGGCTCAATGCGCAGGTTCCGGCCAGGTTCACCGGAATCGTGAAGATATCACACAGGTACATCTGCAGCGGATCGTTGATTTTCTCGCCGATTTTAAAGGCCGGAGTCGGCGCGACCGGAGTGAGCAACAGGTCGACCTGCTCGAAAGCCGAGAGAAAGTCCCGGCGGATCAAAGTCCTGACTTTCTGCGCCTTGAGATAGTAGGCATCGTAATAACCGGAGGACAAAGCGTAGGTGCCCAGCATGATCCGGCGTTTGACTTCGGCACCGAAACCGGCGGCGCGGGACTGCTGATACATGCCGATCAATCCCTGCCCGTCGTCCTTACGCACGCCGAAACGCACACCGTCGTAGCGGGCCAGGTTGCTCGATGCCTCCGCCGTCGCAATCAGATAATAGCTGGCCACCGCATAATCGGTATGCGGCAGGGACACGTCAACGATCTCCGCTCCCAGGCTCCGGTAAGTTTCGATCGCCGCCTCAACCGCCTGCTTGACGTCCGCATCCAGACCGTCGATAAAGTATTCCCTGGGCAGGCCGATTTTCTTTCCCGCCACTCCGGCGTTCAGGCTGTCCAGGTAATCGGGAACCGGCCGGTCGACCGAAGTTGAATCCGCCGGATCGTAACCGGCCACCGCTCCCAGCATCACGGCACAATCCTCGACGCTGCGGGCCAGCGGCCCGACCTGATCGAGCGAGGAAGCGTACGCAATCACGCCGTAACGGGACACCCGGCCGTAGCTCGGTTTCAGGCCGACCACCCCGCAATACGCGGCCGGCAAGCGGATCGATCCCCCGGTATCGGTCCCCAGCGTCGCAGGGACCTGTCCGGCCGCCACCGCCGCCGCGCTGCCGCCCGAGGAGCCGCCCGGAACGCGAGTCGGATCCCAGGGATTGCACACGGCCCCGGCGGCGCTGTTTTCGTTGGAACTGCCCATGGCGAACTCATCCATGTTCAGTTTGCCCAGAATAACCGCGCCCTGTTCGCGCAGCTTGGCGACTGCGGTGGCGTCATAGGGGGAAATATAATTGTCGAGAATTTTCGACCCGCAGGTCGTCCGGACATCCAGCATGTTGAAAATATCTTTCACGGCCACCGGAATCCCCGTCAACAACCCGCCCCTGCCCGCGGCCAAGTCCCGGTCGGCGGCAGCCGCCGCGGCCAGGGCCTCGGTTTCGCACAGGGTGATAAAAGCATTGAGCCGGGCGTCCGTGGTCTTGATCCGCTCCAGGCAGGCGCGGGTCAGTTCAACGGACGTTGTTTCTCCTGCAGCCAGTTTTTTTCGCAGCTGCCCAAGAGAGTGCTGGTGCAATAACATGGTTCCTCTCCGAACGGTTCAATATGGCGACAGACGCAAACGCCATAAAGTGGGATTGATCGCTATTCGATGACTTTGGGTACGTTGAAACAACCCTTTTCCGCTACGGGCGCATTCTGCAGCGCCCGTTGCAGCCCGATGCCGGGCTGAACCACATCCTCGCGAAAAGCGTTTGTCGTCGGCACGGCATGCGCCGTGGGTTCAATGCCCGCGGTGTCCAGCTCGTTCAACTTATCCACGTAGCCCAGAATGGCATCCATCTGGTGGGTCATCAGCTCCAGTTCCCCGGGTTCCAGGGCCAATCGCGCCAGCCGCGCCACCTGCTCTACATCCTGTTGCGTGATCTTCATTTATTCTCCTCGGCTTCCGCGGCGCAGACGACCGCGGCAACCTTGAGCAGCGCTTGGCTGTTGGCCGAATCGGGATGCGAAAGGATATGCGGTTTTCCTTCGTCTCCGCCGATCACCACGAGCGGTTCGAAGGGAATCCGGGCCAACAAGTCCACACCGGTCTTCTGCGCCAGTTTTTCCGCACCGCCGCTTTTGAAAATATCCGAACGCTCGCCGCAATGCGGGCAGATGAAACCGCTCATATTTTCGATCAGGCCGACAACCGGAAGCTTCAGCTCTTTGCAGAAATTAAGGGATTTTTCCACGTCGCTCAAAGCGACATCCTGGGGCGTGGTCACCACCACCGCCGCGGAGCGTGCTCCGAGCAACTGGACGGCACTCAGCGGCTCGTCGCCGGTACCCGGAGGGCAGTCCAGCAACAGGTAATCGAGCTCACCCCAAACCACATCGGCCAGCAACTGCTGAATCGCACCATGCTTCATCGGCCCGCGCATGATGGTGGCGTCGCTGTTGGACGCCAGCAGAAAACCGATCGACATCAGTTTCAACCCGGAGGTTTCCAGCGGATGAATCCCTTCTTCGTCGGCAGCAGGGCGTTGCCCCTCCAGCCCGAGCATTTTCGGAATACTCGGGCCATGCAGGTCGATATCGAGAAGGCCGACCTTTTTCCTCTGCTGCACCAGTGCCAGGGCCAGATTGACGGCCGTCGTGCTTTTCCCGACACCGCCTTTACCCGACATCACGATCAACTTGTTTTTGACCCCGCACATGCGTTTGTCCAGCGCTTGCCGCATCTGAAACTGCTGGTCATTCGGATTCCCCTGCTGATTCAGGGAACAGGAACCGTCATTACAACCTTCACAACTACTCATTGCTAATGTTCTCCTTCATATGATTAATCTATAGTGAGCCATTGCCCACCCAATGCA
Source organism: Geopsychrobacteraceae bacterium (assembly GCA_963676555.2). GTDB lineage: Bacteria > Desulfobacterota > Desulfuromonadia > Desulfuromonadales > Geopsychrobacteraceae > BM522. Next base: position 21,013 of record CAXXGL010000017.1, read on the forward strand.
TCGATCAACTCATCAATCTCGTGGGGCTGATATTCTTCCCTGATCAGAGCCGAACGATATTTTTCCAACAGCAGGCCCGCCGCACGGCTGTCCTGCCGGTCCCGATAGATCAACAATAAGCGGCGCACCATGGCATCCTGGGTCGGATCGAGCAGCAGACCACGCTGCAGCATCCTGATTGCCTCGCTTTGTTGCCGCCGTTTCAGCAACAGTTCCGCCAGCAATTCGATCTGCTCAAGCCGTAACTGATTGAGTTGCTCGCGTTGCGACTGCACCTCTTCAATCACCTCGAAACCCGCCAGGAACTCTCCCGCCCAATACTCATCGATTTTCCACAGCGCATGTTCCGCCTGCCAGTGACTCCCGCGTTGCAAAAAGCACCGCGCCTGCCCGATCAGGGTTTCGATCGCGGTTTTATCCAGGCGGATATTGCGCAGGGACAGCATGCCTTTCTCCAGCACCAGGTGCCGCTCGCGCACCAGCGGGCCGAAAGTCTCCTCCAGCGCTTTACGCAGCCGGGAGTGGGCCGTATCAAAACTGCTGCGCGCTTTGCTGCCGGAGCTTTCAGGCCATAACAGTCCCATCATCCGCTCCAGGCTCATCGCCTGATTTCCGACCACCAGCAGCAAGGCGAATATCTGCCGCGACGCGTGTCCGACCTGACTGAGATCGAAGGTTTTATCCTCCAGTTGCAGCCGAAAAGCCCCCAGAGTCCGAATTTGCAGCAGCGGTACCGGCGCATCGGACATATCCATCCCGGAACACAGGTATTCCCGCAGCAAGGGCTGTAAAACCTGCTGTTTCCCCGTCCCGGCGGCCAGTGTTCCCAGGCTCCGCAGCAGCTCCGGAGCCAGCCCCCAGAAAAAGTTCGTCTTGTGCCGTGTCGTCAGGTCGCCAAAAGCGGCCAGATGACGATCCGCGGCGCCGGGATTTCCGTCCCGGTCATGGACCGCGGCCAGCCCGGCGTGAAAACCGGCCCGGTAACGTTCTTCCCCGCAGACCCGGGAAATTTTCAACCCTTCGGCCAAATATTGCAAGGCCCGGTTATCATGTTTTATCTGCAGACAGGTCATCCCGGCAAAAAGCAGGTTTTCCAGCCGGGAAAGGCATGCTCCAGTCCGCTCACGCAATTTCAGTCCCTGATCAAGGTCGGCAATCGCTTCCGCTTCCCGACCCGAGAGCGCCCGGCAATAACCGCGCAACTGCAGCAAGCGGCTGTCGGTATGGGAATAAGCGGCAGCGAATTTCTTCAGCCTCGCGGCTTCCAGCGTTTCGGTCGCCTCCTGAAGTTCGCCCCCGGCAAGCAGCAGACTTGCCTCATAATAGTCCAGCAACGGGGCGAAAATATTATTCAAAGGCGCGCGCCGGCAGCAGGTTTGCATCATTTCGCGCTGTTTGCGCAAACCGCTCAGGTCCCCGAAGGCATGCAAGAGTTCGCAAGCAATGACCTGCAGGACGCCGTGCTCGATCGTTTCGGGAAGCGTCCCGGCATAGCTCAACGCCTGTTCCAGGGCGCTTCCGGCCACCAGATAGCGCCCCTGCTGCAACTCCGCCAGCGCACGCAACAGATTGAGGTCCAACTGCGCCGCGACCAGTTGCTGTTGCTGCGCCTCGGCCAAAGCGGGGGTCATGAGCGTTTCGGCCGCCGCCGGGTCACCGGCGAAAAACAGTTCCGCCAGCCCCAAACCATAAGCGACTTTAAGCCGTTCTTCAAGCTCGAGTACCGGCCTCAGCGTCCGGGCCAGTTCTCGGAACGTCGGCATCCGTTCCGTCCAACGTTCGAAACAACCGTCCTGATACAGGGACAGGAGAACCAACTGCACCAAGGTCAGCAACCGGCCCCGATCCTCGCGTTCCGCGGCGAACAGTTCATAGGCCAAATTCAGCCAGGAATCGGCGTCAGCCGCCTGTTCATAGAGGCAATGAATCCCTTTGAAAAGGGCCATCCATCCGCAGCCGGCGGCTTCACCATCAGGAATTTCAGCCAGCAGCGAATAGATTTCGACACCGTTGTCGGGGGCAAGCAATTTCAGCCCGAACCGACTGAATAACTGCGCAACCGCCTCATGATCCTTTCCGGCGATCAACATACGCAATGCGGAAGCCACATCGTCATGCTGCTGATACCAGTCCGCAGCACACTGATACAGCCGCTGCCGCTCGGTATCATCAAACTCGGTCCGGGCTTTGAGACGCAGAAAATCACGGCTCTGGGGTTTAAACAAGAGCAGTTCTTCGCTGTTGCGAGACTCGATCAGAGCCAGTTCATGCCGGTGCAAATACTCAAATACCGCCTCGATATTATGGATTTCGCTCAGTTCCCGGGCCAACCCGGCCGGGACCCTGTCGAGCAGGCTCAGTTTCAGCAGCGTTCTGCGCCAGGAGAGAGGAAATTCATTTGTCACCCGGGCAAAAAAGCTCTGTTCATCCAGCCCGGCCGGATCGGGCAGAACGTCCGTCAACCGCTGCACCAATTGCGGGTCCGGCTCTGCCAACGGCCCTTCTCCGGACAGCAGCAGCCCGCTGATCCAGCGCAGACGCAAGGCCTGTTCATCAACCTGCCGCTGCAAACCCCGCTTGAGCTGTTTTGTCTGACGTTCCTGTTCGCACAGACGCAGCATGACCTTGATCCGCGCCAGCATTTCGACATTGCTGATCGGCTGCGAAATAAAGTCGTAAGCACCGACGTCCAATCCGGCAGCCCGCATCTCCGGAGTCGCCAGATGGGCGGTCATCAAAACCACGGGCAACCCGGCCGTGCTCGAATCCTCATTCAGGCGCCGGCACATGTCCGTCCCGCTCATGTGCGGCATCTGCATATCGATAAAAGCGCCGTTAATCCGCTCCTGCCGGGCCAGTTGCAGCCCCTCCGTTGCGCTGCCGGCGGTCAGGACCCTGACTTCAGGCAAATCCAGTTCGATAATCTTGCTCAGCAACAGCAGATTGGTCGGATTATCGTCAACCAGCAACAGTGTGAATTTATGCTTTTCGACACTCATTGGTCCCAACTCAGACCGGCATCAGTCCGGCAAATTTCAACAACAGTTTTTTGCTGCCCACCGAATTGAAATAAACGGTGACTTTCTGCCTGTCGCCGTCCCCTTCAAGGCGTCTGACCGTACCGATTCCGAACTTGACATGCCTGACTTTCACGCCCAGGCGCAATCCTTCCCGGGCCGGTTTCGCCGCCGGCGCTGCAGGTTCAACAACGGCTGCGCCGACGGGTTCCGCAGCGGCGGCAGCGCTTTCGTCTTCGACGCCCGTTACCAGATCGGCCAGGGAAGACAGATTGTGTTCCGCGGACGACCCCTGATCCGCATCTTTCAAGCTTTCATGTCCGGCAATCAGATCGACGGGAATCTCGGCCAGGAAACGGCTCGGCGGATTGAACTGGTAGGTCCCGAAAACCCGCCGGCGCCGCGCATGGGAGAGATAGAGCCGCTCCATCGCCCGCGTCATGCCGACATAGCAGAGACGACGCTCCTCGGCCAGATTTTCGCCGAACTCAGCCGAACGCGAATGCGGGAACAGGCCCTCCTCCATTCCGGTCATGAAAACCACCGGGAATTCAAGTCCTTTGGCCGAATGAAGCGTCATCAGCACAACCCGCTGCCGGTTCGGGTCGTATTGATCCAGATCGGTAATCAACGCCACCTGCTCCAGATAATCCTGCAGCGAGCCGGCGCCGGCGGCATGCTCCTCCATGCCGGCCAGCAATTGCTCCAGGTTTTCCAGCCGCCCCTTCGCTTCCTGTCGCCCTTCGCCGGTCAGGGCTTGTTCGGCTTCCTCCTGCAACGCCGGACCGTAACCGCTCTGCTGAATCAATTCAGCCATCAGTTGCGGGTAGGGAAGGCGCTCCAGGCGACCCCTGAAGTCATCGATCAATTGCACGAATTCGGCCACCCTTCGGGCCGCGGCCGGGGCCAGGATTTTCTTTTCCACGACCAGTCGGCAGGCCGCCAGAAACCCGCCCGCCTGCGCTTCATGCCCGGCGATGCGTTCGACCGTCGTTTTACCGATCCCCCGCGCCGGGACATTGATAATCCGGCGGGCCGAAAGGGAGTCCTGCGGGTTGACCAGAATGCGCAGGTAAGCAAGGGCGTCCTTGATTTCCATCCGCGAGTAAAACCTGACGCCGCCATACATGGCATAAGGAATACGACCGGCGCGCAAGGCTTCTTCGAGTGCCCGCGACTGCGCGTTGGTGCGATAAAAAACGGCGATGTCCCGCAAGGCACAGCCCCGGGAGTGCAGACGGCTGATCTCATCGGCGACGAAACGCGCTTCGTCCAGGTCGTCGCCGGCGGTTTCAACATGAATCGGCTCTCCCGCTGCATTCCGTGTCCACAGCTTTTTGTCCCGCCGCTGCGGATTGCGGCCGACGACTTCGCCCGCCGCCCGCAGGATCGTTTGCGTCGAACGGTAATTCTGTTCCAGACGAATGATGGTGGCGTCGGGATAATCGCGGTCGAAACCGAGGATATTGCCGACTTCGGCGCCGCGCCAGCGGTAAATCGACTGATCGTCGTCACCGACGACGCAGATGCCGGTGTCCGGACCGGCCAGCAGTTTCATCAGGCGATACTGCACGCGATTGGTGTCCTGGAATTCATCGACCAGCAGATGGAAAAAACGTTGCTGCCAGTTGCGGCGAATCGTCTCGTGCTCCTCCAGCAGCTGCACCGTCAGCAGCAACAGATCGCCGAAGTCGAGGGCATTGGCGGCCTTCAGACGCTGCTGGTAAAGAGCATAGATATCCGCCAGCACCGGCTGCTCCGCCGGTACGTCGCTCAGCCGGTCCGGGCCTTCGCCGCGATTTTTCGCGCTGTCGATAAAAGCCGCGGCGGCTTTCGGTTTCAACAGTTTTTCAGAAATATCCCGGGCCTTAAGCAGCTCCCGCAACAGCCGTAATTGATCCTGGTCGTCATAGATGGTGAAGTCGCGTCCGTAACCGAGTGCTTCGATGTCGCGCCGCAATATTCTGACACAACTGGCGTGAAAGGTCGCAACCCAGGGCAGTTCTCCGTCAGCGAGCAACAGTTCAAGGCGTTCGCGCATTTCGGCGGCCGCCTTGTTGGTAAAGGTCACGGCCATGATCCGCCAGGCGGGAACGCCGCGTTCCCGAATCAAATAGGCGACCCGGTGCGTCAACGCCCGGGTTTTGCCGGAGCCGGCTCCGGCCAGCAGCAGCAACGGCCCGGCGTCATGCACCACGGCCCGGCGTTGCGGCTCGTTCAACTGCGCCAGCAGGTCAGTCATCGTCTTCCCCCAGGGAACGGCTCATCAGGGCGCGATTATAAGCCGAAATCATATCGCGGCGGGAAATAATCCCGTACAGCTTGCTGTGGGTTTCCCGATCCACAACCGGCAGCTGCTCGATATTGCGGTAGCCGATCTTGCGCATGGCCGTGTCCAGATCCTCCTCCGCGTGCACGGTGACGACATTGGCGGTCGCCAGCTCCTTGACCACCACCAGATCCATCAATTCCTTTTCGAACACCACCCCCATGAAATCCTGAACGGAAATGATTCCGGTCAGTTCCCCCTGTGCGTTGATCAGTGGAAAGTTGGTGTGATGGGTCTGCTGAATGAACCCGGCGAACTCTCCCAGCGTCATACTTTCCGGCACCGTCTCCACCCGCCGCGCCATGACTTCGCCCACGCTCAGGCTCTTCATGATGTTGCGCTCTTTCCCCGCTTCCAGATCGATTCCGGCGCGACTCAGATCAACCGTCTCGATACTGTCCTTTTTCAGCCGCCGGGCGATCGACGTACCGATAACGCAAGTCAGCATAATCGGCACGATAACCTGATAGCTGTCGGTAATTTCAAACAGCAGGAAGATAGCGGTCATGGGAGAATGGGTGGCCGCGGCGAGAAACGCTCCCATCCCGACCAGGGCGTAAGCCCCTCCCGACAACTCGGGCAATGAAAACAGCGTTTCCAGCAGGTGCCCGTACGCGCCGCCGGCCACAGCGCCCAGAAAAAGGCAGGGGGCAAACAGCCCCCCCGGCATTCCCGAGCCGAGGGTGATCGATGTCGCCAGCATCTTGGCGACCACCAGCAGGGCCAACAGATACCAGGAATGCTTGCCGAACAGCACGCTGCCGACGAATTCGTAGCCGTTGCCGAAAACCTGCGGCAGAGCGATGCCGATGATACCGACCACCAGCCCGCCCAGGACCGGCTTGAGCAAGCGCGGCAGTTTAAGCGCCGCGATCCAGTCCTTGATGCGGAAATGAATATCGATAAACCCGGCCGCCAAGCCGCCGATCAGGAATCCGAGCAGGATATAGAAACCCAATTCCCAGAAACTGCCGAGATAGTAAGGCGGTGCCACGAGTTCCGAAACATTGCCCAGCAAAGCGCGCGACACGACCGTTGCCATACCGCTGGAAATAACGATCGAGGTAAAACTGGCCAGCTCGAAAGACGACAGCAGGACGATCTCAGTGGCAAAAAAAACCCCGGCAATGGGAGCGTTGAAAGTGGCTGCAACACCCGCCGCCGCCCCGCAAGCAACCAGCACCTTCAAGCGCTCGCCGCTCATTTTGAACAGTTTGCCGAACTGGCTGCCGATGGTTCCGCCGATGACGGCGATCGGCCCTTCCTGGCCGGCGCTGCCTCCGGTTCCGAGGGTGATCGCCGAAGCCAGGCCTTTGGTGAAAAGGGGGCGAAACGGAAGTTTCGCCCCCTTGAGATTGACCTTGACCAGAAACGCGGCAAACCCGCCTTTCAAGTCCTTGCCGAACAGAATCCACAGCGGGACAACCAGCAATCCGCCGATAGCGGGAAGAAACATCACCAGGATCCGTTGCAGGGAAAATTGTTCCAGCGAGATATCGAAAAACTCCAAGCTTTGCTCGACAACCAGCCAGTGAATCAAGTCAATGGTCTTACGAAACAGAAAATTTCCCAAACCGCCCAACATCCCGATCATCACGGCAAGAATGATCAGAAAGGTATTTTCGCTGATTCTCAGGCGGCTGAGCAGGCGCTGAAAAAGTCCTTGTAACCGGGGCAAAATACTGCTTACAGGTGAAGATGATTTCATTTTCCAACAATTAACTTTGCAAATCGGGGACAGCTTCTCAACAGCTCGAAAAGTCCTTGCCCGTCCCAGTTCAGGCAATTCGGCACAAAAGATTTATACTACATCTAATTCAGATCGAGATCGACAGAAAAAAAGTCTTCTTTTACCGCAGAAACCGTCGGCACGGAGAAGAAAATTGCCCGGTCAGACGACGCTTTTCATAGCGACTCCCAAACACTCCGGCCAATCGCCTGTCCGGCCGCCATTACCACTTGATTCACAATCTATAATAAGTTAATATTAATTTTAATTCCAAAGGCGATCCCAGGGTTTGCTTTTGGTGGCAAGGACCGACAAAAACCGACCGGAAAGATATGTTAACGGAGTCAGTTGAAATGACCGCTCAAAGGGCGCGGCAGTTCTGTTTCACGGATAACGATCCGGGCCTATTGTCGGGTATCAAACGCATACTCCGCGGCGACCGGAGAGGATCAGGCTCGAACACAGTGCGCACGCGGCGAATCGAGGTTGTCGATTCCGGCAGCAACCTGCCCGGGAAGAACGCCGTCGAACCGCCGGCCGAACTCCGGCAGGCCGGGACCGGCGAGTGAGGCCCTGATGAATGTCACGCCGCTGAACGTACTCGCTGTCGACGATGACCGCGCATTGCTGAATTCGCTGGTTCGCATTCTCAAACATGAACCGATCAGGCTGCTGCCGGCCAGCGATCCCTACCAGGCCATTCCGCTGATACAAAACCATGACATACAGCTGGTTTTACTCGATCTGCGCATGCCCGGGATGGACGGTATCGGGCTGTTGCAACGCATCAAGGAACAGCACCCCGATCTGCCGGTGATCATGTTGACCGGCCACGGCAACATCCAGGAAGCCGTCAAGGCGGTTAAACTGGGGGCGGACGATTTTCTGGAAAAACCCTGTCCCCCGGCAACTCTGGTGCAGAAAATCCAGGCCTATTATCCGCACCAAGCCGCGCCGCGAGCGACGGCGAAATTCGACTTCCCCGCCCTGATCGGCGCTTCCACCGTCATGCGGCAGTTGAAGAAAACGATTGGCCGGGTCGCCGGAACACAGGCAACCATCCTGTTGCATGGCGAAACCGGTGTCGGGAAAGAGCTTGTGGCGCGCGCCATTCACCATCACAGTCCCAGGAGCAAGGAAGTATTCGTGCCGGTTGACTGCGCCACAATCAGTGCGGAAATTCTGGAGAGCGAGCTGTTCGGTCACCGCCGTGGGGCATTCACCGGTGCCGACCATGACAAGGAAGGACTTTTTCTGAGTGCCGACCGGGGGACACTTTTCCTGGATGAAATCGGCGAATTCCAGTTCGAGCTGCAGGCGAAACTGCTGCGCGTCCTGCAGGAGCGCCAGGTCAGACCGGTCGGCAGCAATACAGCGTCCGCCATCAACATCCGCCTGATCGCCGCGACCAACAAGGACCTGGCACTGGGAACCGAACAGGGGACCTTCCGCAGTGACCTTTACTACCGGCTGGCGGCGATTGAAGTTGAAATCCCGGCGCTTCGCGAGCGGCGCGAAGACATTCCCCAACTGGCCGCATACTTTCTTCGCAGGCATGCTCAGAGCACCGATTACCGCTTCACCGCCGCCGCTCTGGAACGGTTGGAACGGTACGACTGGCCGGGCAACGTCCGGGAGCTCGAAAATACCGTGATCCGGGCCGTCGCGCTCTGCGAAGGCAACACCATTGCGGACAAAGATCTGCCCGCCAGGATCAATAACGGCAAACCGGCCGGAACCATCATTCCGCCGCTGGCAGACCTCGAAAAGTCGGTTTTGAAAACAGCTCTATCCAGGACCGCCACCAGACGCCAGGCAGCGGAATATCTCCACATCAGCGAAGCGACACTTTATCGCAAACTGAAAAAGGCCGGGCTCTCAAAAACGAAAGGATAGTCTGGAAACTCTCTCAGATCTGCAAGCCCGGCCGGGAGCGCTTTCGTACAATTATTCGAACGCTGTTGCTTGATGTAGAAATGATTTATAAAATCAGACAGTTGGATATTATTCACAGGAACTGCTATGGTTGGCCCCGGTTTTGCCTTTGGTTTTTTCGTCGTTGCCGGACGGCGAACAGAGACCATGGAAACGTAATCCGCGCCTCTCTGCAGGTGTTAAGCTTTCACGAAAAGGTCACTTGATGAAACGAAGCATTATCCTTTTGACCGCCGCCCTGGTCGCGCTGCTGCCGGTCGCCTGCAACCGGGAACAGCCGGCTGTTGACGCGCAGGGTTCTGCAGCCGGGGGACAACCGCGGGAATTGCTGATCTATTGCGGCATCACGATGATCAAGCCGATGAGCGAAATTGCCGCAATCATCGAACGGACCGAGAACTGCAAGGTCAAAATCACCAAGGGCGGATCAGGCAATCTGTTGAAATCGATTTTACACAACCGGACCGGCGATCTCTATCTTCCCGGCTCCGACAAATACTACCGGATCATTGCCGAGAAACACCCCGGCCTGGTCGGCGAGACAGTCAAGGTCGGGGAGAACAAAGCCGTCATCATGCTGCAAAAAGGTAATCCGAAACATATCCCGCCCCTCCTGGAGTCCCTGTCCGATCCCGAATATGCCGTGGTTATCGGCAATCCGGACAGCGGCAGTATCGGCAAAGAGACCGGCAAGATCCTGCGCCAGAAGGGCATCTACCATGACGTCATGGAAAACGCCATGTACCTGACCACCGATTCAAAAGATCTGGTCAAGGCACTCAAACAGAAGGAAGCTGATATCGTCATCAACTGGTTTGCCGCCGCCACCTGGGATGACAATCCGGAATATATCGATGTCGTCGAAATCGATCCGCAATATGCGGAAGCGAAGCAATTGATTCTCGGCCTGTTGAAGACCTCGGCAGAGCCCGAACTGGCCCGCCGCTTCATGCGTCTCGCCGCTTCGGACACAGGCCGGAAGATCTTTCGCAGACACGGCCTGTCCTTCGGGCCCCAGTGAGCAAGATGAAGCGTTTCCGACCGATCAGGGACATGTTCAGAGAACCGGTGCTCCGCCTGGTGGCTTACCACGTCGGCTTTATCATCCTGGCCGCCGGCAGCATTTTTTTTACCGAATATTACTCCAAACGCAATTTCGAAAAACCGGCCCTGGAAGCGATCGCCAACCAGAACGCCAAAAGGCAACTGGCGCAAATCATCCAGCGCCGCCTGCAATCGATCGAGTCGCAATACCGCGGCCTGCTGCTGTTCGAGAACCCGCATCGGATCATTGTGCTGAAAAGCAAGATCGATCACGCCCTGCAACAAATAGCTGCGGTTATCGAAGTCCTCAAGCATGGCGGCACCATTACCGATGTGATGCCGGTCAATTTTTACGAAGCGGATGAAATCCATGAGAACATCACCTACCGCCGCCCGGCCGGTGAAACCACGGAAGTCGCGCTGCTGGATATCGCGCCGAAAGTAGCGGAACTGGAACAGTCACTCAGACTCACCACGCAACTGCTGTTGAAACTGCTGGAACAAGGGGCGGCCCAGCCGCTCAGCAACAATCTGGAGCTGATAACCGAGGTGAAACAAACGGATGCGCTGTTGTTGCGCACCCGTGAGAGCGCCAATAAGATCTTCTACGATATCAGGCAGAGCAACCGCGCTTCCCACCGGCAGATTACACACACGCGGGAGACGGCAAAAAAAATCGAACTGGTTGTCAACTTGATCGCCAATACCCTGGTTGTTGTACTGGCATTTTTCATCGCCCGGAAAATCCATCTGATCATCAAGCTGCAACGCCGGACACAGGCGCATAACAACTGGCTGTCGACCGTGGTTGACCAGAGCCCCGCCTCCATTCTGGTGACCGACACCGCGGGCCGTCTGGAGTACGTCAACAAGCACTTTGTTGAACAGACCGGCTACAGCGCCGCCGAGGTCAAAGGCAAATCGCCGGGCATTCTGCAGAGTGGAGAAACCCCGCCGGAGAGGTTTGCCGAACTGTGGCGGACAATCGAAACCGGCGGTGTGTGGCGCGGCGAACTGACCAACAAAACCAGAGACGGCCGGTTGTTTACCGAAGATGCGGTCATTGCGCCGGTGCTGGATGAACACGCCGCAATCATCAATTATGCCGCCATCAAATTCGATATTACCGAGAAAAAGGCCCTGGCCAGCAACAATACCCAGCTGCAGTTCGAACAAAACCGGCTGAAGACGATTCTCGACCATGCCCCCATCGGGGTTATCATCAGCGACAAAGACGACCGGATTATCTGGGCCAACGAGTTTGTTTACCGGATCAGCGGGGCGAAGAGCCTGGACGGTACCGCCTATACCAACTTGCTTCCGCTCATGGCGAAGGCCGGGAGTTCCGAAGAGATGCTCTCCACTGCCGCCGGACGCAGAGTCCCGATATTGAAACATTGCCAGTCCATCCTCTGGAACGGATCCGGGGTCAACCTCACAACCTTCGTCGACCTGTCGCAGCAGAAAAAACTCGAGGCGGATCTGGCGCAAAAAAGCAAACTGGAATCGGTCGGTTCGCTGGCGGCGGGCATCGCCCATGAAATCAATACGCCGATTCAGTTTATCAGCCACAACCTGACCTTTCTGCAGGATTCTTTTTCCGCCCTGCGGAATATGCTGGAAATGACCGAACGGTACCGGCAACTGGCGCAGCAGGACCGGTCCGGCACCGAGGCCGATGCTGAAATCGCCGCGGCGCGGGAAGCTGCGGATATCGATTTTCTGACGGACGTGGCCCAGGCCGCGATTACCGAATCGATCGAGGGCACCGGACGGATCGCTGCCATCGTCAAAAGCATCAAGGCCTTCTCGCACCCGGGATCCATGGAAAAAAGCGATATCGACATCAACCAGTTGATTCGCGATGCGTTGCTGATCAGTAAAAACGAATGGAAAACCATCACCGATGTGATCATCGACCTGGCTGACGATATCCCGCTGTTCCCCGGTCTGCTCAACGAACTGCAGCAGGTCATGCTGAACCTGGTGCTCAATGCCAAGGACGCGATAGCCGAACGCTGCAAAAAGAATCCGGAACCTCCAGGCCGGATTACGATCAGCACCCGGCAGGCCGGCGACTGGGTGGAAATTTCCGTTCTGGATAACGGCAGCGGCATTGCCGCGGATGTTCGCGAAAAGGTTTTCGATCCTTTCTTTACCACCAAAGAAGTGGGCAAGGGAACCGGTCAAGGGCTGTCAATCTCCAGAAACATCATCGTCAAGAAACATCGGGGAGAATTGTCCCTGACAGACGGAATCGACGGCGGCGCCGGTTTCCTGATCCGCCTGCCTTCACGCTGAGACAGCGGCAGTGCTGCCGACGCCGGTCCGGTTGCCCGGACGACCCGCCCGCCAAAAACACAACAGTGACTGATTCGGTCACGCCTTCCGGGCAATTTTTTCTCCGCTGCTCTGTTTTCAGCGTCGACTCCGTCTCAGCTTCGCCATGGGCGGAACTCTCAAAAATGAGAGTTTACGACTCTCAAAATTGCACTTGGCCCGATCGCCAATCACGAAGACTGTTTCAAAACCAAAAAATTCCATTGTGAAATCAGTAAGTTGTTATTAATTTTTTATTACCGGCCGTAATGGTATGACAGTTGCTGAAGATTTGACCAGGGACCGCCGGGCTCTGTTTGCAACCACCGCCGGTTGCGGTTTCGCACCGGATGCTCAGCCGGACAATTGATTCTGCGGAAGGGAGAAAAACCGATGAAACGTTTTGCGCTGACGCTAACCATGAGCGTTTTCCTGCTTGTCGCCGCGACCGTCGGAAGCCATGCTCGCACGCTCGACGAAATCCGGGCTGCGGGCGTCATTCGACACCTCGGCGTGCCCTACGCCAACTTCGTCACCGGACTGGGCGACGGGATGAGCGTGGAGCTGATCAGGCTGTTCGCCGCTCACCTGGGCGTGCGTTACGAGTTCGTCGAGACGAGCTGGGACAACGCCATCCACGACCTGACCGGATTCAAAGTCAGGCCTGACGGAAACCAGGCCATCCTGCTGGACCCGACACCGGTACGCGGGGACCTGCTTGCCAACGGCTTGACGGTACTCCCGTGGCGGCAGCAGGTTCTTGATTATTCGCTTCCCACCTTTCCCACCCAGGTCTGGCTGGTCAGCAACGCGTCCTCACCGCTGCGCCCCGTCAAACCCGAGGATGAAGAGAAGGACATCGCGGCAACCAGAAAACTGCTGCGGCACACCAGGCTGCTCGGCAAGCGGAACACCTGTCTCGATCCCGGTATCTACCCCTTTGCCGAAGACGATTACACGACGATTTATTTCAGCGGCAAACTGAACGAGATGGTGCCGGCCGTGATGCAGGGAGAGGCCGATCATACCCTGCTCGACGTGCCGGATGCGCTGGTTGCGATCGGCCGCTGGCCCGGACGGATCAAGGTTCTGGGCCCGCTGTCGAAGCCCCAGGTCATGGCCGTCGGGTTCCGCCGGGACAACCCGGAACTGCGCCGCGAGTTCAACGCTTTTTATACCGCGTTGAAAGCCGACGGGAGCTATCGTGAACTGGTGAAAAAATATTACCCCGCCGTCTTCGATTATTATCCCGACTTTTTCTGATTTGGCCCCGCACAGGCGTTCGCCAAGGAAGAAAAAAGGCCGCGGTACTTTCATCGCAACCCATGGTGCCGGACGATGAAGCAAAAAACCAAAAACAGCCATCTGCCCCTCATTGCGGCACTGGTCCTGCTGATCGGACTCATGAGTGTCCTGCTCGGCATGAATTACTTTTGGCAGCGTCAGGGACAGGAGAAAACCGTACAGCGAATGCAGACGGAACTGGATGCCAGGGGAGAACGGCTGGGCCTTTTTCTCAACCGGTTCCGGGCCGACACCCGGTTGCTGGCCGAAAGTCAGGAAGTGGATGCGTTCTTCAAAAGCCGCGCCCTGGGGATGTCGATGGAATACGGCCTTAAAGCCAGTCTGGACAACATTCGCCAGCTCTTCGCCCAGCGGATCAACAATATCGATCTCGGGCACGCTTCCGTTTATCAGCGCATTGCCCTGCTCGATCTTTCCCTTGCAACCCTGACCGAATGGCCGGAAGGGGGAACGCCACAGATAGACCTCCGGTTGCAGGCCCATGACCGGATCAGCTTCACCTCCCGCCAGGGGCGGCTCGATATCGTCCGCAAGGTCGTCAACGGAGGATCTCACCAGGGTTATCTGGTCGTCAGCGTCGATTACAGGGCACTGCACGGCCAGCTCCATCCCGGTTATGAGCAGGATGGCGTACAGTGCCTGATGACCCTGCATGACGACATCGTCTTCCCTGCATTCGTTGCCGGCGCGAACCGGCGCATGGCGGAACTGGCCGTCAGGTTAAAGAGCAGACCGGCCTACCGCCCGTCACAACAGGACATGCAGCTGTTTGCCGACGCGGGGTCGGACCCGCCGCCGCAACCGGCCCTTTTCTTCACTCGGGTCGAAGGTTACCCGTTTTCCATCTATCAACTCATCAGTGCCGACGAACTCTACAGCCGGGCATCGCCGACGGTGCTGCTGGTGGCAATGCTGCTCTTTTCGGCAACCGTGGTCGCGTTCACCCTGAGACTGGTCCGTTCAGCCTCCCGCAACCAGGCGCTGAACGAGAATCTCCGCGCCTTGCAGCAACGGGAGGAAGCGCTGCGTGAAAAAAACAGCGAGATTGAACTGATCATCAGCGGCGCCGAACTGGGCACCTGGGTATGGGATATGCCGGCGGGCCGGATCAGAGTCAATGAGCAATGGGCCCGCATGCTGGGCTATGATGTCGACGAGCTGGAGTTGACCCCGGCCAACTGGTCCCGGCTTGTCCATCCCGACGATTGGCGGCGGGTACAAAAGGAGCTGAAACATCTGTTGGCGAAAGACCCGGGAACCCATATCACCGATCACAGGCTGCGGCATCGTTCGGGCAAATGGATCTGGGTGCGCTCCGTCGGCCAGGTTTTCAGCCGCGACGCCACGGGCACCCCCCTGCTGGTCAAGGGAATCCAGATAGAAATCACCGAGTTGAAAAACGCCCTCAAGCAGGCGGAGGCGGCCCGGCAGGAAGCCGATTCCGTCATTTCAAACTTTCTCGACAGCCTGCTGGTCGTGGACCGGGAGCTCAAGGTCTCCCGCATCAACAAAGAAACCTGCTCCCTGCTCGGTTATCATGAGAGCGACCTGCTCGGCAAACCGGTTCGCAGGCTGTTCGCCGAAGCGCCCGCCACCGTTGAAACCTACTTCAATGCCCCCGGCTCCGCCGGAGCCGCCGGGCAGCCCGAATTGCGCAACATCGAACTGAGCTTTCTCACGGCCGCCGGGAAGCTCCTGCCGGTCTCGATCAATCTGGCGCAAGTCAAGAA
This sequence comes from Geopsychrobacteraceae bacterium, assembly GCA_963676555.2. Classification (GTDB taxonomy): domain Bacteria; phylum Desulfobacterota; class Desulfuromonadia; order Desulfuromonadales; family Geopsychrobacteraceae; genus BM522. Next base: position 36,421 of record CAXXGL010000017.1, read on the forward strand.
CAAGCAGGGCGAAACCATCGGCGTCGTTGCCGGCGCCAAAGATATTTCCACTCTCAAGCAAACCCTGCGGGACGCCGAGCAACAGCGGACATTCATCGAGAATATCCTTGACATCATTCCCGGCGGACTGCTGGTCATCGGTCCCGATTCCGGCTTGATACGACACAACCGGACGTTCGACCAATTGCTCCAGTCCTGGAGCGGCGCCTACAACCTACCGGCCGACATTTTGCGTCGGGATATTCTGGCCCGGCTGGCCGAACACCTGCCGCAGCGACGTTCGGGTGAATTCAGATTGACCTCCGTGCGAGGCGACCTGACGGTTGAATACCACGCTTCGGACACCGCCGGCGACGGCACCGTCAGCAGGGTCGTGTTTCTGCATGACGTCACCGAGCGCCAACGGGCGGAAGCGGCCCGCAAGCTGCAATCGACAGTATTGGAACAGACCTCGGAAGGCGTGATCGTGACCGATACCCAGACGGAAATTCAATTCGCCAATCTGGCGGCGCAAACCATATCGGGCTATTCGGCCGCGGAACTGCTGGGGCAAAAGACCTCGTTGTTCAAAAGCTCCGCCCATGATGGAGCACATTATCGACGCCTCTGGCAAACAATCCTTGCGGGCAATGTTTGGAGCGGTTCACTGACCAACCAGGCCAAAGACGGCTCCCGCTTCGAAGTCGAGGCAACAATCTCGCCGGTACGCAACGACCGGAACCGCATCACCCACTATGTCGCCCTCTGGCGCGATGTCCGCCAGGAGCGAGCCCTGCAGCAGCAACTGTTGCAGGCGCAGAAACTGGAAGCGGTCGGGCAACTGGCCGCCGGAGTGGCGCATGAAATCAATACCCCGATCCAGTATATCCAAAACAACCTGTCGTTCTTCAAAACCTCCTATCAAAGCCTGACGATACTGCTGGACACGATCCGCAACGGGCTCGAACAGCCTGAATTACTCCACAGCCGGGCATGGCAGCGGCAGGTGCGAGAGCAGGCCGAAAGCTGCGATCTGGAGTTTCTGCGGGAAGAAATACCGCAAGGACTGGACGAAGCCCTGGAAGGGATCGATCAGGTCACCCGCATCGTTTCGGCAATGAAAGAGTTCAGTCACCCCGGCACCGCGGAAAAAGTCCCGACGGATCTGAACCGGTTGATCGAAAGTGCGGTTGTCGTCACCCGCAACGAATGGAAATACGTCTCCGAACTGGAGCTGCAACTGGCGCCGGACTTGCCGCTATTGTTCTGCGATCCGGGCTCCTGGAGCCAGATCCTGCTGAACCTGATCATCAACAGTGCCGACGCCATTAAAGCGACCGAGACCGGCAACGCACCGGGACGGATCGTCATTGCGACACGCGCCGGCACGGATAACATTGAGGTGGTCGTCCGTGACAACGGCTGCGGCATCGAGGTCGAGGCCAAAGACCGGATTTTCGAACCCTTCTACACCACCAAGGACGTGGGAAAAGGAACCGGGCAGGGACTGGCCATCGTTTACGATCTGGTTGTCAACAAGCATGGCGGCACCATCGTTTGCGACAGCGAGCCCGGACGGGGCAGTGCCTTTACCATCAGGGTGCCGGCCAACGGCCAGGGATGAGAGCATGAAAAATCTTCTTTTTCCCGCCTGCGCCCTGGTGTGCCGAGCGGCTTAAAACGCGGCCTGCCCCGCACTGTCGACAGGGCGGCCCCGCGGGATTGCGGTACGGTTCGCCGGCATCCCGCCGGCAACCGGCCTTAATGCCCGGGCCGTTCGGGCAGCGCAAACCGGACGGCTCGCGGCAGAGTTCAACCGGCGCCACCAGGAGCATTCCCGGGTCTGCCGAAGGATTGCTTCAGAGCACCGTAAGGAGGGAAATATGTCCCCGCAGAACATCCTGTTTGTTGACGACGACCGCTTGGTGTTAAACGCCTTGCGGCGCATGCTCAGATCGTTACGGTCGGAGTGGAAACTGTCTTTCGCCGCCAGTGCGGCCGAAGCGCTGGAGATCCTGGGACGGAACCCCGTCGAGATCGTCGTGGCCGACATGGGCATGCCTGATATGACCGGAATTGAATTGCTGAACCGGATCAATGACCGCCATCCGGAGATCACCCGCGTCATGATGACCGGTCAGGCCGACTACGACATTTACCGCAACGGAATGGAAATCGCTCAATATTTCCTCTGGAAACCGGTCGCCTCTCCGGCCATGGAAACGCTGTTGCAACTCCTGTCCAACCGGGAAGTATCGTTACGCATGAAAAATTAGCGGAGATTTGCTGCCGCCGAACGCTGAACGACAGCGATCCGGCGATTTGAAAAGCCGACGTTCATGCCTGTTATTTCATGAAACTCCCGCTCATTTGCTCGGCCCGGAAAACGCCCGAGCGGCACCGGAACGCGGCAGGGCAAGAAAAACGGGCCAACGCCGGACCCCATCCCTCCCATCCGCAAACGCCCCTCGGCCGGAAAAGGTCTCCCCGGCACAAACCATTCTCTACATCCGGCTGGTGCGTGGCCCGAAACGGCTTTCACCAGGCCGGGCTCCCAGCCCCCGGATCTGCCGGGGACCAAAGATTCCGTTCAGCCCCACATTGCCGCCGACCTGGTTGTACCGGCAAGCCCCACCGAATGCGGTCCTTGCAAAAAAAGCCTGTTCATCCGCTCCCGACACCTTTCAGCGTGGAGAAAAACGGGTAAATAAAAAATATTTTTTTAAATATATTTTTATAAAAAATATTTTGTTGACTTATCGCGACAAGTGCAGTTTCATTGTTACAAAATAATCAAATTCCCAAGGAGGATTTATGAACTTACTTGTCCGCAATGCTCAACTTTATTCGCCGCAATTTCTCGGGAAAAAAGATGTTTTAACCGTTAACGACAAAATCGTTGCCATTGAAGACTCCATCAACCCGACCTCTTTGCCTTTTACCGTCGAAGTTCTTGATGCGGCGGGCCGTTTTCTCATTCCCGGCCTGATCGACCAGCATATTCACTTTATCGGGGGCGGAGGAGAAGGAGGGTTCCATACCAGAACGCCTGAAGCGGGACTGTCAAAGATCACCAGTGCCGGGATCACCACCGCCGTGGGATTGCTGGGCACGGACGGTACGGCGAGAAACCTGGAAGCTCTCTACGCCAAAACCACGGCGCTCAACAATGAAGGGATTACGGCATACATGCTGACCGGTTCGTATGAATACCCGAGCGTCACCATCTGCGGCAGCGTCAGAAAAGACATGATTCTCATCGATCGGGTGATCGGGGTGAAAATCGCGCATTCAGACCACCGCTCCTCCAATCTCTCGCGTGAAGAGATGGCACGGCTGGCGCAGGACGTCCGGGTGGGCGGCATGATCGGCGGCAAGGCGGGTATCGTCACCATCCACATGGGCGCCGGCAAGGACAACCTGCAAACAATCTTCGACATTGTCGAGAACCTGGACACTCCGATCAAGCATTTCCGGCCGACTCACCTGACCAGGAACAGAACCCTGCTGGAAGATGCGAAACGCTTCGCGCTCATGGGCGGATATATCGATTTTTCCAGCGGCATCAGAGCCACGCCCGATAACGGCAGGATCAAAGTGAGCCAGGCGATCCGCGAATGCCTTGACATTGACGGTTTTGACCCGACCCGCATCACCGTCAGTTCGGATGGACAGGGCAGCGCTCCCGTTTACGACGAACTCGGCAATGTCACGGGGGTCGGAATCGGTGAACTCAAATGCAACCATGCCGAACTGGTTGATCTCGTCAAGCAAGAAGGGTTCGACCTGGCGGACGCCATTCCGTTCTTTTCATCCAATGTCGCAAAAGCTCTCGATTTGGACTCAAAAGGGGCCATTGCCGTCGACAAAGATGCGGACCTGCTGATCCTGGATAAGGATCTGGGCATCGAAACCGTTATCGCCAAAGGGCAAATTGCCGTTCGTGAGAAGGAAGTTGTCTTAAGAGGCTTTTTTGAACAATAAAAAGGAGAAAACAGATGGTTGTCATTAAGCTTATCTTCATCATCGCGGTCGTTTCGGCAATTGTTTACAGCCTGTTGAAAAAATACAATCCGCAAAGCGTCCTGTTGTTCGGCGGCATCGTCATGGTTCTCGGGGCGATGCTCTTCAACTGGGAAAGCTCGCTGGTCGCCCTTGATTTCATGCGCAAGGGGAAAACAACCGGCAGTTCTTTTTTCGATATCTTCTTCCACCTGCAGCAACTGTTCAGTTACCGGCTCGGCGGGCTGGGGCTGACAATCATGGCGATTGGCGGATTCGCCCATATCCTCTCCGAGACCGGCGCCTCCAACGAACTGGTTTACTACACCGTCAAACCGGTTTCAAAAATCAGGAACCCCTATCTGCTGATCGGTTTGTTCTACATTATCGGCGCCTTCCTCTCCCTGTTTATCACTTCGGCCGTCGGCCTCGGCCTGTTGTGCATGGTGACGATTTATCCCATCCTGACCGGTCTGGGCGTCAGCCCGCTGTCTGCGGTCGGCATGATCATCACCACGGAGTGTATGGATGTGGGTGTCCTCTCGACCAATACCCTGCGGGCGTCGGAAGCCGCCGGGGTGGATATCGCCACCTATTTTACCGGGCATCAGCTCAAGATTTTCATTCCGACGGTTCTGGTTGTCGCGATTGCCCACGTTTTCTGGCAAAAGTATCAGGACAAAAAAAGTTCCTACGTGCCTTCGGAACACAAAGCGTCGGTAGATTCGTTCGAGCGGAAAGCACCCGGCATTTATGCCCTGTTGCCGCTGGTTCCCTTTATTCTGATCCTGATTTTCGGTCGTAAGGATTCCGCGCTCAGAATCGGTGTGCCGACGGCCATGTTCGTCAGTACTTTTGTCGTTATCTTTTTTGAACTGGTCGTCAAACGGAAATTCAAAGCCATCGTTGAGGTCATGGAAAACTATTTCGCCGGCATGGTGAAGGTTTTCCCGGCGGTCTCATTGATTGTCTGCGCCGGTTTTTTTGCCGATGGATTGATCGCGATCGGTGCTGTCGAAATGTTGGTTAACGGCTCTACCGCACTCGGCTTCGGCGGCGTCGCCGTCACCATCCTGATGGCTTTCGTGATTGCTTTTCTCGCCGTTCTGCTCGGTTCGGGAAATGCGGCGTTCCTTTCGATCATCAAGCTGGTTCCCAATATCGCTGCAAACTTCGGGGTCACCTCGCTGACGAAAATGATCGTTCCGTTAAACCTTGTCGCCGGCGTCGGTCGATCGGTATCGCCGATCGCGGCCGTCGTTATCGCTTGTTGCGATATCGCCCAGGTCAGCCCCTTTGATGCCATCAGACGTTCGGCGGTACCGATGGCCGCGGGCTTCATCACCATCCTGGTTACCAGCTTCCTGCTTCTTTAAAGCATCATCCGGGCACCAGCTGTCGATAAAATAAAAAGGAAGGCCAAAGCCTTCCTTTTTATTTATTTATGGCCCCCGAAATCCCCTAGAATTTGTGCATCAGGTTGTAAAAGTCGGTGAAGTACTTGTCGTAATTCTGCAATTTGTCGGAAAACCTGTCGGGATATGCGTCCTGGAGCCCGGCAATGAGAATGTTCAGGAAAACCAAAGGGGCCGTCATCGAGGTCTGAATGGACGACAGCTCACACGGGGGGGCGACCAAAACATCGGCGTATTTGGCCACGGGCGAAGCGTGGGAATTGGTGATGCCGATCTGAAAAACATGCTTCTTTTTCATCGATTTGGTCAGGTCTTCCATGATCATCGGAAATCTGGGAAACGACAGAACAAGCGCGACGGATTTATCCGTCAGCCGGTTCAGGGCCGAATAGGCGTAAACGTCCAGAGTGGAAATATTGGTGACATCCGGAAAAAGCTGCATCAGCATATGCGAATAGACATGGCCGATCGCACTGGCCGACATCAAGCCGATAACGCTGATGTAGTCGGCCGCGGCCAGCCGGCGGATACAGCTGTCGAGATCGATCGCCAGAACGTTTTTTCTGAAGGATGCAAGGTTGTTGATTTCTTTGGCGATAATTTTCTCGGGCAAGGTTTGTTCGGGGACGGATTCGTCTTCCGGATCGGACAAAAACTTGTGGTGAAGATTTTTACGAACGCTGCGGGTGAAATCGATGTAGCCGTCATAACCGAGCAACTTGGTAAATTTAAAGACCGTGGCATCCGAGACATTATTGAGCTGGGCCAACTCGCTGATCGACAAGAAAGCGACCTGGTCGAGATGGTCGATGACGAAATGTCCCAGCTTCTTCTGCAAAGGGGTCATTTCGGCAAACTTGCTCTTTATGTTTTCCACCACTTCCATTAAAACATCAGACTCTTTTGTGGTTTCGCAAGGCGGCTAGGCAAAAACAAAACTAAGCACAACAACCGCGGCAAAAGCAACCGCCATCGGCACCGCGGAGCGTTTTATCGCATCCGTGGGGCTGACCTGGGCGATATCGCAACAAGCGATAACGACGGCTGCGATCGGCGATACGGATCGGCCGATACCGACGACAAAATTCAACGGCAGGATCATGTCGAGAGCCGACATTCCCAACTTCGCGGAAAGCGCCGGCGTTAAGTTGGCCATCGGAAAAAACGCGGCATTCCCGGAGCCGATAAGAGCCGCCAGAAAAGCCAGGAAAACAGCAATGACGACAGTAACGACGGTGGTGTTGACGCCGGCTTGCTGGACAAAAACAAACAGATAATCGATAACTCCGATGGCAATGAGGCCATCGGCGAAAAACCCGGCGCAGACGATTAACGTCACGACCGGAAATACGCTGACCATTCCTTTGAAATAAACTTCCAGGCCCTGCATAAACTTGGAAAAGGAACGATATCTCAGCATTTCACAACACAAGCCTATGGACAAGCTGACAAACATGGCTATGATGATGTTGATCTTGATAATTGAATGAGCGTTTGCGAATATCAGAATGAGCAGAAAGGGAATAATGGGCAGCAAAGCGTAAATCCCCGGAGCCTTACGCGTTATTTTATCGGCATCGATCCGATGGAGCCGATAATCGTGCCCCGCCTTCTGATCCATACGCTTTTGCCAGAGCATATGCGCGATCGCCACCATCAGGACCGTCGGCAAAAAAACCGGCAGCTGGTGGTCGGTAAAGTAACTGGCGGCATTGATCGATGCCACCTCGGCTGCTCTCAGGGTATTGACCGACAGCACACCGACATCCATGCATTCCGTGGTGATGATCATGCCGACCGCGGCAAGCGGACTGACGCCGACGCTGATCAGAATCGGGTAGAAGGTAAACATGCAAAACAGCCCCAGGCTGGCTGCGGAGGTGATGAAGAGCGAAAGAAAAGCGCCGATCATATAAAAAAGGCCCAGCAGGACATAAGGGCTTTTGATTTTGGAAACAGGCTTGGTCGAATAGAATATCAATTCGTTGGACGCTCCGGTATAAGAAAGAAAAAAGGAGTAGCCGCCGATGGCCATGACAGTGAGGCCGATGCCGCCTAACCGGTAACTGAACAAGCGTTCAAGATGATAGTAGATATCCAGGAAGTAAACACCGGTTGTCGAGCTGCTGTTCTTCAGTTCCGACATGATTGTCGATGAAGTATCCGCAAACAACCATGCGCCGATAAAGAACACTGCGCCGCCCAGCAAAAGGACGCCTTGAGGATAATAACGTTTGACGATTCCGTAACTGACAAGAAAAATCACTAAAACAATGTAGAAAAGCTTAAGTACTTCCATGGGGCGGCTCCCGTTCTTTATATAACGAAAAAGCGTGGAAAGTTTAAGTCATTCGCTAACGGACTGCAATCACAATGTCCGCTGTCGATCGAAACGGGTTTTCTGAGGGAAAAAGGCCGGATTTCGCATCCGGCCTTTTTCATGATTTTTGATATTTGATGGTGAGACGCCGGAACACTCCGGCCTTCCCGTTCCGCAGGGGAGACATTGCCGGAATGCGCAACGCAACGCCAATACGGTTCTATGGGACGATCGCCGAAACCATGAGCTGCAAGATCAATATTCCGCAGCCGTTGTCGACCGGCAAGTGCGGTCATGCCGTCGGCGACATCCTTCCCGCTTTTTATCGGGGGCAAAGAGCCGGGCGTGACCGCTACCGCCCTCGCGGGCAAGCCGATTGCCGGGCGGCGTTACGGTTATCCACAAAAAGCAGCCGGCCTGAATTGCCGGCTTTGTTCAACATCAGGATTGACCTGGTGAAAAACAGCGGCTGCCGGCGCCGGAGGAGTGAAAGCCGGTTGGGACTGCGCCAACCGACTGAGGCCGGAAAACGGAACCGGGCCGGGCTGAGCACGAGTTCGATCTTCGCTCCGATAGCGCTGCCAATCCATACAGCCAGGTTTCGGAACCGTGCGCTGAAGCGCCAAACCGGCGGGGAAAAGCCGGCGTTTGCGGTTCCGGCAAGCATCGTTCAGCAGCATGACGACAAGTTGGATTTTAACTCGATTCAGAGCAACACAGCGACCGTTTCCCTTGCTGATCCCGTCGCCTTCAATGAGAAGGACTTCGCCATATGACCAAGGCCCTGTATCCATCTTTCAGTGTCTTACTGGTTGATGACAGAGTATCGTCCCTGCGCCACATGAGTCTGATGCTGGAACGTTCGGCGCGGATCAACAACCTCCTGCACTGCCGGGACAGCCGCGACCTCATGGAAATTCTGGCCGGAGAAAACGTCGGCCTGGTGTTGCTCAGCATGACGATGTCGAACCCCTCCGGCGACAAACTTCTGCCCCTGATCATCGAAAACCACCCCGCGGTCGAGGTGATCATGATCAATGGACCGAACCGGGTTGAAACCGCGATTGAGTGCATTAAAAACGGCGCGTTCGATTACCAGTTCAAACCCGTCGCCACCGACCGCCTGGCCAAAAGCGTGGTCCGGGCAATCGAAGCGCTTGAAACAAAAAGGGAAAAACGGAAGGCACATCAGCGCTCCCGGGCTGATGAGCTGGGCCGCCGCGAGGCTCTCTACGACATTGTCACGCGCAATAAAACAATGCGCTCGATTTTTCAATACATGAAGGCGATCGCGCACAGCAACCAGCCGATTCTGATCACCGGCGAGAGCGGCGTGGGCAAAGAACTGTTCGCCAGGGCGGCCCATAAGCTCAGCGGCTGTCGCGGACCGCTGATTTCCGTCAACGTCGCCGGGCTGGACGATAACGTTTTTGCCGACACCCTCTTCGGGCATTCCCGCGGGGCGTTTACCGGGGCCGAATCATTCCGCAGCGGAATGATAGAACAGGCCGCCAACGGGACGCTGTTCCTGGATGAAATCGGCGATCTGAGCTGTGAGTCGCAGGTCAAGCTGCTGCGCCTTCTCCAGGAAGGGGAGTACCTTCCGCTCGGGTCCGACAAGCCGAAGCGATTGCAGGCTCGCATCGTCATAGCGACGCATCATGACCTGGCCGCCAAATACGCGGCCGGCACATTTCGCAAGGACCTTTACTACCGGCTGCGAACCCATCATGTGCACATCCCTCAGCTGCGCGAACGAAAAGAGGATATCCCCCTGCTGCTGCAGCACTTCCTCAAAACGGCCGCAGCGGATCTGGGCAAGAAGGTGCCGACGGTTCCAAAGGAACTGCTGGTGTTGCTGGCCAACTACCCGTTTCCGGGAAATATCCGCGAATTGAAAGCAATGGTCTACGATGCGATGAGCGTTCATCAGGACATGATGTTGTCGATGAAACTTTTCAAGCGGGCGATGGATGAAAACCTGGGCAAGGTTGCGGAGCCGGCCGAAGAATGCCTTTCGGAGGAGAATGCCTTTGCCCGGATCGAGCGGTTGCCCGCACTCCACGAGGTCGGCGATCTGCTGATTGCAGAAGCGATGAAGCGGGCGGAAGGCAACCAGTCGATCGCCTGCCGCCTGCTCGGCATCTCCCAGCCGGCGCTGAGCAAACGGCTGAAAAAAAGCGGCGGCAAGATAAAGGAACGATAACCGCATCCCACCACGCGGGGTTGCGTTTATTCGCGCCCGGACAGCCCTTCAGGCCCCTATAACCGGTCCAGCGCTTATAACCGCAAGAAACACACATAACCACTTGATATTGCAAATATTTTCTTAAAAAAAGGCCGCTTTTCACCCTAAAGTTATACCCCCCTCCCGTTCGTCCCGCCCGTCGATATTTTGCAATACGCCAGTCATTTCAAGCGATTATTTTAATTCTTCCGGCTTGGTACCACCTTTGCTATAGCCTAGCTGGAGCACCTGATTCCGCAAGGATTCCGGGCGTTTCAATACGGCCCAGAGCCCAAACATGACAGGTGTCCGAGTTTTTTCATTTAAAGGAGTAAAGAACATGTCCAAAGCAACACGAATCGAGCACGACCTGCTCGGCGAGCGAGAAGTTTCCAACGCATGCTACTACGGGGTTCAAACCCTGCGCGCGAAGGAGAACTTCAATTTTACCGGGCAGCCGATATCCTCGACCCCGTCGCTGATCATCGCCCTGGCCTATGTCAAGAAAGCGGCGGCCCTGGCCAACCTCGAGCTGGGGCTGCTGCCGGCCGAAACCGCCGGGGCCATCGGCCAGGCCTGCGACGACATCATCGGCGGCAAGCTGCACGACCAGTTCGTCGTCGACGTCTTCCAGGGCGGCGCCGGCACCTCGACCAACATGAACGCCAACGAAGTCATCGCCAACCGGGCCCTGGAAATCATGGGCCGGGAGAAGGGGGATTACCAGGTCTGCCATCCGAACAACCACGTCAACTGCTCCCAGTCGACCAACGACGCCTACCCGACGGCGTTCCGAATCGCCCTGCACATGGAGCTGAAGGCGCTGCTGGAGAAGATGGAGGTCATCCGGGCGTCGTTTGCCGCCAAAAGCGTCGAGTTCGCCGACATCCTCAAGATGGGCCGGACCCAGTTGCAGGACGCCGTACCGATGACTCTGGGACAGGAGTTCGGAGCCTACGCCACCACCATCGGCGAAGATATCCAGCGGGTTTACGAAGCCCACAACCTGATCCACGAAATCAACATGGGGGCGACCGCCATCGGCACCGGCCTCAACGCACCGCCGGACTATGCCCGCCTGGTGACCCAGCAACTGCGCAACCTGACCGGCATCCCGGTCGAGACCTCGGCCAACCTCGTCGAAGCCACCTGGGATACCGGCGCCTACATGCAGATTTCCGGGGTTCTGAAGCGCTTCGCCGTGAAACTGTCGAAGATCTGCAACGACCTGCGTCTGCTCTCGTCCGGACCGCGTGCGGGACTGAACGAAATCAACCTGCCGAAGATGCAGCCCGGCTCGTCGATCATGCCGGGGAAGGTCAATCCGGTCATCCCCGAAGTCGTCAACCAGGTGGCCTATCAGGTTGCCGGCGGCGATGTGGCCATCACCATGGCCTCGGAGAACGGCCAGTTGGAACTGAACGTGATGGAACCGGTGATCGCCTACAACCTGTTCATGTCGATCAACCTGCTCGGCAAGGCCTGCGTCACGCTGGCGGAGAAATGCGTCGACGGCATCAGCGCCAATCGTGAGACCTGCCGCCGGATGGTGGAGAACAGCATCGGTATCGTCACCGCCCTCAACCCCAGCATCGGCTATGAAAACTCGACGCTCGTGGCGGCTGAGGCGTTGGAGAAGGGCCTGTCCGTTTACGATCTGGTCCTGGAGAAAGGGTTGCTGCCGAAAGAGAAACTGGACGAAATCCTCTCGGCTGAAAATATGATGCACCCCAAGTTTATTGCCGGCTAAACCGGAATCACAGCCCCCGGATTCGGGGGCTTTTCAGCGTCAGGGAAAGACAGACAGCAGAGCTTTATTGAACCGGTATTGCGCCGGCAACCGACGGCAGAAAATCCTGCCGCGGCTGAACCGCGGCGGCATTGTCGATGTCATCTCGGTGTCGGCGCCGCGGGGTCCGCTTCCGCTGACGATGCTTTCGCCCGGCTGAAGCAAAGCGTTGCCGCCGCCGGCAAGAGTACCGGCGGCGGCAACATCCGGGATTGCACCCGGAAAGGAGTCTTCAAATGAAAATCATCGGCATTATCGGCGGCATGGGTCCGAGTGCAACGGTGGACCTGTTTCAGAAGGTCATCGAGCTGACACCGGCAGAGCGCGATCAGGATCATTGTCACCTGCTGATTGACAATTACCCCCAGATCCCCGATCGAACGGCTTTTCTGCTGGGAACCGGGGACGACCCGTTTCCCTTTCTGCTTGAATCGGCGCGACGCCTGGAAAAAGCCGGAGCAGAAGCACTCTGCATGCCGTGCAACACCGCCCATTACTTCATCGAAGATCTGCGGATGAAAGTTCGTTTACCTTTTATCAGCATCATCGACTCAACGGTCGAACGGATAAAAACGGTTTTCCCGATGGCCCGAAAAATCGGCCTGCTCGCGACTCGCGGTACAACCGAGTCCGGCATCTATCATCGGGCGCTGACGGCCGCCGGGCTGGAAACCCTGCAAACGGATGAGAGCTTCAAGCAAGACGTCATGGATGTCATTTATACCGTCAAAGCCGGCCGCCCGGAGGAAGCCGTCGGGCTTTTCAACGACTGCGTCAGACGTTTGCAGGCCGCCGGAGCTGACGTCTTGATCGCCGGCTGCACCGAAATCCCCTTGCTGTTGCCGCATCTCGACCGGTCCGTCAACTTCGTCGATCCGACCCTGACCCTGGCGGAAAAAATAGTTGCGTTCGCCCGGGGTTAGAAATTCCTTGCGGAGATTGAATGAACTCGGCGGAGGCGCCCCGGTTGACAACTAATTCTTCGACCTGCTGAAAAAACCGAACCGGAAAAACAAGAGAAGACCTCTTTTAATTAAAATTTAAAATCATGCGCCCCTCGAAAGTCCAAAGCCGTATTTGCAAGGGCCCTCATCATCAATAACGAATTTCTGTAAACCGATGATGTGGGTTCGGCCGGTCACAGCCGGAACAATTGCAATCCTGTCGCTCATCTGTTTTTCCGCAAAAATCTCGCCGACGAACTCGGTACCGATAATGCTCTGATAAGGATAAGGCTGGCGGATTTTTAACCGTTTTTGCGCATGGAGCAGAGCCATTTTGGCCCCCGTTCCCGTGCCGCAGGGGGATCGATCGGCTTGGCCATTTCCGAAGATCACCACGTCCCGTGGCGGGTCGGTCTCTTCATAGATCTCGACCAAGTTGACCCGTCCGGATACCCCGTGTTCCGGATGTTTGATTTCAATACTCAGATTAACCTTGTCACGGATCGCCAAACCGTATTCGATCAGTTTGCCAATCTGTTGTTGTTCGACTTTGATGCCTAAATATTCACTGTTGACGATGGCGGTGCAAAGGCGCAGGCCACCGAAAGGTGTCGTCTTTCATTCAGATCGCGGCTCACAGTACGCCAGTGGCGACTTTCAGAAGCTGCTGATCACATACGGCATGCGCTGCAGCATGAGCCGCAAGGGCGATTGTTGGGACAATGCCCCGGTCGAAAGTTTCTTTGGCAGTTTGAAGCAGGAACTGGTATTTCATCAGAAATACCCAACCCGCGTCCATGCTCGACAAAGTATTTTCGAATACATCGAGCGATTCTATAATCGACGACGTCTCCACTCGACTCTGGGCTATAAAAGCCCGGCCGACCATGAGGCGACCTATTTCAAACTTGTAGCTTAACCCGGTGTCCACTCAACCGGGGGAACGTCAAAACCATCATATAAACTAAAAACAATAAGTATATCAATTGGTTAATATTATCAATATGTTAAGTTAATGCGGGTATTCGGAATTTACGGCTATTGAAATATATGCTTCCATAATTCCTGAGGAGTTATGGAAGCATATTTGGGCAGAACTTTTGGAAAAGGAACGAAGGCAGTTGCGGCGAGGAATAGATTTGTAGCTAAAGTCCTAAGATTTGAAAAAAATCGAGCCAAAACCCATCGGCCAGAAACACCTGTGGATACAAAAACCGCCACCCCGGTTAAGAGGTGACGGCTTAAAAAACTCACATTTTTAAAAATTATGAAAGCAAATCAAAGGCACTATTGACGATCAACTCGACACCAGGAGCCAGACAGCTTTCGTCAAAATCAAAATAGAAATCGTGATGGCCTGCCGCTAGATCACTGCCAATCATGAAGTATGTTCCTAACCCGCCCTGTTCCTGAACAACGGTCATCATGTGCGAATAGTCCTCGCTGCCGCGCATCTCGGCTTTTTCGATAATCTCATCGGGGTTGAAAAAATCGATCTGCTGGGCCACTTTTTTCACTCGTTCCATCAACTCGTCGTTGCTCTGCCCGCTCTTGGTTTTGCCCATCAGTTTAATATCGTAATCGACCCCATACATCTGCGCCGCACCGGCGATAACCTGCTTGGCACTGGTGAACATGAAATCGTCAATTTCGGAAGTTTCGCCACGCGATTCCGCTTTAATCAGCGCGTTCGGCGGGATGACGTTGCGACCTTGTCCTGCCTGAATGGTGCCGACGGTCATCCGCGAGGCGCCTTGGCCATGCCGGGTGATAGCATGCAGGTTAAGAGCGGCACAGGAGGCTGCCAACAGAGCGTTGCGTCCTTCCTGCGGCGCACCGCCGGCATGGGCGGGAACGCCGGTGAAGGTGACATCAAACTTGGTGGTGGCGAGAAACTTATCGGTACTGCAGATGAACTGACCACTCTTGGTTGCCTGGAAACCGATGTGTCCACCCAGAATGTAATCGACTCCATTGAGGACTCCGGCATCGACCATCGGGCCGGCACCGCGCACACCTTCTTCGCCCGGCTGGAAAATCAGCCGAATGGTGCCTTTCAACTGGCTTTTCAGCTCGCTGAGAATTTCTGCCACACCTAAACCGATTGCCACGTGGCCGTCGTGACCGCAGGCATGCATCACTTTGGAATTGATCGAATTGAAACCTTCGCGGTAGGGCAGATGCTTCTCGTCTTCGACTTCGCTGATGTCGTTAGCGTCGATGTCGAAGCGCAAGGCAAGTAACGGCCCGTCGCCACATTTCAGCTCACCGACAACCCCGGTCAGACCTCCCGCCATCTGCTTGATCAGTGCGGGGTCGGCACCCTGGCTCAGGGCTCGTTCCATATGGGCTTTCAGTTCCGCTTCGGAGGGCACCCCCATCATGCTGTCACGACAGACGACCTGATCACCAAGTTTCACCTGGTAGCCGAACTCGGAAAGAGCCGTCGCAATAATCGAGGCCGTTCGGAACTCAGTCCAACCCGACTCCGGATGGCGATGCAGGTCACGCCGACAAGCGATCAGTTTGTCGGCACGTTCGCTAACCAATTGTTTAACTCTGTCTTTCATAAAATTACTCCTGGGCCAATTGAAGAGTTGCCTGCAATAACAGATCTGTACCGGTACAGATATCTGCCATTTTGCTCAATTCGGCAATGTTATGACTGACACCGCCAATACTCGGAATAAAGATCATTCCGGTGTCGGTCAGACGTGCCATGTTCATGGCATCGTGTCCTGCCCCACTCGGCATCATCAGGTTCGGCAAATTCGCCTGCTTTGCGGCATTCCTCAGGATGTTAATGACTTTATCGGCCAGTGCGACCGGTTCATCATTGCACAATTGCTGATATGAAATTCCCAGTCCACGGCGCTCGGCGATTTCTTTTATCAGTGCAATAACTGCTTTTACAGCTTGGTCTTTATCGGCCATGTTGACATCGCGAATATCGATCCCCAGCTCGACCTTTCCGGGCACAACGTTCATTGCTCCGGGGGTTACATACTGATAACCGACGGTGCCGACTGTTTTTTCTCCCGCTTCTTTTCCGGCAATCCGCTCGATTCCAAGAATCAGCTCACTGGCTCCGGCCAAAGCGTCCTTGCGCATATCCATCGGTGTGTTTCCCGAGTGGTCGGCGCGACCTTCGATGCTTACCTTGAAGCGGGTCGGAGCCGCAATGGACGTGACGATGCCGATCGGAAGCCCCTTCCTTTCCAGCACAGGCCCCTGCTCGATATGCATTTCCAGGAAAGCGTGGATTTGGCCTTTCTTAACTTCCGCAGTAGCGATCTCGTCTGCCGCATAACCGCACTCTTTTAGAGCTTCATAAAGAGAGATCCCATCTTTATCGACAAGTCTTTTCAAGGTACCAAGATCGAGTTTTCCGGCGAGAGCTTTGCTGCCCATGGTGGCCATACCGAAACGACTTGATTCCTCTGCGGAGAAATTCATCACTTCGATCGGTCGCTTTGTTTGCAGGTTGTGGTCATTCAAGGTGCGAACCACTTCCAGCCCGGCTAAAACACCGATAACACCATCGTAGTTACCGCCTTCAGGCACCGTATCCAAATGAGAACCGATCATCACCGGAGGCAGGTCATTAAGACCGCTTCTCTGTCCGCGCATATTGCCGAACGCATCGATACTGACGTCCAGTCCCGCATCCTGCATCACTTTTTGCAACCATGCTCGCGATACCATGTCTTCACCACTGAAGGCAAGTCTGGTAAAGCCTCCATTTTTAAGCCGGCCAAACTTTGATACGGCAGAAAAATCATCTTCCAAACGTTGTTGTTGGCACTTCATTTTGTCCTCTACATGATGAAAAAGGTAACGACAACAGCAACACACATTCCCAAAGCATTACGTTTCGCCAATTCCATCGGATTAACTTTGGCAATCGATGCACAGACGATGGCGGCACCGGCCAATGGTGACATGGTGCGCCCCAGGGCGCCTGCCAGAGCAGCAATACTGCCCATGTTGACAACTTCCATCCCAAATTGGGC
Source organism: Geopsychrobacteraceae bacterium (assembly GCA_963676555.2). Classification (GTDB taxonomy): domain Bacteria; phylum Desulfobacterota; class Desulfuromonadia; order Desulfuromonadales; family Geopsychrobacteraceae; genus BM522. The sequence goes on from CAXXGL010000017.1 coordinate 53,110, forward strand.
TGCGTGCGGCGTCACTGCTTCGTTGAAAGCGAAGGCCGCTGCGTCGCCGGAACCACTGATCAGACCGAGAATAAAGGGACCGAAGGTGCCGCCCAATTTGGCAATACTTGGCGTTGTCGTCAGGAAATCGATAAAGGCACCGACCAAACCGATCGATTTCATACCTCCAACAAAGACAGCTGCTGCGATGATGATCCCCATAATGTTGCCGTAGGCTGAGCCCATGCCGTCAAAGAACTTGGTTGTCACTTCAGTCGGCGACGTTCTGGTCAGTGCCAGAGCGAGCAGGCAACCGATAATCATCGCTTGGGCAACTCCCATCTTCAGGGCAGGGACCAAGCCGCTGGCACCAAGCACCAGAATTGTTACCGGAACCAGGGGAACAATAGCAAACACCGGATTGGCTTTTTCGATCTTTGCATCCAGTTCGCCATCTTCCGGCACATAACCTTTATGTTCTTTAAGGTAGAAGGCAACGGCTGTCAGGCAAAGCGCTCCGATAACACCTGCGATGATATCCGCCTTGGCATGCACACCGATAACACTCATTACGTCAACACCGGCAAGTTTGGCGATAAAGGGGTTATGCGAAAGCCCCGGGTTCACCATGCTGCCGAAGGTACCGGCAAACACTGCTGTTGCTGCTACAGCCGGATGGACGCCGGCAGAAATGAGCAACGGAATAAAAATGGCACCGACCGCTGCGGCGGTTCCTGCCGCACTCGGCAACGCCATGTTGATGGAAAAGGTTGCCAAGGTCGCGCAGGGAATAAGGAACAGGCGAATCTTGGAGAGTCCGTTGGCAACCAGTTGAATCAAGTGCTGGTCACACTTGGTCGCCTTCATGACAAAGGCGAAACCCATAACGGAACAGATCGCCTGAATCAGGCTGCCGGTGGTCATTCGCTTGGCAAAACCGTCAAGCACTGCCAATGGCTCCAATGCGATACCAGCCATCAGCAAACCCGCAGCAATCAGCACCATACGGGTATCATACTGCTTCACCAGGAAATAGATGGTGGCCAAAATGATGATGATTCCTAATACGATATTCATAATTCGACTCCTTTAGAAGCAGCTGCTATCAAGCAGCGATAAATTTCGGGTGCATCATGTTCTCCGCCGAGAGAATCTCGTCCAGTTTCTCTTTCGGCAGCAACCCTTTCTCCAGGACCAGATCGTAAACGGACAGGCCCTTCTCCAACGCCTCAGCCGCCACGAGCGTCGAGTTTTCATAGCCGATGCTGGGGTTGAGGGCGGTGACGATACCGATGCTGTTCTCCACCATCCGGCGGCAGGTCTCACGATTGGCGCTGATGCCGTCGACGCATTTCTCCGCCAGCGTGACGCAGGCCTTGCCGAGCAGGTTGATCGACATGAACAGGTTGTAGGCGATCACCGGTTCCATCACGTTCAGTTCCAACTGGCCGTTCTCCGAGGCCATGGTGATGGCCACATCGCCGCCGGCAACCTGATAGGCCACCTGGTTGACGACTTCGGGGATGACCGGATTGACCTTCCCCGGCATGATCGACGAGCCGGGCTGCATCTTCGGCAGGTTGATTTCGTTCAGTCCCGCACGCGGTCCGGACGAGAGCAGACGCAGGTCGTTGCAGATCTTCGACAGTTTCACGGCGAAGCGCTTCAGAACCCCGGAAATCTGCATGTAGGCGCCGGTATCCCAGGTGGCTTCGACGAGGTTGGCCGAGGTCTCGACCGGGATGCCGGTCAGGTTGCGCAGTTGCTGGGTCACCAGGCGGGCATAGTCCGGCGGTGCGTTGAGGCCGGTGCCGATGGCGGTCGCCCCCATGTTGATTTCGTGGATCAGGTTGTGGGCTTCGTAAACCCGCTGGATATCTTCGCCGATGGTGGTGGCGTAGGCTCCGAACTCCTGTCCCAGAGTCATCGGTACGGCGTCCTGCAACTGGGTCCGGCCCATCTTGAGGATGTCGGCGAACTCGACGCTTTTGGCGGCAAACGACGCCCGGATGACCTCCATCTTCTCCAGCAGCGCCTTCAGCTCCATGTGCAGGGCGATTCGGAACGCCGTCGGGTAGGCGTCGTTGGTCGACTGGGAGCAGTTGACGTGGTTGTTCGGATGGCAGACCTGGTAATCCCCCTTCTCCCGGCCCATGATTTCCAGGGCCCGGTTGGCGATGACTTCGTTGGCGTTCATGTTGGTCGAGGTGCCGGCGCCGCCCTGGAAGACGTCGACGACGAACTGGTCGTGCAGCTTGCCGCCGATGATGTCGTCGCAGGCCTGGCCGATGGCCCCGGCGGTTTCGGCCGGCAGCAGCCCCAGCTCGAGGTTGGCCAGGGCCGCCGCTTTCTTGACATAGGCCAGGGCGATGATCAGCGACGGGGTCGAGGATATCGGCTGCCCGGTAAAATTGAAGTTCTCCTTCGCGCGCAGGGTTTGAACCCCGTAGTAGCATGCGTTGGAAACTTCTCGCTCGCCGAGCAAATCATGTTCCAGTCTGTGCTCTTTAGCCATCTTGGTTGCTCCACATCCAAAGGGTGACAGGTTGTTGACCGGTCAGGATCAGCCTGAATCCGATCATTTCGCCGAAGATATAGAGCAAGCGGGGGGCCAAAACAGAGGCACGACACTAACCCACTGAGATCACAGGGATTTCATGAATGAAAGAAGGCGCCCTGTTGGATTAAAGTGGTATAACTCCTAGTCAGGAAAAATGAAAATCAACAAGATTTCTTTATTATTCCAGAAAGTTAGATCTGCTTGGCGGGTTATAGCAGTTCAACAGGTTATAGGGGATTAAGAACCTGTTGGAACATCGCTCGTCACGGCAAACGATCAACCAATCCGCACCTCCAACAAATATTGGAGAGCGGCTAGTAAATAACCATTTTTTTCAGCCGTTTATTCAGGGCGGGTTGAGAAACTCCGAGCAATCTGGCCGCCAACGACTGATTTCCCTCGGCGCGTTTCATTGCTTCACGGACCAACAGATCAGCGACCTCGCTCAGTTGCGGCAATGGGGAATCGGCGACAAAAACCCCTTCCACAGCAGCTTCCTGAGCACTCCTAGCGGTTGGGGGGACCTGCTTATCGATGGCGCGCTTGAATGCATCCATCGAGAGCATCTTACTCTTATGCATCCCCATTGCATCAAAAACCATCCCTTTTAATTCCCGCACGTTGCCCGGAAAGTTATAGTTGGCCAACAACACCGGCAGTTCTTTGGGAATCGCTGGCTTATTCTTGCCAAACTCAGTGGCAGCCTGTTTGAGAAAGTGATGCAGCAGCAGCTCGATATCATCTTTGCGCTCGCGCAACGGCGGTACATGGACATGATGCCCACAAAGGCGATAGTAGAGGTCTTTGCGCATTTTTCCTTCAGTCTGACTGACGGCCAGGTCCTGATGGGTGGCAACGACGACCCGGGCATTGATCCTTTTAGGCAGGTCACTGCCCAGCGGGAAATACTCCCCTTCCTGCAGCAAGCGTAGCAATTTAACCTGCGAGGCGATGCTGAGGTCGCCAATCTCGTCGAGGAATAAAGTGCCGTTGCTGGCCTTTTCAACCATTCCGCTACGCGCCTTGTCCGCTCCGGTGAAAGCCCCCCTGCTGTGCCCGAAAAGGGTATCGGAAAAGACCGAGTCATCCAGACCGGCGACATTGACTGTCAGCAACGGGCCCTTACGGCCACTTAAAGCGTGAATCGAGTTGACGATCAACTCTTTTCCGACGCCACTTTCTCCGGTAACCAGCACTGGTTGGGAACTGACGGCAATCGCCTCGATATATTGGAAGATCGAGCTCATGGTCTGGTCTTGAGTGACAATGTCGCTAAAGGCTTCAGGTCGATCGAGCTTTCCGGTGAGGAAGCGACTGCGGATAGCGATATTTTCTCGTTCCAGCTCAATCGTCTTAATCGCCCGCTGGACGCCTTTTAACAGCCGTTCCTTCTCTCCGGTTTTGACATAGAAATCGAAGGCGCCGCTTTTCATGCAGGTAACGGCAATATCGATCTGGTTCAAACCGCTGACCACAATAACCGTAACACCTGGATGCTCGGCGATGATTTGCGGCAAGAGCTTATCTCCGGAAATATGCGGCATATTTACATCAAGCAGGACCAGGCCAACATTTTCCTTGGCCAGAATATTCAGCGCCTGGCGGCTGTCCTGACAGCGGATGACATTGGTAATGCCGCCATCCATCGACAGGGTCATCGTCATGGTGCGAAGCCAGGAGTTTTCGTCATCGATCAGCAGGACACTGAATGCAGGATAAAGGGATTCCGTCATGATTTTATGCTTCCTCTTGAATCGGTAAATAGATTGAGACCTTGGTACCCACTCCCGGCTCGGAGTCAAAAACCATACGACCTTTGTGCTCGGCAATTATGCCCGCGGAAACAGACAGGCCCAGACCTGTGCCACCTTGCTCGCGCTTGGTCGTGTAGAAAGGGTCGGTCAACTTGTCGAGCTGGTCTGCGGCGATCCCCACTCCCTCATCCTGCACCTCTAGGACCAGTTCTTGTTGCTTCGAATCGACAAAGGTGCGCATGGAGATGACCTGCTCATGGCTGGTGAGGGCTTGACAGGCATTGAGCAATAGATTGATGACGACCTGCTCGATCCGATGGCTGTTGCCGATGAATTCAGGCAGGCTGGCACTGTACGATGTCTCTATGTTGCAGGTGGTCTTTTTCAACGAACTTTTCACCAGCCTTGCGGCAGCCTCGGCAACCTTGTTCAGATTGACAAATTCTTCAAGTTCGAGGCTATCCTTGCGGGCAAAATCTTTCAGATCATCGACGATCTGTTTGATCCGTGTTGCCCCGTCCTTCAACTCGCAGAAGACTTCAGCAGATTCTTCCCGAAGCATTGAGTACTTCAGGCCACCGATAAAAAAATCGCCCTCTTCCTGATAACGTTGCTCCAGAGTCGATTCCGCTGTCTGGTAGATTTTCTCCAACACCGACAGGTTGTAAAGGATCAGCCCCGTCGGGTTGTTGATTTCATGCGCAACCCCGGAGACAAGCGTTCCCAATGACGCCATTTTGTCGGCTTGAAGCAACTGTTGTTGCTGTAGTGCCAACTTGGTTGAGCGACACTCGACTTCCTGTTTAAGGGAGCGATTCCAGAAGACGACTGTGCATACGGCAAGAATCAACGGGCTGAAAATCAATTCACCAATCTGTGTTCGCCGCGGTTTTTCGTTTATCCCTTTTGCTTCGGCGGAACCGAGCCAACGATCGTGGATTTCCCGCTGCAGGCCGTTATTTTTCAGATTCAGGAGGTTGACTCTGAAATTCTCAATCAGGTTCTGTTTCTCTTTTGTCGCAACATAGCCATAACGCAATACCGGCAGCAGCTCGCCTGCCTGGACGATGCTATCCTCGCCCAGCTCCTTTTCCAGATACTGAACGTGGCGATTCAAATAAAGGCTGGACCGGTTAGCGATCAGGGCATAATCGCAGTTCCCCAGGGCAACCTGCCGAAGCGCATCTGCATGGGTGTTGACCAAAACCAGTTCGGCCGCAATTTTGTTGTTAAGCAAAACCCTGTGCATGGTGCCGTTTCGCTTAACGACGATGTTTTTCCCCTGCAATTGTTCCAGCGATGACACCTTCACAAGGTTGTTTCGATGAGAAAAAACCTTCTGTCGCACCTGAGTATGGGGAGTAAACAGCAGCCCCTCTTTTTCAGCCTCTGCTTCCATCATTCCTAGCAGAATATCGATCCGACCGCTTATTAAGTCTTTGCGAATCTGGGCTTGCTCTCCAAGCAGGCACTCAACATCAACCCCCATTTCCGTGGCTAACGCTTGAGTCAACGCAACGTTATAGCCGGCAGGCTCACTGTTTTCATCTAGATACTCAAAGGGAGGCAGGCTGTGATTTCCACCAACAACAATTGTCCTGTGTGGATTGGATACCTTCCCGCCCTGGGTCAGAAGACCCGGCAAAAAAATTATCTGCAAAAGCAGGAGGAGGAGAAAAAATACTGGTATCGGCATCGTAAAGCTCAGTCAATGGAACGAATAAATTACCTGACAATCCTAAAATCTATTTAATTCATTCTGGCACCTTTTGTCAAAAATAGAAAATTTAGATTTGGCAGGGTCTCTGCCACTTGATCAGCCGATTTGCACAACTTGCAAAATCCGCTTTTTGAAAACCTTCTTTTACCGGCTACCAAAGATGCTGTCTGGAGATTTTTATTTTGGGCAGAGTGAGAAGGGCGCTCTGGTTATCACCAGATGATAACAAAGAAAGGGTCTTGGTGAATACTTACGACCTGGAAAATCTGCTGAATCTGGATGGGGGAAATCTATCCCCTTGAAAAGGGCCACTGGATAAAGTTTGAGGCCCATCAAGTGGAACCAAGTCCTCAGATTCCTCATGGTATCAGCTACAGCCTAACTCCTCACGACAAACACAATCGTCGGGTTATCGGTTTTGATAATGCGCACGGTATTAAGCCCAAAAGAAAGCGATTTGGGGCGAGAAAAATAACCTGGGATCACGAGCATCGGCTTGAAAAGGTTGCTGAATACGAATTCGAATCTGCGGGGCAGCTCATTGAAGATTTCTGGGCAGCAATAGAAACATATTTAGGAGAAGGTCATGCCTGAAAACGTTGTAAAAATCGGAATCATGTCCAAAGAAGACTATAAACATCGGACCATCGCGATTGCTCAGGGCAAGTACGTCCCCCGCATCGATGAGCCAAAAATTTGGTTCGAATCGCTTCAATCCATGGCTCAAGCCCTCAACAGCGAGAACCAGAAGCTTCTCCAGCTCATCATGGAAAACCATCCTCAATCGCTAAAGGAACTGGAAGAGTTGACTGGGAGATCATCCAGCAACCTTTCACGGACGCTGAATACTATGGCTCGGTATGGGATTGTGGAACTTGAAAAAAATCAGCGGAAAATTGTTCCGCGAGTAAAAGCCTCTGCTTTTCAGGTCGAATTCGGTATTGGGCGACGGGTGCATTGAGGCTATGAATAGGCAGCTTTCAGAAGTCGCCGACTTTTGACCGGATTTTGAGGGAGCTGCTAACTGCCTGAAAGCAATCAATTGCGGCAGGCCACTGATCTATGACAGGATTTCTGCAAAAGGCGTCACCTGGCAGGCTGTGATTTCAGGCGGTTAAGCTGAGCTATCTACTGATTCCGGCGTTATCAAATGTCCTCCCGCAACTTTTTGCCCTAAGAACGGGCTAAAACGACGGACCTGAACCGCTTATTTTTGAAAAAAGGATCGCCGCTGGCAAGCAGGAGCATTTACCTTGAAACTTAGTTTTTTTAGAGACCGTAATCACGCTCAACCTTTGATATTCTAGTCTTGAATGATGAATACCATTTTTCGTGGCCCAACGCTTGAGCATCCTGATGTTCAATATTTTCCTTCCATTGTTTGATCGATTCAAGATCAGACCAGTAGGAAACGGTTATTCCAATATCTTCCCTTGCCGACTCGACACCTAAAAATCCTGGCTGCTTTGAGGCTAACTCAACCATTTTTTCAGCCATTTGACCGTAACCGTTATCACCTTCTGTTCGTACCGATGTAAAAATTACGGCATAGTAAGGAGGATTAGATGTATTAGCGATAAGTGTCATTATTGATCCTTTATTTTCTCGTAAATAATTTTCAGGTAACGGTTGGCTAAAAATTGCTGACAACACAGAAAAGTATTACAGTTGATCACCATTCAAAAATCAACAAATCATTTCTGCAAAGTAAAACTCCTCCAGATTGACCGATTTTCATAAATAGGAAATTTAGATTTAGTGGGGTCGATACCATCCGATCAACCGGTTACCACAACTTGCCATTTTTGCTAATCACTCATTCAGACGATTGAGTTAGGGGTGGCGTGAGTTTGGATCATAATAGATGGTTGGTTTTTCGCAATAATGCCCTGCGAGTTTCGGAGAGACGGAATCGTAAGCTTCCCCGTCAAGTAGACAGTTGAAAAATAGAGTTTCCGGCGTTCCCTGATATCTATGACTGATTGATGCCAATCGAAAAGAATAAACGCGGCAAGTTCTAAGTCAGAAAGGAGGTGGACGATCCGACCATGTGTTATGGATGGTCGCCTATGAACACGACCCTTACTTGGGACATCTTGGACGGTAAGGAAAGGCTTGTAAAATTTTCCGAACCCTTATCCGCGCTTTTCCTTCGTCAAACGTTTGAGAATGGCCGGTGCTAAAAGGTCAGAAATAATTTCGTCTGGGGAGTTAGGTAATCTTTCATAGATAGAGCGCTCCACGTATGCAGGTTGTGATCAGCATACATCAGAGCGCTCAAAAGTATGATGGCTTTTTGTCTGGTATGATTCTTTTTTGTAAAGATGATTCTTTATTGTCAGTTTACAACACAAGCAGGACCAGGCCGTTTCCCTACTCCACCGTAACACTTTTGGCCAGGTTCCTGGGCTGGTCGACATCGGTTCCCTTGAGCACGGCAACATGGTAGGCCAACAGTTGCATCGGGATCGAGGTCAGGATCGGCATCAGGTCATCCGTGGTTTCAGGCACTTGAATCAAAGCCGAAACCTTGTCCCGCAATTCGGCCTCTTCGCCGCCGGCCACGGCAATGACTCGACCGCCCCGGGCGCAGACCTCTTCTATATTGGAGACAACCTTGTCATAGGTGGCGTTGCGCGGCACCAGCACCACGACCGGCAGGTTTTCGTCGATCAGGGCGATCGGGCCGTGCTTCATTTCGCCGGCGGGATAACCTTCCGCGTGAATGTAGGAGATCTCCTTCAGCTTGAGCGCCCCTTCCAGAGCGATCGGATACTGATTGCCGCGACCTAGGTAGAGGAAGTCGCGGGCATTCATGTAGTCGCGCGCGACGGCTTCGATGTCGCGGTCGAGTTCGAGGGTTTTTTCCATCTGCCGCGGCAGGGCCAGTAATGCTTCCACTTGGCTGCGGCAATCCTCGGCGGACAAACGGCCGCGCACCCGGCCCAGTTTGATCGCCAACAGATAAAGAGCCATCAACTGGGTGGTGAAGGCCTTGGTCGAAGCCACCCCGATCTCCGGCCCGGCGTGGGTGTAGATCACCCCGTCGCTTTCCCGGGCGATGGAAGAATCGACGACATTGCAGATGCACACCGCCTGACCGCCTTTTGCTTTGGCCTCGCGCAGTCCGGCCAGGGTGTCGGCGGTCTCTCCACTCTGGCTGATCAGAACCGTCAGGGTGTTTGCGCCGACAATCGGGTCGCGGTAGCGGAACTCACTGGCGATATCGATTTCGACCGGAATCCGGGCCAGTTTCTCAAGATAGAACTTGCCCACCAGCCCGGCATGCCACGACGTGCCGCAGGCGATAATGAAAACCTTCTCCAACTCGGCCAGGCGTTCGTCGGCGATATTCAGATCTTCCAGGTAGATATCTCCTTCGTCCCCCCGGAGGCGGCCGGCAATGGTATCGGCCAGAGCCCGCGGCTGCTCGTAAATTTCCTTGAGCATGAAATGTTTATAGCCGCCCTTTTCCGCCATCAGCGGACTCCAGGTGATCGTTTTGCTCTGTTTGCTGAGCGACTGTCCGGCAAGATCGGTAATGCGCATCGCTGTCGGAGTGAAGATCGCCAATTCGCCGTCTTCGAGAAAGATCATCTCCCGCGTGTGGGACAACAGGGCCGGAATGTCGGAAGCGACAAAGAATTCACCGTCGCCCTGGCCGACCACCAACGGCGCGCCCTGCTTGGCGGCAATCAATTTGTCCGGCTCGTCGCGACACAGAATAGCTACGGCGTAAGCGCCTTCCGCCTCGGCGAGCGCGCTGCGCACCGCTTGTTCAAAGTCACCGCAACCACGATAGTGATCCTCGACCAGATGGGCGATGATCTCCGTGTCGGTTTCCGATTTAAACTCGTGTCCGGAAGCCGAAAGCCGCTCTTTGAGCTTCAGGTAATTTTCGATGATTCCGTTATGCACCACCACGATACCGCTGGCCTCATGGGGATGGGCGTTGGTTTCGGACGGCCTGCCGTGGGTCGCCCAACGCGTATGACCGATTCCCCGGCTGCCGGTCGCCGGCTGTTCGCCGAGGATATGCTCCAGGTTGATGAGTTTGCCTTCAGCGCGGCGGATCTGCGGCTCACCGCCGTTGAGAGTACAGATGCCGGCCGAATCGTAACCGCGATATTCCAGCCGCCGCAGGCCGTCAATAATGATGGGTGAAGCTTCCTGTTGACCGATGTATCCGACTATTCCACACATATTTCCCCCGTTGAACTCCGATCAGGATTTTTTCTGTTTACGCAAGCGCCAGCCGTCTATCACCTTCTGCTCGCTCCGCGACAGGGCCAGGGCGTCGGGCGGCACGTTCTTGGTGATGGTCGAACCGGCGGCAATCAGGCTGTTGCGGCCGATGGTCACCGGGGCCACGAACTGGGTATCGCTGCCGACGAAGACATCATCTTCGACAATTGTCTTGTGCTTGTTGACGCCGTCGTAATTGCAGGTAATCGTGCCGCAACCGAAGTTGACGTTCCTGCCGACTTCCGCATCGCCGATGTAGGTCAGGTGGCTGGCCTGAGAGCCTTCTCCCAGCAGCGCTTTTTTGGTTTCAACGTAATTGCCGATTTTATTTTTCCCCGCCAGGACGGTGCCGGGGCGCAGATGCGCCATGGGGCCGATTTTGCATTCGGGGCCGATCCGCGCTTCCTCGATCGCCGACCCGGCTTTCAGATGAACCCCGTCGGCCACCTCCGAATCGACGACCACGACGCCGCTTTCAATAATACAGTTTTTGCCGATCCGGGTCTTTCCCCGCAGTTGGACATTGGGGTGAATCAGGGTATCCATGCCCAGTTCAACGCCGTTGTCGACATAGACCGTGGTCGGATCGATCATCGACACCCCGCCGAACATCAGATCGGCATTGATTTTCCAGCGCATCAGCACCTCGGCCTCGGCCAGCTGGCAGCGATCGTTGATGCCCATGACCTCGGTCGGGTCGTCGACGCACAGAGCCCTGGTCCGGTGCCCCGCGGCAACGGCCGCGGCAACGACATCGGTCAGATAGTATTCTTTCTGGGCGTTATTTTTATTCAGACCTTTCAGCGCGGAAAAAACAAAGGCCGCATCGAAAATATAGATTCCGGCATTGATTTCCGTCACCTGCCGTTGTTCCTCGTCGGCATCCTTCTCCTCGACGATCTCCAGCACCTGTTCGCCGTCGCGAATCACCCGGCCGTAGCCTTGCGGGTTCGCCATCCGGGCCGTCAGCACGGTGACCGTTGCTTTCTGGTGGTCATGGTAATTCTGCAACTGCCGCAGGGTTTCCGGCTTGAGCAGAGGCACATCGCCGCAGAGCAGCAACAACGGTCCCGCATAACCGCGCAGCGAATCGACGGCGCACATCAAAGCATGGCCGGTTCCCAGTTGATCGGTCTGCTCGACCCAGGTCAACTCCGCAGCGGCGAACTGTTCTTTCACTTGGGCGGCACCGTGTCCGACGACGATTTTCAGCTGTTTGAACCCCGCCTGCCGTGCCGCTTCGAGCGGATAGTAAAGCATGGCTTCACCGCAGATCGGATGCAGAACCTTAGGTCGTGCCGACTTCATCCTTGTGCCTTTTCCGGCGGCCAGAACGACCGCGGCCAATCCTTTATTCATAGGTACTTCCCCTTTTTATGCCGTTATGTCGACGAATTGTTTCGACCGAAAGAAAATCATATGATTATCTCGAAAGGCCGGTCGTCAAGTCAACGATTATCCCCCGGAAATATAGCATACCCGAATCACGGAACGGGCGGCGGGAAAGCAGGACAGGGGTTTGTTGTGGATCAGCTTTTGAAAAATGAAAATCGCACCCGTAAAGCTTCGGCGGTCATTTTTTGCCGGCTTAGCCGCAGCGATGACGCAGACATTTATAGTCGTCGCACCGCCCACTGATTCAGGATATAATCCCGCTGCCGTTTACATTCCTTTTCCGCTGACGTATAGTTCCGCCTGTGGAGGCTGTCCCGCATGGACGAAAAACGGATGATTGCAAAAGAACTGGATGAAATTCAGCAGCAATTGAAAGAGCTGGAAATCCGCTACGAGCAGTATTTCGCCGGGATCGAACGGCGCGAACCGTACAATGACCGTAAAGATCTGGCCCGTCGCCTGCGGCACTTCACCAACCGCCACATCGTCTGGACCGATCTGAAATTCCGCTACCAGGGGCTGGCGTCGCGCTTCATGTCTTACGGCCAATATTGGGACCGTATTCTGCGCCTCATCGAGGAAGGTAAATATCACCGTCATACCAGCAAAATCCAACCGCCGTCAAAGCCGCTTCCCGCACCGGAACCACCGTCTCCCAAAGAGGAAGCCGACCGATTGCAGCAGGAGCTTCGCGCCGCCAGAAAAGCTCTGGGTCTCGGAGGCGACGCCCCAAGCGCCGACTCGGTTGAAGTTTTCCTGGCCGCCCAGCGGGAAAAAATCCGCACCCGTTACGGCGACAAGCCGGTGGAATTCAGCGTCGACACCAGCGGCGGAAAACCACGGATCAAAGTCAGCCTGAAGAAAGAAAGCTGAAGCAGAGGATGAGCGTCGGGAAAAAATGCCGGGGCTTGGACATGACAATGATTGATATCCATATCCATCGCGCCAGCCGCTGATTCAGGAAGGATTCGAATCGATGCGGATCATTATCGCCACCTCTCATGTCCGGGCATCGTCGCAGGCGGTTCCGCTGGCCGCCGGCTGCCTGCGAGCGGCTCTGCCGCATTATTTCCGCGCCCGGACAAAGCTGCTCGACCTGTTCCCCGAGCAGGATGATGTGGAAATCATTGACCGGCTGCTGCAGACCCGTCCCGACCTGATCGCCTTTCCCCTGTATGTCTGGAATCGTAACCAAATCCTGCGCCTAACGACCGGCTTAAGACAACGGCAGCCGGGAATCTTTCTCGTCGCCGGCGGCCCCGAGGCCAGCGCCGATCCGCACGGCGTTCTGGCGGCAGGCGCGTTGAACGCGGTTATCCGCGGAGAGGGAGAGAAGCCCTTCGGCGAACTCGTAAGCCGCATCACCGGCGGTCAATCGCCGGCCGGAATCGAGGGGCTGCTCCTGGCGCGAGAACCGGAAGGGCAGTTACCCGAAGCAGCCTGGTGCCCCAATCTCGACGAACTGCCCTCGCCCTGGCTGCACGGAGACATCCCCCTGGAAGCGGGCTGCGGAGTGCTGTGGGAGGTGGCGCGCGGCTGCCATTTCAACTGCGCCTTCTGTTATGACGCGAAAGGTCAGAGCGGCGTCCGCCCCCTGCCGGTCGAACGCATACGCCGGGAATTGACCCTGTTCAGCAGCAAACAGGTGACCCAGGTCTGGGTATTGGATTCCACCTTCAACGCCCCGCCGGAGCGGGGCCGGCAACTGCTCGAACTGCTGCTCGCGACAGCGCCGGAAATCCATTATCACATCGAAGCCAAGGTCGAACTGCTGGACCATGAAACCATCGATCTGCTGTCCCGGCTGTCATGTTCGGTGCAGATCGGCCTGCAGTCGGCCGATGCGGCGGTTCTGCTCCCGCTCCATCGCCGCTTCGACAAAGTTTCGGCACAGAAGAAGCTGGCCCGGTTATCCGCGGCCGGGGTGACGTTCGGGCTCGATCTGATTTACGGCCTGCCGGGAGACAGTCATGCCGGCTTTGCCGAAAGTCTCGATTTCGCCCTCTATCAACAGCCGAACCAGATCGATATTTTCCCCCTGGCCGTGCTGCCGGGCACCGAACTCCACGCGAAAAGTGCGGAATTCAAGCTTCGCGGCGAACAACAGCCGCCCTATCTGGTCACCGAAAATGCCGGCTATTCAGCGCAAGACATGCAGCGCAGCCGTCGCCTCGCCGCGGCCACCGACATCTTTTACAACCGCGGCCGGGCCGTCGGTTTTTTTCTTCAGTTCTGTTCGGCCCTGGACCTGTCGCCGCAGGCTTTCCTCGCCCGTTTTTTCTCCTGGCTCGAAGAGAACAAAAACGTTCCCGTCGCAACCTTGCCGGCAGCCGAAAACTGGGTGCCCGAGGCAATTATCGTCCGGCAACGCGAGTTTATCGTCGCCCAATTGAACGACAGGCATAAAGCGCACCTGATCCCTGCGGCCCTGGACCTGCTTCATTACCACTATTGCCATGCCGAAATGCTATTGGCGGCGGAATGCCGGCCCGCGGCCGCACCGCCTGCGGCAACGACGGCGTTGCGTACGCACTGGCGGTTGAACCCGGCAGTCTGCCTGCAGGACTTCCATTACCCGCTTGACGCCCTGGAAGCGCTGGGCGGCGAACCGCTGGAGATTATTGCCCGGGAACTGGAACCGGAGCCGACGGAATATGTTTTTTTCAGAGCGACCGGCGAGGTCATCATCGAGGAGTTGGACCCGGATTTCGCCCGGCTCCTGCAGCGGGCCCGAAAGGGGGCTCAGGGAAACGATTTGCTGCCCGGGCCCGATCGCCGCAACGGTATCGAGCTGCTGCAGTTCGCTATTTCCCAGGGGCTACTGCTCGTGGCCTGAGCTTAATACCGCCCATTCATTCCGGCCTTTTTGTCCGCCGCCGCGGTTGCGCCTTTGCGGCTTGGTTCATGCGCCGGTCCGACCTCCGGCATGGCGTGGGGCGGCCGTCAAAATGCCTCGGAATCATCGGGCTGCACTCAGCGGACAGGGCGCTGCCGCTTACTTGAGCAGCAGATCGACAACTCCCTGATAGGTCTGGCGTTTGCGTTCGGAACGTCCGTACAAGGTCGAAGAGAACAGCGCCGTCGCCGCATGCTCTCCAAGCATGGAAAAGAGCTGGTAATCAATCGATTCGAGCTGTTCCTTCTGGATGAAGAGACGGTAGATCGCCAGCACGCCGATCATCTGGCCATGGATAATCAAGGGAATGGCAACGATCGGGAACAGAATATCATCCGATCCTTCACTCACCGAACCGCTGAAAAAATAATTTTCCGCCTTGGTCGCGGTTTCTCCCAGGACGCCCTCTCCCAGAGGAATTTCAGGAAAATTGTCGGCGTTTTCGAACCCCTCACCGGTTTCGTAAAGCAGGCTGCGCCGTTTCTGATCAAACAAAAACACCGCGAACTTTTCCGCACCGACAAAATTGATAACAACTTCCTTAATGATATCAAGAGTTTCCACCCTATCCAGAGTGGAATGCAGGCGAGACGAAGCAATATAGAGGTTGGTCAGATTGTTATTCACCTCTTCGACCTGAACCAGCTGATTGGCGAAGTCGAGATTTTCCTGCTCCAGTTCGCCGATTCGCCGCAGCGCGCCATCCTGCTCGCGACGTAATCGGGCGCATTCTTTTTCCAGCGCATGGAGCCGCTCGCCGAGCCTTTCGTCAACGCCTTCACGAGCCGCTTGCTGCGCCCTTTTGGTCAGCACCAGATCATCGAGCAGTTTCTTGCTTTCCCGGTCCGGGTAAATAAAATAGACCCCGCAGCCGTTCTCTTCCATGTCGGCGGCGCGTTTGATTTTGCCGTAAATGGAAACCGGAACCCCCTGTTCGTTTTCCAGTTTGATTTCGACCGTCGTATTTTCCGCCAGCGGCACCGGAGATTTGAGATAGGCTCCGGTGGTCGACAGATCCTCGGCCCGGGCCACATGAATCCTGTCCCCATCCTGGATCTGCAGCGGCATCTTGACCGCCACCCGCTCAGCGGTACGGCGCTGCACCCGGCCCAGCAGGCGTTGAACTTTTTCCCGCAGCTCGTTTTTATTGACCGGCTTGGTGATATAGTCGTCGCACCCCGCTTCGAGGCAGCATTTCACTTCTTCCGGCTTGCCCGCCGCAGTCACCATCAGGATCGGCAGATGGCGCCAATTTTTATTCTGCCGGATAGAACGACAGACCTCGTCGCCGTTAATCCCCGGCATGTAGTAATCCAGCAGCAGGACATCGGGAGAAATCTTGTCCAGACGCTGCAATGTTTCCTCTCCCGAAGAGGCCGTGAGCAGGTCGTAATCGCAACCTTCGAGATATGAGCGCTCCAGCTCCAAAAAAAGATCGACATCATCAACCAGAAGAATCTTAGGCATCTACCCACTCCTTAAAAAAAGTAGATTAAGACTACCTCAGAAACATACAAAAGTAAAGGCTCCCGGCATCGGCACAGGAGCCTTTCGTGCGGGCGACGGAAGCCCCTCCGCGCCGGAGATGGGCAGCCGGAAAACAAGGCCGTTCAGCAGCCCTGATTCTGTGTAAGCGAAGAAAAATCAACTGGTTGCGAAACGTGCATGACAAAGCCCGCCCCGACCCCTGTCATCAAAAAAATAACGGCCCCTGTACATAAACGTACAGGGGCCGTTGCCGTTTTTTCACCGGGGGCAGAAAAAGATCAGGCGACTTCGGCCACATCCCTGAGATAACGGGGGCGTTCGACAATGAAATCGACGATCTCGTCCACGCCCGGAATCCGTCCGGCGATTCGAACTTCGTCGTCAATCATCAGTGCCGGCACCACGTAGATACGGTTATCGATCATTTTACGCGAATCGCTGAATTGGTGAACCTCAGCCTCAACGCCCAATTTATCAAGTGCCTCACGCACGTTTTCAACAGTACCTTGACAACTTTCCGGCTGGTCGGGGCGACAAAGGATATCTATCCGCATGATTACACCTCCGCAAATGGGGTTCGTCAATTAATTATTACCTTTTTGGTAATATTATATCTGCTCTTTTCAAATAGGCAAGATCTTTTTTCGTTTTCATGCGTTTATCTTTCTTCGATATCGACCCGCAGTTCACCGTCGACATAGTCGACAACAATATGTCCCCCCGCAGCCAGGCCGCCGGATATCAATTCCCTGCCGATCCTGGTTTCGAGTTCATGCTGAATAAACCGTTTCAATGGGCGCGCCCCGTAAACCGGATCATAGGCGGTATCGGCGATATAATCGCAGGCGCCATCGGTCAGTTCCAGGCTGAGCCTGCGTTCGGCCAGGCGGCATCGCAACTCGTCCACCAGCAGCAGCACGATCCGTTTGATCTGATCGCGGCTCAGCGGGGTAAAAATAACCGTATCGTCAACACGGTTGAGGAATTCCGGCCTGAAGTTCCGCCTCAACTCCTGTTCGACCCGGGCCAGCACCGCCGGTGGAATCCGGCCGTCCTCAATCCCCTCAATCAGGGCCTGGGAAGCGATATTTGAGGTCATGATAATGACCGCATTCTTGAAACTGACCGTGCGCCCTTTGGCATCGGTGGCCCTGCCGTCGTCCAGTATTTGCAGCAGCACGTTGAACACGTCCGGATGGGCCTTCTCGATTTCATCGAACAGAACGACTGCGTAGGGTCGGCGCCGTACCGCTTCCGTCAGCTGACCGCCTTCTTCGTAACCGACGTAACCGGGAGGCGCGCCGATCAGGCGGCTGACCGCGTGTTTTTCCATATATTCGGACATGTCGATGCGGATCATATTCTCTTCGCTGTCGAACAGGGCTTCGGCAAGCGCCCGCGCCAGTTCGGTTTTACCGACACCGGTCGGACCGAGAAAAATGAACGAACCGATCGGCCGGCGCGGGTCCTTGATCCCGGAGCGCGCACGGATAACGGCGTCCGCCACCCGTTGGACCGCTTCGTCCTGACCGACAATCCGCCGGTGCAGGATATCGTCCAGCTTCAGGAGCTTTTCCCGCTCGCTTTCGATCAGTCGGGACACCGGAATACCGGTCCAGCGGGCGACGATCTCCGCGACTTCGTCATCGGTCACCTCTTCGCGCAACATCTTGGCGTGTTCATCGGCCGGATGCAGTTCCTCTTCTTTGCGCCGCAACTGCTTCTCCAGTTCGGGCAGGCGTCCATGTTTCAACTCCGCGGCGCGATTGAGATCGTAGCTGCGCTCCGCGGCGGCGATATCCAGCCGCACCTGCTCGATCTCTTCGCGCAGTTGCTGAACATTGCGGATTCCGCCTTTTTCCAGTTGCCACTGCGACGCCAGCGCCTGCTGTTTTTCCTTCAGGTCGGCCAATTCCTTCTGCAGCACCACAAGGCGTTCCCGGCTGGCGGCATCCTTTTCCTTCTTCAGGGCCGCTTCTTCGATTTCCAGCTGCATCAGTCGGCGGGTCATGGCATCCAGTTCCGTCGGCATCGAATCGATTTCCGTCCGGATCGTGGCGCAGGCCTCGTCGATCAGGTCGATCGCCTTATCCGGCAGAAACCGGTCGGCGATATAACGATGGCTCAACTCGGCAGCGGCCACCAGAGCGTTATCCTGAATCCTGACGCCGTGAAAAACCTCAAAACGCTCTTTCAGTCCCCGCAGGATACTGATGGTCGCCTCGACATTCGGCGGTTCCACCAGCACCGGCTGAAAACGCCGCTCCAGAGCCGGATCTTTTTCCAGATACTGACGGTATTCGTCCAGCGTTGTCGCGCCGATACAGTGCAGTTCGCCCCGGGCGAGCATCGGCTTCAGCATGTTTCCAGCGTCGATGGCGCCTTCGCTTTTGCCGGTCCCGACAATCGTATGCAACTCGTCGATGAACAGCAGAATCCGTCCTTCGCTGTCATGGATCTCCTTGAGCACCGCTTTCAGACGTTCTTCGAACTCGCCGCGATATTTGGCCCCGGCCACCAGGGCGCCCATGTCCAGGGAATAAACGGTTTTTCCTTTGAGCCCTTCCGGAACGTCGCCGCGCACGATACGGTGCGCCAAACCTTCAACGATCGCGGTTTTGCCGACCCCGGGTTCGCCGATCAGGACCGGGTTGTTTTTGGTTTTGCGGGACAGGATGCGGATGACCCGGCGAATTTCTTCGTCCCGGCCGATGACCGGATCCAGCTTGCCCTTTTTAACTTCCTCAACCAGGTCGCGACCGTATTTCGCCAGGGCTTCATAGGTCGACTCGGGATCCGGGCCGGTCACCCGCTGATGACCGCGGACATCGGTCAAAACCTGCAGCAGGCGCTCGCGTTCGACCCGATTGGCTTTCAGAATACGCCCGACCGCAGTGCGATCCGCTTCGCCGATAAACGCCAGCAACAGATGCTCGACACTGACGTACTCGTCTTTCAACTGTTTGGCCTCTTTTTCCGCCTGCAACAACAGCCGACTCAACCGGCGGCTGGCATAGAGGTGACCGCTGTCCGCGCCGGGACCGCCGACCTGCGCCCGGCCGTGCAGTTCTTTGTCGAGCGCGGCAACAAGCTTATCGCTGGAGACATCCATCTTTTCCAGCAAGCGCGGCACCAGGCCATCCGCCTGCCGGCACAGAGCCAGGAACAGATGCTCGCCATCGATTTCCGCGTGACCGAGCCTTAAAGCTTCGGCCTGGGCTGCCTGCAGGGCTTCCTGTACTTTCTGCGTGGTCCGATTGAGATCGATCATGTTTTTCCTTCTTTCAACTGCTTAAATTCAAACTTTAAGTATAACTTTAAAATTTCCGCCGGCATGAAAAAAGCCAGGGTCTTTTTCGACCCTGGCTTGCTTCTGCCGAGGAGCCTGTCGGACTTTACCTGCCGGCATCGACCGCAAAATTTCCTGATTGGCTCATACTGCCGATCCTTTGCGCCAAATAGCTGCAGCCATTCGCTCTCAAACGATCAAAAACCCGGCCTCACTCAGTCAATTCCTCGTCATGTTCCGTCCCATCCGACCAACTCCTAATGCTAATGCAGGGTCCGAACGGCAATCCGTTTCGGCTTTGCCTCCGGGCTTTTCGGCAACCGCAGGGTGAGGACTCCGTCTTTCAAGGCGGCGTTGCCAGCATCGGCATCGATCCTGTCGGAGAGCCTGAACTGCCGGTAAAAGCCGTTACGGCGCTCATTGTCGGCGTTTTCCGCGACCGCCTCCAGAGTCAACACCCCGCGGGAAAAGTGCAGGTCCAGGCCGGCTTCTTCGACACCGGGCAAATCGGCCAGCACGACCAGTTCGTCATCAACTTCATAGATATCGACCGGCGGCGACAGCCAGCGCACATGCTCCTTGCCGTTCCATTGACCCACCGCCTGTTCTTGTTGCTCAATGATTTGCTTATCAGACATTTTTTTATCTCCCACTCATTATCTTGCTGTTAACCGATATTGACGGCAATTTTCTTCGGCACGGCCGCTTCCACCTTGGGCAGTTTGATTTCCAGAATACCGTTGAGGTACTCGGCCTCAATCTGTTCGGCATTCAGCCCGGCACCGAGATGAAGAATTTTTTCAAAGCCGCCTTGACGCCGTTCACGACGGAGCCGGCGCACATCTTCGGGCAACCCGGCGCTAATGAATTCGCCGCTTATTTTCAGTTGCCGGCCGAGTACGCTGATGTCCAGCTTCTCGACATCCAGGCCGGGCAGCTCGGCCCGAACCAAGTAATCCCGTTCTCTTTCCTGCACCCTGAAAGGGACCTCAGCATAAGATCCGGAAGGGTCCATGCCGTAAAAAAACCGGTTCATCTGATTTTGTAACGCATCCATGTCATTAACCAATCGCAATCCGAACATCATCTATCTCCTTGAGTTGTGAATTTATCGTTTCGCTGCCCAGATCTATATCAAATTGGATGCCAACCGCATAAAAATCAAATTTCTGTTGTTTTTTCAAGATATTGAAGGGAAAGCAAGAAGGGGTTGTTCAACCGGCCGCGACGTCGCAGGCGACACCGGCGCGATAAAGCTGCGACAACTGCGACGTCGCAGCGATCAGACGAGTCCCTCGCGGTCAAGACCGAGACGTTTGAGATGACGATAGAGCGTGGCGCGATGGACACCGAGCCTTCTTGCCGCGGCGGACAGGTTGCCGTGCTCCTCCCGATAGGCGCGACGGATCATCGCTGCGGTCAGTTCGGCACGCTTGCCGCGAATATGCTCCGCCGCAGGGAGAAAGTCTTCGCCCGCACCGCCATGATAAGGAACGGCGATAGGCAATGTCCTGGCATTGTCGTCGAGTTCCACGGCATCCCCGGCAGCCGAGAATTGCCGCCGCTCCTGAATCCATTCGGTAAACGCTCTGGCGCCGATGGCTTCGGTCTCGGACTCGACCACCACCCGCTCGATGACGTTGCGCAGTTCGCGGATATTTCCCGGCCACAGGTAGGATTGCAACAGGCGAACCGCTTCCGCCGTCAAGCGTTTGGTCGCCTTATGGTAATGCGTGCTGAACTGTTGCAGAAAATAGCCGGCCAGCAGCGGAATATCTTCAATCCGCTCGCGCAAAGGCGGCAGGTGAATCCGCAACACCGCCAGACGATGATATAGATCGGCGCGAAAGCGCTGTCCGGCAACCGCCTGTTCCAGGGGAACGTTGGTCGCGCCGATGAAACGAACATCCACCTGACGGCTTTTCTCTCCCCCGACCCGCTGGACCCGGCCGTCCTCCAGCACCCGCAACAGTTTACTCTGCGTGTGCAGGGGCATGTCGCCGAGTTCATCCAGGAACAGGGTGCCGCCGTCAGCGCGCTCGAAATAGCCGCGATGTTCGCGTACCGCGCCGGTGAAAGCGCCGCGTTCATGCCCGAACAACTCCGATTCGAGCAACTGTTCACTGATGGCGGTGCAATTGAGCGCGGCAAAGGGCTGATCGCGGCGCACGCTCTCTTCATGCAGCGCCTGCGCGACCAGTTCCTTGCCCGTACCGGTTTCGCCGGTGATGATAACCGCTGCGTCGGAGGGGGCGTAAAGACGGATCTTGCGGAACACTTCCCGCATCGCCGGGCTGGTGCCGATAAGATTGCGAAACCCGATTTCCTGCTTGCTGGCAAGCGACTCGCGGCGCAGGATAACCCGCACCAACTGGCCCTGATAATCCTCCGTCAGGCCGGCAAACTGAACATCGGCTAAAAATTCCGGTTCTTCCGGCAGAAGGCGTATTTTGATACCGGCAAGGTCCTGTCCCGAATCCAGAACTTCTGCGGCCAGATCCGTTAAAGCAGGAACCGCCAAGGGAAACAGATGCTGCGGGAAGCGGCCGCGCGCGGCTTTTCCATCCAGGTTCAGCCACGCCAGCAGACGTTCGGAAAGATTCCGCACCTGCCACCGTTCATGACCCCAGCGGACCAGGATGAGGTCGGGCGAAACCGCAGGAAGGTGCATCAAGGAATCACGAGAAGAGTCGTTCATATTGGACTAATGTCTCAACCCGGCCAGATAGTCTTTGAACTGTTGCTCTCCGGCCTCAAATTTGACGAATTGCACCCCCATCCCCGCCTTGTTGGCGACCCGAATCAAGTTGGGCGGCACTTTTTTCGCCCAGCGCACCCGGGCATAGACAATCACCTGTTGATCGTCCGGCAGATTGATTTCAACCAGCAGCCGGCTGCCGGGACGTTCGGGCTGTCCGGTGATGATATACATTCCCCCCTCGGAAGCGTCGCCGGTAAAGGCCACGCGCTTGGGATAATCGCCGCCGAAACGCACCTTGAGACGCTTCTTTTTTCTGATCGGTCCGCGCTCTATCGTCATTTATCCAACCATAACAGGCTCAGTGATGCCGAAAATCATTCGGCAAAGACACCGGCATCATAGCAAAAAAACCGGCGTTACAGAAAATATCCGTGACCGTCGAGCTTCATTTCTCCTCCCGGCGCGAGGGGGGCGCACCTAATCCACCGCAAACAAGCCGCGCCGCGCCACCGGCTCCGCCCGGCAATCTGGCGACCCCGGCGACACAGGGATCGGGGACCCGGGCCTGACAATATGGCGCCGGCCCGCCGCTAACCAAGCACTCCCATGCACAGCAGCACGATTCCCGATCTCTTGACTGAATTCAGCCCCTTTCGAAATACGAAAGTTTAGCAGAAAGCTTGCCGTCGGGGTTCTTTTTTGTGGATTCCGCGAATCCGGCGTCCCGGCAGGGCCTATATCCTTTTGTCTGCCGATATGCGAGAATAAGCTGCCGGCGTGATCCCGCAGATCCGGACCGGCGGGCCGTCGATACGGCAACTATCGGTACCTTTGCAACGAGACAACATGCCCGGGAAAAAATTCGACCCGAAGAAGTTACACCGCCTCAACGACCCCCGACGCCTGCTCGATATTCCTCCTGCTTTCGTCTGCGCCAGGCTGTCCGGCCAACGCCCCGACGTATTGCTTGAAATCGGTGCAGGAACGGGGTTTTTCAGCGTTGCATTCCACCGCCAATGCAACGCTGCCACCACTTATGCCTGCGACCTGTCACCCGACATGATCAAATGGATGGAGGAGAACGTCTCTCCACAGCATCCGTATATCATCCCGGTCAAAAATCAAGAATCGGCAATTCCGCTCGCCGGTGGGATTGCCGATCTGGTATTCATGATCAACCTGCATCACGAGTTGGAGGATCAATTGCTGATGCTGCGGGAAGCTTACCGGTTATTGAAAACGAATGGCGAGATCTTCATCATCGACTGGAAAAAACGGGACATGCCCCAGGGCCCTCCCGTGGCCATCAGATGGACGCCGGAAGCGGTCGCAAAGCAACTCCGGACGGCCGGCTTCAGAAACTTGAGAAGCTGCGCAGAACTGAGCAAACATTTTCTGGTCGTCGGCAAAAAATCATGATCCGTTAACCGCGCAGTGATCGAGCCCGGTCTTAACAGTTCTTTACAATGCAATTCTCGACTTTTCACCAGGATGTTCTTAAAACAATTTTTATGATTTTTTCAATTTATGGATATAATTAAGCTTTGAGAAACGCCCTCGGGGGATAAAAAACCTTTACCCCTGATCCCGGAAGCGTAACACCTCGATTTTCAGCCTGATACGGCAGGGGGATATGGCAAGGCTATTCATCCGCAATTTATGTCTGACCGCGGCAATTCTGATTTCGGTTGCCGGTTGCAGTGCAACGCACTACCGCCAGGAAACCGAAAAAAACGTTCAGCAGATTATTGCGACCAAGCAGGCCGAGGCTTTGGGACAGACGGAGCCTTTCAGCATCGACCGGCCGTCCGCGATCCTGCGCACCCGGCTGCTGATCGGACAAAATCTGCCGCAGGCCGGCCCGGCGTCGCTGGGCAGCGGCCATCTGCCGGCCATTCCCCACTGGCCGGAGCCGACAGCCCCGTTCCCGCCGCTTCCAGCCGGACAGGCTGAAGAAATCTCTCTCTCCCTGGCTGAAGCCCTGCAGGTGGCGGCGCTCAACAGCCGCGAATATCAGAACCGCAAGGAAGAACTGTTCCGCAGCGCCCTGACGCTCGATCTGGAACGCGAAACCTTCCGCGGCCAGCCGGCCGGAGCCCTCAGCGGCGAGTACGCGCAGGACCGCAGTTCCGGCGAAAGCGGTTCCCGCGTCGAGGGCAGCTCCGGCACGCTGTCCGGCGGTCTGACCAAACTGTTCGCCAGCGGTGTCAGCCTGACCACACAGATCGGTTGGGACCTGATCCGCATGCTGCAGCCGGGGCGTGAGTTTTCCAGCGGCTTGTACGGCGATGCGTCCATCACTGTTCCCCTGCTGCGCGGGGCGGGCCGTCATATTGTCGCCGAACCGCTGACCCAGGCGGAACGGAACATGCTGTATGCGGTCCGGGATTTCGAGCGCTATAAGAAAAAGTTCGCCGTCGATCTTGTCGACAGTTACCTGCAGGCGTTGCAGGCGGAGGATTTGCTGCGGAATCAGGAAGAAAACTACCGCGGACTGATCACTTCGTCACGGCGCGCCGTGCGCCTGGCGGAAGCCGGAAAACTGCCGCAGATTCAGGTCGACCAGTCAATTCAGAACGAACTCAGCGCCCGCGATCGCTGGGTCGCGGCGCGGCAGTCGCGGGAGCGGATTCTCGACGGGTTTAAAATCCAGCTCGGCCTGCCGACCGATGCCCTAGTGACCCTCGACCGCGAAGAATTCAACCGCCTGGAAGCGGATCTCAAAAAACGCCTGACAACGCTGTTCACACTCGTTCCGGCCCCCGCGCCGACAACCGCCGACGCACCGATCCGGCTTGAACCGCCGGACCCGCAACAGGCAGGGCCACTTGAACTGCCCTATGCCGCAGCCATCGATCTCGCCCTGAGCAACAGACTTGATTTACGGATTGAGAAAGAACGGGTGGAAGATGCCCAACGCCAGGTGGTCGTCGCGGCCGATGCCTTGCGCCCGGAATTGACCCTGTTCGGTTCCGTGAGTACCGGCACCCGCCGCAGCATCGCCGCCCTGCAGCCGGACAACAATAACCGCCTCGAACTCGACAAGGGCGTTTACCAAAGCTTGCTGACTCTCGACCTGCCCTTGGAGCGCACGGCCGAGGCGATAGCCTACCGCGACAGTTTTATCGCACTGGAGCGGGCGGTGCGCTCGGTCCAGGAACTGGAGGACCGGATCAAGCTGGAGGTCCGCAACGGCCTGCGCGATCTGGAACAGGCTCGGGCCAGCCTGAAAATCCAAAATCAAGCCGTGGAACTTGCCAAGCGCCGGGTTCGCGGCGCGGAATTACAGTTCCAGGCCGGGAGAGCGGAGATGCGCGATCTGCTTGACGCCAGAGAATCGCTGCTCATTGCGCGCAATGCCCTGACCGCCGCACAGGTCGATTACCGTCTGGCGGAACTGGCTCTGCAACGCGATCTGGGGGTGTTGCAGGTCGATCACCAAGGAGGCTGGCATGAATTCAATCCCGACGAGGCAACAGAATGACCACGGATAACGGTTCGCAACAGCCCGATCGCCGGCGCAGGTTATGGATTGCGCTTGGGACTCCGCTCCTGATCGTCCTGGTTCTTTATCTTGCGCTCAATAAAACGCCGGTCGCGGACGACGCGGCAGCACAGCCGACCTTTGCCGTTGCCGAAGGTCCGCTGACGATCAGCGTGGTCGAAGCGGGAACCATTCGGCCGCGGGAACAGATCATCCTGAAAAACGAAGTTGAGGGGCAAACGGTCATCCTGTTTCTGATCGCCGAGGGCACACAGGTCAAAAGCGGCGATCTGCTGGTCGAGCTCGACGCCAGCGAACTGCTCGACCAGCGCGTCAACCAACAGATCCAGGTGACCAATGCCGAAGCCGCATTCGTCAATGCGCGGGAAAACCTGGCCGTGGTCAAAAGTCAGGCCCAGGCCGATATCGACCAGGCAGCCCTGGACCTGCAATTCGCCCGCCAGGATCTTGAGCAGTACCAAGTCGGCGAATTTCCGAAGCTGGAAAAAGAGGCGCAGGCGACCATCGCCCTGGCCGAGGAGACCCTGACCAACGCGAACAACACCTACGACTGGTCGAAAAAACTGTTTGCCGAAAAATACATCGCCGAAGCGGAACTGAAAAAAGACGAACTAAGCCGGCAGAAAGCGCAAATCGACCTGGAACTGGCCAGGGACCAGTTGGATCTGTTGCAGAATTTCACTTACAAAAGGAAAATGACGGAACTGGAAAGCGGCTTCAAACAGGCGGAAATGGCCTTGGAGCGGACCCGGCGCAAGGCGGTGGCCGACGTGGTCCAGGCCGAAGCCAAAATGAAAGCCAGCCGGGCCGAATACCGGCAGCAGCAGGACAAATTCGCCAAGCTGGAAACCCAGATTGGAAAAACCAAAATTTACGCGCCGATGGACGGCACGGTGATTTACGCCACCAGTACCAAAATGAACTGGCGCGGGAACTCCGAGCCGCTGGACGAAGGGCAGACAGTGCGTGAGCGCCAGGAATTGATCTATCTGCCGACCACCGCATCCTACGATGCCGAAATCAAGGTCCACGAGTCGAGCCTGGAAAAAATTCGCTCCGGGCTGCCGGTGCAGATCACCATCGACGCCCTGCCCGGACGCACTTTCAGCGGCCGGGTTACCTCCATCGCTCCGCTGCCGGATGCCACCAGCATGTTTCTCAATCCGGATCTCAAAGTCTATAACACCATCATCCAGGTGGACGGAAACGACACCGAACTGCGTAACGGTATGAGTTGTCAGGCGGAAATCATCAGCAAACGTTTTGACAAGACCCGCTATGTCCCTTTGCAGGCGGTTATCCGCGTTGCCGCCCAGCCTACGGTTTACGTCGCCCGGGAAGACGGTTTCGAACCGCGCCCGGTGCAGGTCGGTCTCGACAACAACCGCATGATCCAGATTCTCGACGGCCTCGACCCCGGAGAACAGGTACTGCTGACCCCGCCGCTGGCCGCGGCCGCGGCACCGGCCGACGCCGCCGGGCAAGCGCAAGCAACGGCGCCGGAAGCGGGACAAAAACCGCCTGCGACCGACGCCACGAACGTCCCGCCGAAAAATGGTCATCCGACGGCAAAAGGCGCAGCCGCCCCGGAACAGGCTGAACAAATGCGGCACCAGCCGGAACGAATGAAGCCCGCAGAACGGAACAACCTGCGCGCAAAGCGCCAGGCAACTGTCGACGCCATGGGGATGACCGGGGGCGACTGACGATGGGCAACCCAACCGAACCAACGATACAGGCAGCACCCAATGCGGCGGCTTTTGAAAATATTTCCCGGATTTATCACATGGGCGGGACCGAAGTACGCGCGCTCGACAACATCAGCATCGACTTTGCGGTCGGCTCGTTCTGGGCCATCCTGGGCGCAAGCGGCTCCGGGAAAAGCACCATGCTCAACCTGCTCGGCTGCCTCGACCGGCCCTCGTCCGGGCGCTACCTGCTCCGCGGCGAAGATGTCAGTACGCTGAACGACGATCAGCTCAGCGAGATCCGTTTACGCTCCCTCGGCTTTATCTTTCAGAGCTTCAATCTGCTCCCGCAATCGACCGTTGCCGAAAACATTGCCCTGCCGCTCTATTACCAGGGCTGGGACCCGCGCCGCAGTTCCGGCCGGGCCGAGGAACTGGCGGCCCGGGTCGGCCTGAAGGAGCGACTGTCGCATCGGCCCAGTGAACTTTCCGGCGGGCAGCAGCAACGGGTTGCCATCGCTCGGGCGCTGGCCAACGATCCGGCCATCCTGCTGGCCGACGAACCGACCGGCAACCTCGATTCGACCACCAGTCTGGAAATCATGCAGTTGCTCAGCGCTCTCCATCAGCAGGGAAAAACCATCGTCATGGTGACCCACGAAAACGAAATCGCCGCCTTTGCCGATCACCGTCTGTATCTGAAGGACGGCCGGATCGACCGGATCGAATAACGGGGGAACCATGCTGATTACGGCCAAACATCTGCGGGAAATCAAGCTCGGCGTCAAAAATCTGCTGCAGCATAAGTTGCGTTCCGCCCTGACCATGCTGGGCATGGTTTTCGGAGTGGGCAGCGTCATCGCCATGCTCGCCGTCGGCGAAGGAGCCAGCCAGGAAGCACTGGAACAGATCCGGCGCCTGGGCAGCAACAACATCATCATTTCGGCCCAGAAACCCCTGGAAGAAGAAAGCCAACAGACGACGCGCTCGTTCATGAGCATCTACGGCCTGCTGTACGCGGACGAACTGCGTATCGCGGAAAGCTTTCCCCATGTCTTGCGCACCGTGCCGGTGAAAATTTTCCGCAAACAGGGGCGGCTGGGCGAAAAAACCATGGATCTGCGCCTGCTCGGCACCACCCCGGGCTGGTTCGAGCTGGTGAAAAGGCCCATCATTGCCGGGCGCCCGTTAAATGATATCGACCTGGATAATTCGGCCAATACCACGATTCTGACCGAACAGGCCGCCCGGCGGCTGCTGGCCACGGAAAACGTGATCGGCCAGAGGCTCAAGCTCGGCGGCGATTACTTCGAGGTCGTCGGTATCGTGCGCAGCGAAGGCGCGCAGGGCAGCGGCCTGCAAAGCCCGGATCAGCCCATCGACGCCTATATCCCGATCAATGTCGCCAGGGCGCGCTACGGCGATGTCGTCACCCGCTTCAGCTCCGGGTCGCGCACCCGGGAAATGGTCGAACTGCACCAGATCATCGTCGAGGTGGACGCTGTCGACAACGTTGAAGCCACTGCCGCCGGAATCGAAGCCATGCTGCAGCGGTTCCACAAAAAACTCGATTACCGGGTTTCCGTGCCGCTGGCGCTGTTGCGCCAGGCCGAAGCGACCAAGCGGACCTTCAACATCGTCCTCGGCTCCATCGCCGGGATCAGCCTGCTGGTCGGGGGCATCGGCATCATGAACATCATGCTCGCATCCGTAACCGAGCGCACCCGCGAAATCGGTATCCGTCGCGCGATCGGCGCCAAGCGCAAACAGATCATCCTGCAGTTTCTGATCGAAACCATGGTCCTCTCAACCACCGGCGGGCTGATCGGCATTACCATCGGTCTGTTCATCCCCTGGCTGATCACGCAACTCGTCGGCATGCCGACCCTGGTGACTCCGCTCAGCCTGTTCCTTTCGCTGGGCATCAGCATGGCCGTCGGCATCGTCTTCGGGCTGTACCCGGCCGTACGCGCCGCCAATCTCGATCCGATCGTCGCACTGCGGCATGAGTAGCCCCGGCTGTAAAAGTCCCGTGGTTTTCGTGGCAAATAAAAAAGGACTCACAGCTCATTGCCGTAAGTCCCTGATATTTATGGCTCCCTCTGCTGGGCTCGAACCAGCGACAGTCTGATTAACAGTCAGATGCTCTACCAACTGAGCTAAGAGGGAATAGTTTGTTGCGGAGACGGAATATAGGAGATTGCCTTTTGGCTGTCAAGCCTTTTTTCCGCGTGCTCAGCCGCCTTTCTTCAAATCGTTGAGAACCAGTTTGGCCACGGCCTTGAGGGTTTCGAATACCCCTTCGCCGCTCATGGCGCAGGCTTCCAGTTCCGGAACCTTGCGTTCGTTCAGCAGGTTACTTAGCTCTTTGATCGGGGTGACATTGGGCAGATCCCGCTTGTTGTACTGAATGACAAAGGGAATTTTCTCAATATCGAATCCCTGTTCTTCGAGATTGTCCTTGAGATTCTCCAGGCTTTCGATATTGGCATCAAGGCGCTCGTCCTGGGAATCGGCGACAAACACGACACCATCGACCCCTTTGAGGATCAGCTTGCGGGAGGCGTCATAAAAAACCTGCCCCGGCACCGTATAAAGATGAAAGCGGGTCTTGAAACCTCTGATCTCCCCCAGAGCCAGCGGAAGAAAATCAAAAAACAGTGTCCGCTCCGTTTCCGTTGCCAGGGAAATCATCTTCCCCTTCGCCTCTTCAGCGGTTTTGTTGTAAATATACTGCAGATTCGTCGTCTTACCGCAAAGACCCGGACCGTAGTAGACGATTTTACAGTTAATTTCACGTGATGCGTAATTTATAAATGACATCCTGCAAATCCCGATTAATTGAAGAGGTTGTCAATATCGTCATCGGTTATCTCAGCAAACGGGCTGGGAGCACTGCTGGATACGGCTTCCTGTTCGCTTTTATGGGCCAGTTCTTCAAAAACCATAGCCAGTTCGATGCTGGCCTTCTTGACCCGCAACCGCACCAGACCGAGAGAACTGCGCTGATCGAAGATAACCACCAGAATAACCCGGCCGCCGACAATGGAAATATGAATATTGTCTTTTTCCCCTTCATGGAACAAGATCGAAAACTCTTTTTCACCGATCAGTTTAGCCAGCCCGCCAGTTGCTGCAATATTCCCCGCGGTCAGAGAGGCCAGGCTGGTGGTGTCCAGATGAGCGGTTTCTCCGGTAGCCGCGATCAACTGGCCGTTTTTATCGACCAGAAAAATAACCTTGGCATTCGATTCGCGCAGCAGTCTTTCGATCAGGACAAGAATCCGCTGATACTCTTCGTCGTACATGACTAAAGATGCCTGGGGACCAAGCATAGGCCGCTCCTTGTTGAAGATTAAAACGAACAATTCTGTATATCATTTAAAAAGTCTCATATCAAGAGTCTAATCATATTTTTTTAAAATTTATTCATCTTCATTCAACACCCCGCAATGGCTATACAAAGTTGACTTGGTCGGAAAAATCCTCTACTTATTCATTAAGACCTGACTATTCATAAAAAGGAGGCTCTTTGGCCACTGGATTCAAACTGCCCCTGGGCCTGCGTTGCTGGCCGCACATCGCCGACCATGTTAGCCTGAACGAAGGTTTCGATCTCGCTTTGCTCGAAGACTGCAACAACGCCTATCGTTTTACGGCGCTCACCAAAGTCGCGGAAGTCCGCCCGCTGCTGATGGATTTCAGCAGATTTCTCAGCGCCGAAGCTTTTTTTATTCTTGAATACTACCCCGAAGACACACTTCCGTCACGCACCGGCGAGTCCAATCAACATCCCGACCCGACCGTTTATTATTCCCCTTATCTGGAAACCGATTTTATTCTGCGCACCATCGAGCCCTATCTCGAGCGCCTTATTCATGACGGTTTTGTCGGCTTTGGCCTGGCCAATAACCGGATGGGCATGGAGTGCTTTTATTCCGAAGAAAAAGTCCTCACCTTTTTCACCGACAATCATTTACGGATGTGCAACCTTTTTCATCGTCATCGGATTCCCCATAGCGACCAACTGACCTTACCCTCGGACTTTGCCCACGACCATCTGTCGCTATTGGGGTTCAGCCGAAGGCAACTGCCGTCGGCACTTGCGAACCTGAGCCGGAGTGAATTGGATACGACTATTTTTTGTCGGGAACTGGTCGAATTGCTGGATATGTACCAGGTTGAAGAAGGGCTGTCCTTTTTCCTGACACGCAAAGAACAGGAACAGATAGCCGCACTGGTCAAGGCCCAATTGCCCGGTCATGATTTTTCCGATGTCGAATTCGGCGGTTTGTTGCTCGACTGGAGCGATTTCGTCACGGAATGCGAAAACGAATTTGACGGCGACCTCTGGGAATACAAGCAGGGACTGAGAATCAGGGATATGATTCAGCTGGTTATTGAAATCGCCGAGCCAGAGCTGGCCGAAAAAATCGAGTCAATCGTCAGCGAACCGGACCATACCTTTCACACCATTCTTACCGACCGGCGCCTGCGCCTGGATGTCCCCAATGAGATCACGCTGGAGCGGGAACGTTTTTGGTACCAGGGGATGATCCGCAATCAGGGCACCGTCCTGCGGCGCGATCTGATCCGTTGCGGCTGGTTCGACCGGCGCTCATGATCCTGATTGTCGCTGCGGTTCCGCAGGAAACGGCCCTTGTCCGGCGCCGTCTGGAACAGACACGGACGACGCGCTCAGGTCACATTCGACTGATCAACGGGCAACTGCAGGGCCTCCGTGTAGGCATCGCACACAGCGGTCTCGGCGTCGTCAACATGGCTGCCCTGATGACCGCCGTCCTGCCGCGTTCGAGACCGGAGCAGGTGTTTCTCATCGGTTGCGGCGGCGGGTATCCGGAGAGCGGCCTTGAAATCGGCGATCTGGCGGTTGCGGAATCCGAAACCTACGGCGACCTGGGAGTCCTGACGCCGGAGGGATTTCTTCACGCTGCAGATCTCGAAAACAGAACAACCGATAAATCGTCCTTTAATGTTCAAAAAAAATATTTTTTCAATAAAGAAAAACTGAAAGAGATAAAAGCAGAGTTCCCCCATGTGCGCAGCGGCCCCTTTGTGACCGTCAGTTGCTGCAGCGGAACGGCCGAGTCCAGTCTGAGGTTGCAACAACGAACCGGCGGCATCTGTGAAAATATGGAAGGTGCGGCGGCCGCGCAACTCTGCGCGGAATTTGCGGTCCCCATGCTGGAACTCCGGGGAATCTCCAATCCGACCGGAACACGCGATCCCGAGCTCTGGAATATCGAAAAAGGCGTCGGGGCGGCGCAGCAGGGACTGTTACAACTGCTGGAAAAACAAACACTTAAGGATAAATCCTGATGCATAGATTAAGCCTGGGCTATTCGCCCTGTCCCAACGATACCTTTATCTTTTACGCTCTGGTGCATGGGAAAGTCGCCGCTCCGGGGGTTGCTTTTCAGGAACGTTTGGAAGATGTGGAAACCCTGAATCAACTGGCCCGGCAGGGAGCCCTCGATCTGACCAAGATCTCTTACCACGCCTTCGGCCATCTGCGCCGGGACTATGCCTTGCTGCACAGCGGGGGGGCGCTGGGCCGCGGCTGCGGTCCGCTGGTCGTTGCCGGGGCGGAAACATCCATGCAGAACCTGCGCGGCCGGAAAATCGCCATCCCCGGGCAACTGACGACGGCCAACCTGCTGCTGCAGCTTTACGGTGAAGGCTATGAAGACGTGCTGATTCTCCCCTTTGAGCAGATCATGACCGCCGTACGACAGGGGCAGGCCGATGCGGGGGTCATCATCCATGAATCGCGCTTCACTTATCAGCAGTACGGACTGCGGCAGGTTATCGATCTCGGCGCATGGTGGGAAAAAGACAGCGGCTGCCCGATCCCCCTGGGAGGGATTCTGGCCAAACGCAATCTCGGGCCGGAGCTGATTCACCGTATCGATGCGGCACTGAAGCAGAGTATCGAGTATGCGCACACGCACCCCGAAACCGCCGGTGACTATATCAAAAAGCACGCCCAGGAACTGGATGACGACGTGATCCGCAGCCATATCCGGCTCTATGTCAACGATTTTTCCCTCGACCTGGGGGAGGAAGGGATTCAGGCCATTGAGGTTCTGTTCAGGCGGGCCGAACAACGCGGTTTGATCCCACCCTGCGAACTGCCGCTGTTTGCCGCTTAATTCGGTTCACCGGCGGAAAAGACAGCCCCAAGATGGGTGTCTTTTCCGCTGATTTGTCTGCGTTACGCTTTAATGTGTACCGCCTTGATAAAACGCGCCTCGACTGCCGCGGCGACTTTTTGCAGCGTTTCCTCATCGACGGGAGAGTCGACCGAGAACACCACCATTGCCTCCCCGGCTTTTTCCCGGCGCCCCAGGCTCATGTTTCCGATATTGACCCGGGCTTCTCCCAGGATGGTCCCGATTTTACCGATCAGTCCCGGCCGATCCTGATAATTAATCACCAGCATATACTCTTCGGGCCGGAAATCGATCGCATAATTACGCATTTTAACGATCTTTGGCGTACCTTCGAATAAAGTCCCGGCAATGGTTCTTTTGCCTTCCGGGCTGACCAGAGTCAAGGTAATCAGACTGGAAAAGGAATCGGTTTCGGTGGAGCGGATCGCTTCCACCTCGATCCCCATTCCACGCGCCACCAGGCCGGCGTTCACCATATTCACTTCGGCATCGGTACAATGGTTCAGCAAAGCGGCCAGACCGCAGACACTTAAAGGGGTGCAGTCGAAACGCGCCAGTTTGCCGTTATAGGTAAAGGTGATTTTATTGGGATTGGGCGGCGCCAGTTGCGAAACGAAGTCTCCCAGAATCGAAATCAGCGCCATGAAGGGCTTCATGTGCTCCATCAGATCCGGATCGAAGCGCGGAATATTGACGGCATTGGCAAGGGGTCTCCCATCGACGTAATTAACAATTTCATTACTGACATCGACAGCCACGTTCTTCTGCGCTTCGAAGGTGTTGGCCCCCAAATGCGGGGTGACCAGCATCCGGGGATGGGCAATCAATTTTTTCAGCACCTCGCTGCGCGGCGGCTCTTCGCTCCAGACATCAAACGCCGCGCCGGCGCATTTACCGCTTTCCAACGCTGCGAGCATAGCCGCTTCGTTGATGATCCCGCCGCGGGCGCAGTTGATGACGATGACCCCGTCCTGCATGCCCTTGAAGTGATCGGCGGAAATCAGGTCCCGGGTTTCCCTATTGAGCGGGGTATGCACGGTAATGATGTCGGAAAAACGAATCACATCTTCCAGCGACACCAGTTTCACCCCGAAATCGTCAGCCCGTTTTTCCGAGATATAGGGATCGTAGGTAATTACCTCGGCCTCGAAAGCTCGACAGCGACGGGCCACGCGGCCGCCGACCTTGCCCAGGCCGATGATTCCCACCGTTTTGCCCTTCAGTTCGCGCCCGGTAAACGGGGCTCGCTTCCACTCGCCGCCTTTCAAACTGCTGTTGGCGATCGGGACGTTGCGGCACAGCGCCAACATAATGGCCATCGTATGTTCCGCGGCCGAATTCACATTGCCGTAGGGAGCATTGACGACGATAATTCCTTTGCTGCTGGCGGCTTCGACATCGACATTATCGATCCCGACTCCGGCCCGGGCGATGATCTTCAGATTGCGGGCGTGGTCAAGCAGGGCTTTATCGACCAAAGTACCGCTACGGGTAATAATCGCTTCATAATCGCCGATTGTTTTATGCAGTTCGGAAACCGACAGGCCGAGCTTCTTGTCGACCTGGATACGCGGGTCATCAAGCAGCGGCTGCAAGCCGTTATCTGAAATCTCATCAGTAATCAGAACTTTCATCTGTTGCCTTTCTTTACACAATAATTATTAATTCCGAGTTGAACGGTGGGATTCTATGACCATCGGACAGACATGTCAATCGGCCAGGCATGTCTTTTTACGGCAGCAGGCGCACCTCATCCAGATAGATGATGCGCGGCCTTTTCAGCTTCCCGACAAAAACGCCCATCCCCGCAATTCTGGTGAGATCGAGCTGACGGTTTTTCGGCGCCCGAGCGACACTGTCCAGGGCAACCTGCAGTTGGTTCCATCCGGGAGACAGTTGAAAACCGGTGTTATAGCGATCGCTGTAGCTGTTGTTGTGGTCATGGTCGTGAATCC
This sequence comes from Geopsychrobacteraceae bacterium, assembly GCA_963676555.2. GTDB lineage: Bacteria > Desulfobacterota > Desulfuromonadia > Desulfuromonadales > Geopsychrobacteraceae > BM522. The sequence continues at coordinate 88,479 of CAXXGL010000017.1, forward strand.
GGAAATAAAGCGGAAAAGAATCATTTTCAGGGTTGTAAACCTGCATGCTGAACCGGCGGTACGCACTCCAGTTACGGGGGAAATCCTTCAAGCCGATACCGGAATAGCGTTGCGTACTGAGACGCACCTCCAAGGCAGCCCGGCCGGAAAAAGCAACCTGATAGTCAACACGGCGCCTTGCGCTCCCGCTCCAACGGGTTGCTTCCAGAGAAGTCTCGAAACCGGAGAGCAGGGGAAACTGTCGCCAAGCGATCAGATCATCCACAATAACTTTGCCCGTCGGCCAAAAACTCCAGCAGAGAATCAGCAGCAATGGAATCTGGATTGTTTTCCGCGGGAAAAAAGGCAGTTCTCTTTTCGCCGGCGAAAAAAAGAACAGCCCGCTCAGGCTGCCGAGGAGATCGTTGCCCAAATCCGGCCAGCTCGCCTCACGACCGATCCCGGCCTGAATCAACTCAGTCAACCCACCGACCACAAATGTCAGCAGCAGAACTTCGAACAATACTCTTGAAAATCGAATATTCCGACGCAATTCACTATAAAGGTACGCCCAGAGCCCAAAACAAAACAGATGACCGATATCCCAAAGGTAGCGAAGGCTGCGCAAGGAATCGTAACCGGGGCCCCCGATAAAAAGAAGTCCGGCCGCGACAACGGCCAGCACCAGCAATAAGCAGAATTTGCTGCGGTCGAGTGGGTTCATAAAATCTGATGTAAAAAAATTCGACAGATCATATTTCCAAGCCGACAACGGCCTGAACCGATTTGGTCAACTTTTCTTATGACCAAGGCAAGAAACCTAAAAAAAGCTTGAAAATAAATAGGTTGCGGCAAACCCCTTGCTTAATCCTTAATATTGTAGCAAAATTAAACACATAGGTATATTGTTTGCATTATATCAGCGTAATTCGGGCGTTTTTTGATTATTGAAAAGAGAGGGGAAGGACAACCAACGGAAAAGGAGTTGGCAAATGGAAAGTCGTATTCAGTATAGCCCCGTCCGACAACACCAAAGGTTCAAGGCCATGGACCGCGCCCTGGTTCTGGTTGACCAAGGTCCGGAATCCCTTCCCTACCACATCATGGACATCAGCGAAGGAGGCCTTTCCTTCCGCTACCTGGGCCAGAAACTTAGACGTTCAGACATCAAGAAAATCAGCCTCTATCACGATTATGAATTAATTGTCGACGATCTGCCGATAAGAACCATATCCGATCATCGCCTGCGTGACAATCTGGTTCCGGTTCGGCGCGGCAGCGTTCGTTTTGCCGACCTGGACGAAGCAAAATTGAGCAAGCTCGAACAGTTCATCCGAAATTACACCGAAGCCCCCCTGCCGGTGGCCTGACCTGCCGGATAAAATTGATTCAAAAGCCACAAAAAGGCCATCCGGTTTGCCCGGATGGCCTTTTTTGCCGCCAACAGTGAAAACCCAAATATCAGTTTTTCATCTTCTTGCGATAGAGAGCCAGGCCGATCAGGCCGGAACCGAGCAGAAGCATGGTGGCCGGTTCGGGAACCGGGGCGACCACCAATTGCGATTGTGCGGCCCCGCCGTCAGCAGTCCACAGGTTCATGACTTTGACATTCAAGCTTTCCCCGAGCTCTTCGTTGTTCAAGGCAAGGCTGAAAAACTGGTTGCTTTGGTCCTGTGCAAGGTCGCCTTGAAGCATCCAGAATGCCTCTTGCAGAGCAGTGATATCTTCACGCTGAGAACTAAAACCGGCTAAAGTCCCTTGGGAAAAATGCCAGTAGAGGTATTTTGCGCCGTTATGCAGCCCCTTAACAACCCCTCCCTCCTTGGCGACTTTAATTCCATCATCAACAGTCGCGGTATAAATATGGTTTGAGCCGGGGTAAAAGTGAACATTTTTTTCGATACAGAACGTATGGAACAACAGCTCATCATTGCTATCAAAAACGCCAAAGTCGCCGTTATCGGCACCGGTTTCCGATTGCAGCAGATAAACCTCCTGCTCAGCGGAAATCGGATAAGCGAATAATTGGCCTGAACTCACGCACAGCATGGCAAGTAACAGAAAAACGACAGCGGTTAACTTTTTCATCTTTTTCTCCTCAGTTGAAATCGACAATTCAACTAAAAAGCAAAATCAGGGCCAATACTTTTATTAATGCAACGAACGCGGGATCACCGACATCATTGTCCTGGAAAAATCACCCATAGATTCAACAACATACAGCAAACCAATGAGGATAAAAACCGTCACATTTAAACCTTAACGCCTTGAAATTATTAACTTGGCCAACAAACAACAAAGGACTTGTCGGTTTTTCTTACACAAAAGGCCCGGGCGAGAACCATCGCCCGGGCCTTTTGTGTAAATATTTTCGACACTCCTAGCGGCTCCGTCGTTCAAAGTCCTCCATGAATTGCGCCAGTTTATTCACCCCTTCCAGGGGCATGGGGTTGTAAATGGAGGCGCGGATACCGCCGACACTACGGTGCCCTTTAAGGGCATAAAGACCTGCCTCGTTCGCCTGCTGCAGAAACCGTTCATCCAACTCTTCCGTCGGCAACCGGAAGGAAACATTCATGATCGACCGGTCTTCCGGCCGGGCGATGCCACGGTAAAAATCGCCCCGGTCAATAACCTGATAGAGCCGCTGCGCTTTACGTTCATTGATTTTTTCGAGAGCGGCAATCCCGCCCTGTTCCTTCAGCCACTCCAAAACCAGCTTGATGACATAGACGGCAAAGGTATTGGTCGTGTTGGTAAGGGAATTGTCCTTGTCACACTGAGTATAATTCAACAGTGTCGGCGTCTGCCGGTCGGCAAAACCGAGCAGATCCTCGCGCACGATCACCAGCGCCATTCCGGCGGGGCCGAGATTCTTCTGCAGACCGGCATAAATGACTCCGAACCGGTTGTAGTCAAGCACGCGCGAGAGCAATTCGGAGGTCATGTCGACGATCAACGGAACCGGGCCGGTTTCCGGAAAAACGTTCCAACGCGTCCCGTAAATGGTGTTGTTCCCGGTAATGTGCAGATAGGCGGCATCTTCGGGAATGGACACTCCCTCCAGCCGGGGAATACGATCGTAGTTCGTTTCCGCACTGCCGGCGATTGTTTCCACCCGGCAATAATGCTCCGCTTCTTTGGCCGCCAGTCGGGCAAAATTACCGGTTTCAACATAAAGACACCGGCGTGACGGAACCCGGCCGGCAAAATTGAGGGGCAGGGCGGAAAACTGCATCCGTGCGCCGCCGTGGACAAACAGAATGCGATAGTTTTCCGGCACTCCGGTCAACTCGCGAAACAGAGTCTGGGCTCGGTTGAGCACGCCGACAAACTCTTTGGAGCGGTGGCTGATTTCGATGACGGACACCCCCATGCCCTGAAAATCGAGCCATTCCCGCTGTATTTTTTCCATCACCGGAACCGGCAACATCGCCGGGCCCGCCCCGAAATTATAAACTGGATCCGTCATTGACAAACCTTTCTAAAAAACCGCTATTTCACCAACCGCAATCCACCTCCGGCCGGCGGATCGGGTTTATTGTCAGGATCGGGAGGATCATCCTCCCGGCTCTCGCCGATTTCCGGCAAGGTTCCGCTTTGCAGCATCTGTTCGACCGAATTGGCAATCACCAGACACTGCTTCATGCAGACCTTATAGGCCGGGCACATGGTGCAATCCGCTTCACCGGCGGCAGCCTTTAAACTGTGAACCAACAATTCGACACTTTCCAGTTGCGACAATGGAACAAAATACATCCGAACCTCGTTCAAGCAGATTATGATTCTATCATTTCACGTCCAGCCACTTCGACGAACCGCCGCAGCTGCTGCATCATGGTCAAGAAATCCTCCGGCCGCAAGGATTGCGGGCCGTCGCTGGCCGCTTTTTCCGGACAGGGATGGACTTCCACGATGATGCCATCGGCTCCGGCGGCGGCGGCAGCATAGGACATGGGCGCAATCAGTGCAGCATGACCGGTGGCGTGCGAAGGATCGATCAACACCGGCAAATGGGTCTGTTGTTTCAACACCGGAACCGCGGAGATATCCAGGGTGTTCCGGGTCGCCGTCTCAAAGGTCCGGATCCCGCGTTCACACAGGATAACGCGCCGATTGCCCTCGGACAGAACATATTCGGCGCTCATCAGGAATTCCTGGATGGTCGTCGCCATACCGCGCTTCAGGAGGATCGGCTTATCCAGTTGGCCAAGCATCTTCAGCAGGGCGAAATTTTGCGTGTTCCGCGCTCCCACCTGCATGACATCGGCATAACGGGCAACCAGATCAACATCCCGGGGATTGACCACCTCGGTGACAATCGGCAGGCCGGTTTCGTCCCGCGCCTCGGCCAGCAACTTGAGCCCGTCTTCTTCCATGCCCTGGAAAGAATACGGACTGGTGCGGGGCTTGTAAGCGCCGCCCCGCAACGCCCGGGCTCCCGCCCCCTTGACCGCCGCCGCCGTCGCGCAGATCTGCTCGCGGCTTTCAACCGCGCAGGGTCCGGCGATGACAACAAATTCCTTGCCGCCGATGGCCAAACCCGGAACTATTTCCACTGCGCTCGGCTCCGGCTGGACTTCCAAACTGGCCAGTTTATACGGTTTGAGAATCGGAACGACATTCTCCACACCGGGCATCGACTGCAGGATCTGGAGTTTTTCCTTACCGCGCTCCTCCCCGACCGCGCCGACGACATTACGCGTTTCGCCGTAAATCACGTGCGGGGCATACCCCAGCTCGGTGATTTTTTCCTCGACGGCATCAAGCTGAGATTGTTCCGCCCCTTTTTTCATGACAATGATCATCTTCCTCTCCTTCGCCGCGTGCGGCAGAAAGGCAAAAGGCCGCGCGATCTCCCGGCGGCCTCTTCTTTGTCATCACACGAAAAGAAAAACCATGGGAGAACGTCGTGCCGTTCTGCCATGGTTTGTGTTTCGGAAAACTGAACCCTTTTACACACCTCTTCCCAGAGCAGACGGCCGGTCAAAGCCGAAAAACCAAAAGGAAAAGCTGAAATAAAAGGAATAAAGTTTCATGTCCATACTCTCTTTCCGAAACGGAAGAGTACACAAGGAAACCATCCCGGGCAAGAAAAAAATGCGCTTGCCTATCCGGCTGTTTTCCCTTGACAGTTCTGCCCCCTTTGGTTATAAACGGACTTCGTTTTGCCCAGATAGCTCAGTCGGTAGAGCAGAGGACTGAAAATCCTCGTGTCGGCAGTTCGATTCTGTCTCTGGGCACCAGTAAAATTAAGGGGTTACGTCATTTTGACGTGACCCCTTTTTGCTTGTATGTAACCTTTCGTGTAACCTCCAAACCTCACTTGCCCAACCCGCTTCTGGCACTCCATTATCCCTCTTACGAAGGGCCTGTCCGGATCAATTTGTCGCGTGCTGTTTTCATGCCGTCAAAAATTGAACCGGCAACGGCATCAGGGAATGATGCTGGGAGTTCGCCGCTAACGTTGTCAATGACCTGATCCATCCGGCCAAGGGTCTCGGCGATGATCTTCTCCATTTCGTCTGTCGGGAAGCGGCACGCTTTTGCCGTGGAGAGCCAGTGATGATAGAGCATCATATGCCATTCGTCATGCCGGTTCTTGCCCATCAGAGCCATCGCCATTTTCAATCGACGTTGCTCAAGTTGTTTTTTTTCGACCAACGGAAAGGCGGAGATCACATCATAGAGTGGGGTCAATTTGAAGTCTCCCCTTGGGAGAAGAAAAATACTGAAATTCTTGGCATGGCCATCAATGGCTCCAAGTAGCCAGAAGATCAGGTTTGCAGTCATGAACAAGCGGCGATCGGCCAAACTGTCTGTGGAACCCAGCAACAACTCCATGATCAGTGAAAAACCAGGGCCGCCATCACTTTCGTATTTAAAAACCGGCGGAACGTTCTGGGCCTGACACATGTCTTCCTGCGGCAGGCGGATCAACCAGGATTTGTCTTTAGCCCAGCGCCGATCAAAGCGCTCGACAACCAAAGCTTTTGTCTCTTCAAATATGTGCATTTCTGCTTTGGCAACAGGGAGGCCGAAGGCCTTGAGGACAGCATGGCAAAGCCACTCATTTTCAACGCTGTCGGAGAGATCCATGCCGCTATGCTCGATATGGCCGATCGGGAGTTTAAAAATATGACTGGTCGGTGTGGAGCCCAGCGGTAGGTGCCATTGGTCGTCAATTTTGAGCAGGGCGGTTTTTTCCTGGGCACCGGCGACCGAAATGCGGAAATCCTTATCCTCACGCATTCCCAGGGGCATGGTTCGATAGTTTTTCAAAACTACAGCGATGTCCGCATCGGTTAAAGGCTCAGCTTCGATTTTACGTATATCGATCTGCTGGTCTTCAGGCATGAGTTGCAGAGCGCCAACACAGTCCCTACCAACATGCCACAAAAGGTCAAAGCCGTTGTTTGAGGTGGCTCCGAAGCGACGCTGAATTCGGTTGCGGATTAGCTGGCTGTCCGGCAGCAGATTATCGAAATAATTTTCGACCCTCTCATCAGCGTAGACCTGGGCAGCCAAAGGCATCGAGAGCGATAGTGGTCGTCCAGAACTATTTTCGAGCCATAGCTTGTCGTAACTGAATTCTAACCTGCCGCTGGTTGCACGGGTCAGTGTGCCGACCTTTTCTCCGTTCATGTAGGCGAAGAGCTCTGCCTTAAGACGCTTGCGACCCATTTACCAATTATCCCCTTCGTTTTCTCCCTCAACCTTGTTTCGAGGTTGTATTGTTATTTCCAGTTCCAGAGCCGCCAGCAGGCGGAATAGGGTGTCGACGCGGATATGGGTTTCACCCCTCTCAATGCGCGAGAGCATCGCCTGGGTGATTCCGACAAGGTTTCCAGCTTGTTTTTGGGTCAGTTTTTTGCTGTTTCTGGCTGATTTGAGAATCTGGCCAAGAATTTTAGGTGAAATGGCTTTCTGCATGATCTGACTCCAACCAAATATATCGAAATAGATATAAAAAAACAATATACCTAACTAGATATAAAGTCAATATATGCTTTTCATGATATAATTTGACTTTTCATCCCGCCTCTTCACAGTGTCATTGGGGCTGTTGGAGCATTGTGAAAGATCACTGGAGCATGCTGAAAATCCTCGTGTCGGCAGTTCGATTCTGTCTCTGGGCACCAGTAATTTCAAGGGGTTATGGATTTTTCCGTAACCCCTTTTTGTCTTTCGACAACACCCGAACGCCAGGTTTCCTGTTTCGGTTTCGGCCCGATACTGATATTGTAAACGCCATAATCAAAACATAAGGAGAGAAGAACGTGGCATCAGACAAAGTGAAAGAACAGCTCCGCCCGCAGGTCGACCTGTCCGGTGAATCCGACTGGACAGCCTTCGATGCTCCGGCACTGGTCGGCGCTTCATTGCGTTTTGTCTCCGGCGAGGGGGACGGCAACCGCTATCGGGTCCGTTATTACAAAAATCGCCGGGGACAACTTCGCGCCCGAATCTGGTTCGGCCCCGAGACCGAAGGGCCTCCGGGACACGCCCATGGCGGCTCCATGGCGGCGGTTCTGGACGAAGTTCTCGGCCTGGCGGCCTGGACGGCCGGCTATCCCGTGGTGGTCGGCAATCTCAATGTCAGCTTCCGCAATCTGCTGCCGTTGGAACAGGTCGTTACGGTTGACAGTGAAATAGTGGACGTCAACGGCCGTAAAATTACGGTCAAGGGCCGCATTCGTCAGGGAGAGACGGTCTTTGCCGAAGGCGAATGCCTTTGTATCGCCCGGAAGAAAAGCGGCGAAGGTTGACGGGAGGCCCGGATTCAATTTCCGGAAAAGATCCGCTGATACAGTTCCAGGTTGAAACCGACGATAAAGCGGTCCCCCAGTTCCAGGGTTGGAGCCCGCAAGTTGCCGCTGGGGCCGATGACCTGTTGCAACACGGCGTCTTTCTCGGCAGGAGAGGAAAAACCGATCACTTTTTTCCCCTTGGCCACTTCGATGCAGGCGGCATTCCCGATTTTCTCCCATGCCTGCCTGGAGTCGATACGATTCTTTCTCGCCTCCAGGCGCTCGACAACAACGATATTTCTCTGCCCCAGAAACTCCAGAGCTTTATCGCAGGTCGCTCAATTTTTGCGCAGATAGGCCCAGTCAACTTTCATCATCACCTCCTGAAACAGCAAAGGGATTGTGATTGTATCACAATCCCTCAGTTTGCCGACAAGCTCCGCCTCCGAACACCGACAGGCTCGGTTCACAACAATGCGAGTTCCCTTTGCCGCTCAATCGGCGAAAAAAAGCATCAGGTCAGTTGGCTCCGACCTGGGAAATAATCTCTTCCGCGCAGGCGACGATCAGATTGTTTGCCGGGAAGAAGGACTGATAGGGCTGGGCGGAGTAACTGAATCCCGCCAGGTCATTGACGGTTAATTTGTTCTGAATGGCCAGGGTAATGATATCGACCTTATCCGTCACCGGATTGCCGCTCACCACCTGAGCGCCGAGAACCCGCAGGCTGTTCCGATCGGCGACCAGTTTCATTTTAACCGGCTTGGCCTCCGGCATGATCGGAAAAGTCGTGGTCAGTTCGGAATAGCCGACCACCACCTCGAACTCTTTTGCCGCGGCCTTTTCACTGAGCCCGGTACCGCCGACAAAAAGGTCGCCGACCCGTGTGGCCGCACCGTTATAAAAGCCCGTATATTCACGCCTGGCGCCCAACATGTTCTTGGCCAGCATGCGCGCCATGGGCACGGCGTTGGTCGCCAGCTTACCTTCGGTCAATTCGCCGGTAATGCCGCTGACAAACTGGGCACAATCCCCGACCGCATAGACATCGGGAATGTTGGTTTGCATCTTGCTGTCGACGACAATGCCGATGTTGCCGATATCCAGAGCGCTCCCCCGGAAAATTTTCACATCCGCACGCATGCCCACGGCGAAAACAACGATCCCGTAAGGGTTTGCTTCATCCGTCAGGTCGATGACCTCACCCGAATCCAGAATCACCTGTTCGGCACGCTGGTTGCCGACGATCTTTTCCGTTCGGCTGCCCAAGTGCAGTTCCAGGCCGGCAGCCTGTAACTGTTGTTCGGCTTGGACCGCCATGTCCGGATCGAGAAGATTGGGCAGGACACTGTCGACCATATCGACAAGATGGGTTTCCAAACCGCAATGCTTCAATGCCAGAGCCAGCTCAACCCCGATCGCCCCGGCCCCGACCACCACCGCCTTGGTCAGTTTTTTTTCTTTAACCGCTTCGTTCAGACGCTTCAGATCGTCCTCCCACTTAAAGACATAGACGCCTTCGTAGCCGATTCCTTCAATCGGGGGAAGAAAAGGAGTCGCCCCGGTAGCGATCACCAGCTTTTCATAGCCGAAGGTTTCGTTCGATGCCGTGGTGACCGTTTTTTTATCAAAATCGACATTGACCGCCTTATCGCGGATCAGATCCGCTCCCGAGTCGGTCACCAGGGAATCCTGTTTGAACGTTTTTTCAAGGCTGACCGTCTCTTCGATGGCATAAGGCATGGCGCAATAAATCATCGAAAAATTTTCCGGACGAATAACACCTACCGCCTTTTTCTTGCCCAGAATTTTCGCAATCGTTATTGCTGCCGGTCCGCCGCCAATGGTCAAAACATCATAAATTTTCACTGTGTTGTCCTCCCTGACTGCTAGAAAGTAGTGCTGCTTTATGTGCATTTGCACACTACTCTCGACAGATATGAATGTCAATATATTTCGATTTCCATCTTATTTTCTATATTGTTTTGTATATATAATTTTTCATATAATAGGTTGTGGTTTTTCCCGCCCTCAATTAAAATGCGCTGAGTGATTTTGTGAAATTACCTGTTGCCGCCGGCAGCGAAAGCAAAGCCGCCATGCGGATTGATAGGGCGTTATGAAAATTCAGCCGCCCGGATAAAGCCGGCGATAATTTTTCATGCTGCCCGCACCGGGTGATGGGCCATGTTGCTGTTTGTCGCGCCGGACACCGTTGAACCTGAACAGATGAGGAATAAACTCTATAAATGGAGGAAAAGATGGCCGAGCCATTTAAGTTAAACCCAAGCAGCCTGACAGAACATTTCAACCCCGCCTGGTTTGCCGCCGTCATGGGAACGGCGGTCATTCCCCTGGCAATTTCCTTTTTGCAGTTTTCCTGGATTCAACCGTTGTCATTCGTCTGTATCGTTTTTTCAGCCGTCATTTTTATCCTGTTCCTGATCCCCTGGACGGCAAAGTTTTTTCTTTATCCAGCCGGCATCCGCAAGGACTTCAACCACCCGATCGCGTCCAACTTTTTTCCGACCATGCCGATCGCGCTGATCCTGTTCGCGCTGAACCTGATGAAATACCCGACCATGTTTTTCGGCGAGCAATTGTCTTTGCAACTGGCCTATTACCTGTGGTTCCTGGGGACAACCGGCATCTACGTGATGGGGTTCATCATCCTCGTCCATATTTTCCGTCATCAGGAGATCAAGTTGCAGCACGCCAACTTCGGCTGGTATATTCCCCCGGTTTCGAAGTTGATCATTCCAATTGCCGGTTACGAGCTCGCCGGTTTTTTCCCTGACCGGGGAGAGCTTCTGTTGACCATTTCCACGGCCAGCTTCGGCATCGGTTTTTTTCTGTTTTTATTTGTCGGAGCCGCCGTTTATCACCGCTATATCTATCACGAACTGCCGATGAGCCGCTTTGCCGCGACCTTTTTCATCGGTATCGCCCCGGCGGCGATCATTTCCGTCATTCTGTTTAAAATGGTGCACCTGTTCAATCACCATCAATTCATGGGGCTGGACGCCGCGACCATGGCCACCCTGTGCAAATTCGGCATCGTCTTTACCTGGGGTTTCGCGGCCTGGTGGTTCATCATGGCGGTCATCATGATTTTGTATTACCTGACCAAGATCGAACTGCCTTATGCGTTGTCATGGTGGGCGTTTACCTTTCCCTCCGGTGCGCTCTGCGTTTCGTCCGGGGTGGCCTGGAAAGCCTCCGGTTTCGGTATCATCTATAATTTTTATCTGGTTACCGTCGTATTCCTGCTGCTGGTCTGGACCCTGGTTTTCATCAGAACCATGCAAGGCGTGCTGTCCGGAAAAATCTTCGCTCCGAGCCACTGATCCCGCCCCGCGAACAAAAAGGGCGGTCTCTCAAAAAAAGAGGCCGCCCTGTTGCCGCTACCTGGTATCCAAACCGCTCAGGATAAAAGCTCTTTGGCTGTCGCCACCATGCTTTCCGCCGTAAAGCCGTAATGTTTCATCAGTTCACCGGCCGGAGCGCTGGCGCCGAATTCATCCATCCCGATGATCCGACCGGTCGGCCCGGCATAGCGTTCCCAGCCGAAACGGCTCCCCGCCTCCATGACAATACGCTTGTCGCAGCTCTGCGGCAGCACCTGCTGCCGGTAACTCTCTTCCTGCTGTTCGAACAATTCCCAACTGGGGAAAGACACAACCCGCGCCCCGACCCCCTCGGCCTGCAACAGCTCTTGCGCCGCCAGAGCATGTTGAACTTCCGACCCGCTGGCGATCAGAATCAGCTGTAAATCCCCCTGTTCCGAGGACAGCACATAGCCGCCCTGCTGCAATCCTTGCGCAGCGGCATATTTGTTGCGGTCCACGGTCGGCAGCCCCTGACGGGACAGGACCAGCACCGTCGGCCCCCGGCGGTTCAGAATCGCCGCCTTCCAGGCGGCGCAGGTTTCATTGGCGTCAGCCGGACGGATAACCGTCAGATTGGGTATGGCCCGCAGTGCGGCCAGATGTTCCACCGGCTGATGGGTCGGCCCGTCCTCGCCCAGGCCGATGGAGTCGTGAGTCATGACATAGATCGGGTTGAGGCCCATCAATGCGGCCATGCGCATGGCCGGACGCATGTAGTCGGTAAAAACGAAAAACGTTCCGCCGAAGGGAATCAGCCCCGGAGTATGGCACAAGCCGTTCAGAATAGCGCCCATGGCGTGTTCACGGATGCCGAAGTGGATGTTGCGGCCACTCCGGCCGGGCAGCCAGGAATCGGCTCCCTTGATCGTGGTATTGTTGGAAGGTCCGAGGTCGGCGGAGCCGCCGAGCAGGAACGGAAGCGTACCCGCCAGCGCATTGATCGCCGCCCCGCTGGCCTGGCGCGTGGCCTTGGCCCCATCCCCGGACGTGAACGCAGGCAGGCTGTCTTGCCATCCGGCCGGCAGTTCTCCCCGGCTGAAAGTCAGCCAGGAACTGACCGCATCCAGGGATTTCTTATTCTCCAGCAGTTGTTGCCACTGTTGTTCCAGCGCCGATCCGCGCTCGACACATTCACCCATGTGCTCCTTCACCGCCGCGGGCACGACAAAAGCTTCCCGGCCGTCACGCCCGTAAGCCTGTTTCGTCAGCGCCAGTTCTTCCGCGCCCAAGGGCGCGCCATGAGCGGCGGCCGTATCCTGCTTGTTCGGCGCCCCCTGCCCGATATGGGTCCGGGCAATAATCAAGGAAGGCCGGGGATCGTGTTTCGCCCGCTCCATGGCGGCATCGATTTCGGGCAGATTCTCCCCTTCGACCCGTTCCACATGCCAACCGTAAGCCAGATAGCGGGCGCCGACATCTTCGCTGAACGTCAGGCCGGTGTCGCCTTCAATGGTAATCTTGTTATCGAGGTAAAGGTAGTTCAGCGACCCCAGTTTGAGATGCCCGGCTAAGGAAGCCGCCTCGGCCGAGATTCCCTCCATCAGATCGCCGTCGGAACAGATAACCCAGGTCCGGTAAGCGAACAGTTCGGCATCGACCTGCTGAGACAGATATTGAGCGCCCATCGCCATCCCGACGGCAACCGCAACGCCCTGCCCCAAAGGACCGGTTGTGGTTTCCACCCCGGGAGTATGTCCGTATTCCGGATGGCCGGCCGTTTTGCTGCCGAACTGGCGAAAATTTTTCAACTCCTCCAGAGAGAGGTCATAGCCGGTCAAATGCAGCATACTGTAGATCAATGCCGAAGCGTGACCGCAGGACAGTACGAAACGGTCCCGCCCCGCCCATTCGGGATTGGCCGGATTGTGCCGCAGATGTTTCATGTACAGCAGATAAGCGATCGGGGCCGCCTCCATCGGCGTACCGGGGTGTCCTGAATTCGCCTTTTCTACGGCGTCGGCCGCCAACAGGCGAATCGTATCAATCGATTGACGGACAACGGGAACGGAAAATTCTTGTAACGACATGCTCAACTCCTTGGTCAGGTCTTTTTTGAATTGCGTATTGAAACAGGAATCCACCTGACAAATCAAGGAAAACCCGGGCGAAACAGGAATAACCTGATTTATGCAGAGCGTGCTTCCGGCACAGCCGGGCAATGATCGTCAGTTCGGGCCGGACCCGGCGGCAAAGGCCGCGGCAATCCAGCCTGTCGACTCCCAGCACGCGGCAGGAACGGAATCCGGGACGCATAACGAATGGCGACGCCGGGACGGCCGACAAAGGATCGCGGCGGTATCCGTTCACCCGGAGCAGTTGCGGAAAAGCAAAAAAAGAGGGCCGAATTGAGAGGAGGTATGCTCAATCTCGGCCCATAAGCTAGAAAGGAGGTATGAAGTTATGTTTCCGTCATCAATGTCTTCGACTGCCACACCGAATTATTGATGGTTGCTATAATACTCGATCAATCAAGAAAAAAAACGTGCGCTCGCGTAAAAGTTCGAGGCCGGACAATCGTTTCTCAACTGTGCATTCGCACAGATCCGGCAGGAACGTGAAACGCCGACCGGCATTTTGACAGGCGCACAGGCCGTAAGCACGCCTGCCGGGCGGTGCGCCAAGGCACAAACAACGCGTCGATCTCGGGCCGCCCGTCCCTGGGTTGCCAAAGCCGTTCAAGCGCCGGCCGGTTTGTCGCCGCTTCAGTTTTCCGCATATCCGCAGTGAACCAGAAGCTGCTTCAACTGCCCGTGCCGTTCCCCCGGCCAGCACTCCAACAGGCGCTCGGCCAGGGTTTCTCCGGTCGCGACGATCTCATCCAGCACAGCAAGGAAACAACTTTCATCGCCGCCGCTGTCGCCCTCGGCATACTGCTGTTGCAAACCGCGCCTGGACGCCTCAATCAATTCGGCGGCCACATCCTGCAGCCGGTCATTCCCGATTCCGGTTTTCAGGCCCGTTTTCCAGGCCGCCTGGTACAGGCTTTGAAACTCCTCGCGGGGAAGATCACTCAACAGGCTTTCAACTTTGTCCAGCCCCTGTTCCGTGTAGAGCAGGCCTTTATAAAAAGCGGCTACCGCGGCGGTATATTTTGGCGGCAGGCTGTCGGCGCTGCGGATTTCCAGTTGCGGGCGCAGGCGGACTTCGGGAAACAGGGTCGACAGGTGGAGGTTCCAATCCGCCAGCGTCGCCTGTTCCCGCTCCCAGCCCTGATCGATAAACTGTCGAAACGTCAGCCGCTTCTGCGTGAGATCAACATAGCGGCCATGACGCTCGACAAAATACAGGGGCACATCCAGGGCGTATTCGACATAATCGGTCAATCCGCCGTCGGCGTGCAGCAGTTGCTCGATCAAACCGCAACGCTCGGGATCGGTATGTGCCCAGATTTCCCCCCGCAACGACAGAAAGCCGCTGGGGCGCCCTTCGTATACGGGGGAATTGGCGAACAACGCATAGCAGATCGGGCTCAGCCGTTGCACCGCCTTGAGCTTGCGCACGCAATCGCCTTCATCGGAAAAGTCCAGATTGACCTGGGTGCCGGCCGTCTGTTTCATCATCCGTTGCCCCATTTTACCCGTCTTCAGCATGTAGGGACCCATGATGGCGTAACGTTCTTTCGGCAGCCAGGAAATCTGCTCCAGCGGGGTGAACGGCTGTACGCCGAGGCCGAGAAAAGCAAGCCCCAGTTCATGCCCCATAACCAGGATATGCTGCCGATAACGATTCAGATCGCGCCAGCTGCACAGGATATCACAGCAAAACTTGCCCGACAGTTCCAGTTGTCCGCCGGGCTCCAGGGTGACCGAGGAGCGCTTGCCCTGCAGGCCGATCAGCCGTTCGCTTTCGTATATCCCCTGCCAGCCGCCGATACCGTCGAGTTTCTGCAACAACTCCCTGATCCGTTCGTAACTGACGGCTTCGCCAGTAAGGCGGTCAACAACCAGTTTCTCGGTTTCCAGACCGATCCCCCATTCGGTTTTCGGACGCGCTCCGCGCAAAAGAAAATCGATCAGTTGCTGTCGGTTATCGATTTTTCGCGTCAGCATATCGGAGTCAAAATCACGGACATGTGGGGCCATCAAAAAAACCTTTGCAGACAAATGTCAAGCGGCCCTCACGAATTCAGATAGTTCGTGATGGCGTTGGCGATGGTGATAAAAATCTGGGTGAACTCTTTTTCGTCCTGCTCCAGCAGGGTAATGCGGAAACCGCGCTCGTCAGTGCAGAAAGACGAAAGCGGAACCACGCAGATTCCGGTCGCAGCCAACAGATAATAAACAAAACGTTTATCGTATTGGGTCGCGGGCTGACCGACAAGACGCTCCACCAGTTCCCGCACCTCCGTATTATCGATCTGCAGCGTCTGTTTGCCGTTCAACAGGTTACGTTCAAAAACCACACTCATGTAAAAAGACCCGTTGGTGCGGTTCACCTTGAGTCCCGGGACCTCTTTCAACAGATTATAAGCGATATTCGAATACCGTTCGTAGCGATTACGCCGTTCCTCCAGGTATTTCGGGTACTCAGGGTGGGCCATAATGTGCGGAATCGCCTTTTGCGGCAGGGTGGTGGAGCAGACCTCCACCATTTTCGAATTCAGAATACTTTCAATGTAGCGGCCGAACATTTCATCCTTATCGCCATTATAAACTTCGATCCAACCGCAGCGGGCGCCGGGCCAGGGCACTTCCTTGCTGATCCCCTTCAAGGCGATGGCAGGCAGATCACCGACCAGGTCGGAAATCGGCTTCGTGACCGTACTATTATAACAAAGGTTGTGATAAATCTCGTCGCAGATCAAAAAGAGATCGTATTCTTTGCAGATCGAGATGATTTCGCGCAGGATACGTTCAGGATAAACGGCGCCGGTCGGATTGTCGGGATTGATCATCAGAATCCCGGAAATCGCCGGATTGTACTTGACCGACTGGCGCAAATCATCCATATCCGGATACCAATGATTCTCGGGATCGAGACGATAAGTCACCGGTTTCTGCCCGGCGTGGGCCCCTTCGGCCGAAGAATGGGTCGAATACGTCGGTGAAGGCCCGATAACCCGGGCTTCCCGTTTCAGCAGGCCGTAAACCTTCTGAATCGCGTCCCCCAACCCATTGAAAAAAATGATGTCTTCGGCGGTGATCTGGGCCTTCCCCCGCTGATTGGTCAAATCCGCCAGAAACTGTCGGGTTTCCAGCAACCCCTTGGTCGCACAATAACCGTAAGAACAATCCTTCAACGCCAGAGCGGAAACGATCTCTTTGAGCCACATCGGTATGACTTCCCCTTTTGCCACCGGGTCACCGATATTCTCCATGTTGGTCTTGATTCCCAAACGATTCAACTCTTCTGCAATGTTGACGATGGCCCGGATTTCGTAAGTTAGTTCTCCGGCGCCGATGTGTACGATGTTGTTGCGCATCTTTGACTCTCCTGCGGTTGAAAAAGAAAAAGGCCATGGACTCTGTCCATGGCCTTGAGGTAGTTTCTATATACCCGTGCAACTCACCCGGAAGGGTGATGGACAGACAGTCGACGGACGTTCGCCGCCTGGATCGCTGCTGCCGCTGCTGCAAGATTCATCATTTACGACTCCTGTTATTTGAACTGGACACACCTAACACAGTGAACGCAGGATGTCAACCCCTCATATTCGTCACCATTCTGGGCGAAGAGCCGTTTCATGAATTCACCTCAATTGGAAAATCAACTCAAGCCGTCAGTGACTCGCCGGCGACAGGGCTCCGAGCCGGCCTGAACGGCAACAGCAGCCAAGACGCATAGAAAATTTAAACATCCCCGGAGGAACGGGAGCCGAGAATCCGGCCTTTATCTTGTGCAACCGGACAACCTGCAGACGGTCGCACAGGTTCGCTGCTGCTTATTTCGGCAACGGCGGCGGAACAATGGTGACCCCTCCCGTTTCAGCACCGCCGGGAATCGTCACGATCTTGCCGCGCCCTTCCTTCTCTACCTCATCAATACGATTGATTTGATGAAAAGGCACCAGAAACCGATTCACTCCTTCAAACTCTTTCTTCAAACTTTCTTCCGCCGGGTTGTGCAGCACGCTCGACACCTCTCCGAACAACAGGCCTTCGATGGCGACAAAGCCGTAAATATCCGCCTGCTCGACATGGCGAGCATAAAGTTCATACCCCTTGCCCTGACTGGTAAAAAATATCCGGAAAATTGTTTTCTGTGCCATAACGCTCGACTCTAACCTATCGCTTTCTTCGGCGGCGACTCACAAAATCACCATCAACAGACTTAGGCTGACCACGCTGAACAAGGTCGAAACCACCACGACCGATGTGACATAATCGGGAACTATAGCATTTTCTTTAGCGATAATGGAAACCAGTACCGCCGCCGGCATGGCCGACTGTAAAATACCGGCAGCGCTTTCCAGCCGATTCAACCCGAAAGGCTGCACAATAAAATAGGCCAGCACCGGGGTTAAAACCAGGCGCATGGCACAACCCAACAAGACATCGGTATTCATCTGCACCTTGCCCTGCTCGAGCAGTTGCAGCCCCAACGCAAACAGCATCACCGGAATCATGGCGTCGGCCAGAAGCCCGATCATCCGGTCGCACATCAGCGGCACCTGTAAATTCCCGGCGGAAACCGCGGCAGCCGGTATCGCCGCCCACAATGCCGGGGTTTTAACCACCTTCCACATCGCTCCGTGGGCGCCGCCGTGGGCCCATCCCGCAGCACCTACGCAGATGATAAAAGCCAACAGGGACATGGCGACGAAATAGATGGTCGCCGGAGCGATAGCTTCGTCGCCAAGACGGAAACGGACGACCGCCAGACCATAGTTGCCGATGTTGCCGAATGCCGCAATCATCACAAAAGCCGCGATCATTTCCTTCGAGCGGCCGAGAAGACGGCCGATCCCTCCGGCGATGCAAACGGCGACCAGATGAGTAAAGGTGATGAACAGCAACATTTTCACTGCTGCGGCAAAGGGAACCTGCGAGGAACTGATGGCCTGAAAGATAAAGGCCGGGACAAAAACGTAATAGGACGCGCGCGTTAGGGTCCGCGCATCAAGTTCCAGTCTCCCGCCTAAAAACGCGCCCAGAAGAACGATCGCAAAAACCGGCAGGATGACGTTAAGGAAAACATTCAGCAACTCAGTCATGGGGACCAACCACTCGCTGGGACTGCGGGGGGAAGCCTTGGCAGACGAGGCAAAAAAATCCACTTTGCCAGTTTTCTTTTCCAGTGAAAAGAAAATAAAAAACCCCCGGCGGAAATGCCGGGGGTTTCATACAGGAACAGGGCCTGACGGTTCTATTCCGGTTTTGCCGCCGCCAGGTATTTGTACATTTCAAAACGGTCGGCCACCTGCTGATTACCTTTGACCATCAGCGTCTCAGCCGCCTCGGGATTGATCTTCTTGAGTACGCGGAAGCGGTTCTGATGCATGGCGTACTCTTCAAACGAGATCGAAGGATCCTTGCTGTCCAGTTGCATCGGGTTTTTGCCTTCAGCGGCCAGACGCGGATCGTAACGGAACAGTTGCCAGTGGCCGGAAGCAACCGCTTCTTTACAATGATCGACACCACGATCCATGGCGATACCATGGGCGATACAATGGCTGTAGGCGATAATCAGCGAGGGGCCGTCATAAGCATCGGCCTCGATGAAAGCTTTTACCGCCTGGGCCGGGTTGGCCATCGAGATCTTGGCGACGTAGATGTTGCCGTAAGTCATCGCGATCATGCCCAGGTCTTTTTTCGGCATGACCTTGCCGCCGGCGGCGAATTGGGCCACGGCACCAATCGGCGTCGACTTGGAAGCCTGACCGCCGGTGTTGGAATACACTTCGGTGTCGAGAACCAGAACATTGACGTTTTCACCGGAGGCCAGAACGTGGTCCAGACCGCCGTAGCCGATATCGTAAGCCCAACCGTCACCGCCATGAATCCAGACCGACTTCTTGACCAGGTAGTCGATGTTCACCAGCAGCGGTTTGGCTGTCTCGTGGGTGCATTTTTCCAAAATGCCGCGCAGTTGTCTAACCCGGGCCCGCTGTTCCTCGATCGATTCCTGAGAGTCCTGCAGGGCCTCGAGAATTTCGCGCTTCAGTTCGGCTGTGCCCTGGCAGGCGGCGCAGCCGCAGCCGATGTTCTCCTCCAGCAGCTCACGGGCATATTCGCTGCTCTTGTCGACCGCCAGACGCATGCCGTAGCCGAACTCGGCGTTGTCCTCGAACAGAGAGTTGCTCCAGGCCGGGCCGAGACCGTCCTTACGCAGCGTCCAGGGAGTCGTCGGCAGATTGCCGCCATAGATGGAGGAACATCCGGTCGCATTGGCAACCAGCATGCGGTCGCCGAAAAGTTGCGAACAGAGCTTGACGAAAGGCGTCTCCCCGCAACCGGCGCAGGCTCCCGAGAACTCGAACATCGGTGGTAACAACTGGCTGCCTTTGAGGGTTGCGCGGTTGATCAGCGCCGGATCGGTATCGGGCAGATCGAGGAAGAACTGGAAATTGGCCGCTTCGCTTTCGCGCAGCGGGGCCTGGAAAGTCATGTTGATGGCCTTCTTGTTTTCTTCGCTCTTGCTCTTTGCCGGGCAGTTGTAGACACAGGCGCCGCAACCGGTACAATCTTCCGGCGCCACCTGCAGAGTAAACAGCTTGCCGTCCATGTCCTTGCCTTTGACGGCACAGGACTTGAAAGTCGCCGGAGCGCCCTGCACCTCTTTTTCGTCGTAAATCTTCATGCGGATCGCCGCATGCGGACAGACGAAAGAACAAATGCCGCACTGGATACAGAGAGCTTCATCCCAAACCGGGATATTGACCGCAATATTCCGCTTTTCGATTTTTGCGGTTCCGGTCGGGAAGGTTCCGTCGGCCGGCATCGCCGACAGGGGCAACTCATGGCCGAGGCCGTCAATGATCGGGCCCAGGGTTTTCTTGACGGTTTCAGAGTAGCCGTCCCATTTTCCGGTCTGCATCTCAATGGTGCTGTCGGCAACGGCCGGCACCTGGACCTCGGCAATATTTTCCAGGGCCATGTCAACTGCCTGCTTGTTCATGTTGACGACCTTTTCACCCGCCTTGCCGTAAGACTTTTCGATCGCCTGCTTGATCTGGCTGATCGCCTGGGCTTCGGGGATAATCCCGGAGATTTTGAAGAATGCGGTCTGCATGATGACGTTGATGCGCGGTCCGAGTCCGATTTTCTCGCCCAGGTGCACGCCGTTGATGACGTAAAACTTGAGTTTCTTGTCGATAATCTGCTGCTGCACCATCTTCGGCAGATGCGACCAGATTTCAGCGCGGCCGTAAGGAGCGTTCAACAGGAAGGTCGCGCCCACCTTGGCATTTTTCAGCATGTCGTACTTCTCCAGGAAGGAGAAATTGTGACAGGCGACGAAATCGGCCTGGGAAATCAGATAGGTACTCTTGATCTCCTCTTGCCCGAAACGCAGGTGCGACGTGGTCATGCTGCCGGCTTTTTTGGAATCGTAGACAAAATAAGCCTGAACTTTATTGTCCGTGCATTCGCCGATGATTTTGATCGAGTTCTTGTTGGCGCCGACGGTCCCGTCCGAACCCAGGCCGTAGAACATGGCGGCATAACCATTAAAGGGCACGCGGAAGTTATTGTCGAAGTCAAGGCTTTCACCCAGAACATCATCTTTAAAACCGATAATAAAATGATTCTTCGGCTTGTCCTTGAGCAGATTGTCGAGCACCGCCTTACACATGCCGGCATTGAACTCAAAAGAACCAAGACCATAACGGCCGCCGACAATCGTCGGATAGCCTGCAAAGGTGGTCAGATCGTCAACCATGCCTTCGCCGATCGCCGTACGCACCGCCTGATAAAGAGGTTCGCCGATCGACCCCGGCTCTTTGGTACGATCCAGCACGCTGATCTTCTTTACCGAAGCAGGCAGCGCTTGGCAGAACTGCTCGATCGGGAAAGGCAGGAACAGGCGAATTTTGATCAGGCCGACTTTTTCGCCCTGCGCGACCAGGTAATTGACCGTCTCTTCCATCGCTTCGCAGCCGGAACCCATCATCACCACGACGCGTTCGGCCTGCGGATGGCCGACGTAGTCGATCAGGTTGTATTGCCGGCCGGTACGTTGAGCGAACTTGTCCATTTGCGCCTGCAGAATACCCGGCACCTTGACATAGTAGGGATTGACCGTTTCACGCCCCTGGAAATACACATCCGGATTCTGGGCGGTGCCGCGCAGTTGCGGATGATCGGGCGACAGAGCACGTTCGCGATGCGCCTTGACCAACTCATCATCGATCATGAAACGCATATCATCACTGCTCAGTTCTTCGATTTTCTGGATTTCGTGCGAGGTCCGGAAGCCGTCGAAGAAATGCAGGAAAGGAACCCTCGATTCCAATGTCGCCGCCTGGGCGATCAGGGCAAAGTCCATGACTTCCTGCGGGTTATTGGAGGAGAACAGCGCCCAACCGGTCGAGCGGCAGGCCATGACGTCGGAATGATCGCCGAAAATGGACAACGCCTGGGCGGCAATCGCCCGCGCGGACACGTGAAAAACCGTCGGGGTCAGTTCACCGGCGATTTTAAACATGTTCGGGATCATCAGCAGAAGCCCCTGAGAGGCGGTAAACGTTGTGGTCAGAGCGCCGGCCTGCAACGCACCGTGGACCGCGCCGGAAGCACCCCCTTCGGATTGCAGCTCAACGACTTTGGGAATCGTTCCCCAGATATTTTTCTGTTTGGCCGCACTTTTGGCGTCACAAATTTCTCCCATGACCGAAGACGGGGTGATGGGATAGATGGCAATAACCTCATTGGTCGCATGAGCGACATGCGAAACTGCGGCATTTCCATCAATGTTGATCATTTTCCGGGACATGCATACCTCCTTGAACGCTAAGTAAGTAGATGCTCTTGCAAAAACGAATCTTGTTTTCGAAAAATCGCTGTGTTGTTTCGCGCAAGTATCACGCAACAGAAAATCAGAACCGTCAACGGACTTGCCGGTTCATTATGGTAAAAAATTACCTGAATTAAATGAAAATTAAAATTCGCGCCGTCCATCAACCGCTTGTTGCACGGTTCCGGCATCAATATATTCCAGATCGCTGCCCAAAGGAATCCCGTGCGCCAGGCGCGTGACACGCAATTGTCTTTCCTTGCATAAATGTGCCAGATACAGGGCCGTGGCTTCACCTTCAACGGTAAAATTGGTTGCCAGAATCACCTCTTCGATCGATTCACGTTCAAAGCGTTCGAGCAAAGGCGCGATTTTCAAATCCTCCGGGCCGATACCGTCCAGCGGCGCCAACGCGCCATGCAGAACATGGTAGTAGCCATTGTACGAATGGCTCCGTTCGATGGCCAGCAGATCCTGCGGTTCCTGCACCACGCAGATGCGACTGTCGTCACGGGCCGCATTACTGCAGATGGGGCAAAGATCGGCCTCGGCCACGTGAAAACAGCGCCGGCAAAAACGCACATTGCGGCGCATATCCAGCAACGCTTCAGCCAGAGCGGCGACATCCCGCTCCTCGGTCCTCAACAGATGAAAAGCCAAACGGGCCGCCGTCTTCCGACCTATCCCCGGCAGTTTGCTCAGCTCAGTTTCCAGCCGCGCAAATGTAGGCAGCGAGCCTAGCATGAAATTCCTCCTAAATCCAATAATTTAAGTAGCAGGGAAGGATTTTCAAGGGGAGTAAAAAAAGTAATTACGGCAAAAACACTGGCTCATTGGTAAGACCAAAAAAGACCCTACCACAACCCACGGAAGCAGTTCAATCTTTTTTTACTCTCGCTTGAATTCCCGCCGCCAGGGAAAGTTACACAAAAGAGCTTACGCCTGCCAGCGTTACGCCGGGATACCGGCACAATCCAGCAGTTTATTTTTCACCGCAACAGCCGCCGTTAATCCTGCAACCCAGCACGGCAGGCCGACAACAACGAAAAAGCCCTGTGGAGCACTGCCGCCCTGCAGCCTTAAACCCTGGCTGGGGTTGCATCGCCGTCTTTCGTGCCGGCAAAGCGGACTTTTTGTTGCCCGACCAAAATTCAGCGATGAAAAAAACGGGCAAAAGATAATATTGCTCCGGTGCATCAACAGTGAAGAAAGTTGCCCGGCCGTCATTCCCGCGAAAGCGGGAATCCATAGGTATTTTAATCTGTTAAAGCATGGATCCCCGACCGTCATGCGGAGATGACGAAATATTTATCCACCGGAGCAATATAATTAAAGGCCCACAGGGGGCTAGAACAAACCGGGAAGATTCATTCCCCCGGTGACTTTCCCCATTTCTTCCTGAATCATATCCTGACTTTTCTTGATCGCCTCATTCACTGCCGCCAGGACAAGGTCCTGAAGCATTTCAATATCTTCCGGATCCACTACGGCCGGTTCGATCTTCAGATCGAGCAATTGCTGCTTGCCGTTAGCCCGGGCCGTGACCATTCCGCCCCCGGCGGTCGCCTCCACTTCTCTGCCCTCCAGTTCCTGTTGCAGGCGAGCGATGCGGGCCTGCATCTGCTGGGCCTGCTTCATGATATTACCGAGTCCTTTAGCCATTGTTATCAACCTCCGGTTAATGATTGATTATCTTTTAAACAAATCCCTTGTCGATCGGCTTGATTTCCTCAACATCCCCGCCGAATATCTCCAGCGCGGATTTCACCAACGGATGCTCCAAGGCATTTTCCCGCAATTTCTTCTGCCGGTCACTCTCTCGCTGCACTTTTTCTGCGTGAAGAGACGGCGGCGGATTGTCGCCGTTACCGATTTTTTCGACTTCAACCCTGACGGCGGCGGCAAAATACTCGGAGGCCAGACTTTGGATCGACTGGCGCATTTCATTGTCGGCCAGGGGATAATATTTCCCCGGCATGCCGATCCGCAGGCGCGGCAATTCAAGCAGCAACAGGCTTGCCTGCTCCAGCAGAGCCGAGATCCGTGGCCGCCGCCGCTGATTGACGAACCCGACCAGCCCTGCCCAGTCCTTGTCGGCGACCTTTACGTCCGGCAGAGCTTCAGGCTTTTTTTCCGCCGGTTCCTGCGGCGGCGGGATCGCGACGGGCGGCTTGGAACCGGCCGGTGGAATCTGCTCCGTCGCGGCGGGCAGCCCGCCTGCCAATTTGCGTTCCAAACTTTCAAGCCGCGTGATCAGGGTGGCGACCTCGACACCGCGCGGCAGGCTCGACAACCGGAGCAACACCATCTCCATGGTCAAGCGCGGAAAATGGCTGGTCGCCAGGTCGGCTTCCGTACGGATCAGAACTTCCAGCAGGCGTTGCAGGTCTTCCTGTTCTATCTCAGCGCCGAGAGTACGCAGTTCCCGCTGCTCGGCTTCGCCCAGATCGACCAGATCCTGCGGCTGACCGAGGACTTTCAACAGCACCAGAGAACGGGTCAGTTCAACCAGTTGCCGACAGAACTGGCGAAACGAGTGGCCATGATCGTCGACTTT
This sequence comes from Geopsychrobacteraceae bacterium, assembly GCA_963676555.2. Classification (GTDB taxonomy): domain Bacteria; phylum Desulfobacterota; class Desulfuromonadia; order Desulfuromonadales; family Geopsychrobacteraceae; genus BM522. The sequence continues at coordinate 113,048 of CAXXGL010000017.1, forward strand.
CTGGATCAGCGCCAGCACCTGCGCGGCATCCCGACCCAAAACCGCCTCCAGAGTTCCCAGCAGCAAGCGCTGGCTGACCAGGCCGAGCAGATTCTGCACATCTTCGTCCCCGACCTGTTCGCCGCAGAAGGCAATCACCTGATCCAGCGTCGACAGGGCATCGCGCATGCTGCCGCCACCGCTCCTGGCGATCGCCGTCAGGCCGGAAGGGGAGATCTCAATCTTTTCCTGATCGACGATATAACGCAACCGATTCTGCAACGGATTCAGGGCGATCTTTTTAAAATCAAACCGTTGGCAACGGGACAGAATGGTGATTGGAATTTTATGCGGTTCAGTCGTGGCAAAAATAAACTTGGCATGCTCGGGAGGCTCTTCCAGCGTCTTCAACAAGGCGTTGAACGCATTGATCGAGAGCATGTGAACTTCATCGATAATGAAAATCTTATAGCGCGACCGCGACGGCAGATAACGGATATTTTCCCGCAGTTCGCGGATGTCATCCACCCCGGTGTTGGAGGCGCCGTCGATTTCCAGGACATCGATACTCTGACCGTTGGTGATTTCGACACAGGACGAGCAGACCCCGCAAGGTTCGGTCGTCGGTCCCTGCTCGCAATTAAGTGCTTTGGCGAAAATCCGTGCCGCGGATGTTTTGCCGACCCCGCGGGCTCCGGTAAAAAGAAAGGCGTGATGTACCCGGTCGGCACTGATTGCGTTTTTCAGCGTCTGGGCAACGTGCTCCTGGCCGACCAGATCGTCGAAAAACTGGGGACGCCACTTCCGCGCCAGGACAAGATAAGACATAAACCTCTCCGAAAGAGCGGGGGACCGGTGAGCAGCCTGACCAAGTTAAATTGCCGGCACAAGTGACAGCCAGGCACCCCCGCGGCACACGTCCGAAACCGCTACCGCTGCTCCCTTCCGGGCCTGACGGGGTTTGCGGCCGGCCGTTGCGCGGGACCCGGCTGTCACTTCTACCGGCAAAATGATCTGTCGCAGGGCCAGTTAAGATCTAGATGACACACTTGAAGGGCGAATCAAAATGCTTCAGCAGTTTGGCGCTCGAAAATTATCGACATAAGGCATACATAATCCGTACGCCGTCAACGAAATTTAAGCGCAACGCCGCAGATGGATTATTTTCATGCGCCCAAATCCCTGGCGGAGAGGGGGGATTCGGCCACTTCGTCACCGGCATCACGCCGGCTCCTGCGTCGCCTCCCCGACACTCGCTGCCGCGGACATCCTGTCCGCTGGTCTGACATTCAGTCAGCGCTCGCTCCGCTTCGAATCCCTTGAAACAGAACTTTAAATTTGCTTCTGCCCTGGCGGAGAGGGGGGGATTCGAACCCCCGGTAGCTTTCACTACACACGATTTCCAGTCGTGCACCTTCGGCCTCTCGGTCACCTCTCCGCGAATTGCAGACGATACACTATCAAACCGGGGAGTGTAAAGGGGTTTTTCAGTCGTTTCCGGTGCTCGCGTAACGACCGTTGAGACGGTAAATAAACGCCAGAATTTCCGCGACCGCCGCAAATAATTCAGCGGGTATTTCCTGACCGATCGGCACCCGGCCAAGCACCTCAAGCAGGTCGGGATCGGCCACGATATCGATCCCCGCCGCTTCAGCCGCGGCGATAATCTGCGCTGCAAGATCCCCGCGGCCGGCGGCCAGCACTCGCGGCGCGGTACCGCTCGACGGTTCGAAATGCAGGGCAACGGCCTGCCGGGATGGCCTGGTCGTCTCGCTCATCACGCCCTCGCGTCAAGAATGCCCGCCAACTGGGGCAACAGCCGTTCCTGCAACTGCTTGGCCGGCAATTGCGCATCTGCGGCGAAACTGATGTTTCTGACGGCGATGGTTGCAATCGCCTGGGCGAATTCATCGCGCGCCTCTTCCAGATAATCCATCTTTTCCCGGTTTTCTCCGGCGATATGCAAGTCCAATCCCCGCTGCGAATAAACCATATCCACCCGGACATTGCCCAGCGCCGAAAGACGCAGCGATAAAGACAGGTGCAGGGGCTCTTCCTGCGCCCCCGCCGGTTTTGCCTTCTGTTGCCCCGCCAGCAGATAACCTTCCTCCAGTTCGGGAAAAGGCAAGGGCAGGAACTGGATCTGTTCCTCGGCCAAGCGCGCCTTGCATAACTGAAACAGTTCAAGCCGGCGCAACGGTTCGGCAACGTCTTTCCCTGCGTCTTCCTGCAGCTGCAACAAGCTGAGCTTCAGGTTGGCCAGGGTTCTGTGCTCTTTCCCGCGGAGCAGTTCCGCTTCCAGGTACAAACCGAACAACTGGGACAGCACGCCCAAGTGTTCGGCACGCGGCAAACCGGCCGGATGATCAGTAAATCGCGTCAGCCGGCCGAGCGCCGTTTCCAGGTTCGCAAGGATTGCCGGGACCGCTTGCTTGTCTTGCGTCAACTGCTGCAACCGGCTCAACAAACCCTCAAGACGGCCGAGGGTTTCGGGGGGCAAAGTCGACTTCTGCTCCACCGCCCGGCCTGAACTCCGCATTCAGCTTTTGCAACTCGACGGCAACAACCTCCGCATTTTTATCGTTCGTTTGCGCCCCTGCCGGCAGCGGCCGGGGTTCGGACGCAACGGCGACGGCATCATGCTTGATGGTCGTTGCCGCAGTGGCGGAAAGCGCTTGACCCGGCAGCGTCCGCCCGCCAGCGGCCGGTTGCGTTTCCGGCAAGATCTCACGGGTGGCCGGCCCTTCGATCTGCAGCAGCACGGCTTTTACTTCCGCGGCCAACTGCGGTGTCGTCCGCGGATGGTCGTACACCTGCAGCAGGGCATGCTCCAGTTGCTGCCGAATCGATACGGAAAGTTGCGTAAAAAAAACAGCATCATGCTTTTGCAACACGGACAGAAGAGTCCGAGTCTCGGCCAGCCACTGCCGTGGGTCGCCCGCCCCTTGCCGTTGCGGCAGCGGTTCCAACTGACGCTGAAAGCCCTGCAGCAGATCGGCAACCAGCTTATCCAGCGCGGAAACAAAGCCTGGCGAATTGAACGCAGGGGGCTGATACGGCACCGTCGTCCCGGCGCCAAAGCCGACCGGAAGAGGGGCCGGAGTTCCTTCCGGTTGCGGCAATTGCCGCAACACCTGCCTGATCAGCCCGACAATAGCGGCATCTTCCTGCCGTACCCGTCCCGCCGGCTGCAACAGCTGCTGCAGCGCCTGCAGCATTTTCGCCTCCGCCTGCTGCCGGTCCGCTCCCGGAGTCGACGGCAAGCCGTCAAGCAGCCGAGCCCAGTCATAGGAACGGGTCAACAGCGGCAACAGTGCGGCCAGACGATCCGCTAAAGGATCATTGAGGACCCTGAACTCCAGCCGCGGCTGCACTTGCATCACCTGAAGCTTAAGCTGTTGCCCGACCTGCAGCTGCTTGTCCGCCTCGGCGCGGTACTGCCGATGATTCATCTCCAGAACCGCCTTGTCCAAGCCGCCCTCGACCACCGTCGCACGCACAATCTGCTCCAGCCGCAGATCCAACTGGCGCAACTCGGATGTCTGCAGCGGTTGACTTGTCGGCTGGACAAAGAGATTAACCGGGATATGGGGCGTTACAATCGGCATAAGAGATCTATCGGCTCGATTCGCCGGAGAGTTTATGGTCTGTCTGTTTGAATAGCATACTAAAACATAACCGCAAACCGCAGAGGAACGAAATTCGGAATACGCTGGAGAAAAGCAGCAACACTTCCCGCCTTCACGACCCCGCAGAGCTTATACATTTGCCGTTTTCCGGCGAAACTCGCAGCCCGGTCAGTCAAAATTCCGACAGTTAATTGCCGCGCTTCATTCCCTCAGCTCATTTCCCGTCATGAAACCATCACGAGACCGATAAGTTGCTGAGATATAAATAAACTATAAAATGGCATAAAAATAGCAGAGGTCTATCTTTAATGCTAAAGATATTTTAATGACATGCCGATACAGAGGTAAAGGTTATCCTCGGCGGTTGCGGAAAAAGGATACACAAATGATAAATACGACAGCTTTGATACTGGCGAACGACAAACGCAAAAAAGCACGCATGAGGCAGCATCTGTCCGCAACCGGGCTGTTCAGCCAAATAAAAACCCTCGGTTCCACAACCGCTCTGTTTCAGCATCTTAATTCCAAACCCGCCGACATGGTCTGCTGGGCGGTTGAAAACAAAAACCGCAACAGCAACTGGATCGACGAATTGCAGGCCCAGGAAAAATGGCATGATTTACCGCTGATCGCTTTTGCCGAAGACCAGGAGAGCCTGATCGACGGTTTTCAGCTCGGGGCCAGTGATGCGTTTCACGTCGGGATCGATCCGGCCGAACTCAGTGCCCGCATAAGACGTCATCTGCAGCGCTGGCAACGCCTCCTCGAACTGCGCAGGACCCAGGAGCAACTGCAGAAGATGGCATTGACCGATGCCCTGACCCAACTCGGCAACCGGGCAACTTTCGATATGAGTATCAAACAGGCGGCCGCCAGAACGCAACGCTCGGAAATCCCTTATTCGCTGCTGATGATCGACCTCGATCATTTTAAAGCGTTCAACGACAGCCACGGCCATCAGGTCGGTGATTTGATTCTCAAACAGGTGGCTGCCGCAATCAAGTATGCCGCCCGCGACTCGGACATCTGCTGCCGTTACGGGGGGGAGGAATTCGCCGTTATCCTGCCCGACACCAAAGCAAAAAACGCGGAGGTTCTGGCCGCACGCATTCACGAACAGGTGGCCAGGGTATCGCGGAAACAGCCCGTCGAACGCCGGCCGATCACTATAAGCATCGGGATCAGCTGCGCAACGCGGAAGAATATCTCTCACCCGCAAACGCTGATCGAAGAAGCCGATCAGGCCCTTTATCGGGCCAAACTCAACGGCCGCAACCGGACCGAAACCTGGTGTTCCGAGGACTTTTCGACGCCAATGCAATTGACCCGGAATCCGGCACCGCAGTTGGCTTTCGGGACTTAAAAAAACAGGCGGTAAACGGCAAAAAGGCCTGTGGGACAATGTCCACAGGCCTTTTTGCCGTTATTTTCCCGGGACAACAGGCCGGCGCCGGTTATTGCGACTCGCCGCCGCCCAGGACTTTAACTTTGAGACGTAACTGCTTGCGCTGCTCGGCCAGACAGTAGGCAACGATGGCATCCTGATCCTCATCTTCGATGTCGGCGAAACTCAAAGCCAGTTGTTTGACGCCCCCCACATCATAAGTCCCGACCACCTCGCCGACACACTCGACAACCCGGGACTGCGGACTCTCGATGACGATTTCCAACCCCAGCTTCGTCCCTTTTTTAACCGTTTCGGACACCGGCAGGCGCACGCCGCCGCCACTGATGTTGACCGAAGTCTGGACCGCTTTTGCCGAAGGGTTTTCCTCGTCAATCACCCAGTAGCTGACCGAAAGATCGGCATCCACACGGAAATACTCGCGTTTTTGCACATGAGTAAAAGAGTCGACCATTTCCAGCAATACTTTGGTGGTATCAACGACTTCACTGAGCCGGGCCTTGATCGACCGGTTTTCACCGGCGACATCAAACGTCACCTGGCAAAATTCTTCGAAATTGAGTCGATCGGCCGGCAGCTGGTCGGGGAGAAAGGTGATCTCGAAAAACGGCGCCGTCGTAATTTTCGCGACTCCATCCAGAGTTTTGACACCATTTTCAGTGAGGGGCAGGGTCGCTTTGACAACACGATAATCTTTGAGATGATTGAGTGCGGACATTGCAGATCCTCTCGCGGACCGGAAACGATTTGGAGCTTTAACCGTACATGGCCAAAAGTGACGAAAAGTCGCTCAGCCGACTCCCCGGCATGACTTGTTCCAACCTGTTGCGGGCTGATGATATCCGGCCACGGCGACTCGTCCGCTCTTTATTTGTGTCAGTTCATGAGCAGTAACCGCCATCATGCCACGAATTTTAGGCAATAGCAAATGATTCAGCTCAACAATCCGCTCCAGCAGGCGGGTGCGTTCCCGGAACAGCGGATGGTCCTGCCATTGGTCGGAATTGCGGGAAAAAAGCTCCTGGAAAATACGATCATGCAGGCCGGCCTCCTCCTGCAATTCCTGCAGGCGGACGGTATAGGCACGCAGTTCTTCCGGATCGGATTTCTGCAGCAGCCGATCCAGTTGACCGGCATGATCGATGATACGGCTGTATTGCTCTATTGATTTTTTGATGCAGCTTTCCATGCCCGTCACCGCCATCAGAGAGAGACCGCAACGCGCTTGTCGGTCTGTTCCACATGTGTCTGCGGCACAGCTTGCACCGCCTCCTGTTTGCGATTGATTTCAGCAGCCCCGGCAAACCCCTCACGCAGATCGAGCAGAATTTTCTCCACGGTATCCAGTCGCCCGGCATCGTTACGGGCATTGACTGCCGACAGCTCGCGCAGCATAAAATCATACAACCGGCTGAGATCAATCGCGATATCGCCACCGACTTCATAATTGAGCGTATTTGAAAATTCGGTGATGATGGCAACCGCCTTGCTGATGGCTTGCGCCTTGTCTGCCCGGCGCTGTTCCTCTATCGCCATCCTGGCCTGGCGCACAAAACGGACGGCGCCGTCATACAGCATGATCAGAATCCGTTCCGGAGAAGCAGTTAATATTTGATTGTTTCGATAATGGTTGGAATAAGCGTTCATCAAACAGCTCCTGAAAGCATACGCTATGTTAAGTCGTTCGGACCGGAAAGCGGCAATCACACACTCACTGTCGGCAGTGAGGCCAATTGGGCCAACACATAATCCCCCTGAGAATTCAAGCCGCTGACCAACTCTTCCATGGCTGAGAATTGTGCTCGCAGCGTACTTTCCTTCTGGTCCATACGTGCTTCGAGATTTAAAATCCGTTGATCGATGCGGCGGATATTACTGTCCGTGCTCTCTTTCCGCGCGGCATAGATACCAACGGCGGAATCCGTGACCTGCTCAAGATAACCGGCAAATTGCGAACTGATCCCCTCCGTCGTGCCGTCCCCGGCAAAAAGACCGATCACGCCGGAATAATCGTCGCTCAGGGCGGTTGTTAAGCGCGAACTGTTTAATGTTACCGTGCCGTCGCGCTGGGTTTCAAAACCGAGTTGCGACAACGTTGCAAAGGCCCCACCCGTACTTTGCGGAGTGACGAGCAGATCCTGCAAGCGACGCTTGACCGAGCGAAAAGCCGAATCGTTACCCCAATCGGCATCTTTCTGCTCGGCGATGAAGGTCATAATTTCATTGTAGGCATCGACAAATTCCTGGATCTTTGTCGTTGTCGCCTCCTGGTCGGATGACACATTAATGGTGGTCGACACCGTCTCGTCCGCCTGCAAAAGATCCAGGGTCAGGCCGGGGATCGAACTGTCGACCCGATTGCTGTCGCTGTAGATGTCGATTCCATCGATAACGATATGGGCCTGCTGAGCAGCCTGGGTGTTGGTCATGGTCGGACCGCCGCTGAGGGAAGCGGCATCGAAACTGAACTCATCCGTAACGGTCGCGCCGGACAGGACTAGGCGATAAGGACTGTCCGTGCCGTCATTGATGATGGCCGCCGTGACTCCGAGATCGGCATCGTTGATCGCCCCGGCAATCCCTTCCAGACTGTTGTTCGTATCGTCAATGGTGATCGTCGCCGGCGTACCGCCGACCGTCAGGGTGATATCCCCGGTTCCGAGAGCAGCGGCTTTATCCGCGTAACCCTGGCTCACATCCTTCTGCTGCCGGGCCAGAGCGACCACGCTGACCTGGTAAGAGCCGAGCTGTGCCCGCCCCGTCGCGGTTGCAGCGAAGTTCGCCTCGGAACTGCTGCTGACCGCCGGAGAGTTCAGTTCAATCTGCGTATCGATCGCTTCAGCTTTGTCAAGAAAACCTTTCAACTTTTCATCGAGCTGAGAAAAAGCTTCCAAACGGCTCTGGTAATACGACTTGTCGTTTTCCAGCCGATCAATCGGATAGCGCTCAATGGCCATCAACTCGGTGATGATTGATTCGGTATCGATTCCGCTTGCCAAGCCACTGAAAGTGATGGACATAATTGACTCCTCAGCCCTCTAAACCGATTTTTTCAACTCTGGGTATCAACAATATTGCCGCGCAAATCGTTTAATTTCTGCGCCAACTCAAGCAATTCCTGCGGAGGAATCTGACGGATAACCTCGTCGGTCTCCGGGTTGACGACCTTAACCACCAGTTCGCCAAGCTCCGTGTCGTTTTCAAAACGCACACTGTACAGGCCGTCTTTGGTCAACGCCTTGATCTGCTTGAGCAGTTCTTCCGGTTGAACCTGTTTCTTATCCGCCTGCTCGCTTTGCGGCTCCGTTTCAACCTTTTTTCGCGCCTCCGTCAGTTGATCCGAAGCTTTGCTCAATTGAAATTGCGCGGTACCCTGAAAATTGACTGCTTCCACACTCATGATCCATTCCTCCCCCTCAATCCCGTCTGCCGGATTAAGGAAAACAGGGGCCGGCCAGACCGGCCCCCGCAGGTACGCTCAAATTAACCGAGCAACGACAGAGCCAGTTGCGGCGCCTGATTGGCCTGGGCCAGGGTGGCGACACCGGCCTGTTGCAGGATATTGTACTTGGTCATGCTCGAGGTTTCGGAAGCGATATCCGCATCCAGAATCCGCGACCGCGCAGCCGAGACATTTTCCGCGATATTCGACAGGTTGGCGATGGTCGACTCGAAACGGCTTTGAACCGCGCCCAGTGTACCCCGCGCGGCATCGACGTCGGCAATCGCGTCATCGATAGCCGTCAGCTGAGCGTCCACATCGAAACCGGTCGTAATCGACACGCCGCCGACACCCAAAGTGGCTGCAGCCATATTCAGGCTGGTGGTATCAATGGTGATCTGGTTCTCGGCACCACCTTCCGAACCGACCTGGAACGTCAGTGTTCCGCCGCTTCCGTCAAGAATGTTTCTGCCGTTGAAGGTCGTGGTTTCGGAAATACGATCGATTTCGTCGATCAGTTGATCAACTTCAGCCTGCAGGGACTGGCGATCCTCATCACTGTTGGTATCGTTGGCGGACTGGACGGTCAGTTCGCGCATGCGCTGCAGGATGTTGGTGATCTCGCCCATGGCGCCTTCAGCCGTCTGGGCCAAAGAGATCCCGTCATTGGCATTCCGTACCGCCTGATTAATGCCGCGAATCTGCGAAGTCATGCGATCGGAGATCGCCAGACCGGCGGCATCGTCCTTGGCGCTGTTGATGCGCAGACCGGAAGACAGCCGCTCCATCGCGGTGTTCAGAGAGCTTTGGGATTTGCCGAGATTACGTTGTGCGTTAAGAGAAGCAACGTTCGTGTTAATGGTAAGAGCCATGATTTTTCCTCCGTGAATTAGGTTGGTTGGGCTTCCATGCCCGCAAGAGTTTTTTTTAGTGTTTCCAGCTATGCCTTGAGGATCGCGTGGTTTACTATTGACCTCCTTTGTGCGACAGATTTCCTCGTCTATCTTCTTTTCGGCCGGAACCAGAACAATCTTTAGTTTTTTTTCACTCATACAAAAACCATAACCCCATGTAATTAAAGCTTATTTTAAATTTTTATATTTTTCCTGTTCTCTTTCCCGGAAAAAACATATCCGGCCTTTTCGCCGATAAGGGGTCCGGCCGATAAAGCCGATGCCCACATCATCCCTGGCCCGCTGGACCAATTCTTGCTATATGTTTTTTCAGCGAACATCGAAAGACGTTTTTTTGACAAACACAACGGTCTCGGTCAAAGGACGAAACATGCAAGGTGCAGAAAGCTTACCGCTTGGTCCATTGGTAACAGGTCCCTTTGGGGATCGCTATTTCCATGAAATCAATGGACATTCATTTCAACATATCGATGCCGATACGATCTACCGGCAGCGGTATCATGAACTTTTAACCAAAGAAAACACCCTCCATGTCATTATCGGCACGGATTCGGGGCTGCTGCCGCTGTTCATCGCCAGGAGCGGCCCGGCTCAGGGAAGCCGCTATCTTTTTGTTGAGCTTGAGGTCGTCGATCAGGCCCTCACGGAACAGAGGATTTATCAAAATCCGCCGCCAGAGAATATCAGGGTGGTCGTTCAGAAAGATTTTCCCGAAACAGCCGACAAAGCCGGTCTGACCGATTTTATTTTTCTCGATTCCATTCGGGTCTGGGACTCATTATCTGTTTGTGATGCGAAACTTGCAGGCTATCGGGAGCTGTCATCTCAGATAAAACAGACTCTTAATGCCGCCGCCTATGATGTCATCATGGGATTGGGGTCGAAAAACTTTATCAACAAGCAGATCAAAAACCTTTCAGAGAACCGGATTCCGGCCGGTTTCCTGAACAAGTTGACAGCCGACTTCAGCGGCAAGACGGCCGTCATCCTCGGCGGCGGGCCGTCCCTCGATGAATTTCTCCCGTGGGTGAAGGAAAACCGTGATCAACTGGCCATATTCGCGGTGTCCCGCATCGCCGGGAATTTACTGGAAAATGGTCTTGTTCCTCACTTCATAGTCAGCATTGACCCGGCTGACGCCAATTTCCATATCAGCCGGGAAATGCTTTTGTTCCCGGAGACACCGATACTCATTCATGCCAATCACGTCAATCCCCTCCTCTTGAGTTCATGGAGCGGGCCCAGCATCTATCTGGCTCCCAGGTTTCCGTGGGACACGCCCCTGAACGCAGGAAACCTGGCCCCCTGGGGGCCGACCGTGACCAATACGGCCCTGGGTGTGGTGGCCGAAATGGGATTCGGGCAAGCCGTACTCATCGGCGTGGATCTCTGCTTCGACAGGACAGGAATAACTCACGCCGCCGGCAGCCATGAATATGTATCGGGCCCCAAACTGGATGCCACTATCACGGTAAAAACCAATGCCGGGGACATTGCCGAAACGGGGGCCGATTACTATAGCGCCATCGGTTATCTGGCCAAACAGGCCGCAGAAGCGAAAAAGCAGGGCTGTCGAGTCATTTCCCCGGCGCCCAACGCAGCACAGATAGAAAATATTGCCTACCTGCCGGTTAACGACCTGACCATTGAAGCGCTCAACAACATGCCGGTGGATATTGTTCTGTCGGCCATGCCCGCCGAAAGTGGACAAACCCGGCAAGAAGACGGGCAACGGGTCCTTGCCGAGCTGGAAGGAGCCCGAAAACAGCTCAAAGACATTGCGGTGCTGTGCCGCAGGGCGCTTAAAAACACGCAGAAGCTGTTAACCCCCAACCGTCATCAGCTACATCCTCAGTACAAAGACAAAATCAACAAAATCGATAAAACCCTGGACACCGACTTTCCTGCGATGACGAAGTGGATCAAGGGCTACGGCATCCGCTCCTTTCTCAGACTCAAAACAGCAAACGGACGGAAACGGCAATCCGCACACGAACTCCAAAGTCACTTGGATTCATATTTCCGCACATTGAGGGATACAGCCGACGAACTGATCGAGATTGTCGAAGATGCGATCAGGCGGGTCGGGTCGCGGATCGAAGAAGAAGCATCCCATCCGGACTTCAAAAGAGTCACCGGGCAGTGGCAGGCCGACAGACATTGGTTCCGGGTCCGGGTCTGGAAAAAACGTCATCCCGAACAACCGTATTTTGCGGACTGGCTTGATGCAACTGAAGTAAAACTCAAAGAGAGACTCCAGGAAAAACAGCAGACAAACAACTTTACCTCGCTCAAAGGCGTACAGAACAAGGCGTTGAACCTGTTTTCCCGGCGGGACGCCTCGGCACTGGCACGACTGGCTCAGGGCCTGGCGCAACACCCCGACAAAACAGCGGCCGCGGAATTGCTGCATCTGGTCCATGGGTATTCGGCCGAATTATCAGAGGACTGGGACATGGCCCTGGGCTTCTATCAACAATTGGTCGGAGACGTCATGACTCCGCCGGCCGAAGAGTCTCTGCGCCGGATCAGCGTTATCTGCCTCAGGCGGAAAAACCTGGAGATGGCGGCCCTGGCCTTGGAATGCCTCAGCCAGTGCTCGCCGGTGTATAAAGTTAAATATGCGGACTTCCTCTGCACCATCGGTCGCCGACAGGAGGCTGCAGATTTTTATGTCGATTACCTCGACCAGGTGCCCGTCGACATGGAAGTTCTGTTGAAACTGGGAAAAAATTACCGGGCCATGGGAGCGGAAGATGCCGCACAAAAAATCTTTCGGCTGGCGCTGCAACAGCAACCCGGGAATAAGGCGGTTCTCTCTCTTCTGCAGAACAATTAACCGACCAAGAAAGAGGCTATGAGCGTTACAGATTCAACTGCAAACCAGCGGGAAAAAGCCGTCGCATTCATCGTCGCGCGGCTTTCTTCATCCCGCCTCCCGGCCAAACAACTGAAACGGATCGGCGACAAACCACTGCTGCAATGGATCATCGAGCGGCTGACTGACTGCCGGGAACTCGATCAAATCGTCATTGCAACCGTTGCCGAAGAAGCCAATCTGGCTCTTAAGCATTATGCCGACGAACAAGGCATACCCTGCTTCTGGTATCAGGGCGAGGTGGATCATGTCACGACTCGCCTGCGCCGGGCAGCGGAAGAATATCGCGCGGATATCTGTCTGCTGATCAGCGGAGATTGTCCTCTGGTGGATACGACGGCTATCGATCTTCTGGTTCGGACAATGCGCAGCCACCCCGGCGCTGAAGTTCTTGCCGTCGGAAAACGGGAAGCAAAAGCCTGCATGCTTGAGGGCGTCCATGTGGCCCGACTTGCCGCCTGGCAACGGGCGGACGATCTTTCGACCCGGCCGGAGCAGAAAGAACACCAATTCCCCGTGATCGGGCAACAGCCGCAGCTGTTTTCATGGCATAAGGTTTTGTTACCGGAAAAATTTTATGCCGAAAAGCACCGCCTTTCGGTCGATACCCGCGCCGACCTGGAATTCATGAATACCCTCCATGAGCGGCTGACGGCCGGCCGGCGGGATTTCACCCTGGATGAGGTTTTAAAACAACTCGATGCCGAACCGGCCTTGCGTGACATCAACAGCCATGTCCATCAACGACGGCTGATCGAGCGGGGCAATAAGGTGCTTTTTGTGACGGATGCCGGCGGCGGCTATGGCTTGGGGCATTTGATGCGCAGCATCGAACTGGCGACCCAGCTGACCGAACGCAAAGGCTGGACGGCAACCTTTCTGGTCGACGATGCCGCGGCGCAAAGCACTCTCGAAGCCCATGGCTTTACCACGCACTGGGGAGCGTTTGCACGCGCGCCCCGGACATCAAAAGCCGCGGAGCCGGCAGACTTTCAAATTCTCTGTCGGAAACACAGCCTGCTGATTATCGACATCTTCGACCAGCGCGGCGCCGCTGAGGACTGGCGCAAAAATTTGCCGGAGACGCTGACGGTCGTCTCGCTGGGAAATGCCCAACCGTGGGCGGAAGCGGCCGACATGCTGATCATGCCGGGCTACTGCCGTATTCCGGAAAACCTGGCGACGCTGGGGAAAAAGGGGGAAATCATCATTCTCCAGGGCCCGGAGAACCTGATTCTGCGGCGGGAGATCACCAGATCCCGGCCTGCCGACAAGGACCTGGATCTCCTGGTCTACCTGCACAACGACCGGGCGCGGAGTGCCGTCGCCAATTTTGCCGCCGCAGCGGGATTAAAATGTGTCGTCCTGAAGGCGTTTTCAGCTACAATTCCGGAGCTGATGTCCCGCGCAAAAATCTATCTCAGCGGCTTCGGCATCAGCAGCTACGAGGCTCTGGCATTAAAGGCCCTTCCGGTCTGCTGGCCGCATTCGCAGGTGAACAAGCGCGACGCGTTGAACTTTTATGCACGGCTCAACATAACGCCCCGGCTGATTCGGCAACCGGAGCAGCTGGCGGAGTGCATCCTGCCCTTGCCGTCAGGGACAGATGACAACCTGCCTGCGGTCCAGGACGGCTCCCCGCATATCGTCGAAAAAATCGCTCAACTGCTCGACAGCCGCCGGAGATAAAACATGTCAGGATGTCAAGGTCTGCCGACAACCGGGGAAATATGAACACGCCCATAAAAACATCAGCTGCCGACAAAAAGCCCGGCTTCAGGGTCCTGGTCACAAGCATCGGCAACAAGGTTCCCCTCTTGTCCGCAGTCCGCAACGCACTCATCCGTTTTACCGCAACCGGCGAGTTGATCGGGGGAGACAGCGATCCGGGCTGCACCGGCCGCTACTTTGTCGACCGGTTCATGGAATTACCGAAAGACGAAGACCTCAAGCCCGAACTTTTCATTGCCCTGTGCCGCGAAGCGGACATTGACGCCGTGATCCCCACCCGAGATGCGGAACTGCCTTTTTTTTCGCGCAACCGGCAGTTTTTTTCCCGGGCCGGAATCGCCCTGCTGGTTGCCGACCTCGGCGCGGTGGAAACCTGTCTCGATAAACTTGAATTTTCCAACCGTCTGCAACAGCTTGGCTTTGCCCAGGTCATCCCATCCAGTACCGGCATCCACGACATCAAAGCAACGGCATTGGTCGTCAAAGAGCGTTTCGGAACCGGTTCCAGGACACAGCGGCTCAATATTTCCGCAAACGAGGCCCTTGATTTCGCCTCAACCTTGATCAAGCCGATTTTTCAACCATTTATTGCCGGCCGGGAATACAGCGTCGACCTGTACCTGGATCGTGCGGGTCGACTTTTGGGTGCGGTGTCCCGCAGCCGGGATAAAATCGTTTCCGGCGAGGCCCAGATCAGTACCACGACTGAAGCGCCTGAGCTGGAAAAGGTCTGCGCCGATATCGCGGGAAAGCTCCGTCTGACCGGGCATATTCTGTTTCAGGCCATCATCGATAAGCAGCGCAGAATCCATATCGTCGAATGCAATTGCCGCTTTGGCGGCGCCTCGACCTTGAGCCTGACCGCCGGACTGGAAAGCCTGCTTTGGTTCTTCAGTGAAGCCTGCGACCGGCCGCCGGAACAATTCCCGTTTAGCAAATCCGATCGGCCATTACGCCAGGTCCGACATCCCGCCGACCTGATCCTCGAGCCGTTCCCGCTCGCCGGAGAGGACGCCAATGAATAACACAGACGAAATCGTCATCAACGGCAGAAAGATCGGCACCGGCCGGCCCACCTACGTCATCGCCGAACTGTCCGCCAATCACTGCCAGGATTACGGCAAAGCGGTAAAAATGATTGAAGCCGCCAAAGCGGCAGGCGCCGATGCGGTCAAGCTTCAGACCTACACTCCGGATACGATGACCGTCGACAGCAATGCCGCAGATTTTTTACATGATCGAGACTCCCTCTGGGCCGGGAAAAGCCTGTATCAGCTTTACCAGACGGCCTATACTCCCTGGGACTGGCAACCGGAGTTAAAAAAACTCGCCGCTTCCCTGGATATCGATCTCTTCTCTTCGCCATTTGATGAAACAGCGGTCGATTTTCTGGAAAAAATGGACGTTCCCGCGTACAAAATCGCCTCGTTCGAAATCGTCGACATCCCTTTGATTGAAAAAGCGGCCGCCACCGGAAAACCGCTGATTCTGTCAACCGGCATGGCCGGCAAAGCGGAAATCTCCGAAGCGCTCGCTGCGGCCCGACGGGCCGGAGCGAAACAACTGGTGCTGCTCAAATGCTGCAGCGCCTACCCGGCCCCGGCGGCCGCTATGCACCTGAGGACCATCCCGGATATGCACGCCCGCTTCTCGGTTCCCGTCGGACTTTCCGACCATACCCGCGGGATCGAGGTTGCGATTGCCGCTGTGGCGTTGGGGGCCTGCATCATCGAAAAGCACTTCACTCTCGACCGCTCGGAGACCAGTCCCGATGCCGCTTTTTCTTTGGAGCCCGGAGAATTCCGGGAGCTGGTTTCGACGCTCAGGAAAACGGAAGAGGCTCTCGGCACGATCCATTACGGGCCGACGGAAAGAGAAACGGAGAGTCTCAAATTCCGGCGTTCACTGTTTGCGGTCGAGGACATCCCGGCCGGCGCAAGGCTGACCGAACAAAATGTCCGTTCACTCCGGCCGGCAAGCGGCTTGCCGCCCAAAGATTTCCGCAAGATCATCGGCCGGAGAGCAAAGCGGCTTCTGCCGAAGGGCACCCCGCTGCAGTGGCAGGATCTGACGTGATGCAAGCCCGTCACGGAAAAGATCTGCAGGGTTTGATTTTCGATCTGGACGACACTCTCTACCTGCAGTCCGATTACAAGCGAAGCGGCTTCAAAGCGGTCGCAGACTGGCTCGCCGAGCACTACCAGCTCGATCCGGAGCGCACCATTTCGGTTCTGGAGGACATCCTCAAGGAAAAAGGCCCTTCATATCCGAACATGTTCGATGACTTTGTCGTCCGCCGCTCGCTGCAGCCCGGTCTGGCCCGGAAACTGGTTGCAGTGTTTATTGATCATCGCCCCCAGATTACCTGTTTTCCGGGGGTACACGACATGCTCGACCGGCTGCGCGGAAGATATCGCCTCGGTTTGCTGACGGACGGGAGAGAGAGCAGCCAGAAAAAAAAAGTTGCAGCACTGCAACTGCGGAATAGAATGGACGCCATTCTGTACAGCGCCGACATGAAATCGAACAAACCGGCGACCTGTCTGTACCGTTGGTTCGAGGAGCGCTTTGCCCTTCCCGGGGCGCAATTGGCATACATCGGCGACAACCCGCTGAAAGACTTCCGCGGGGCCAATCAGTGCCGCTGGCTGACGATTCGGGTCCTGACCGGAGAACATGGCTGCCGGCAGGTCGAACCGCGATATGACGCTGCCGTCAGCCTGCCCCGGGCAACCGATCTGATCGACTGGCTGGCCAGTCGCAATATTATTTGAAAGGACGGAAATGAGCTGTAGGATTTTGGTGACCGGCGGAGCCGGTTTTTTGGGCAGCCACCTGTGCGAGAAACTTCTCGCCCTGGGCAATGAAGTCATTTGTGTTGACAACTGTTTTACCGGAACAAAGCATAACATCCATCATCTGTTGTCAAACCCGCAGTTCGAATTTCTCCGTCATGACGTGACCTTTCCCCTGTATGTCGAGGTTGATCAGATCTACAATCTGGCCTGCCCGGCATCGCCCATCCATTATCAGTTTGATCCGGTACAGACGACCAAAACCAGCGTCCACGGGGCCATCAATATGCTGGGACTGGCGAAACGCGTTAAAGCCAAAATCCTCCAGGCGTCAACCAGCGAAGTGTACGGTGACCCGGAAGTTCACCCGCAAACGGAAAGCTACTGGGGACGAGTCAACCCGATCGGCAGACGGGCCTGCTATGATGAAGGGAAACGTTGTGCGGAAACTCTTTTTTTCGATTATTTCCGGCAGCATAACCTCAGAATCAAGGTCGCGCGGATTTTTAACACCTACGGTCCCCGCATGCACGCAAACGACGGTCGCGTGGTCAGTAATTTTATCGTTCAGGCCTTGCGCGGCGAACCGGTCACGATCTTCGGCGACGGCTCCCAGACCCGTTCCTTCTGTTATGTCGACGATCTGATCGACGGCTTAATTCAACTGATGAACACAGGGGACGATATCATCGGCCCGATGAATCTCGGCAACCCGAACGAATTCACCATCCTCGAGTTGGCGGAAAAGATCATCGCCTTATGCGGGTCAAAGTCCCGCATCATTTTCCGCCCGCTCCCTGAAGACGACCCGCGACAACGCCGACCCGACATTTCACTTGCTCTGGAAAAGCTGGCCTGGAAACCCTCCATCAACTGGGATAGCGGATTGAGGAAAACCATTGGTTTTTTTGAAAAAACACTGGCGGATTAAATTTGAGATGAAAAAAATCCTGATCATTCTATGCACGCCGGACATGCACCGGCCCGTGGCCCGAACCTGCACTGAGCACATAAAGTCCACAGATCTCAGCCAGGCCGAGCTGGTGGTTGTCGACAATGCCTATGACAACGATTTTCGGCATCCGGCCACAATGAACAGGTTCCTGAAGTGCGCGGAATCCCAGGCCGTGATTTTTGTGGATGACGATGTCTTTATCAACGACTACAACTGGATCAGCAAACTGCTGGCCACGGCCTTAAAAAGTCAAGCGGCCATCACCGGCTGCGTTCACCGGTTCCGGAGCGGGGAAGTCAACCATACCGGAGTCCTGGTCCACAAGGATGCCAGCACCGAACTGATGCGCCGGGCAATACCCGGGTCCAAAGAGTTCGCCTACGTTCCCGCCCTCAGCAGCGCGGTGATGCTGATAACGGCTCCCGACCGCCTTATTTTTGACGGCAATTTCCAAAAATATCAGCACGATATCGATATCTGCCTCAATGCCTGGCAGCAGGGTGAAAAGGTTGTGTGTACTCCGGACCTGGAAGTCGTCCATATTCAGGGAGAATTCATGTCGACAAAAACCAACTCCCGCGATCTCTTTGCGCAGGATGATGGTTACTTCCGGAAGAAATGGCAGGAATATACCCGCAACGGTCTTTACGGGATTCCGGAATTAGAAGGCTATGCCCCGCTTGCGGAAACCGTCAACTGGGAAAAACGCTATAACGATGCGACTCTTCTGGCTCAAACCGAGCCCCGATCGGCAATCGCCATGTTCCGGGAAATAATTTCGGACTGTCCATACGACTGGAGAAAAGGAAGCGCCTATTATCACCTTTATCACCTGGAACAAAAACCATCCCATTTGGAACAGTGCGTCGCCTTATACCCTGATCACGTGAAAGCTCAGGCTGAATTGAATCAAGCCGAAAAAGCGGAAACCAAGAAGCTTTCACGTCGAAAAGCCGATTAAAAACCCGCTTTCGTTTCAAGAATTGCGAGCCGATATGTCAACCTGCAGTGTCATCATTCCCGTCAGAAATTGTGAGCGCTTTATTGCTCAAGCCATTGAAAGTCTGCTTGTTCAAACATCACCTCCGACGGAAATCATCGTTGTCAACGACGGCTCAACGGACGGTACTGCCGAAATTTTAACCCGATTCAAAAATACGGTTCACGTCATCACCACGAAGGGCTTGGGAGCCGGATGTGCCAGAAACACCGGGGTTGATGCCGCACAGGGCGAATTCGTCGCGTTCCTGGACAGCGATGATATTGCCCATCCGCAACGCCTGGAAAAACAGATCGCTCTGCTCGAAGCGGATTCAGCGGCCGGAATGGTTTTTTGCGCCATGTCCTATATCGATCAGCATGGCCGGCAAACCGGCGCGGAGATTCGATGTCCCGAATACCGGAGAAGTGGGTTTCTCGGCCGCTTGTTTGAACGTAACCGTATCGGTTCCACCTCAACGACAATGCTGCGCAAAAGCGTTTTTGACGGAATCGGGGGGTTTGATGAAGCTGTCGCGTACAATGAAGAATACGACCTCTGGTTAAGACTCGGGAGAAAATGGGGGATCGCCTACCTTGACGAACCGCTCCTCCACTATCGCCTGCACAGTGAAAACATCAGCCGTTCTCAGGAAGGACAGCGCATCAACGAGCTGATCGCGTTGAGGAAACACTCAACAAAAGAGATTTTCGATGCGCTGAAAAAAACCTATCCGGATTCTCAAAAGGCGAGGCTGGCTCTTGGCCGGGTTCTCTTTCGTATGGAAAAAACCGGAGAATCCCTGGCAATTTTGCTGAGACTTTCGGCAACAGGCTGCAATGATCCTTTACTCTATTTTTTGCTCGGCAATATCTACATGCTCCAAGACAAGCGCAACGATGCCGCATCGGCATTCGAAAAATGTATTCTTCTGTCTCCGGAATGCGCGGAGGCATATAACAACCTGGGGGTTGTTTATTGCAGAAATGCTCGCGTTGATGAAGCATTGACAGCTTTTAAAACCGCGATCTCACTGAAGCAACACTATGCCGACCCCGCACATAATGTTGCTTGCCTTAATAACCATCTTTACAGTGAAGTCAAATATACCCTCCCCCCCCTAAGAAAAGTTTTAAAACCGTCAAATTGACTGAAATTATCAGTTGTTTCCCGTCAAGGAAACGGCCCCGGGCAAGACGGGAAATGATATCTTGCCGCAGGACTTAAGCATAAGGTCAAGAATGGAATTTTCATCTTTTTCAAGACAAAAAAGATCATCGAAAATATAAAAAAACTTGGCGATATCTTTTTGCTTGATCCGTCTGTTTTTCGGGTCCAGGGCGGTCATAATGGTATGATCAAGGTCGCATAGGTTTTGCACTTCATGAGTAAAACCAAGACCGCCGAAATAGGTATGACCGAGTAATACGGTTTCCTTTCCCAGCAGCATCGCTTCCAGTCCGGATTGAGAACTGATGGTTATACATAAATCGCTGTTTTTTATCAAAGAATACGTATCGTAGCTGTTTTTATCGTCAATAAACAAATGGTCGCAACTGTTCACCAGTTGCCGGAAATCCTGATCCTCCTGAAGGGAACAAATGGTCAGATTCTCATAATTTTCAGAATGATCTGGTCTTTCTCTGGGATGAATTTTTATGATTAAATTATAGTTTCTTTCTTTTGCTACCGCTGCTGTCTGCTTAATAGCGTCGATTTGACTCCCCACTCTTGAATTGAAAAGCACTGAAGCATCCGTCAGGACGTTTGCCAAAAACAACAACGTCGGCCGCTTTTTTTTATCGATAATCAATGACCGGTCCGGCGACTGATGCTGATCCTGCTTGTTCTTTTTTACCGCAGAGAAATAGGAATGAACATAATCAAGAGCTTTTTCTGAAGAAACCAGGTCTTCGAACCTCCAAAAAAAATTTTTTGCTGAAATTTTATTCACGGAAATCCCGGAGATATCATCCCAGATCATTTTTTTTGCATTAAGGCTATTCTCTATAGAGATAATCCTTATACCCCTCAAAACGCAGATATAGCGAATAACTGCAGACTGAATCGTGTGGCCTTGGGGGACAACAGCCATATCAGGCTGAAAAGAGTCAAATAACGAAACGATAGTCGAGATATACGCCGCGGCCTGTTCCATATAGTCAACGATCATATCCCAGTGCGATGGGTCATCGGGATCGAGAGCCTCAATGGGCCGCCTGATCTTGATACAAACTTCATACTTGCAGGCGGAAAACAAAGGGATATTTTCAAATTGAAAATCTTTGAAATTTTCCTTGGTCAACGCCAAGACAGTGCGCATACTCTTTCGTTGCGGCGGCACGAAAAAACATTTGATTTTTTTCTTTTCACATAATGATTGCAGCCGACAATAATCCAACCCAAACCAGGTCACCGGAACAATAAACGCCAACAGATAAGGCCGCCCTACTGCAGCAATATCTGTATCCCCCGGCAGGCGGGGATCCAGCGACAAAAGACAGGAAGCCTGCTCAAGGGAAGAGAAATGCAGACCTTCGACCATGCCGAATGATTCAAGTTGCGTCGCGATCTGATCATAATAACTGCTTGTGATCACGACAAAAGTACTGCCGGAATCTCCCCCGCCAAGGACTTCGGGAGGGCAGATCGGCAATCCCATCAGTTGACCGCCCCACTTCTCTGCATCATTATCAATAAAAAAAGCGACTTCCCCCAGGCTTGCAGGCCACTGTTGATAGGCCGTCCGGCCCAGGCCGGATGCTCCGAAAAAAACTATTTTTCTCTTGTCCATATTTTCAGCCGACTAAAAAAGGGAAACGGCTGGTGACGCATTGCGAAAAAACTTCTTATAAACATCACAGCGTTTCATATTGTTTATGAAAAAGGTAAGGTGGATATCTTACCATCTCGGGATCGCTTACAAACTCATTCAAGCGTTCTAAAATCTCGGAAACATAGCTGCTCCCGATGATAATTTTATCCACCCGATCAAGATATTTCTCGATTTCACCCGGGCCGATGACCTTTTTCCCCAAGAACGTGCTGCCCCACTTATGCGGGAAACTATCGATAAAAAACTCGACAGAAGCGCCAGACCGATTGATTAACGCAGAAACTCTTTCCGCCATCGAACCGGTTCCATAAAGCAAATATTTTTCCCCGGGACTGATGCCGAAAACATCGATAAAAAGACGCTCTTCCTGAAGCCAATTAAAAGTCGGCAACGGATACAAGCCTTTCTCGAAAAGCCAACGATTAACGATGTCCTGGACCTGAAGATATTTCCGCGGACCGTAAAATTCGTCTTTCAAACCATCTTTTTGCCACATATTACTGTCATGGATACGATATAAACTCAAAACGTCATCAAGTGTATGGACCCCTTTAAGGTAGGTCGCTGCAAACATAACAAATAAATCCGCACATAACTCCAGGTTGTGCTCGGGAATAGGAAAGATTTCTTTCGCGAGCGCGGTCGACAAGGAAACCGCAGATGACGGGGAAAAAATATACAAATAGCCATAATCATTGAAAAGACGGGTTCGATCAAAATGGGCGTGGGGCACTGAAAAATTCGGGTTCCCTTGTTTCAGAACATCATGCTGTACAAAATCCTTCTGCTGATGCGGAAGCAAGATTTTTTGCACCTTTTCCGGAAACCACACATCATCACTGTCAAGAAAACAAATGATATCCCCTCCCGCCTTGCTCACGCCCGCATTGTATGCCGAAGCCTGGCCACCGTTTTCCTTAAAAACCGGTAGAATATTTGGATATTCATCAGCATACTTTTCTATGACATTCCTTGAATCGTCACGAGAGCCGTCATCAACAATGATTATTTCGATATTTTTATAGGTTTGATTTAAAACGGACTCGACTGCTTCAGGTAAAAATTGCTCATAATTGTAATTTGTTATAACGACGGAAACTAATTTATCACCACTCATATCCACATCCATCAGACTTAAAAAATTTCACTTAAACAACCGGACAAAATAATATTTATTCATATTTACACCCTAACCATCAGAAGAAATTCCCTTTATCAAAGAAACAAATTTCTTCTTCCTTTCCTTAAGGCACGGCAGGGCCCTGTTAATCTTATTTTTTATCTCGTCGCCATCACCCATTCCTTTTTCAAACAAAAGCTTAAAGTCCTCAATATAACTATCCTTGTCTATATCCATATTGAATTTTTCCAGGCCGAACAGCTTCAGGGCTCCGGAATTTTTATGTCGATAATATTCCCCTTTGGCCAAACTGATCACCGGCGTTCCCTCTCCGAGAGAAAAAATAATGGGATGATGTTTCATGGTGATGCAGATTTCCGAGCCGGCGATACAACCTCTCACGATGCGAAAGTCGTCATCATGCGCCAAAAGCTTCAACTCCGGTTCCGGCCTGATCTCCATAAAATCGAGCATTGCCTGTCGATCGGCAGGCGTCATTGGGACACAACAGATATCCATCTCGGTTCGGCCCCTGATATATTCGATCATTGCTGCTATCCGCGCCATAATATCGTTTTTCTGCTCAGGCGTATTCATTCCCCAGAAATGAAAGTTCAACGTGACATAACGGCGACCTTCCGTTAACCCGGAACGCCTCAAAGCGTCCTTTACCGTTTCATCAGCCGCCTTCTCACAAAATAAGGCGTCGTCAAAAGTAGAAAAGATATTTTTATGTTGTATCCCTATCGAGGATAATGCCGCCAAGGAATCTTCCGCATCGCGAGTCGTAATGATTCTCGGCTTACGAAAGGCCCACCGGGCAAGAAACTTTGTCAGGCGGCTATCCCACACGCCTATGGTTTGCCCGGATAAAACGACCGGCACCCGCAACAGATCGGCATAAGCAATAAAAAAAAGCGCCTCCCACAGCCTGGACAACGTGCTGCCCGTGAGATAGCCGCCCCCTGAAAAAAAGACCAGATCAGAGGTCGCGAGTTCGTGAAGCATGCCGGCCCTTTTGGCGGGAAGAAAAAGCACAGGCAAACCGCAACGCACCAGCATTGTATTCAGATACAACCAGATCGAGCGTCCCCAGAAAATGATTTTTGCAAATATTGTATCGAGCCGGTACAACTTCGATTCGCCTTCATCGTAGAAGGCCGTCCGCGGCGCCTCTCCAACCAAGCAGCGCCCATGCTCCAGAAAGGTATACAATGGGTTCGGACTCAACACCTTGATCAGAGCGTCGGGGAAGACGGCCGACAACTCCTTGAGATTGGCGCTTAACTGCGCCTCATCGCCGACGTTCCGGTAGCCATACCCCCCAAGAACAAGGATTTTTCTGTCATTTTTCGTCTTTCTTGAACGTCGCTGCTTTTTCTGTTTTACCCGTCGCCTGGATACGCCCGTCACCTCCTGATACAGATCAAAAGCGCAGAAAAAATCGCGCCCTTCCATCAACCCGTAACTTTTCAGTTGCTCGGAAATTTCTTCCTGATAGGAACTGGCGACAAGAATCAAGGCCTCCCGATCAGCCGACCTGAACTGTTCGGGAGCCAATATCGGTTTGCCGCAGAACCTGTGCCCCTGTTTATCGGTGTCATTGTCGAGAAAAAAAACAATGCGCGGGCCCAGCGCCGCCGCAACATCCGTCGCCATCCGGCCCGTTCCGAAAACAGCCAGGGGGCGTTTTGATCCGTTCAACAACGACTGCACTTTTTTGCGAAAACGGCGGATAAAACGTTCCTCCTTCAACACCGCCTTCTTCTGCGCCGACGGCCAAGCATAAAGAAATAGCCTTATTCCGCTCCTGGTCAACCCATAACCCAGCCGTTCGTAACTCCAACGCGACAGCGTTGCCGACGGAAAATACAAGGCAAAACCGCTCTGCCGGTTTGCCCTGGCCAGCCAGTGGCGTTCGAAACGATCGCGAATCGCCTGCTGTTTATAATGAGTTGAAATCTTTTGGCAATCACGAGTTTCCGCAAAGGACAGCGGCTTCAGGCTCAAACCGTCAATGCCGAGCAACAAAGAAAGAGGCGGGCCGCCCTTACTGGTTACAATGCTTTTCCCCAAGGGGTCTTTTGCCCACTTTCCCCATGCGTCTTTAACACTTAAATCAGCACAGTCTCCCCAGAAATCGGAGCAATAGTGACAGGCCGGCAAAGCAAAGCAATACGACCGCCACAAGACCGAAAACAAAGTGGAAAACCGGTTTCCCTTAAGGACGCTGTGATCAGCAAGAAAAAATGCATTATTAAAATGATCGGCCTCGGGGATATCGGACTTGTCACGCAGATTGGCAATAAACGGGCTCCCGGAGGGAACGTTGAGAGAGGTCGCCAGAAAATCAACAAATTGCCCGCTGACATTATGGCTGCAGGCCAGCGCAATATAGACCACATTATTGTTTCTGAATCCCGGATGATCACTGAAAAGCTTGCGCAGCCCCCTGATGACGCAAGGAAGTCCGGTAACGACCAGTCGACAGTCCTGATGACGGAACGGTTCGAGGGCATGCCGATAGCAAAGGGGGGCATAAAAAGAGCCCCGGCGTTTCTCGCATTCACTCTCGGACCTGCTGACGCAGACCACGTAATGCGGTGCGCCCGTACCGCTGAAAGTTGCTTCTGCGTGAACGACGGCATCGGCCCGCTCTGTTTGCAGCAGGTTTTTGAGCACCGCGGTTACAATGCCGCCGGAAGCGCTTTTTGCCCGCCCGCCACGATCTTTGTCGTAGCCGACAAAATAATGACGATCCTTTAACCCATAGGCAAGAGGATCGGCTTGACGGGACACATGGAGGGACAGGTCCCGCAGCCTATCTACTGCGACGGGACAATATTCAAGGCACAATCCGCAGTTTGTACAAAGCTTTTTTTCCACCAGAGGGGTGTAGGACTGAAAGCGGCCATAGGCCATGGCAATGGCTTTTTCAGGACACACCAGGGCGCAGATCCCGCAGCCGACACAAATCCGCTGTCGCCGGAAAATATTTTGCGTGACATTCAACCCGCCGTCTCCCCTTTTCCGCCCCTCATCTCAGCATGACGCTTTCCGGATTCGCACCACCAGATGACAACCGCCACGATATTTGACCAATGTCCCATTGACCAGCCTTGCTCTGAGACGATCCTGCCATTTTTTTGCGAAATGATGAGCGTAGTACATGGAGTAAACCGGGTCATTCAAAGGCGCCGTCTTTATTTGAAACTCTATTCCTGCCTGTGATTCCAGCCAGTTTGAGATGCCGGCAGGGGAGATTGCCCACAGATGACGAATCGGATCCATACCATGAGCAATCCGTGACGATGCCAGCGTCCTCCAGGTCCTGATTTTGGACCAGCCGGGGTTTGCAGAGATGATTTTTTCGAAGCGGTCTCGCAATAATGTTGGATATCCCAGGTACTCCAGACTGATCCCATTCGGCAGAATCAACTCAATTATGCCATTGTGCCTGAGCAGTCTGATCATCCGGGTGAGCATTTCAATCGGGTTGGGGAGGTGTTCTATGACATGGCGGCTATAGATAAAATCAAAGCTTTTGTCCAAACTTTTCGACAGCGTGCAGACATCGTCATGCAAGACATTCCGCAGGCCTAGTTGCCTTTGCGCAAACTCACATGCCTGACCATCGAGATCGACATAACAAGCATCACCAAAGCCGAAATGCTCAAAAGCATGAGCCATAAACCCGCCACCACCGCCGATGTCCAGCATGGTTGCCTTCGGCAGAAGGCGCAACCCCTGCAACCAGGCGGCCACTTTTTGCGTTAAATAGTGGGCCAAACAATTCATATTCGCACAGAACAGAAAACCATCGTAATAGCGGCCAAGCTCCCCGCCGGATGGAAGGTAACCGGAAACAGCCGTCCTGCAATTTTCACATTGCAGGATATCGTACCCATTCATCCGGTAAATAGGGGCCTTCATGCCTTGGCAGAAAAGGCAAGCCATTTAGATATCCCAGCCGCTCCCGTTAAGATGTGGATTCATCGCGAATTCCCTCACCAAATCCGCAAAAGGAATAGTCGCTTGATTATCGCTCCGGTGATTAAACAGTAAATCAGGCCGATAAATATTCATCTATTCTTTCGACAACGTTATGCACATCATCAGCCGTCATCCTTGGAAAAATGGGAAGCGACAGGATTTCCCGGGACGCCTGTTCCGTAACCGGGCAACCGGCTCCCTGCCCGGCAAGCCTGCGACGATAGAATTCATGTGAATAAACCGGGAGAAAATGAACGGTTACCCCTAACCCGCTTTTACGCAAACGGGAGAACAGAAGATCGCGATCAGCCCCTTGAATCCGGACCACGTACAGATGATAGCCATGGAATACGGTATGTTTGCTCAGTAAGGGATTCACCTTGGCGAGTTGCGCGCAGCAACGATCATATGCGCCGGCGATCTCCTGTCTGCGCGCAATCCAACCCGCCAGTTTAGGCAGCTGACTCAGCCCAAGAGCGCAATGCAGATCGGATAAACGATAATTGTATCCCGGCGTGCGCATCTGATAGGACCAACTTCCGTTCTCGGCACGCTGACGATGATCACTGTCGATCCCATGATTGCGGAACTGCCTCATTTTTTCCGCAAAACGCGGGTCATCAGTCACCACCATCCCGCCCTCGGCGGTGGTGATCGGTTTTACCGGGTGAAAACTGAAGGCGGTCAAATCGGCCAGCGTCCCGACTTTGCGGCCGCGGTATTCAGCCCCCAGCGAATGGCAGGCATCGGCCACCACAACCAAATGATGCCGCTCGGCGATTTGCCTGATGCTGTCGTAGTCGCAGGGCTGACCGGCATAATCGACCGCAATAATTGCTTTTGTACGGGGGGTGATTTTTGCCTCGATTAAAGAGGGATCAAGCAGTAAGGTGTCCTCTTCGACATCAACAAAGACCGGCGTCCCGCCTTGGTAAACAACCGCGTTGGCAGTAGCAACAAAGGTCATTGGCGGCAGGATCACCTCGTCACCCGGGCCGATCCCGATGGCGAACATCGCCGCATGCAGGGCTGCCGTTCCGCTGGAAACAGCAACCCCGTATCGCGCACCGGTAAAATCCGCGATCGCCTGCTCGAACCTGCCTACCATCGGCCCAGTGGTCAGCCAGTCGGAGCGGAGGACTTCGACGACGGCGGCGATATCATCTTCATCGATCTCCTGCCGCCCGTATGGTAGATAGCTATCCGTTGCCATATTCCGCTACAAAATCGTCAACCAACCCACGGATCTGTTCCACTGTCAGCCAGTCATCATTATTGCCGCTGTTGTATTTGAATCCATCCGGGCACTTTTCGCCATGGTAAGTACTCATCAAACTTCCGGCGCCGGAAAAATCCATCGACGGCAAGATCGAATAAAAATCATCAAACTCGAGGGTGTTGGGGCCGTCCGTTTCGGTAATCATCTCTTCATTGATCTTTTCGCCGGGTCGCATACCGATGATTTCCAGCGGCGATCCCGGCGCAATGGCCTCGGCCAGATCGACTATACGGATACTTGGAATTTTGGGAACGAAAATCTCGCCGCCGAGCATCCTCCCGAGAATTTTCAGGACGAAATTCACCCCTTCATCAACCGTGATGCTGAACCGGGTCATGCGTTTGTCGGTGATCGGAATCGGCCGGCCCTCTTTCTTCATTTTCAAAAAATAAGGGATAACGCTGCCGCGGCTGCCCAGAACGTTGCCGTAGCGCACAACCGAAAGTTTTATATTCCGCTTCCCCTTCATGTTGTTGGCGGCGACAAACAGCTTGTCCGAGCAGAGCTTGGTCGCCCCGTAAAGATTGATCGGTGCGGCCGCCTTATCGGTACTCAATGCCACGACCTTTTCAATCCCCAGATCGAAACAGGCCTCGATAACATTTTGAGCGCCGAGAATATTGGTTTTAATCACTTCAAACGGATTGTATTCGGCGGCGGGGACCTGCTTGAGCGCGGCGGCATGGATCACGATATCTATCCCTTCAAGAGCCCGCTTGATCCGATCCTTGTCCCGCACATCCCCAAGGAAAAAGCGGATCTGTTCGAATTCCCGCTTTGGAAATCGCTGCGCCATTTCAAATTGCTTCAGTTCATCCCGCGAAAAAATAACGACTCTTTCCACCTGAGGGTACACAGCAAAAAGGGTCTCGACGAATTTCTGACCGAAAGAGCCCGTACCGCCGGTGATCAGTATCGACTTTCCGTTCAAAAAATTCTCCTTGCCATGGTAAGAGGGAGCACCTGAAAAACGTCTTTGCTGCGGCAAAACTTACAAAATATTCTAATATTTCTACCATAAATCTTAAAAAATACATATAAAAAGCTGCAGACAGAAACTGCCTGCAGCTTTTTATCTTTTCATGCCGTCCTGTGCCCCGATGCTATTTTTCCTCGACTTCAGGCAACGGCGTTCTCGGGCTGAACCGGGTTCCTTCCAGAATCACCTGCAAAGCCCTGTTCGTTTCCGGGGCAAACAGGATCGGAGCGGCAAGGTTGAGAGTGATCTTACGATCCGGCGGCACGGTCACCACACTGACGACCAGACATTCATCCTTTTCGCCGATACCCAGTTTTTGTCTTTCCCTGCCGTCGGGCAGCACTTCGTAGTCGAAATAGAAATAAGTCGGATCGGTCAGCACGAAAGCAACCTGCGGATCCTCGACACTCTGGATCCAGAACAAAGGACCGTCCTTTTCGTTCGGCATGACGACGAAGTGCCTGAGTTCTTCAAATCCGACCATGCCTTCCGGAAACAGGAGCGTATTGTCGGGATCGTACTCGATCTCGCCAAAACGGGATTGAATCGTCTTGGTCATTTTTCTTCCCTCCCCGGATTCAGCATACTGCTCAATTCGTTGAGATCGGCAATGTTCCACTGGGTTGCCTCCCTGTTTTCCTGTTTGATTTTTTCGAAAACTTCCTGACGATGGACTTTCATTTCGCGGGGAGCGTCGATCCCGATGCGCACGCCGCCCCCTTTGAGTTCGATGACGCTGATCCTGATATCATCACCGATGATGATCCCTTCGCCGACCTTACGTGTCAGTACCAACATGATTGCGCCTCCTGGCTGGTTGTCCGTACCGCCTCCGCAGTACGGTGATGCATAACTAAATCATTGCCGCCAAGACGCCAAGGTCAACATATTTTTGTTGAACCCTCAGCAGCTTATGCCCTGGCGACCTTTGCCGCTTGGCGGCTGAAAAGACTTAAATGTAATCCAGTATCGACAGCGCCGAAACCCTTCCGGTTATGCTCAGAGCGGCCCGGAAACTCTGCTCCTGCTGCTGCAGAGCGGTAATCGTTTCCAGGATATCGGCATCTTCATAGCGGGAACGGAATTCCTCCATATCGATCTTGATCTCTTCCATATGATCACGTGCGGTCTCGAGCCGCCGCCCGACGTTGCCTTCAAGGCTGCGCTGCGAACGCACCTGATTAGCCGCATCCTCAACCGGCTCGATCAACGCCGCGACTCCGCTTTGATTGTTGGCCCGCAACTCCTCTTCCAATTGCGTGACCAAAGCAAAAATATCGACAGCTCCGGCATCAGTGGTTCCGTCATTATCCAAATCACCCAGCATCAGGCCGTTACCGGTCATATTCACTTTGATCAATTCATTGGGTGCGATTTCAAACTCCAGCACGCCATAGTCCCCGTTATAATGAACCGGATTCGATTCCGTCGCCGGATAGTTGGGGTTCAGGGTGAACGGCTGGGTTTCCTCTTCAAAGCCGGAAAAGAGATATTTACCGTCAATTTGGGCATTGGCGTCAGACAATAGACTTTCCCTGATCTGGTGAACTTCATTGGCGTAGGTCTGCATATCTTCCACACTGAGCGACCCGTTAACCGCGGCGATACTGATCTCTTTGACCCGCACGAGGGAATTTTCAATACTGTCCAGATAACCGTCCATGGTATCGATGCGATCGAGACCCGACTCGATCGTCTCGATATAACGGTCTGAAGCCATGATCTGGGTCCGGGCGCTCAACACCGGGCTGATCGCCGTCGGGTCGTCCGACGGGCGATTGAGTTTTTTCCCCGTGGCCTCCGCCAGTTGCAGAGTCTGCATTTTTTCACTGGTGCGGTCCAGAAAAGCCTGCAGGCTGCGATATGTCGTGATTTCAGTCGCTCTCATAGCATGTCACCTAACTTTTCAACGTCAACAGGGTTGCCATCATTTCATCCACGGTGGACAGAAACTTGGCCGAAGCTTCAAACCCCTTCTGATATTTCATCAGATTGATCATTTCGTCTTCCAGCGAGACGCCGTCAATGCTGTCACGCAGATTTTGCAGTTGAATCAGGCTGTCTTCATAGCCTTGCTGGGCCTGACGGTTACGCGCGGCTTCGACTCCCACCGTCGAGGCGATCTTGCCGTAATAGGAAACAAAGGTATCGTACCCGCCCAGTCCGGCAAACTGCTGTTGTTCCAGATCCAGAACGGCCAGGGCATTGGTGTTGTCTCCCGGCGCGGCGCTGCTTCCGGCGGCGATTTCCGCGGTTGAGGCAATATTCATCACCAGCGAAGAGGCGGCGTCGGCCACCGCCGCCGGCTGCACGAAGAAATCCTGTCCCGGGTTGCCGTCCAGGTCGGTCCCGGCCTGATGCATGGCGTTGACTTCCGTAGCGAAAGTGTACGCCAGCTGATCGAGACGACCGACCACATCGGGAATCATGACATCGCGCACATCATAAAGACCGCGAAACTCCCCGCCCAGAGCCGTACGCTCCAACGGCACCTGCGTGGTTCCGAGGTCCAGCTCCAGGTTGACGTCCGTGCCGGAATAGCGGGCCACGATATGAGTTGCCTTCGTGCCTTCGACCAGGGGCATGCCGTTGGCCAGTTGCACGGAAACCGTCCCGTTTGAGGTTTCGAAGCTGCCGGCGCCGATCATCCCGGACAGTTCCTTCAGCAGCATGTCGCGACGGTCGCGGTCGGAATTGGCATCCTGTCCGGACAATTCCAGAGAAGAAATGCGATTGTTCAACTGGGCGATCTCGTCCACCCGCAGGTTGACCCCATCGATCTTCGAAACCAGGGTATTGTTGATGTTCTTCACCACCTGCTGGGTTTCGTTGTAAACATTGGCAAAAGCATTGCCGATCAGTTCACCGCGCTGCAAGACCAGCTGACGCTCGACTTCTCCTCCCGGATTGGTCGACAACTGGCGCCAGGCGTCGAAGAATTGATCGAATTCGTCGGACAGGCTGCCGTCACCGATACCGGTCACGCGTTCCAGTTCCGCCAGCGGATTGGCCATGCTGCTTTCAAGGCCGACGTCAGCCGCTTTCTCTTTGATCCGGCCATCGAGAAAAACATCATGAGAACGCCCGACGGAACCGACGGTCACCCCGGTGCCGATAAAGAAATCGCCGAAATTCAAAGCCGGGTAGGGAGTTAAATTAGGGGTTTGCCGGGAATAGCCTTCGGTATTGACGTTGGCGACATTCAGCCCGGTAATTTCGATGGCTTTCTGATTCGTCTGCAGCGAAGTCCGCCCCGAATTCAGGGCCGCGTTTAATCCACCACCCATGACTATACCTTTCCTGACAGCAAGCGTCCGCCCTGGGCCACGGTCCGCGCTTGCCCCGTGCCGCCGTAAACCTGGGGCATGGCCGCTTGACCGAAAAAGCCCATCATGTCGCGAACCCAGTTCAGCCCGGTCCAGAGA
This sequence comes from Geopsychrobacteraceae bacterium, assembly GCA_963676555.2. Lineage (GTDB taxonomy): Bacteria > Desulfobacterota > Desulfuromonadia > Desulfuromonadales > Geopsychrobacteraceae > BM522. Next base: position 145,387 of record CAXXGL010000017.1, read on the forward strand.
AGAAACGCGTTACGGCGGTTTTCATGGTCGATCCGTTTCAGCAGATCCTGAAACTCGGCGACCTCTTCCGGTTCCGGTTTCAACTCGGCAATAATCGCTTCTTTGGCGGCAACCACGGCGCGCAGCCCTTCCATATCGAGACACTGGGCCCGGTCCCGTTCCTGCTGTAACAGCTCGAGCAGGGTTTCCAGTTGCGACCTGGTTTCAGCCCGAGTCATTTTCAACTGTCCTGCATGATAAAGGGGAGCAGACTGGAGGCGACTTTTTCCAGATCCGGCTTGTAGGTGCCGTCTTCGATCTGGGCTTTCAGCGCCTGAATTCTCTCCGCTCTGGCCGTTTCCTGAGTTGCCGTCGTCTCCTGCGCTTTCGCCGCATTCCGCAACGCACTGGAAAAGTCGACCCGATCGTTTTTCGTCGCATCGGCTTTCTTTGCCGGCCCCTGTTGGCCGGCCCGATTGAGGTTGCTCAAAGGGCCGAACCCTTTATTTCCCGTAATGCGATCCACCATAACCCGCTCCTTTTATTCCTCCGCCTGCTCAAACCGGGCGGCAAAAGCGTCCAGTTTGTCCATAATCGCTGCATATGTCTGTTGTGAGATATCCGGCAAAGCGCCGCCGAACGCTTCCTGAGCCTCCTGAAAACCTTTGTCGATCTCAGCTTTCATCTCTTCGAGCCGGGCCGGGTCATGGCCGAAAGCAGCAACGGCAAAGTCGACAATCCGTTGAGACGTCTGCTCGACCCCGAAATAACCGTCTGCGGAAATCAGTTCCCGGGCTTCTTCCTGAGAGAGACTGTTGAGATCGATCTCGGTCGCGCCGGTGCTGATGCGCAGATTCACGCCCTGCTCCCGGAGGGTCTTGACCACCAGGTTGCGCAGCAACTCATATGAGGATGCAGCCTTGAGGCCCGGCCCGTAGGTTTCTTCAGTCTCTGCTGAATCCCCGATGGAAACCCGGTCGGCCGTTTGCGTTTTGGCCTTCCCGCTCGGTTGTCGCCGGTGCGTTTCTTCCGCTTGCGCCGGAAATGACTTGGCCCTGCGTGTCGGATCAATCTGTTCGGTCATCAGTCTCCTCCAGTGAGAACTCTTTGGAAGATTTATCGACCGGCCGGGGTTATTTCTTTAGAAATATTTCGTTTCTGTAACAGTTGATTTTTCGATGGGGAAAGTGGAAAGCACGAAGGACAGAAAACAGGAGCGGTTCAGTCTTTCGACAATTGCCGCATCATCAGCTCGGCCAGCCCGATGCCGCCCTGCTGAGCGGTTATTTTCGCCGCTTCCAGATCCTGCAGTTGCGTGTAGATATCATCGGCGTTCCCGCGCGGAATCAGCCCGTCATCCGGAATCGTACGGCGCATTTCCTTGAACATCTGCTGAATGAAAATCGCCTCGAACTGCTGCGCAGCGGCCTTCAGCTGTTCCGGGTCCTGTCCTTTGCGCGCGTTGGGCGCCTGGGCGGTCGCCTGACTGAGAAGCTGTGTTGTATCGATTTTCGGATCCATAATCCAAACCTGATTTATAGCCGCCAAGACGCCAAGAGAACCAAATTGCTTTCTTAACGCAGAGACGGAAAAAGCGCAGAGAAAACCTTAAAATCTTTTTTTTGGTTTATGAGCCTTTAAAAACGGATTTTGATTTTTTCTTCCTCTCCGATTCAGCGACTCTCCGTTCAAATGCTTTTGACTCTGTTTTTCTTGGTGCTCCTGGCGTCTTGGTGGCCAGCCCGTTTTACAGGACAACCAAATCCGCATACAACGCCCCCGCCGCCTTGATCGCCTGGAAAATCGCGATCAGGTCGCGCGGCGTTGCGCCAATGGCGTTCAACGCGGAGGCGACATCGCCGATGCTGACGCCCTGCTCCAGCACCACCAGAGTCCCTTCCTCTTCAGCCACGTCCACCTGGGTTTCCGGCGTCACCACGGTCTCGCCATCCGAAAAAGGATTCGGTTGAGAGACGTTGGACTGCTCGCTGATGACCAGGCTGAGATTGCCGTGGGAAACCGCGACCGTCGAAATTCTGACCCCTTCGCCCATGACGATGGTGCCGGTCTTTTCGTTCACGACAATTCGCGCCAACGTATCGGGTACCACATCAAGGCGTTCCAACTCGGAAACGAAATCGACGACCCGGTCGTGATAGGCCGGCGGCACCCGGACCTGCATCTGGCCCGCGTCCAGCGAATGGGCGTAAATTCCCCCGAAATGCCGGTTAACCGCTTCGCTCATGCGCGCCACGGTAGTGAAATCCGAGTCTTTCAGACGATAATTCAATTCCGGCTGTTGACCGAAAACAAAAGGCACCTCGCGCTCCACCAGCGCGCCGTCCGGAATCCGCGCCGCGGTCGGATGATTTTTCTGCACTTTGGCCGCTTTGCCGCCGAAGGCCAGCGCCCCGTTGACCAGAGCCCCCTGGGCAACCGCATAGATTTTTCCATCGGCCGCTTTCAACGGCGTCATCAGCAGAGTCCCGCCGGCCAGATTGTCGGCGTCGCCGATGGAGGCAACCGCCACATCGATGGTGCTGCCGGTCCGGGCAAAGGGCGGCAGATCGGCGGTCACCACCACCGCCGCGACGTTATCGACCTTGACTTTGTCCGCATCCACGGTCACTCCGAGCCGCTCCATCATGCTCACCAGCGACTGCGTGGTGAATTGCGTGCCGGTGCTGTCGCCGGTGCCGTTGAGACCGACCACCAGGCCGTAACCGACCAACTGATTGGAACGCACCCCTTCAAGCTGGGCCAGTTCCTTGATCCGCGAGGCCTCCGCCGTCGACAGCAGCACCACGGCCCAGAGGACCAACAGGGCGACAATCACCTTATGCGTCGTAATTTTTTTCATCATGAGCTCCCCAACAACAGCGCTCTACCGCCTTTAAAATCCATCATTGCAAGTTGCAGCCGGGAAAGAACACCTATCGGCAGAGACCCCGTCCCCCGGACTGAAAGCAACGCCGCAGATGAAACTTCAGCTTGGTCCTTCGCTCAAAACGGCCAAACCGCATCCAGCCCTCTCACCAGCCACCCCTGCTGCTGCTTGTCGCTGAGCACCCCTTTGCCGACATAGGCGATCCGGGCGTTCAGAATGTTCTGGGAATCGACCAGATTACGCGGCGACACATCCGCCTGCCGCACAATGCCGCTGAGGGTGACGATCTGCATCTCGTTGTTCACCGTGACGGTTTTATTCCCTTCAATGCGCAGATTGCCGTTCGGCAACACTTCCAGCACCTGGGTGGTCAAGGTCGCCACCAGATTCTCCTTACGCTCGGTCTTGCCGCCGCCCTCGAAATCATTTACCGCCGTGGCATCGATCAGGGTCGACGGGTCAAGCCCGGCCATGCGGCCGACACTGCGTTCAAGACCGAGCAGGTTGGTGATCCCCGCCGACATGGTGCTGGTGCGGTCGGTCTCCGTGGTCGCTTCCTTGCTGGCGCTGGCGTTTTCAACGATCACCACGGTGATGATATCGCCGACCGTGCGGCCTTTGATATCGCCGAACATTCCGCCGCGGCTTTCGGTCCACAGGGACCCCGGGGTTTGCGGCGGCGCAGGTTCGGTCACGACGGGAACGATCGGTTCCACCTTATCGACATCCACCCGTGTCGCGGGCCCCGCGCAGGCGGTCAGCAACAACAGCAAAAAACCAACGACTGAATTTGTTTTCAGCATGTCAAAACTCCACTCGCACCAGGCCGGGAGCGACCACCCGACACAGCACCTCTTTCCGCGAACTGCTGTTCATCACCCTGATCGCTTCGCCCGGGCGGCCGTCCTCTTTCGCTTCGCCGCCGGCGGTGAGGGTCAACCCCTGGCCGCGGGCTTCGATCATCACCCGCTCACCACGTTTGATCAGCGGCGGAAATTCGATCTGATGGCGTTGCAGCGCAGCGCCCAGGCGCACCGAACGCTTCAGCCGCTTGCCGACCACTTCGTCCAGGGAAAAAACCGGCTCCTTATAGCGGGAGATATCCTGGTAGCTCAATTCGACATCCGCTGCGGTCAGGATCGTTCCCCGCCGTAAACCGGCGGTCACCACGGCAATATCCGCCAAAGCCTCGATCTCAACCCGAACCGACTGATTGCTCACGGTCCGGCCGTCCACCCGGGTCAACAGGGTGAAACGGCTGCTGCCGATGACCCCCGGCTTGTCCGGAATCACCTGATGCACGATCCGGCCCGCGGGGACCGAATACGCCTCCGGCAGCAGCATCGACTTAAAACGCAGCGCCACCTGAGGCAGCAATTCCGACTGTCCGGCAAGATAATCGGCCAGCACCTGTTCCATCTCCCGACCGGTGATCACCCGGGACGATGCGGATTGCCCATGGGCCATAAACGGCGTTGACAGAATCAGCATGAGACAGAACAGATATTTCATCAGTTCATCCTTCCCTAGCGCACCAGCTGGCTGGTCATCGACAACATTTCGTCCGCTGTCTGAATCGCCTTGGAATTCACTTCGTAAGCCCGTTGCCCGGCAATCATATTGACCATTTCTTCCATGATGTTGACGTTGGAACCTTCAAGAAAACCCTGCGACAGGGTGCCGAAACCTTCTTCGCCCGGAGTTCCGGCCAGCGGAGCGCCGGTGGTCGGGGTTTCCGCGTAGAGGTTGCGGCCCAGGCTGCTCAACCCGGACGGATTGCCGAAACGCACCAGTTCGATCGTTCCCGCCTCGGTCGGTTCGCTTTCGCCATCGAGAGTAACATCAACCGTCCCGCCGCTACCGATGGTAATGTTGGTCGCCCCTTCGGGGATGACGACTTCCGGTATCAGCGGGTACCCGTCCGAGGTCACCAACCGGCCGGTGCTGTCTTTCTTCAGGGCTCCGGAACGGGTGTAGGCATCGGTCCCGTCCGGCATCTGCACCTGAAAAAATCCGGGGCCTTCAATCGCCACATCCAGTTCGTTTTCGGTCTGCTGAAAATCGCCGCTGGTAAACACCTTCTGTACTGCGGCAACGCGTGAGCCGAGGCCGATCTGCACTCCGGTCGGCACTTCCCCGCCGTCAACGCCGGTGCCGGCGGCGCGGCTGGTCTGGTAAAGGATATCCTGAAAATCGGCCCGGCTTTTTTTGAAACCGGAGCTGTTGACGTTGGCCAGGTTGTTGGCAATCACGTCCATATTTACCTGTTGCGCCTGCATCCCGGTCGATGCCGTCCAAAGCGCTCTGATCATATCAATCTCCTTCTCTTGGATATCCCGGTTTAAAGGGACCCCAGTTCAGCGGCTTTGGCGTCCATGTCGCTGTAAACCCGCAATGCCTTCTGGGTCGCCTCAAAAGCCCTTAAGTTCGTGGTCATGCGCACCATTTCTTTCATCATGTCGATATTCGAGGATTCCAGATTCCTCTGTACGATACTCGGCTCGGGATGCGGTTCGGGTTCGATGTCGTCTTCCGGCACGAACATTTCGCCACCGGCCCGGCGCAGGCCCGAGGTATCGGCGAACAGGAACAGTCCGACCTCCCCGACCCTGGTTTCGCCGTCCCAGATCGAGCCGTCCTCAAGGATATCGACATCGGGATGGGGCAGGATGATTTCGCCGCCGGCGGCTCCCATCACGGGATAGCCGTTGGTGTCGATCAGCCGGCCTTCTCCATCCAGCTGAAAATTCCCCTTGCGGGCATAGCCGAAGCTGCCGTCGGGACGTTGAACCTGGAAAAAACCGTCGCCGTTGATGGCCAGATCGAGAGGATCGCCGCTGTATTCGATGTGCCCCGGAGTGAAATCGAGTTCCTCGCCGCTCAGGCGACTGTAGTTGGTCGCCTGCGTCGCCAGTCCGGAGCTGGCTTCACCCAAACGGGCCTCGAACGTCACCACGCCTTTTTTATATCCCGGCGTTTTCGCCGCGGCGAGATGCTCACTGATATTGTTGAGCAACTGCATGCGGCTGACCGCGCCCGATACCGCTCCGTATTTCCCGTGTGCCATTGCTTTACCTCTCCGTCACTCTGCCCTACTTCTCGACCTTGCCCACCCGGATCTTTAATGGGCGGCGCCGGAAGCGCGCTGTTTGATTCGCGCCAGTCGCAGCAGTTGCCCGACCTCGGCCGGTGCCATCTGCAACGCTGCGGCAATGCCTTGGGCGTCAACCCCCTGTTCGGCCAGTGCCGCCACATAGCGGTACTTGTCGGCATGCCCGCCCGCTCCTGCCGCGGCCGCCGTTTGGTTCTGTTCGACCTGGTGCAAACTGGCGCCGAAGGCCGCGACCGGCGCGGTATTCATGCCTTGCTCCTCCAGCTGCCGGCGCAGAGCCCGCAGTTCGCGTTTAATCTTTCTGCTTCCCGCGAGCTGCCACAGACAAAGCGCCAGCGCCAGACACGCGAGGGCGCCGTTGGCGACCAACCAGGCGAAATGCGGCCACATGTCACGCCCCTCCCCGTAAGGCATTGATGCTGCGCCTCATCTTGATTTTCAATTTGCCCAGCGCCTGGCTGTGCAACTGGGAAATGCGCCCTTCCGAAAGTTCCAGAACGTCCGAAATCTCTTTCTGCGACAACTCCTCGTAGTAAAGCAGGGCGATCACCAGGCGTTCTTTTTCCGACAATTGTTCCAGATACCCGGCCAGTTCCCGGGTCAGTTCCCCGGCCTCCATTTGTTCCTGTGCGCTGCTCTGTTCGGTATCTTCGAGGGTATCGATGAAAGCCTTCCCGTCGGTGTCATGCTCATCCATGCTTTCATGCAGGCTGACATAACCCAATTGGCTGACCTGCAACTGCAGTTCACGAAAATCCTCCAGTTCCATATCGAGGGATTCAGCCACCTCCTGGTCTTCCGGAGTTCGGCCGAGCTGTTTGGACAGGTCTTCGGCCGCCCGGTTCAGACGCGACTGCTTTTCGCGCAGGCTGCGCGAAAACCAGTCCATCCGGCGCACCTCATCGAAAACGGAACCGCGGATACGCCGTTCGGCGAAAGTCTTGAACAACACGCCCCGGCGCGGATCGAAACGGTTGGCCGCATCCATCAGCCCCATCAGGGCGGCACTGCGGATATCATCGCGGCTGACGAACGCCGGCACCTGGGTCATCATCCGATCGACCAGAAAGTCGACCAGCGACAGATGCGCCTCGATCATTCTTTCCCGTTCCGCCGGACCCGGCAGCCCGTAGCCGTTGCTGATCGTCATCAAATGACCTCCGTACCCACCCCGAGAAACTGTTTCCAGAAAAATTGCAGCGTGCCCTTGGCCTGCTGATTCACCGGCGTTCCGATGAGAGTGTCCGCCAGTTCGAGAAACGATTTGCTGATTTTATGGTCCGGGAACAAATCGACCATCACCTGCTGCCGCCGGACCGATTCATGCATTTTCTTGTCGAAAGGAATACAACCGAGGTAATCGAGAAAAATATCCAGATAGCGACCGGACACCATGGTCAGTTTTTCAAAGACGTCCAGCCCCTCGTCGGCGCTGCGTACCGAATTGACCGTCAGCAGGAAGCGTTTCTGATGATACTGGGTCGACAGCAGTTTCATCAGCGCATAGGCGTCGGTGATCGCCGTCGGTTCGGGTGTCGTCACGACCAGGATGTCCTGGGCCGCGACATTGAAATAGGTAACGTTGTCGGAGATGCCCGCTTCGGTGTCGATCAACACCACATCGAATTGCTCCTCCAGGGCATCCAGCGCGTCGATCAACCGCATCTTCAATTGCCCGTCCAGGTGCGTGTATTGCTGAATCCCGGAACCGGCGGGCAGGATTTTCACCCCGTGCGGCCCTGTGACCATGATTTCATCCAGGCCGCGCTCGGCATTGAAAAAATGATTGAGATTATAGGGCGGCGAGAGCCCCAATACGACATCGACGTTGGCCAGGCCGAGGTCGGCGTCGATGATCAACACTTTTTTCCCCTGCCGCGCCAGAGCGACGGCGACATTGGAGACCACGGCCGTCTTGCCGACTCCGCCCTTGCCGCTGGTCACGGACAACACCCGCGTCAGCGGCAGATTCAGTTCGGCTCTGGTTTCGAATTGCTCGCGCAAGCCGCGCAAAGTACCGGCCTGGTCCATGGCGCTGATCATCATACAGCCATCCTCCGCGCCTGCTCCCGCCCCGACATGACGATCTCGGCGACCACCTCCGGGTCGGCCGGCAGCAGATCTTCCGGCACCTGCTGCCCGTCGGTCAGATAAGCCAGCGGCAGATTGCTGCGCGTCGGAATATTGATCAACGCACCGCAGCGATCCGTCTCATCCAGTTTGGTGAAAATCAGGCGGCTCAACGGCAGCCGGCGGAAAGCCTGCAGAGTCTGCTGCTGCAGACGCTCGTCCGTCGGCGCGGCGAGAACCAGGCAATTTTCCACGCCGCTTTCCGGCCCGAGGAATTCGTTCAGTTCGTCGAGACGCGGGCTGTCGAGGGGGCTGCGGCCGGCGGTGTCGATCAAAATCAGATCCTTGTCGCGATGGCGGCGAAAGGCCTCCTGCAACTGCTCCGGCGAGAGTACGACCTCAACCGGCAGGCCCATGATTTCGCCGTAGACCTTGAGCTGTTCCACGGCCGCGATCCGATAGGTATCGATGGTGACCAGAGCGATCCGCGCCCCGCTCTGCGTCATGGCTTCGGCCGCGAGCTTGGCGATGGTGGTGGTTTTGCCGACCCCGGTGGCGCCGATCAGAGAAATGCGCTTCTGCGCCTCGCCCGGCGTCCACAACGGACCGGTTGTCCGGACCAGCCCGGACAGCGTGGCGCGAAGAAAGCGACGGCACTGCTCCGGTTCCCGCAACTGGCGCTCGCTCATCTGCGGCGCCGCAAAACGGGCGATGGTGGCGGCAGCGTCGGGCTCGACACCGCGCTCGGTCAAAATAGCCATCAGCTCTTCCTGGTTCTGTTCGGCGACGGTTTTCAACTTGCTGACAACCGGCCGGGACTTCATCTCCGGCGCCGCGGCCTTTTCCGGCAGGACAAGCTTCGCCGCCGGAGCTTCGGGAAGCGCGGTTTCAAGCGCCTGTCTACCCCGCGACAGCTCCTCCATCAGGGTTTTCAATTGTTTGATTTCCGCCTGCAACTGATCGAAGTTCTGGGCGTCCAGCCGCGAACTCAACCGGCGAACCTCCTCCTCCAGCGGGCTGGAGACGGTTTCGACCGGCATTTCCCTTGGCCGCACGGCCTGCGACAGGGACACCTGTTCATCTTCCAGGGTTTCAACCCGCCGGCTGTAAGCCGCGGGAACCTTCCCCAAAGTTGCCGATTGCGCTTCCCGGCGCGGAGCCGCGTGACGCAAGTTGTTCTTCATCGCCGGCGATTCGATTGCCGCCGTGACTTCAATGGTCTGCTTGCCGAGCACCCCGAGCCCTTTTTTGCCCAGGGTCCGGGTTGATAAAATCAACGCCTCGGGACCCAGACTGTTTTTCACCTGTTTCAGGGCCGCCGCCATGTTTTCCGCTTCGAATTTTCTAACCAGCATCGACAGTCACCGTTCCTATCGACCGCACTTTCAGATGAGGTGCGATCTCGTTATGAGAGATAATCGCCAGACCGGGCAGGTAGCGTTCGGTCAACCTTTTGACATGGAGTCGGATTGTTGGCGTGCACAACAGCACCGGAGTCGAAACGACGACATTCTGCAGCATCTTGTTCAGGCTGTTGATCAGCGCCTGGGCGAACCCGGGCTCGAGAGCCAGGTAAGAGCCCTGTTCCGTGGTATGCAGCGCGTCCTGGATTTTACTTTCGACATCGCGATCAAAGGTCATCACTTCCAGCACCTGTCCATCTTCGCTATAGCTGTTGCTGATCGAACGGGCCAAAACCGTACGGACATGTTCGGTCAGTTGATCAGGGTCTTGCACAACCGGTGCCCAATCGGCCAATGTTTCCAAAATAGTTCGCAAATCCCGGATCGACACCCCTTCGCGCAACAGGTTCTGCAGGACCCGCATGACCACCCCCAGACTGAGCAGATTGGGAACCAGTTCCTCGACCAGCTTGGGATATTCATTGGCCAGGTTATCGAGCAGATTCTGGGTTTCCTGGCGGCCGAGCAACTCATGGCCGTGTTTTTTGATCAGTTCGCTCAAATGCGTCGCCACCACCGTGGTATTGTCCACCACCGTATAACCGGCGATCTGGGCGCGCTCCTTCTTGTCCTCGGTAATCCACACGGCGGGCAGATTGAAGGCGGGCTCGACGGTTTCGACGCCCTTGATGGTCTCCGTCGCCGTGCCCGGATTCATGGCCAGGTAATGGCCCGGCAACAACTCTCCGCCGCCGATTTTGACGCCTTTCAGGACAATGGCGTATTCATTCGGCTTCAGTTGCAGGTTGTCCTTGATATGCACCGGCGGCACGATGAAACCCAGGTCGAGAGTGAACTGCCGGCGGATCGATTTGATACGCGGCAGCAATTCACCGTTTTGGGCCGTGTCGACCAGCGGAATCAGGCCGTAACCGACTTCCATCTCGAGCAGATCAACGCTGAGCATCCGCTCGTAGTTCTCTTCTTCCAGCAGTTTGGGCTCCGGCGCCTCTTCCATACCCCGGGCCTCGTCGTCGCGCTCCTTGCCTTTCTGAACCCGCCAGGCCACGCCGGCGACGATCATCGACAGCAGGAAAAAGGGGATCTGCGGCAAGCCCGGCACCAGGGCCAGAGCGAAGAGAATTCCCGAAACCACCCAGAGGGCGCGCGGATGAACGCTGAACTGACGTTTCATTTCGGTTCCGAAATCGTCGTCTCCGGCCGTTCGCGTCACCATGATGCCGGCCCCGGTCGAGATGATCAGCGCCGGAATCTGTCCGACCAGGCCGTCGCCGACGGTGAGAATGGTGTAATTGGCCGCCGCCTCCACCATCGGCATCCCTTTCTGCATGACGCCGATGACGAATCCGGCGCCGATATTGATCAGGGTGATGATGATCCCGGCGATCGCGTCCCCTTTGACGAACTTGCTCGCACCGTCCATGGCGCCGTAAAAATCCGCTTCGGCGGCGATCTCCCGGCGCCGGGAGCGGGCCTCGTCGTCACTGATGAGACCGGCGTTCAGATCGGCGTCGATCGCCATCTGCTTGCCCGGCATGGCGTCCAGGGTAAAACGGGCGGCCACTTCCGCCACCCGGCCGGCGCCCTTGGTAATGACCATGAAATTGATGATCACCAGGATGGTGAAAATGACGATCCCGACCACGTAGTTGCCGCCGACGACAAACTGGCCGAAAGACATGATCACGCTGCCGGCCGCCGCAGGCCCTTCGTCACCGTGCAGCAGAATCAGCCGGGTTGAAGCGACGTTGAGCGACAGCCGGAACAAGGTGGTGATCAGCAGCACACTGGGAAAAATGGCAAAGTCGAGCGCCCGCGAGGTGTACAGCGCGATAATCAGGATCAACAATCCCAGGGTGATGTTGAGCGACAGGAAAATATCCAGCAGCAGCGGCGGAATCGGCAGAATCATCAGCATCAGAATCAGCACCAGGCCGAAAGCCACCAGGATGTCGCTGCGAACTAAAATTTCGCGCCAGCGATTGTCGATCAAACCTTCCAGTGTTGCCATATCAACTCCCTCATGACTGAATTTCGACATCCTTGCCTGTCAACTTTTTGGCTTGCCCGAAAATCGTCATGTTTTTATTTTTATTTAAATTATTTCAGCAGGTTATCTTTTCTTCAAACGATAAACGTAAGCCAGGATCTCGGCCACCGCGGTAAACATTTCTTCCGGGATTTGCGTTCCCACCTCCTGCTTGTACAAAGCCCGTGCCACCGGTTTGTTTTCGATGATCGGCACCTCATGTTCCCGGGCGATTTCGCGGATCCGGAACGCGAGATGATCGGCCCCCTTGGCAACGATTTCAGGCGCATCCATCTCGCTTCTGACATAAGCCAGAGCAATCGACAAATGGGTCGGGTTGGTAATGATGACGTCGGCCTTGGGAACTTCCGCCATCATCCGCTTACGCGCCATCTGCTGCTGCAGCGACCGGACCCGGGCCTTGATATGCGGATCGCCTTCGGTTTCCTTGAACTCTTCCTTGACTTCCTGCTTGGTCATCTTCATCTTCTGCTCCATTTCATACCTGCTGAAGGCGAAATCGATGATCGCCAGAACGATGATGATGCCGCAGGTTTTGGCCAGCACCAGAAACGCCACCTGGCCGAGGAACATCAACACCTGGTGCAGGTCCAGCAACGCCAGGGTCAAGGTCTCTTCAAATTCGTTGCTCACCGTCTTGTAGGCGACGAGTCCGATCAGGGCAACCTTGGCCAGGGATTTGACCAGTTCGACGGCCGAACGTTTGGAAACGAATTTGGCCATCCCCTTGATCGGATTGAATTTGTTCAGGTCGGGCTGGAACACCTTGGCGGAAAGCAACGGTCCCACCTGAAAGAAAGAAGCGCAAAACCCGACCACCAAAGTCAGCAGAAACACCGGCCAGAGCAGCTTGGCCATCACCACCCCCCATCTCCCAGGCCAGATTCGTCACGCTCAGAGGCGTGGGCTGAAAAGTCGCGAGCAGGCGCAACAATGACGCGTAAAGCTGCTCCAGGTCGCGCCAGAAATGGCGCGCGTAAAACACCCAGAGCAACAGCGATGCCGTGAGCAGGGCCGCGGTAGCGACCTCTTTGCTCTGCGCCACCTGGCCTTTTTCGCGAAAATCCTGCCGCCGCTTGGCGGTCGCCTGTTCGGTGCGTTCCTGGCCGGATTCTTCCGCCATCTGCTTCTCCCGGTTGCTGCGGTGATCACAGCAGCTGCGTTACGGTGCTGATTATGCCGCTCAATTCAACAGTCGAAGGCCAAAACCGCCGGTTGAGCGCATGTCGGTTTTTTGGCCTGATGCAATTAAAAAAAATCACATCAGGCTGAAGAGATTCAAGAACCGTTCCGACAGCGAGGAAAATTCATCCTGAAGCAGCGCAGCGAAGATGCCGAGGGTCAGGCCCATGACCAGAAAGGAAATGCCGATATTCAAGGGAAAGGACAGCAGGAACACATTCAGTTGCGGGAAAACCCGGGCCATGACGCCGAGGGTCAGATTGGAGAGACACAGCAGCACCAGAATCGGTGCGACCAGCCGGATACTGAGAATCAGCGAGTGATTGGCCACCTCGACGATCATCGGAATCGCGCGCCGCCGGACAGGGTCATGCCGCCGGGCGGCAACAGGTCGAACGAGACGACGATGGCTTCGAGAAAGAGGTGATGGATATCCAGCGAAAGGAACAGCAGAATGGCGATAATGCCCTGAAACTGGGAAATCAGCGCCACCTGCTGCTGGGTTGTGGGGTCGAAGACATTGGCTGCGGCAAACCCCATCTGGTAACCGATCAGCGAGCCGGCGAATTCAGCCGCCATGAACACCAGTTGGGCCAGAAAACCGACCAGCAGGCCGAGGATGACTTCGCCGGCGACGATCAGACCCAATTCAAGCGGCGAGACGCTGCCCACGGGGATTGAGGTTTTCACCACCGGATAAGCCAGCATTGAAAACAGAACGGCAATCCCGATCCGCATCTGTACCGGGATCTGGGCGCCGCTGAACACCGGAATCGCGGCAAACATGGCGGCCACCCGCGCCAGGCAGATCAGAAAACCCTGAATCAGCGGCAGGGAAAAATCGGGCAGTTCCACGGCCGGCCCGCTTTACTGCCCGATCGTCGGCAGCTGGTTGAAAATCGAGGTCAGAAAAGCACTCGCTTTCTGCAGAATCCAGGGCGCGAAAATCAACAGGGTGACGAACACCCCGACGATTTTCGGGATAAAGGTCATGGTCTGCTCGTTGATCTGGGTCGCCGCCTGGAAAATGCTGATCAACAGACCGACGACCAGGGCGACGATCAGCATCGGGGCGGCGCACATCAAACCGGTTTCAATCGCCTGGCGGCCGATATTGACGACGTATTCAGGAGTCATGTTTCCACCTCATCCGCTCAACCGAAACTCTGCACCAGCGACCCGATCACCAGCGACCAGCCGTCAACCAGGACAAAGAGCAGAATCTTGAACGGCAGCGAAATGATGATCGGCGGCAGCATCATCATACCCATCGCCATCAGGATTGAGGCGACGATCATATCGATCATCAAAAACGGCACGAACAACAGAAATCCCATCTGGAAAGCGCGTTTCAGTTCGGAGAGCATGAAAGCCGGGATCAGGGTCAGCATGGAGATATCGTCCTGATTTTCCGGCTGCGGTGCTTTCGAGATATCAACCAGCAGCTGCAGGTCTTTTTCGCCGACCTGCGAGAACATGAACTGGCGCATCGGCTGCAGGGCAAGCTCCAACGCCTGCTGCTGGCTGATCCGGTTGTCCATGTAGGGTTGCAGCGCCTGCTCGTTGATGCGGTTGAACACCGGAGCCATGACGAAGAACGTCAGGAACAGGGCCAGCCCGACTACGATCTGGTTCGAAGGCGCCTGCTGCGTCCCCATGGCCTGACGGACAAAAGACAGCACGATAACGATGCGGGTGAAGCCGGTGGTCATCAGCAGGATGGCCGGAGCGACGGAAAGAATGGTCAGAACGACCAGGATCTGCAAAGCCGTCGAGACTTCGCCGGGGTCCGTCGCTTCGCCGATGCCCAGGGTGATCGTCGGCAGCCCCTGGGCATGAACGCCCAGCGGCGACAGGCACAGAATCAGCAGCAGCAGAACTCTGATTCTCATCAGCGGCATTCCTCCACTTGCTGCAGGCGGTCGGAAAAAACGTCCGGCGACTCCAGCTTCGACAGACATTCAATCCGGTCGTGACTCAAGCCGAGCAGCAATTCTTCATTCCGGACCCTGACCACGCAGAGAAATTTACGTCCCCCCAGAGGGCGGGTCTCCATCACCTTGATCAAACCGTCTTTCTTCTGCGGCAACACTCCGAATCCTTTGCGCTGGGCGGCGTAGATCAACAGCAGGATGCCGCAGATCAGCGCCAGGGCGGCAAGCATCTTCAGCGCCGAACCGAGCAGGCTCGGCGCGGTCGCCGGAGTTGCGGCCAGAACCGGTTGCGCCGCCAGAAGCAAACATATGCACAGCCACCAGCGCATCATTCAACCCAGCTTTTCAATCCGCTCGGAGGGGCTGACGACATCGGTCAGGCGCAATCCGAATTTTTCGTTGACCACCACCGCTTCTCCCCGGGCGATCAAACGTGAATTGACATACAGATCAAGCGGTTCGCCCGCCAGTTTGTCGAGTTCAACCAGCGAACCTTCCTGCAGCTGCAGCAGGTCGCGAACCAGGATCCGCGACCGGCCGACCTCGACGGAAACCTCGAGCGGGATATCGAGGAGCAGGTCGAGCCCGCGCTCTTCCAGATGATGACTGCCGGAAACCGCCGCGGCCGCCGATCCGTTTTCTACTTTCACATCGCTCATATTGCTATCCTCCGTGGGGAATGCGCCCCAGCACTCTGATCGCTTTCTTGCCGCTCTGCAGGCCGGCCATGCCGAAAAATTTGGGCCGCTGCTCAACCATCAGCTTGAGCGGCGAATCGGGTTTGCAATCCAACTCGATAACGTCTCCGACCTGAAAATTGAGAATGTCGCGAACCCGCAGCGACAAGGTCGCCAGCAACGCTTCCAGTTCGACCTCCATATGCTCCAGTTCGCCACCGACCAGGGCTTGCCATTTACTGTTCTGCACGGCGCTGACCGGCACCGCTTTCTGTTGTTGCTTGCGCTGCAACGGCTCCAGGGTCTGGTGGGAGACGACCAGGGTGATATCGCCTTCGAGGCTTTCGATCGTCACCTTGAACTTGGCTGCAACCACACCGACCTCCGGCCCGACGAAATTCAGCAGGCGCAAGTTGCTGACGACCTCCACCAGCGCGGCGTCAATGTTCTGCAATTGCTGGAAACCTTTGTTCAATTCGGGGCAGGAACTGCTCAGCACATCGCGGATCACATTCAGTTCGATGGCGCTCATGCTGCGCTCCGGGATGTGCATTTCATGGTCGGCCGAGCCGCCGAGAACCATTTCCACCAGGGAGAACGACAACCGTTCATCAAAAATCAACAGTGCCCCGCCGGATAAAGGCTCCAGTTGCAGAACCCCGATCGCTCCGCGGCCGGAAAGGCGCTGCAGCAGATGTTCGAACGCCATCGACTCCATCGCCTCCAGTTTCATCTGTGCCGTGCGTTGAAAACGGGTCGACAGCGACAGCGCATAGTTGCGGGCGAAACCGTCCAGGATCAGATCGTAATTCTTCAGCTTCCAGCTGTCGGGGCCGTCGACCCGGAACAGGTTGCAGTGTTCGGCCTTTACCGCCGTCTCCCCGGCGAGTGCCGTCTCCGCGCCGACCGATTCGACATCGATTTCACCATGTCTAACCGCGGACAGCAGATCGGCGATCTCTTCTTTGCTGAGTATCTTTTCCACGCCACCGGCCTTTACTGGACAACGAATTCGGTAAAGTAGATCCGTTTGACTTTACCGACAGGCAAAATACCGTTGAGTTTGTTGATCAATTCCGCGCGCAACTGAATCTTCCCCTGCAGGTCGCCCAGTTCGCTGAACGTTTTGTTGCTGATCAACAGCAAAATTGCATCCTTGATCTGCGGCATGCGCTGGGTTAAAGCCATGGCGGTTTCTTCGTTGCCGGCCTCGAGGGTGATCGCCGCCTTGAGATAACGACTTTCGGTATCGTCCAGAATATTGACGATAAACGGCTCGATATTCACCATCGGGCCGACCTGTTTGGCCTGCTGCTCAAGATGCGCCTGCTCTTCCTCGGGGGACATCTTTTTCTCCTCGCCGCCCAACAGCAGAAAGGCGGCCGCTCCGGCAGCGATCAGCACAACCAGCACCGCGACGATAATGATCAGCTTCTTTTTCGACCCGCCGCTTCCTTCAGCCTTTTCCGCCGCTTCTTTAGCCATCGATCCGTTTCCTTCCTTTTCCCGCCGCGAGCGGCGGAGATTTCAAATTTGAAATTTCAGATTGCAGATCTTTTCTTAACCGTTTGCCGTAATAAACGCTTAAAAAGGCGCCTGATCTTTCGCATCCAGCAAGTAGGGCAGTTCCTGGTCCGGATCGCCCTGGCTTTCCAGCACGAACTCAACCCGGCGATTCAAAGCCCGTTCTTCTGCGCTGGCATTGGGGAACAGAGGTTTATGCGAGCCATACCCCGTCGCCGACATCCGGGTCAGCGGCATCAACTGGTTGCCGACCAGGAACCGCAACACCGAAACCGCCCGGTCCACCGAAAGGTTCCAGTTGGCCATATCGTCACCGCGATTGTCGGTATGACCCTCGATCTTCAAATTCAACGGCAACGGACGAACCAGTTCGGCCACCTTGCGCAAAACCGGCTCCGCCTCCGGTTGCAGACGGCTGAAATTCGATTCGAACAAGACCGCTTCGTCGACCCTCAACACCACGGCGCCGCGATCCTTGACCAGCTTGATCTTTTTATCCAGCTTCAGTTCACGCAGTTTGGTCCTGAGACGCCGGTAGACGCGGGAAGTGAAATCGTCATCGACCGGCGAGTAGGAGACAACCTGCGGCGGAGCGACTTCCGTGCTGCGGCTGCTCGCCAGAACACCGAAAGCACCGGCCAGGGAATCGCTGGCTTTATTGAACTTGACCTGGTCCATATTGGCCATCGACAGCAGCAACACGAAAAAACGTCAGCAGCAAGGTCACCATGTCGCTGAAAGTGACCATCCACATCGGCGCTCCAGGCTGGCATTTACGCTTTTTGGTCATATCCGCGTCCCGTCCCGGTTAGCCGAAATTGCTCTGCCGCTGGTTGGGCGCGACAAAAGCGTGCAGGCGCTGTTCTATCAACCGCGGGTTCTCGCCTTCGAGAATCGCTTTCATGCCTTCGGTCACCAGTGTCTTGTTCAGCACCTCGCTGGCTGACCGCAGCTTCAATTTTCCGGCGATCGGGTTGGCCACCACGTTGGCGATGACCGCGCCGTAAAAAGTCGTCAGCAGCGCGACCGCCATGGCCGGTCCGATTGAAGAGGGATCGTTCATGTTCTGCAGCATCTGCACCAGGCCGATCAATGTCCCGATCATGCCCATTGCCGGGGAATAGGCGGCGAAAGTGGCGAAGATCTCCGCGCCTTTTTCGTGCCGCTCCATGACATATTCGATCTCTTTCTCCAGCATATCTTTCAGGGCCTCGGGCTCTTGCCCGTCAACCGCCATCTGCAGACCTTTCAGGAAAAAATCGTCATCGATTTCGTTCATCACCGCCTGCAGCGACAAAATCCCTTCTTTCCGGGCCTTACCGGCATAAGTGATCAGCTTTTCAATCGTCTCGACCGGAGATTGAGATTTATGAAAAAAAGCATGGCGCGCCACCTTGAACGCCCCGAGGATATCGCCGAACGGAAAATGCACCAGAGCGGTGCCGATGGTCCCGCCGACAACAATGGTCAAAGAGGCGACATCAACGAAAATCAACAGGGAACTGCCCTGCATGATGGCGGTGATCATCAGGCCGAACGCCGCAATCAAACCGATAATTGTTGCCAGATCCATATCCGTCCTCTATCCGGTTGCCAACCCGTTGTCGTCGGGGTTGTTCAAATTTATGACTTACGGCGCCGTCGAATCGGCTGCCGACTATCTGTCAAGCAGGTTACATGCCACTTTAATAAGAATTGTTAATATTTTTTATTATCAGTAAAATCAACTAGTTAAAAGAACAGAACCGCGCGTTTTCAGAGCCGTAAAAAAAGCCGCCACCGGAATCCGGGACGGCTTTCTGAGTTTTGTCATGATTTTGACTTTATTTTTTTAACGCTTCAGATTAATCACTTCCGCCAGCATTTCGTCAGTCGTGGTAATCGTTTTCGAGTTGGCGGAGAAGCCCCGCTGGGTGGTGATCATCTTGACGAACTCCTGCGCCAGATCGACATTGGACAACTCCAGCGCATTGGTAAAGATGCTGCCGACACCGGAACCCACGGTCCCGATCACCGGGACACCGGAACTGTTGCTCTGGGCGTACATGTTATTGCCGATCTTGTCCAGGGCGTTGGGGTTGGTGAATTTCGCCAGGGCGATCCGCATCAGTTTGCGCGGCGTACCGTTGGAAAAGTTACCGATCACGTTGCCGAATTCGTCGACACTCAATTTGACCAGGGTGCCGGTTCCGTAACCATCCTGCTCCTGGGCGACGACCACGGACGGGCTGGCATACTGGCTGGTCTGCATATCGATGGAGATCTGCTGGGTCTGCACGGCTCCATTCACCCAGTCCAGCGCGCCGGCGGCGGTCATGACCGTCGGCTGCGGAATAACCGGATCGCTGGTGACGTCGCCGGGAATCGTATAGAGGTCGTTGCCGTCGATCCGGATCAGATCGCCGTTGGTATCGAATTCCAGCGTTCCGCTACCGACGACTTCAAGCTCGCCGGAGGTTCCGCCGGTCACTTCACCGCCGTCGACGACGATGTTGTATTCCCAGTTCTGGTCCGCCGTCTTGGTGAAATAGGTGCTCATCAGGTGGGAACTGCCGAGGCTGTCAAAAACCTGAATCGAGGTCGCGTAATTCGAAGTGTCGGCCGGATCAAGCGGATCGAAAACCCCGGCGCCGTAAGTGGCCGAGTCGGAATCGAGATTGGTGTTCAGATCGATATTGCCGGTCGGCCCCGCCTGGGTGAAGGATTGCGTATTGGCCCAGATCGGCACCAGGTCGCCCACGGTATTCCCGTCCTCGTCGAGTTGATAACCCATGACGTTATAGCCTTCCGGGTTCACCATATAACCATCCGCGTCGAAACGGAAGGCGCCCGCCCGGGTATAATTGTTGACGGCGTTGCCGGTCGCCGGGTCGCTGACGATAAAGAAGCCGGCTCCTTCGACCGCCAGATCGGTATTGGTCTCGGTGTTCTCAAAGGTTCCCTGACTGAAAATGTTATCGACGATCGACAGGCCGACGCCGCGACCGACCTGCGAAACGCCGCCGGAGCCGGAAATCTGACTGGACAACAGATCGCCGAAAATCGCCCGGCTCGACTTGAAACCGATGGTATTGGCGTTGGCGATATTGTTGCCGATAACGCTCATGGCGTTACCGTTGGCATTGAGGCCGCTGACGCCGCTGTACAAAGAACTTGATACTCCCATTTTGTCTCTCCTTGGCTGAAGCCGCCTCAGTCGGTCGGCGGCTTGCGAACCTCCTCAAAGAGGACCGGTTCGGTTAGGCAATAACTGCACTGTCTATATTGGTAAACACGTTGTTTTTCAATTGTTCCTTATCGACCACGGTGACCACCGTGTCATTTTTCACACTGACCACGAGCGCCGTGCTGTCGAGCAGAACCAGAGATTCGCGCCCGCCCTTGGCATTGACCTGAGAAACGGCGGTTTCCAGTCGCTGCAGCTGCGTGGAATCGAATTGGATGCCTCTGGCGTTCATCCTTTCGGTCGCATGCCGGGAAAAGCGGATCTGCTCCTGACCGATTTTATGCTGCAGCACCTGGTCAAAGCCGCCGCTCCGGGACGCCTGCCCCTGCGGTTTGGCCGGTTGCGGTCGCGCCTGCGCCGGTACCAGCGGTTGCGGGATGATGGTTATGCGATCAGTCATCGCTGCCCTCCACCCGGGTCAATCGGCTCATGGCAAAGGTGCCGGAATCGGTTTCCAGCTGGGCTTCCGCCCCGTTCATATCCACGGCCGCAACGCGTCCTTTGAGCAACGCGCCCGCTTCCACCAGCCGATCCTCTTCATCAACGGCCTTGACCACCAGGTAATAATCGCCCGGCTCAAGCGGCAGGTCCAGATCGCCGGTGCCGTCCCAGTCGACAAAATAATCGCCGGTGCCGGTCTCTTCCGCCGTCAGCGTCGCCAGCGTCGACCCGGCTGCGCTGAGGACGTAAAGCTTGACGTCGTCGGCCGGGGCCGTCAGCCGGTAGCCGAGTTCCATGGCGTCGCCACTGAAATGAAACTGCTCGCTCTGCACCACGACTTCCTGCCCGATCAATCCCAATGCCGACATGCGTTCCATGGCGAAAGTCATGGTCGTCAAGCCTTCCAGGCTTTCATTGACATTGGTTAACTGCTCCAGCTGGCTGAACTGCGCCAGTTGGGCGGTAAATTCCGTCGGATCCGAGGGATTCAGCGGATCCTGATTCTTCAACTGAGCCACCAGCAGCATGAGGAAGTCCTCTTTGCCCATGGAGACATCGTCGGCGCCCGACAGGGTCGATGCACCCGTATAATCGCTGCTTACTCCACTGATTGCTGACATGTCCCTTGCTCCACACTCCTTTCCGAAATATTCTCTACACGCGAAGGCTGATGCCTCCGCCGCTGTTGTTCATCAATTGGGAGAGAGGAATCATGTGCTCGTCCTCCGCCTCCCGGTGCCGTTGCCGGCCGGCCGCAAAATCGCCGTTTTCCTGCCGCTGGGCCAGGTTTTCGAAATGGCCCCCCTGCTGGCGCTGATCGATATTGACCTGGAACTGATCGATTTTCAGCCCCTGTTCCGCCAGGGCATTGCGCAATTGCGGCAGGTTGCGTTCCAGGACTTCCTGAACCTGCGTGCTTTGCGCATGCAGATTCGCCCGGATACGATCGCCCTCCACCGTAAGTTCCAGTTTCAGGGAACCCAGTTCCGCCGGTTGCAGACGCAACACCATACGGCCTGATTCGCCGTTGTAGCTGCCGGAAATATGGCTGACGACCTGGTCAAAAATCTGACTCTCGGCAACCTGATGACCGCCGGCCAGTTGCACCACCGATGTTTGCGGTATCGTTGCCGCAACCATCCGCGACGCTGCCGTTGCGCCCGGGAACGCTCCCGGAATCTGCACGTTCGGCGGTGCCGCTTCCGGTTTGGTGTGGTGCTGCAACGATTGCACAAAATCAGCTTCAGACGAACCTTCGCTCAGCGCAGCCGCATCCGGCAGCAGTCCCTCGGCCTTGCCCGCAGCGTTTTCCCGAACGGCCTCAACCGTTGCCCCCGGCTGCTGCGATTGCGCCGACAACGCTTTATCCGCCCGTGGTTTGAGCAGTCCGGCGAAACGCGCGTCAATGTTGTCTTCCGGTATCGCGGCAAGGGACTCATTCCCGGCGGAAAACGCGTCCGGCCCGATCTGTTCCCGTGCCGTCGTGGTCGACGCCGGCTGCGCGCCGCCGATTCCGTCAAGCGCCTGCTGCAGGATTTGTCGCACCTGACCCAGATTGACCACTGCCGCCTGCGGCGTATTGCCGGTTTCCTGAGCGGGCGTCTGCAGCATATCGGCGGCACTCGGATTCGGTTCCGCCGCCGGTTGCCGGTCGATTTGCCGGACCAACTGTTCCGCCAGTCGGAGCAAAGGGTTCCCACCCGCTTCCATGGCGTTTGGCCGCAACTGCTCAGCCGCCCTGCCCGGGTCGACAGCGGCCGGGGCTTGTCCGCTTTTCAGTTCGCCGGCGTCAAGCTGTTGCACCAGGCGACCAAGCAACTTTTCGAGATCCGCAACCTGTTCACCCGGGGTTCCGGTTGGTTCGGCGTCGATGAGCTTCATCAACTGCATCAGCACCTGCTGCACGTTCGTCTCCAACTGCGACCCGCTGTCCTCCCGTGCCGGCCGGAGCGTATCCGCCATCGCTTCGGTCGCCGCGGCCGGTTGCGCCGTTTCTTCACCCGACGCTCCGGAGTCTTCCTCTGAAAGCGGGGTCGCATCCGTCCCTGCCGGTGAGTTTTCCAGGGGATCGGTCCCGGCGCTTTCCCGCTCGGCGGCCGGGTTCTTTTGTTCTACCCCGTCCCGCGGCGGTTTTGCTGCGGCCGCCCCGGCTGTGCTCGGCCGCTTCCCGGCTTCAGCCGGTGCCGTTGTTTCTTCACGCTGACGGGTCTTCATGACCCGGGCGAAGGCATCGCCTGTCGCTGCCGCCGGTCTGGCCGGAACCGTATTTTCGGTCCTGCCCAGCGTGTCGATCATTGATAATGCCTGCATCTGGTTTCACCTCCTTTCGTTTAAAATCTTCAGGGTTCAACTCCCTGAATTATCCTTCACCGTGATTTCGGTAAAAGCCCTGCTCAGTTTCGTCGCCGTCTCGGGATCAAGCTGGTCAAGAATTTTGCCCGCCGTCTTCTTTTTGATTCCCAGCAGCAGATCCACCGCCAGCTGGTGATCCAGTTCCTTGATCAGAAGCGCCGACTTCTGGGGATTCATCTTTTCGTAGATGCGGCTCAACTCGCCGATCCTCTCGTTCTCCACCTCGTCCTTACGGTCCAGCAACCGGACCAGTTCGACGCGCAGCTCCTCCATGGCCGCGAGCTTCTTATCGACCTCCGCCGCCAGCGTCTTTAGCTGCATTTCACGAGTATCCAGTTGCGCTTCGCGATCCTCAAGTTTGGCGTATTCAGCTTCGATCGAAACCAGAATGCGCCGCTCTTCGACCGAAGAAATCCGGTCTTCCGACACCGGGGTGCCGGTTGCGGCGAACAGCGTTGCGCCCCAACAAAAGATGCCGAAAGACATCAAGAGAACTCTTCTGGTCATCAGTTTTCCCCTTTTATCCGCAGGCTGATCTCGTCGAGCATGGCGCGCTCCCGGCGCGACAATTCAAGGCGATGTTCGGCCTCCTGTTTTTCCTTCAGTTTTTCCATCACCTGACGTTCCCGAGCGGCCTGCAGCAGTTCGTCCCGCTGCCGGGCAATGCGTTCAGCCAATTGTCCGAGCTGTTGCCGCAGGTCCTTTATCACGCTGCGGCAATGAAGGATCCGGGCCTCAAACAGATCCATTTCGGCAACGCTCATCCCCACCCGTTGACGCTGCTTCAACTCGCGGTCATGCTCTTGGAGTGTCTCCTGCTCCCGCTGCAGTTGTTTTTCGCACTCTCGCTGCCGCTGCAGGCTGCTGCCCAGCGCCTGCTGAGCCTGGTCTTCGAGCGCTTGCCGGTAATTGAGCACGGCCTGTAATTTGAATTTTCCGGCCATGAGTTATTTTGTGCTCCGCCGGCGATCCTGCAGCAGATGCGTCAGGCTGCCGAGGGTTTCGTCCATATTGACGGCCTCATCCATACCCTGTCGCAGAAACTGCAGGACGGCTTCGATCTGGGAAATCGCATAATCGATTTTGCCGTTGCTGCCTTCGGTGTAGGCCCCGATATTGATCAGGTCCTCGGCTTCCCTATAGGTGGCCAGGATCTCGCGCACGCGGCCGTTGAGCTGCAAATGCTCGGGGCTGACGATGTCGCGCATGACCCGGCTGGCCGAATTGAGCACGTCGATCGAGGGATAATGATTGCGGGCGGCCAGATCGCGGGACAACACGATATGGCCGTCGAGAATCGAACGCACCGCGTCGGCAACCGGTTCGTTCATGTCATCCCCTTCGACCAGCACGGTATAGAGGCCGGTGATGCTGCCCTGTCCTTTGAAATTTCCGGCCCGTTCAAGCAGCTTCGGCAGGGTGGCGAAGACCGACGGGGTATAGCCTTTGGTGGTCGGCGGTTCGCCGATGGCGAGGCCGACTTCGCGCATGGCCATGGCAAACCGCGTGGCCGAATCCATCAGCAGCAGGACGTTCTTGCCTTGCGCACAGAAATATTCCGCGATCGTCGTGGCAACAAAGGCCCCGCGCATGCGCAACAGGGGCGACTGATCGGAAGTGGCGGTAATCACCACCGAGCGGGCCAGCCCTTCCGGGCCGAGATCGCGTTCGATAAATTCGCGGACTTCCCGCCCGCGCTCGCCGATCAGCGCGATGACATTGACGTCCGCCTGCGTATGCTTCGCCATCATCCCCAACAACACGCTCTTCCCAACCCCGGAGCCGGCCATGATCCCCATCCGTTGCCCCGTCCCGCAGGTCATCAGGCCATTGATCGCCCGCACGCCGAGATCCAGCGGCGCAACAATCGGTTTCCGCGCCATCGGGCTGGGCGGCAGGGCATAAAGCGGGAATTCCTCTTCGCAGCAGGCCGGAGGAAGCTCGTCAAGCGGCTGCCCGAGGGCATCGAGAACCCGCCCGAGCAAGGCCTCGCCGACCGGCAGCGTGGCGCTGTCGCGCGCCACCTGGATCAGGCTGCCGGGCCCCAGCCCGCGCAGGTCGCCCAGCGGCATCAACAGAGCGCGCGAATCGCGAAAACCGACCACCTCGGCCGGGACCGGCGCCCCCCCGCCCAATGGAATCAAACGGCACAAGGTGCCGACGGTTGCCGTGGGGCAATAGCCTTCGACCACCAGACCGACGATCTGAATGACTTTCCCGCTGACCTTCACGGGATTTACCCTTTTGATTCGTTCGACCAGATCAATCATCCGTTTACGTTTCGTTCAGGGCCTGCCGTATCGTTTCCAGCTGGGTTTCAAGGGTGGCGTCGACATCGCCCAGTTCGGAATCGACCCGGCAACCGCCCGGCGTTATGGTCGCATCCGCTTCAAAACTCAAGTTTTTCAAGCCGCTGATGCCGGCGAGAAACAGGGGCTTTCGCTCGCTCACCCGCTCCAGGTCGGCCGGACTGATCCGCACCCGGTACTGGTCCGCCCGGACTGACGCCTGCAAGGCGTTCTCGATAATTGTCATCACCACCTGCGGATCGACGCCGACTTCCCGGCGAATGATCTGTTCGGCGACCGCCATGACCAGACGCAGCATGTCCCGGCGGCTTTGCTGTGCCAGAGAATCGCGCAAACGGCTGACGTCTTCCAGCGCCGCCACCAGGGCTTCGGTGGCGCTGTCCAGCTTTTCCTCCGCCGCGGCCAGCCCTTCCCGACGGCCGCGGGCGTAGGCTTCCTCGACCTCCCGGGGCGATATTCCCGCCGGGCTCGTGACCGCCGGAGCGCCGCCCCCGGCCGGTAATGCCGGGCTGTTGTTAAAGGTGTCGCCGGGCAAAGCGGAAACGGGCTCGGGTTCGCCGAAGGAACGAAATTGAAACTGCTGCAAGCCGTCCATATCCGGCCCGCGATAAATTTTAGACAAGTTCATCGCCACCGCCGCCCCGGCCCGGAATCACCACCGTTCCTTCTTCTTCGAGTTTCAAAGCTACCTTGACGACTTCCATCTGCATGGCTTCCACCTCGGATAGTTTGCGCGGCCCCATCGCCTCCAGATCTTCGGCGATCATGGCGGCGGCGCGCTGGGAAATATTATCGAAAACTTTCTGCTTGATCGTGTCGCTGGCCGTCTTCATCGCCAGGGTCAGCATATCGGTGCTGACTTCGCGCAGGATCGCCTGCATGCCGCGATTATCGATCAGGACCAGGTCTTCGAAAGTGAACATGCGGCGACGGATTTCTTCGGCCATATCCGGATCGGCCGCTTCGATACTGGTCAGGATCACCTGGTCCGCGCCCTTTTCCATCTTGCCCAGGATATCGACCACCTTGTCGATGCCGCCGACCTGCTTGCGGTCCTTGCCGACCACCACGCCGACCTCGCGCTGCAACGCTTCTTCGATCTGGCTGATGACGTCAGGCGAGACATTATCGATTTTCGCGATGCGGTACATGACTTCACCGCGCAAGTCGTCCGGCAGTTCGGCCAGCACCCGGCTGGCATGGTCCTCCTTCTGGGTCGAAAGAATCAACGCCACCGTCTGCGGATGCTCGTTTTCCAACAGACCGGCAACCATGCGCGGATGCATCTTCGAGATGGTTTCCAGCGGCCGGCCCTCGATTCCGGCCGAGACCTGATCGAGCAAATGCTGCGCGCGCTGGTTGTCCTCCCCGCCCAGGATCGCATGTTTGGCGAACTCGTCGCCGCGCACATAAACACCGATATCCCCTGACCGGGCTTCCTTGAATTCCTCCAGGATTTCCCGCGCCAGAGCCGGATCGACATGATCGATATCCATCATGCAGCGGCTGATTTCCCTGACCTCCGAATCATCCAGAGCCTCAAAAACCTTTGCCGTGGCATCCTCGCCGAGACAGAGCAGCAAAAGAGCGGCTTTTTTGGCGCCGGTTAGATGTTTCGCCTTTTTCACAGAGTGACTCCTCGTTATGCACTGTTTGAACTGCGCCCTCCCAAACCGTTACGGGACCGGATTCAGGACTCGGCCGGTTCTTCACGCAGCCAGTTCTTCACCACCTGGACGGGCAACATGTCACCGCCGAGCACTTCCTGGCGAATCTGCGCCAGCGGGTCTCCGGGTCCGCCCAGCAAGGGCGTGTTGCTCTCGCCGCGCAGTTCGGCTTCCAGTTCCTCAACCGTTTTCATCGGCTGCGTTTCCGCCTGGGCACTGCGCAAGGTCCGTATTAACGGCCGCAGGAACAACAGGTAGGCGAACAGCGAAGCAATCGCCAGCAGGCTGTACTTGATGATCGGCATGAACGGATAAACCTTGTCGATCACCGAAGGTTCGGGCAGCTGTTCGGTGCTGAAACTGTTTTCAAACGGCATGGAGACAACCGAGATAACATCGCCGCGCGAATCCGTCATCCCCAGGGCCGAACGCACCATCTGCTCGATCTCCTGCAATTCTTCGGCCGCGCGCGGCGTACTGGTCGGCGCTTCCCCGCCGGCGCCGGGAGATACCCGGTCGGCCACCAGCACCGAAACGGACAGACCTTTCAGCGTGCCCACCGATTGTACGGTCTTGCTGACCACTTTGCTGAGTTCATAGTTGACGGTCTCTTCCGAGCGGGTCGCGGGAGTCGACGTCGGGTTTCCGGCGGTGCCCTGCAGGTTCGACACCACCCCGGGAACGCCACCGGTCGATTCGGTCGCGCCTTCCTCGGTGCTGGTCTGCTCGCTGACCACCACGGCGCCCTTCGGATCGAGACTCTCTTCAACCCGTTCACGCTGATCGAAATCCACTTCGGCATTGACCCGCACCAGCGAATTGCCGGCGCCCAGGGCCCGGTCGAGCAACGACTGGGCGCGCGTTTCCAGGCGCCGCTCCAGCGCCTGCTGATAATTCAGCATGCCCGGCGTCATCGGTCCGGCCAGTTCATCGGAGCGGGTCTTCGACAGGACTTTACCGCTGGCGTCCACCACGGTGACGTTTTCAGCCTCCAATCCTTCAACACTGCCGGCCACCAGATGGACAATGCCCTGCAATTGCGCTTCCTTCAGGCTGCGCCCGCTGAACAGTTTGACGATCACCGATGCCGTCGCCGCTTGCTGCTGCTCGCGGAACAGCCGTTTTTCCGGCAGCGCCAGGTGGATCCGCGCGGCTTCGACCGGAGCCAGGGAGGAAATCGTCCGCATCAGTTCACCCTGCAGCGCCCGGCGATAGTTCACTTTCTGGGCAAAATCGGTCATCCCAAAGCTCTGCTTGTCGAAAATTTCGAAGCCGACGCCACCGTCAGCCAGCCCGGAGCCGGCCAGTTCGATGCGCGCTTCATAAACCTGGTCGGCCGGGATCATGATGTCGCGGCCGCCGTCCTCGAGACGGTAGGGTATTTTGCGATCCTTCAGCCATTCAACCACGGAAGACGCATCCCGGCTGGGCAGGTTGGCGAACAGCAGGCTGTAATCCGCCACTTTCGACTGCATGATGATGAGGCCGAAAATCAACGCACTGACGGCGGACACGGCGAGCAGACTCAGTTTGCGGGCCGTCGACCAGCCCGTGATCACATCCAGGATGTTTTTCTTTTCGATGATTTCTTTTTTTTCTTCAGCCATCGACGGCGTCCTCCGGAATCGATAAAGCTATTTTCAATTCATTCTCAGTCTGTTCAAGTCACAGGTCCGTGACTTTGTTCGCCGGCATCACTTTATACCTGCATGCGCATAATTTCCTGATACGCCTCGACCGCCTTGTTCCGGATCTGGACCATCAACCGCAAAGAGATATCGGCTTCCTCCAGCTTGATCATCGCTTCATGCAGATTCTTGGTTTCACCTGCGGCGATCTGCTCCGCGGCCCGGTCCGCGCTGATCTGGGCCTGATTGACTTCGGCCAGTGAAGCCTTCAACGCCTCACCGAACTTGTCACCAACCTGCTGAACCGGCGCGGTCTGCGGCCGCGACAGCCCTTTAAGGTGCGAATTAAGGGTAATATCGGCGATACTTTCCATCTGTTACCTCACTTTCCGATATCCAGGGCCTTCAGGGCCATGCGCTTGGCCGACTTGATGACGGTCACATTGGCTTCATAAGCGCGCGAGGCCGACATCATATCGGCGGTTTCCTCGACCAGGCTGATGTTCGGCATGGCGACTTCTCCGGCTTCATCGGCGTCGGGATGGGAAGGGTCATAGACCATCTTCGGCGGCAGTTCTGCGGCCTGCACCTGGGAGACTTCGACGCCCTGTACGGCGTCGCGCATGCGGGTGTCCAACCGGTCGGCAAAGCCCTGCCCGGAACTTTGAAACACCACCTCGCGTTTGCGGTAGGGGCCGCCGTCCGGAGTCCGCGTGGTTTCGATATTGGCCAGGTTGGAACTGATGGCATTCATCCTGATGCGCTGGGCCTTAAGCGCCGAAGCACTGATTTTCATCGAAGTGAAAATATCCATGATGTCTCCTATTTGCCGTCGCTGGCCGCATATTTGAGCAGGGTTAATTTCTTTTTCAAAATCTGGCTTCCGGCCTCATACAACAGTTGATTCTCGGCCAGATCCAGCATTTCATCATCCATCGATACGCTGTTGCCGTCGCCCAGCGGGCTGGTGTCCGGCTGCTTCAGGATGGTTCCCCGCACTCCCTGGATGCCGCCGGAACCGAGGGGGAAATGCCTGGCGTTGGTCCGTTGCCCTTTCATTTCCGGGCTCTCCAGCGCTTTTTGCAGATCGGCTTCGAAATTCAGTTTCCTGGCCGCATAGCCCGGGGTGTCCGCATTGGCGATATTGGCCGCGATGACCTGCTGGTTCTGCGCCCTTAAATCCAGACTTTTCTGCAACGCGAGGATGGTGCGATCCGCGATTTTGATATCCGCCATAGAACAGCTCCTGTTTTTTGACACTCAGACCGAAATATCAACGTTTTTCCTGAATGAGCAAATCCCGGGCCAATTTCCCCCAGGGGCTCTCCGAATCCGTTTCGACGGCCTGCGCGAGCAGCTTGAGCGCCGGCTGTCGTTGCTGCCGCTGCAACAGGATCTGGGCGCTGCGGTAGCGGGCCTGGACGGCATAGCCCGGGTCATCCTGCAGCCGTTGATAAATATCTGCGGCAGCCCGGGTGTCATCAAGCTGATAGTACGCTTCGGCAAGCAGTGCCATTTCTTTGACTTCGAGCTGTCCCGTAGTGCGGCTAATCCATTCGAGACTGTCGGCAACCGCGGCCCAGCGGCCCAGTTTCCAGTAGAGCCCGGCGGCGCGCCGCTCAAGCTGCACGGTCCGCGGGCGGTCCTTTTTGTCCAGCCACGTCAATAGTTCCCGATCCCGCCCCTGACCGGCAAAAGCCTCCAGCAGGACAGCGAACAGCCCCCCGGCATCTTCTCCCCGGGGAGAGCTGCTCAGATAGCGTTCGGCATAATCGCCGGCCGGACCATACTCCGCACGTTTCAGATAGGATTGCGCCAACGGCAGGTAAAGCGCCTGCTGCTCCGGCCGGCCGGCCGTGCGGTCGAACAGGTAGAGCAGCACCCGACCGGCGCGTTGGTACAGGCCGAGCCGCCCGAAAGCGGTCGCCACATCCGCCAGAAAGGCCCGGTCGAAACCGCTGTCGAGCAGCAGATTGCGATTCTTTTCCACCAGCACCACCGCTTCCAGATCGCGTTTATCCGCCACCAGTTGGTCGATCAGCCTGGGTAATTGCTCCTGCAGCAGCAGATCCGCTTCGCGCCGCAATGAAGAACTGCTGAAATTGCGCCGGAAATCCATCAATTCGTTGACGCTGTCGCGGTATTCCCGCAGCAAGTAAAAACCCAATGCCGCCTTGAAGCTGGCTTCTTCACGCACCTGCCGGTGGCGGGACTCCCGCCCCAGCCGGACATACCGCGGAATGGCCGGGGCCAACCCCCGGGCGTTGTCCTTGATCACCGACCAGTCGACAAGCCGCAATTCGGCGCGGTCGCCGCCTTCACTGCCGGGCTGTTCAAGCGTGGCCCGCTGTAACCCGATCATTCCCCAGCCCTGATCACCCGCCTCGAATGCCGAGGCGCCGACGGCGAACAGCACCAGGTCTTCGACCTGATCTTTTGCGGCGGATTCCCAGCAATCGATTTGTACAGCCGGTTCGCCAATTTATACCGCCCCGCTTTAAATGCGATAAAAGCGGCCCGGTTACAGGAAAAACGCTGCTCGTCCAACAGCGTGCCCTCCGCTTCCAGAGCCAGGTACAGCGCCAACGCCTCTTCGGTTTTCCCCAGGCCGGCCAGGGCATCCGCCCGGCGCAGTGAACCGATATCCGCCAGGCCGCCCGGCCACCGGTCAAGATTCAGGAGCTGATTCAGGGCCGGCTCGTCCTGCCCGCCGGCCAGAGAAGCTTCCGCCAGCAGCAGTTGAAACAGCGGCCGGAGCGGATCTGTTGCGTTCCGGGGAAATGTCTGTTGCAGTTGCAGTTGCGCCACGACGGGTTGCCCGCCGGCAAGCCGTCGCATAGGCTGTCAAATATTCGACCACGAGAAGATTCGGACCCCTCGCTGCGGGACAGGGCATCGAGACGGGCGCTGCCTGCCGCGATATCTCCGCTGCGTAATTGGGCCTCGGCCACCATCAGGTCGCGCAGATAACTCTGTCGCTCGTCCAGTCCCGAAAGGTCGCTCGCGGCCTGCAACAGGCTGAGGAACCGGCCCTTGTCCGCATGCTCCTGCAGTGGCCCGGAGCGGGCTCCGGCGGTCATCGATCAGAGGCGGCAACTGCGGCAACGTGTAACACAGCGGCAGTTGCAGTTGCCAGTCGTCCCGGTAAGCACGGAAGAAATTCCACCACTGTCCCATCCAGGGCGATTGGCGTTGAAACCGGGCCGCCCGGCGGCCGGCTTTTTTCGGCGGCAGATCCGCGATTCTGAAAGCCACGCCCGGGCGGGACCCCGCCTCGTCTTCCCAATAAATATCCAGAACCACCTGATTCGGTTGTTTTTGCGTTGCGGTCACGTCATGCTGCGGAGGTCGTCTGAGCAGGATGGATGTCAGCAGTCGGCGCTGCTTTTCCGCCAACAGGATTTTCACGACCGTTTCGTCTTCCGGCAGCCGCCGCAATCCGACAGCGGGCGTGACCTGGTCGAAAAAGAGATCGATGCGTTGCCCGGAGCGCTCCATGGTAAACTTCGGCAGCCCGGAAAAACTGAATGTCAGCCGCGTATGGTAGGGATCTTCCTGCTTCCGGATATCCAGTAAACTGATCGGCTCCTCAGCCCTGACCGCAAAGGTAATGCTGAAAAAAAACACCAGAATAAAAACAACGAACCCGATAATTTTCCTGTACCCAAGCGACCGCTGCATCCACGCCTCCATCGCAAAAAGACCGTCCCGGAAGAAGTTCACAGGCCAGAATCATGCCAATTCATAAAAATCGCGCCAACATGTTGATCTATAAAGAAATTATCCAGGTTGACTCAGAAGACGGGAGAATCGGGAACATGAGATTGCGGCAAGAGGTCGTTATTTTGACAAATGCAAAAGCCCGGTGATTTCAACGCACTTTCCGCACGACAAATTATCAGTTATTGCGGTTGCCGGAAATTTATTTTGCTTTATGCTTGAAGCCTGAATCGCAGCGGTTTCCGGGATCGGGCTGCGAATCTCCGGACCGACCGATGCTGGTGCCGACAGCCGGGCTCCATGACCGGATTCGGGCCACCCCCCTCCGCTTTACAGGAGAGAAAACAATGGAATTGGAACTCTACCAGATCGATGCTTTCGCCACCCGACCGTTCAGCGGCAACCCGGCCGCCGTCTGCCCTTTGGCCCATTGGTTGCCCGACCCGGTCATGCAGGCAATCGCCATGGAAAACAATCTGTCAGAAACCGCTTTCTTCGTTCGGGCCGGAAGCGACTTTCATATCCGCTGGTTTACCCCGGCAGCGGAAGTCGATCTTTGCGGCCACGCCACCCTGGCCGCGGCCTGCGTATTATACGAACAGCTGGGTTACAGCGCTGAGCAACTGGTTTTTCAGTCCCGCTCCGGCCCTCTGGGGGTGAAACGGGAGGGTCACCTCTACACCCTCGACTTTCCCGTCCAAAAGCCGACCGCCTGTCCTTTCCCCGCCGTTGTGCTGCAGGCTTTCAATCAGGTTCCGACGCAATGTCTGAAAGCGGAAGATTATATCGTCGTTTTTGAGGACGAAGAGAGCATCGCGAACATCCGGCCGAACCCGGAGCAACTGAAACGGCTCGATTTACGCGGCGTCATTGTCACCGCGCCGGCATCCGGCTACGATTACGCCGTACGCTTTTTCGCTCCCAAATACGGCATTGCGGAAGACCCGGTGACCGGATCGGCCTATACCCAGCTGGCGCCTTACTGGTCCGAGCGGCTGAACAAAACCGAACATCAGGCGAAACAACTCTCCGCCCGCGGCGGAGACGTCTGCTGTCGCCTCGCGGGGGAACGCGTGTTGATTTCCGGCGCCGCGGTCCTGGTTCTCAAGGGCACCCTGATCCTTCCGGACTGCTGAATGTCCACAATGTCACCGTTCGACCGGACCCTAGTCAACCCATATTTATTTTTTAGGTTGACTAGGGTTTTCAAGAACGGCATGATCTGCCCATGACTCACGGGCTCGTTGTCCGGGCCTCTGAAGACGCTTGCATTGACCCACTGCCTGCAAAATCAAAGCACAGAAGCGGAGTTGTTCATGGGCTATCTGATTGCCGTCACCCTTCTCTGGGCGTTTTCCTTCAGCTTGATCGGCATTTATCTGGCCGCTCAGGTTGACGCTTATTTTTCGGTGCTGACCCGCGTCCTGCTGGCCGCCCTGGTATTTCTCCCTTTTCTGCGTCCCGTTCCGCTTCAACCGGCGCTGAAGCTGATGGCTCTGGGTGCGGTTCAACTGGGCTGTATGTACGTGTTTTACTATCAGTCGTTTCTCCTTCTGACGGTTCCGGAAGTGCTGATTTTCACCATTCTGACGCCTGTTTACGTCACTCTGATCTTCGATCTGCTCCAGGGCCGGTTCAGCTTTCGCTATCTGGTGACCGCTGCTGTTGCGGTCTTGGGCGCGGGCATTATCCGCTACAGTTCAATCGGCGATCAGGCTTTCATCGGCTTTCTGGTGGTCCAGGGAGCGAATATCTGTTTCGCCCTCGGTCAGGTCGGCTACAAAGTGTTGCTGGACAGAGAACGGCTCGATCTTCCCCAGCGTGCGGTCTTCGGTTATTTTTACCTCGGGGCGCTGGTTGTAACCCTGGCCACCTGGTTGTGGTTCGGCAATCCGGACAAGCTGCCGACCACCTCGCTCCAGTGGGGGATTCTGGTGTACCTCGGCTTGATTGCTTCGGGCCTGGGCTATTTTTTCTGGAACAAAGGGGCGACCAGAGTCGACGCCGGCATTCTGGCGATCATGAACAACGCCCTGGTTCCCGCCGGGCTGATCGTCAACCTGCTGATCTGGAACCGCGAGGCCGATCTCACCCGTCTGGCGGTCGGCGGCGGAGTGCTGTTGTTTTCGCTGTTGCTGCATGAATACTGGGGCAGGCAAAAACCTTCCGCCGCCCCTTGCCGCTGCGAGGGGCCCTGAAACAGCAACCAGCAACAGCCGAATAGTCAGCTCGATGATGACGAATTCGGCAGATATTGAGAATGGAATTGTCCGGGAGCGGGTTTTCACCCCAGCTTGAACGTTGAGACGCTCCGGGCTTGCTCCCTCCGAAAGCTTTTCTCCGCAAGAGCCGCGGTTCCAACGCCCGAACAGGCGAAAAAGATTCCGGTTGCCGACCACTCGCCCCGCCCCCGCCTGCGGATCGGCTTGCCGGGACAGCGCCACCGGCTCATTTCACTTCCGGCAGTGCAGCAGTTTACTCTTGCCGGTGCGGGAATGGCTCAGGACGACCTGGGCAAATACTTTTTTCAACGGTTCCATCCCGCCCTGCATGAATTCCCGCGCATCCTTCGATCCCATGGACAGCATTCTGAGGTAAAAAAGAAACTTAATCAGCGGATGCCGGGGGATCTCGTGCTCCATGAGCAACACGCAGCCGTCGGGACGGACCACCCGTTTCATTTCAGCCAAAGCCTGCTGCCGGGTGGTGCCCTTCAATTCATAGATGGCATGGGAGCATGTCACCGCATCAAAACTGTCGGCGGCAAAGGGCAGCCGTGCCGCGTCCCCTTCGGTGAAAACGGCCCGGCCGGACAGGTTTTTCTCCTGCGCTTTCCGCAACATCCCGTGGGAGAAATCGCAGCCGATGGCCAGGGCTTGCGGATAGCGCTCCGCAAAGACCAGAATCACCGCCCCCGTTCCGCAGCAGACATCCAGAATACGGGGCGCGGATTTGTTCTCCAGATCAGCCGCCCTAACCAGGAAATCCCGGGTATCGTCTTCATCCTGGCGGGAATGCATGCGGATGAAGGCATCGTAAAAATGAGAGAAAAAATCGTAGTACCGGCGCCGTCCCGTCCTTATCCGGGTCATGGTTTTCCCTTCCTGCTGCAGAGCATATAATTTAAGGATAGCAAAGAAAAGCCGACTTGGCAGGGGTCATGGATCGACCGCTGCGCAAGGGAAGACATGCCGTCATGTCCGGCAGGTGAGCCCGGCAACCCGGTGTTGACGGCAGCAAGGGCTGAAACCCGGAAGAGCCTTGACCTCCGGTATCGATATCTCCTATTTTCAGCTGTCGGACTAACATTCCAACCGCTATCGCCGGGATTTCTTTTCCGTGCTTTGTCACGCGCCGGACAAAGGCCGACGGGCCGAGAAAAATATGAATTTTACCCCACAGCAAGTGAGTTACTGGAACCGGGCCGCCGCGGAAAAAGTTTTTTCCCATCCGTTGCAATTCGACCCGTTCAGCCGGTGGGTGGCGCGGGACTCCCGCATTCTCGATTACGGGTGCGGATACGGTCGTATCTGCGCCGAACTGCGGCAACGGCATTACCCCGATCTGGTCGGCGTCGATCTGTCCGCCGCCATGATCAGAAAAGGCCGCAGCCTGCATCCGGACCTCGACCTGCGTCATATCAGCAGCGCGAATTTGCCGTTTGCCGATCACAGTTTTGACGCCTGTCTGTTGTTTGCCGTTCTCAACTGCATCCCGGCGGATGCAGAACAAACTGCACTGCTGGCGGAGCTGCACCGGCTGCTGCGTCCCGGCGGCATTCTCTATCTGAGCGATTACCCGTTACAGAACGATGAGAGAAACCTGGAACGCTACGCCGGACAGCAAAAGAAATACGGACGTTACGGAATTTTCGAGGTCGATGGAGGCCGGGCGGTCATGCGCCACCATGATCGCCCCTGGCTGGACCAATTGCTGCATGCTTTCGAACCGCTCTGGGAAACGCAGATCGACATCTCGACAATGAACGGCAACCCGGCCCGGGCGCTCCAGATCATGGCCCGCAAACAACCGTCCGCAGAGTGAACCATGACTGACCGCGACCAAACGGCAGATTTGCCGACCAGATCCGACTGTTCTTTGTTCAGGGTCTATCTGAAGCTCCTGCTGATGGCCCTGTTCTGGGGCGGGACCTTCATCGCCGGGCGGCTGCTGGCCGGTCAGGTCGGCCCTTTTTCCGCCGCTTTCCTGCGTTTTACCATCGCCTCGGCAACACTGTTGATCCTCACCTTGAGAACCTACGGCAAAATCCCCGCCGTGCAACGCCGCCAATGGCTGCCGCTGCTGCTGCTCGGCTGCAGCGGGATTTTTGCCTACAACGCCTTTTTTTTCAAAGGGCTGCAATGGATCGAAGCCGGGCGGGCAGCCGTGATCATCGCCAACAATCCGCTTATCATTGCCCTGTTTGCCGCGCTGCTGCTGGGAGAGCGACTGACCCTGAACAAAGGCATCGGCATCCTGCTTTCGGTCTGCGGCGCCATTGTGGTGATCACTCACGGCCATCCGGCAACTCTGTTCTCGGCGGGGATGGGACGAGGTGAATGGTACATCTTCGGCTGCGTTGCCAGCTGGGTGATCTATTCGCTGGTCGGGCGGGTCGCCATGCGTGATTTCTCGCCTTTGGTCGCGGTCACTTATTCATCGCTGATCGGAACCCTGCTGCTGCTCCCGGCAGCCTGGCTCGAAGGGCTGCCCCAACAGATCGGCAACTACTCCCCGACGGCCTGGGCCTGCCTTTTGTATCTCGGTCTGTGCGGTACCGTGCTCGGTTTTGTCTGGTACTATCAGGGAATTCAGAAAATCGGCTCGACCCGGGCCGGTCAGTTCATCAATTTCGTCCCGGTCAGCGCGGTGCTGCTGTCTTGCTGGCTGCTCGACGAGCCGCTCACCGGGTCGCTGCTGGCCGGGCTGCTGCTGGTCAGCGGCGGGGTTTATCTCGCCAATCGGAAAAGCTGAAAACGACCCGCTTGGCGGTCAGTGCGAACGGGTTGCGACAGCCCATTTCCCGCTCAGCCGATACCACCCGGCCGCACATAACTGGCACAAGATCAAAACGAGAAATGCCGCCTGATAGCCGGTCGGGGAATATCCGCCCGCGGCGGTCAACGGCCACAGGCCGATGACGGCGCCGATCAGCCATTGGGCGGAAAACGCCCCGACAAAAACGAACAGGTTCAAAGAAGTGTTGCACCGACCGGTGAGCTGCGGCGGGAAGATCTGGGCCAGCAGCGCGTAAGGCAGAATGCAGGCGGTACCGAAAAAACCGAAGGCCGGCCATAACAGGACGGCGTATTGCGGGGTCACTACAAGCAGAATCTGCGCCAGAATAAACAACAGCATCCCGGTCCCGGCCACCATCGAGGTCCGTACGCCGCGCCGCGCCAAAACTTCCGCCAGTTTGCCGAAGCTGAAATAGCCGCCGATCATGGCGACGGCGACCCATAAAAGCATCTGGGCGACCGCGGCACGCTCCAGTTGCGCCACATCGCGCAGCCAGGGACCGGCCCACAGGCCCTGGACCGACAGGTAAGAGGCTTGAGCGGTAAAGGCCCAGGGCGCAATGCGCCAGAACTGCCGATGCGTCAGAACCCTGCACAGTCCGCTGAACTGCTCGCGCAGCGTCTCCGTTTTACGTCCGTGTTCCTGCTCCGGGACAAAGAAAAAAACCACCATGGCCGCCAGCAGGGCAATCACCGCCAGCCCGATAAACACGCCGCGCCAGTCGGTGATCCGCAAGGCCGCCTGAACCGGCGTCGTGGCGGTCAGCGCGCCCAGACCGCCGGACATCATCTGCACCCCGTTGGCCAGCGGCAATCGCTCCTGCGGCAGCCAGGAGGAAAAAGCTTTGAACGCCGCCATCAGGCAGGCCGAGACCCCGAGACCGATGAGCGCCCGCCCGCAAATCACCCCGGCCAGAGAATCCGCCAGGGCAAAAACCAGGGCTCCGGCGGCGGCGATGACCAGCAGCGCCCCTTCGACGAGCCGCGAACCGAAACGGTCGAGCAACACGCCCAAGGGCAGCTGAAATGCGGCGAAAGCGAGAAAGTAAGCGGAAGTCAGCAGCCCCAGGTCGGCCGGGCTCAACCCCAGATCAGCAACCAGATCCGGAGCGATCACCGCATTGACGGTACGAAACAGATAGGAGACAAAATATCCCAGCCCGAAGGGCAGGAACAAACGCACCAGAATCCGCCCTGAAGCCCTTTGTCCGGCCATGCCTCTCCTCACGCAAAATCCATCGAAATCACATTAAAACAGCGACAACTCCAAAATATTATCGACCTTTGTCGACACGGGCTTTAAATAAGTCCATCTTCATATATAATCTTTATATAAACAAGTAAGCAGTCCGTAACACCTGTTTTTATTCAAATCGCTGCCTAGGAGGTTTCATGTCGGACAAGGATCGCCGCATCGTCTATCGTTATGTCAGTCATCTCGTCAAGGATACTTTCGCCCTGGTCCTCGCCGGGGGACGCGGGAGCCGGCTTTATGAGCTGACCCAATGGCGGGCCAAACCGGCGGTCTATTTCGGCGGCAAATACCGGATTATCGATTTCCCTCTTTCCAATTGCGTCAACTCGGGCATCCGGCGGATCGGGGTTCTGACCCAGTATAAATCCCATTCCCTGATCCGGCACCTGGTCCGCGGCTGGAGTCATTTCAAAAAAGAGCTGGGGGAATTCGTCGAAATCCTCCCCGCATCCCAGCGTTTTTCCGAGGAATGGTATCAGGGAACCGCAGATGCCGTATACCAAAATCTTGACATTATCCACGCCGAAAAACCGAAATACGTGATGATCCTGTCCGGCGACCACATCTACCGCATGGACTATCGCGACATGCTGCTGCATCACGTCGAAAGCGGAGCGGACATGACCGTGTCCTGCCTGGAGGTTCCGGTCGCCGAAGCGGCAGGCGCCTTCGGGGTGATGGAAGTCGACGAGGACAACCGCATTATCGGTTTTGAAGAAAAACCGGCCAATCCGGCTTCGCTCCCCGGCGCACCGGACCTGACCCTGGCGTCGATGGGGAATTACATCTTCAATACCGATTTTCTCTTCGACATTTTACGCACGGACGGCAAAGACGAGACCTCGGAGCACGACTTCGGCAAGAACATCATCCCCTCCATCATCGATAAGCACAATGTCTTCGCTTTTCCCTTCCGCGACCCGAAAACCGGCGAACGCGCCTACTGGCGGGATGTCGGTACCCTGGATGCATTCTGGGAAGCCAACATGGAACTGATCTCCCCGGCGCCTGAACTGAACCTTTACGATCCCAACTGGCCGATGTGGACGTATCAGGTTCAACTGCCGCCGGCCAAATTCGTCTTCGACGACGATGATCGCCGCGGCATGGCGGTCGACTCAACGGTGTCGGGCGGGTGCATCATCTCCGGTTCGCATTTGCGCAAAACCCTGCTTTTTTCCAATGTGCGCGTGCATTCCTATTCGAGCATCGATGAAACCGTGATCCTCCCCGAATCGACCATCAATCGCAATTGCAAAATCCGCCGCGCGATCATCGACCGCGGCTGCAGAGTTCCCGCGAACTCGGTCATCGGTTACGACCCGGAACAGGATAAAGCCAACGGTTTCAGAATCACCGATAAAGGCGTCGTGCTCGTCACTCGGGCGATGCTGGGCCAGCGCGGAGGGTACGCCTGAAGCCATCGTCAGGCGCGCCATCCGGCCGGTTGTTCTTTATCCCGTTGTCCAGCACCAATAAATAGCCGTCCGGGTCCTGGACCCAAAGCTCCCGGCGCAGATGCTGCCGATCGTCAAACTCATATCGAATCGGCCATTGCGCCCGGGTCAGCGAACGTTCGACGGCATCCAGATCGGAGCAATGCAATTCCAGCCGTATGCCCAGGCCGAGCGGGCTTCTGGACAGATTCTGCAGCAATGCCGGATGTTGTTGCTCCATCCGTGCGAGCGCTTGAAATACGACTTCAAGCTTTCCGAAACGGATGACGAAAGAACCGTCTCTACCGGCGTTCTCAAGATACAGGCCGAGGATATCCCGATAAAATATTCGCGTTTGCGCCATATCGCCGACGCCAAGGGTCAAGCTCATTTTCATATCCGCTCCGTTCCCACCAGACGGCGGTTCCTTTCCTTGCAGAAGACAACTCAAATTGATTTTATTTTCCCGCCTGTGCTTAAATGCCACAGATTATGATACTGAAAAAAAAGAGTCGAGCCTTTCTCGGCTTTGGCGGCAACCTGGGACAGCCCCTGAAAACATTCCGCCGGGCCAGAGAACAATTGAGTATGCCGCCGGATGTCGGTGTCGTTGCCAGTTCGCCGCTCTACCGGACACCTCCCGTAGGCGGCCCGCCGGGGCAAGCGGATTACCTCAATGCCGTGGTTGAAATTGAGACTGGCCTGACACCCGAAAATCTGTTAGAACTCTGCCGCCGGCTGGAAAATGAAGCCGGCAGGACAAGAGAGTTGCGCTGGGGACCGCGAACGCTCGATCTCGATCTGTTGTTGTTCGACGGCCTGATCACCGACGCCCCCGGGCTGACGCTTCCTCATCCACGCCTGCATCAACGGCATTTCGTCCTGCTGCCGCTATGTAACCTGGACGCGGGGATCATTCACCCGGTTCTCAAGCTCTCCATGACGGAGCTGTTGCGGCGGTTGCCGGCGGCGGAAGGAATCAGCCTTATCCGGGACAGATGGTAACGCAATGATCAAACTGTTAATCTTGACTTTGGCCGGTTTTATTTTTTATTCGATGATCTCCGGCCTGCTGGGACCGAAGGCGAGGAAACGGCCGCCGAACAGAACCAAAGAAGGCGAGACCATGGTCGAGGACCCCCAATGCGGTACCTACCTGCCCCAGGGTGACGCCATCAAGGCCACGATCAACGGCCGTCAAGTCTACTTCTGTTCCAAAAAATGCCTGAAGGAATATAAAAAATCTCTCAACCCGTAAAAACAATCAGCAAACTTAAGGAGCAAAGCAATGAAATTTTTTATCGATACGGCAGAAGTCGGTGAAATCCGCGCCGCCCACGAATTGGGCCTGGTTGACGGGGTCACCACCAATCCGTCACTGATCGCCAAAAGCGGCCGCGACTTTAAAGAAGTCATCACTGAAATCACCGGTATTGTCGACGGCCCCATTTCTGCCGAAGTGATCGCTCTGGATGCCGAAGGGATGCTGAAAGAAGGCCGTGAGCTGGCCGGCATTCACGACAATATCGTCATCAAGGTGCCGATGACCACGGAGGGCCTTAAAGCGACCAAACAATTTGCCGCCGACGGGATCAGAACCAATGTCACCCTGATCTTCTCATCGCTTCAGGCGCTGCTTGCCGCCAAGGCGGGAGCAAGTTATGTCTCTCCCTTTGTCGGCCGCCTCGACGACATCGGCCACGAGGGCATGGAAGGGGTTGAACAGATCCGGACCATTTACGACAACTACGGCTACGCGACCGAAATTATCGTCGCTTCGATCAGGAATCCGCTGCATGTCCTTAATGCCGGGCTGATCGGCGCCGACATCTGTACCATCCCCTATGCGGTCATGACCCAACTGGCCAAACACCCGTTAACCGATATCGGCATCGAAAAATTCCTGAACGACTGGAAAAAAACAAAATAAAACCGCAGTTTAAAAAAATTGGAATTCAACAGGGCCGGAACAGGAGTCTCCGGCCCTGTTCTTTTAAATACCGCTTTTCCAAAGATGCCTATGAGTGCGGCTTTTACAACGGCGTTAGCACGGAGCATCAGACCGGCTGCCGGTCTGACCACTTGACAATCTACCGCAAACTCAGGTATACGCTGAAAAGTTAAGCTCTTTAGGCTATTATTCTTTTTCTGTCTTTCGGATTTCGTCATAGCGGCGAGACCCGTCAATTCCCTACTCTGAGAGGACACAATGAACATTCACGAGTATCAGGCAAAAGCGATTCTGCGTAATTTCGGAGTTCCGGTTCCGGATGGTCACGTGGTCTACAACAGCAACTCTGCCCGTGATTGGGCCAGGCGTCTGGGCGACGGTCCCTGGGCGGTCAAAGCCCAGATCCATGCCGGCGGCCGCGGCAAAGGCGGCGGTGTTAAAATCGCCAAGACCGCTGATGAGGTCAAACAGTATGCCCGCAATATGTTCGGCATGACCCTGGTGACCCACCAGACCGGCCCGGAAGGCAAGGTGGTTAAACGGGTGCTGGTGGAAAAGGGCAGCAACATCGCCGATGAATTTTACGTTTCCTTTCTGGTCGACCGGGCCACCTCCAAAGTTACCATGATGGCGTCCGCCGAAGGGGGAATGGACATTGAAGAGGTGGCCGCCAAGACCCCGGAAAAAATCTTTTTCGAAGCCGTCGACCCGGTTGTCGGTCTGACCGCTTTCCAGGCCCGCAAAGTCGCTTTCAAGCTGGGGTTCGAAATGCCGCAGGTCAAACAGGCCGTGCCCCTGTTCACGAACCTGTACAAAGCCTTTATGGAAACCGACTGTTCATTGCTGGAGATCAATCCGCTGATCAAAACGGCCGAGGGCGATCTGCTCTGCCTGGACGCCAAACTGAACCTCGAGGATAACGCCCTGTTCCGCCATCTGCGGATTCGCGACCTGCGCGACTATGACGAAGAAGACCCGATGGAGATCGAAGCGTCCCAGTACGATCTCTCCTACATCGCCCTGGACGGCAACATCGGTTGCATGGTCAACGGCGCCGGACTGGCCATGGCCACCATGGACATCATCAAGCATTACGGCAGCGAACCGGCAAACTTCCTCGACGTCGGCGGCGGAGCCACCATCGAGCGGGTCACCGAAGCCTTCAAAATCATTCTCTCCGATGCAAAGGTCAAGGGCATCCTGATCAATATCTTCGGCGGCATCATGAAGTGCGACGTCATCGCCGGCGGAGTTATCGAAGCCGCCAAACAGATCGGCATCGAGGTTCCCCTGGTGGTTCGCCTGGAAGGGACCAATGTCGAGCTGGGGAAAAAGCTGCTGGCCGAGTCCGGGCTGAACATTGTCAGCGCCGACGGCATGGCTGATGCTGCCGAAAAAATTGTTAAAGCCGTCAACGGTTAAGGAGACGAAACGATGAGTATTCTGATCGATAAAAATACCAAGGTTATCACCCAGGGCATTACCGGCGCGACCGGGCTCTTTCACGCTCAAGGCGCCCGTGATTACGGCACCCAGATGGTCGGCGGCGTCACCCCGGGCAAGGGAGGCCAGGAAGTTGACGGGTTCCCGATTTTCAATACCGTCGAAGATGCGGTGAAAGCAACCGGCGCCAACGCCTCGGTTATTTACGTGCCGCCGATCGGCAGCGCCGACGCCATCATGGAAGCCGTCGATGCCGGGATCGAACTGGTCATCTGCATCACCGAAGGCGTTCCGGTGCTGGACATGGTCAAGGTCAAAAAATACATGGAAGGCAAAAACTGCCGTCTGGTCGGACCCAACTGCCCCGGCGTCATCACTTCCGAAGAGTGCAAGATCGGCATCATGCCCGGCTATATCCATAAAAAAGGCCCGGTCGGCGTCGTCTC
This sequence comes from Geopsychrobacteraceae bacterium, assembly GCA_963676555.2. Taxonomy (GTDB): domain Bacteria; phylum Desulfobacterota; class Desulfuromonadia; order Desulfuromonadales; family Geopsychrobacteraceae; genus BM522. The sequence goes on from CAXXGL010000017.1 coordinate 189,118, forward strand.
CCGCTCCGGCACCCTGACCTACGAAGCGGTCTGGCAACTGACCTCCCGCGATATCGGCCAGACCACCTGCGTCGGGATCGGCGGGGACCCGGTCAACGGCACCAGCCACCTGGACGTTCTCAAAATGTTCGAAGCCGATCCGGAAACCAAAGCGGTGATCATGATCGGCGAAATCGGCGGCGACGCCGAAGAGCAAGCGGCCGCATACGTCCGCGATCACATGACCAAACCGGTCGCCGCATTTATCGCCGGCGCCACGGCGCCGAAGGGCAAGCGCATGGGTCATGCCGGCGCCATCATCTCCGGCGGCAAGGGCGATGCCGCCAGCAAGAAAGCCTTCCTGCGCGAATGCGGCGTCAGCGTCGCCGATTCTCCGGCTGAAATGGCCGAGGCTTTGCTGAAAATCTGGCAGCCGTAAGGCTTTTCGCGCTGCCGAAAAAACTGAAGCGGATGAAGGGACGGATATTTTTCCGTCCCTTTTCTTTTGTCAATCGTCGCAACCGCCTTTCCCGCACAGCAGAAGTAGATATTATATTGACGGCTTGAAATCACCTGCCGGCATAACGCATACTGCGCTTAATCGTATTGCCGACACCGCCGTAGAATAAAAATCCGGAACGAAAGCATGCTTTTTTCCGCCGCTCCGGCATCGGCCCGGATAAACCGGGCAACGGCCGACGGTTCCGAAAGAAAGGCAAAAAATGCTTGAAATCGAAATCCCCGGACGGGCACAACTGGCATTGGAGCATCTCGTCCTCGACTTCAACGGCACTCTCGCCCATGACGGAAAACTGATTCCCGGGGTGGGTCCGCTGCTCAACCGGCTGTCCAACCCCCTGCACATTCATGTCATCACCGCCGACACGTTCGGCAATGTCGCCGCGGAAATCGCGGCGCTGCCCTGTCGCCTCGCCATCATCCCCCAACAGCGACAGGACGCGGCAAAACTTGAGTACATCAACCGACTCGACCCTGACCGCGTTGTCGCCGTCGGCAACGGCCGCAACGATCGCCTGATGCTCGAACATGCGGCCCTGGGCATGGCCGTCGCGCAACGCGAAGGAGCGGCCACGGCGGCGATTCTGGCGGCCGATCTGACGCTCCCCGACATCAATGCCGCACTTGAATTGCTGCTGCGCCCCAAAGGTCTGATTGCAACCCTGCGCAATTAACGTTATCCTCGCAAACATTCATTGCCTTACGAAGGGTTCCCCATGGCGGACCAGTTCCACAACCTGTTGATCGTTGACGACGAAGCCTCCATGCGTCACATGCTGCGTCTGGTTCTCGAGCAGAACAACTATCGCGTTACCGAAGCGACCAACGGTGCTGCCGCGCTCAACCTGCTCTACAGGGAAAAATTCGATTTCATTCTCTCCGACATCCGCATGCCCGACATGGACGGCCTGACCTTCCTCGAACAACCGGAAGTTCGCAACCTCGACAGCACGATCATTATGATGAGCGCCTACGGCAGTATCGATACCGCCCTGGAGTGCATGAAACGCGGCGCCTACGACTACATTTCCAAACCGTTCAAACCGGACGAAGTGGTCCTGACCCTGCGCAAAGCGGAGGAACGCCGCCTTTTGCGCCGGGAAAACCAGCAGTTGAAAAACGCCCTGTCCCGTCAGGACAAGCCCTTCACAATCAACGACATCATCCACTCCAGCAGCCGGATGAAGCAGGTGCTGAAACTGGTTCAAGCCGCAGCCAGAGCCGATTCCCCGGTTCTGATCAGCGGCGAAACCGGTACCGGCAAGGAATTGATCGCCAAAGCCCTGCACAGCGAAAGCGGTCGCAGGGGGCAATTCCTGGCGATCAACTGCAGCGCCATTACCGCAGGGCTGCTGGAAAGCGAGTTGTTCGGCCATAAAAAAGGCGCTTTTACCGGCGCCGACCGGGAAAAACAAGGCCTTTTTTCCATTGCCGACGGCGGCACCCTGTTCCTTGACGAAATCGCCGATCTGCCGCTGGAACTGCAGCCCAAACTGCTGCGGGTCCTGCAGGAGGGAGAGGTCCGCAAAGTCGGCGCCACGCGTGCTGAAAAAATCAATACCCGGGTTGTTGCGGCGGCCGGCAAGGATCTTCAGGAAGCGGTCCACGCAAAGCAGTTCCGCAACGACCTTTACTACCGCCTGGCGGTTGTCGACATCGCCCTGCCGCCATTACGCGAACGCCCCGAAGACATCATCATGCTGGCCGAGCATTTTCTCGCCCGACTGTGCGAACGGGAGGGTCGGCCGCTGCTCGAAATCAGCCCCGAACAGCGACGGAAACTGACCGCTTATCACTGGCCGGGAAACGTGCGCGAACTGGAGAACTATCTGGAGAAGGCTTTGATTTTCAGTCATGGCGAACGGCTCGAACTACCGCCGTTAAGGATCAGGCAAGCGGCACCGGGCCACTTCAACCCGGAAGAATATTCGTTGAAAATCGCATCCCGCCGGCTGGAAGAGGAATACATCCGCAAGGCCTTGGCCAAAACCGACGGCAACCGGACCCAGGCCGCGCAACTGCTGGAAATCAGCCTGCGCTCGCTGATGTACAAGCTGAAGGAATACGGGGTCGAATAGCGGCGCTATTTTTCAGGCTTTTGCACTTCAACCTGAACTGTTTTGGAATATTCTGACCGGTTATTTTTGTGGTCAAAAGCGGCCAGGCGATAGTAATAGGTCTTGCCGAACTGCACATCGGTATCGCTGTAGCTCGCCGCATCCGTTTCAGGCGTCAACGGGTAGAAAGGCCCCTCGGCCCGTCGCGCCCGGTACAGAATAACTCCTTTGAAATCTTTATCTTGCGGTAATTTCCAGCGAATCACTACCTTTGCGGCCTTCTTTTCCTGCCTGAGCTCAAGCCCTGCGGGTGCTCTCGGCGGCGTCAGGTCGAAAGTCGCCGCGACCAGCGGCTCCGACGGCAGCGACCTGTTCCCGTCGCGATCGACCGCGTACAAACTGTAGCTGTAGCGCCGTCCGGCAATCAAATCGGCGGCATCCGTAAACTCAAGGGTTTTAACCGGGATCAGGTCTTTGCCAAGCGGTCTTTTGGAGGCGCCCCCAGCGTCGCCTTCCTCCTGACGATACAGCTCATAGCCGGCCAGATCCCGGTCCCGATTCGGATGCCAGGACAGGACAATTTTGCCCTCTCCGGCTGCGGCCGACATGAAAACCGGCGGAAAGGGCGGCGTCACGTCCGGCAGTTTCAAGCCGACGATATTGGAAAAGCCGCTTTCGTTACCGCTGCGATCAACCGCCGTAATCTTATAATAATAGGGATTGGTGCTGGCCGCCTCGGGCAGACTGTGCTCAAAGGATTCCGTGGTTAGCGGCTCCAGTTGCAGACGATGATAAATTTCAGCCTTTTCCTCCATGGCCTGGTAAACCCGGTAGCCGGCCAGATCCTCTTCCTTGTTCGCCGTCCAGGACAGCAGCACCCGGCCCGGCCCGACAACACCCTTCAGTGCACGGGGCGGCTCAGGGGGCAGCCAATCCCCGACATTCGCCGGTGCGGTATAGGAGCGACCGCTTTCATTGCCGGACTTATCCACCGCCGTGACATAGTACCAGTAGATGGTGGCCGGTTTTAGTTTCCGGTCGACATAGTTCTCCTGCCCGACTTTAACGGGCTTATTGTTGATCCGCTCGAAATTTTCCTCGTAATGCAGACTGCGGTAAATATTGTAACCCGCACAATCCTCTTCGCCCGCCGGGTTCCAGGTCAGAGTCACTTCGTCCTTATCGACCGCCGTTTTCAACTCGGCCGGTGCCTGCGGCGGGGACATGTCCCGCGGCGTCAAGGCAATCGGCCGGGGGACCCGGCTGACGCGCCCGAAGGGGTCGCGCCCCCACAGCACATACCAGTAGGTACGTCCGTTCTCCAGATTCCGGTCGACATAAAACCAGTCCGGCAAGCGCAGGGTGCCCTCCTTATCGCGGCTTTTCAGGACCACGACGGGATGCTGATTCACCTTTGTGTAGGTTCCCTCCCGGCTGTCCCCACGATAGATGTCGTACGAAGTAAAGCGCGATTCCAGTCTCCAGCGCAGGAGAGCAACGGCATCCTCCGCCCGCCCCTGGATCCCCTGAGGAGGAAGGATTTTCGCTTCCCCGCGACCGACCGGCAGCGATATGCCGTAGAGCCGCTCTTGTCCATCGGCAAAAAGCATGAGTCGATAGATATAGCTTTTCCCTTCTTCCGCGCTGAAATCTTCGTAGCGGACCCCAAGCAGAGTCGCCAGCTGCGGATACAGGTCCGCCGATAACATGGTCATTCCCCACAGTTCCTTCATCCGCAGCAGAGCTTCGCGATACTTCCCCGGCTCTTTATCACGGTCGGGAAGCCGGGGAAACAGAATATGGCGATATTTCCGGTACAGCTCAGCGCCGAGAACCTTTTGCGCCGCCGCCGGGTCCTTAACCTTGCCCAGCGGCTGCGGCGTCAACAGCTCCCAACTCGCGCGCCCCAACTGCTGCCGGTATAAGCGGTACTGCGGCGCACTGAGGCTGCCTTCCGGCCAGACCCAACGCAGGATGATCCGATCACTTTCTCCAGCGACCAACACGGGCTGCGCGGTCTCGGCAAAGCCGCTTGCCGCCGCAAGCGAAAAAACCAGGCCGGCAACACAAAAAACAACAATCCGTTTCATGGCTGGCATCTTTCCTTTTAGAAGATATGGCGACCGCCGTTGATCCCGGCGAAACGATTATTCAAGTCCTGAAAACTCGCATTCAAATCCCGGAAGCCGCTCACCAGGTTGCCGAGGTCGTCACTTTTCAATGTGTCTGCCTGGCCCGCCAGAGCGGTGTACTGTCCCAGCAGCTGATCATACCGTTGCACCAGGACGTCATATTGCTTATTCAGGTCGGCACCGAAATCCATGGCGCCGAAAGCGCTGACCAGGTCGCTATACCCGCCAACCATGGCGTTGAACTCGTTCATCAGAACCAGCCCTTCCCGCGGCCAGGGAAGCTGGTCGAGCAACTCACCAACCGGCCCGAGCAGGTCATCCGGGAACACCGGCTTTTGCTGCTCGGGGGTCGGATAAATGCCGTCATCGATTTCGACAACCTGCGGCATGACCTCGCCGAATTCACGCTCGGCGACCGCCGGCAAGCCGCCCTCGTCTTCCGCCGGGTCCGGTTCCGTCGGCAAGAGCGGCAGATCAAGCCTGAACGCAGTCCAACGCTCATCCAAGCCCAAGTTCGAATAATTATGCGCCAGGCCGACCAGGCTGCCGTCAACCAACTGCCGGTTCAGGCACCGGCGGCAGTCGGCCGAAACGACATCCCCCCCGGTGTTATACGGGTTGTTCAGTTCCGTGTTCCACCTGATAAGATCAAAGACGCAGTCCGTCTCTTCGGCCATAACCTCCAGCCGGCCATAGCGTACATCCAGCCTGAGGGCCTGACGCAGTTCGCCCGCAGCACCTGACAGTTGCGGCGTTATGCTTTCGCCCGCGGTCCGGGTAATCTGCCGCAGTCCGGCTTCCGTCGAGAGGCAATCGGCCCCGTAAAAGCCCGATGCCGGGTCGCTGTAGATATCGTAGTGAGCGGCTGACGGCGCGGCATCGGGGTCGATATCGACCGGCTGCTGATTGGGCCGGTCCGGCCGTTCGGCCGGTTCGAAATAGAGCTGACAACAGCCGCCCGGCCGGGTGTGTTGCGCTTCGACCTGAAGGTCCAGCTCATCCCAATAGAACGGCTCCACGGTTGTCAACGCAACACGATAACGCGGTGCATCGATCAGGACCTGAAGGTCGGCGGCACTGTATACTTCAGGCCGCGTCACTTCGAGGTTAAAATTCTCCCGGGAGGCCTCCAGCATCGCCTTGAAACCGGAATAGGAACCGGTTTCAAACTTGATGCTCAGCCAGGTTTCCCCCAACCCCGACGCCAGTTCCGCCAGATAGAGGCTCTCTGCGCTGAGAGCGACCGCCTCCCGGGAGACGACAATATCTTCGGCCGGCGATTTCGCGGTCTCTGCCGCGGTTGCAGACGCGGGCTCCGGGTTGTCATTCGCTCCGGACCCGGCCGCTGAATCAGCACCCCGGAAAAGGACATTGACCAGTTTGAATTCATAAAAGCCGTTGGCCGCCAGTTCGACGTCCGGCACGAATTCCAGTGAGCGATAATCCGCGGCCAGGGTATAGGTTCCGGAGACTTCCGCACCACCTTCACTCACCAGCCTGGCCTCGATATCCTCATTGGCGAGAAGCGGCAGGGCACGGCTGAATTCCACTTTGAGCGGATAGCCGGTATAGGCATACTTTCTGCCGTTTCGGGGATAAGAGTTCCCGACCATCAGGTTCAGCGTATCCGGGAAATCACCGGTATTGAACGTCAGTGTCCGCTCCTCGATATAGGAGCCGGTGGTCAGAATCGTCCCGGAGGCGGCCGCCCGCGCCACGATGCTGTAGCTCTGATTCGCCTCGAGAAAAGCGTCCGGTTCAAAGGTAAAGGCGGTGTTGGTGTTGTTCCAATGGATCTGTCCCGGGATCGACGGCCGGTCGAACGTGGCGCCGACGCAGCTGGTGCAATAGACATCAAAAGCGGTCAACCTGACTTCGACGTCCAGGTCATGACCGTTTTCATCCTGGTAAGTCAGTTTTTTGCCGACCGGCGTCGTCATCACCACTTTGATCGGCGACATGATATTGACATCGCCCTCTTCATTCTGCGGAGCGAAAGTTTCAAAGCAGGGCCAGGCATCCTGAGTGCCGATCTCAAGCTCTTCTCCCCAGGAAAAAGTCATCGACCAGTCGCCGGAAACCAGTCCGCCGAGGAATGAGTATTCCAGTTCTCCGCGGGCCCAGATCCGGGTCGGGTTCGGTGTCCGCACTCCGGCATTGAGTGCGGCTTGAGCGGATATGATTTCAAAATCACCCAGGCCGTCGATTCCGATCCCGGCCTCCAGCCCCATCCAGACGCTGAACTCGGCATACACGAACATCGGGTCGAAACTGACCTCGTAATCGGCCTGCTGGCCGCCCCAGACCCGGCCGTAAAAAATCAGCAGACGGCGCTTACCGCTGTCCAGTTCGACCAGGTAGCCGCTGCGAATGCCCAGTCTATCCACCTCCAGGTAACCCTGGGCGCGTCCGATCCCGGAGTCGTCACCGGTGATAAACGGCAGGATGGCGATGGTGGCGGGCGCGTCTCTGCGCCCCATGTAGAGATGCCAGTCGTTTTCAGCAAATTTGATGTCCATATCCCCGGTGATTTTCGCCAGGGCCTTGTTCGGATCGACCAGGGCGAAATTCTCAATTTGCGCCAGGGTGCTGAACGCACAACCGGAAGCTTCATAACAACCGAAAGATGCTTCCGCATGGATGCGGCGGTTCTCATTCCTGGCGGTACGATTGCAGAGCAGGTAGGCATCCCCCATCAAAGACATTGAGGCACCGCTGTCGTCACCGGCCGAAACATTGATATCCAGACCCAGAGTCCCGTTGAAGGTATAACCGCTGTCGAAATTCGTTCCCAGACTCAATATCGCCTTGAGTCCGAAAGCATCCTCCTGCGGACGGTAAATACGCCGGTCGGTTTCATCAACCAGCAAGGTTCCGTCAGTGCCGACGGCCGGCGCCATATTGAAGTAAGCGCCCCCGCCGAAACCGTAAAAGGCCAATGGATAGGGGGACAATTGAATGCCGGGATCGGGAATCTCGACACTGCCGTCGATATAGAAATAGGGGTACTCCCCGGTATGCCCGGCAATCAGCCGGCTGTCGACCGCGAACAGATCGGCGACCGACAGCTCCATGTCGCCGCTGAAGCCGTTGCCGTAGATATCGTCATCCATCAGGGAAACCTGTCCGGAAAACGCGAATGCCCCCTGGATGCTGGTTTCAACGGCAACCTCGTCGGTCCAGATTTTGCCGCCGGGGATGTTGATCCCCGCCGTTGCAGCGGCTCCTCCCAATTTATCCACAATCGTCAAATTGCCGCCGACGCCGAAGAAAAGTCCCTGATCACGCAGGCCGAAACCGACCTTGTCCAGATTCAGGCTGAAATAGTCCAGGAAATCGACTCCGGTATTCTCCGGGCATTCATACCAGTAAGACAGCTCCCCGTTGGCATCCCTGATGCCCAGTTCTCCGTTCGAAGCGATCATCAGGGTCGCGCCGATCCCGCCCTCAACTTGTCCGCCGAGCTTGCCCAGGCCGGTGATGCTCGTGATCAGCTCGGCCCGAAGGACCTCGGCGTCAAAAGCAACCGAACTGCCCGCCTGAACCGCCAGGGTGACCGTCTCGGCGAGGGTCGCCTCTTTCGCTTCCACCAATCTGAACTGCAGATCAAGACCGGCAACAGACAGACCAATATTCGCGGCAACTTCGAGGTCGAGGTAGGGAATCGCCACGGTACCGGACAGGGCGCCAGCGAAGGTGCCGTTGGTCAGGCGATAATTCCGACAATGAAGCTCAACCGAATTCAGACTGCCGGAAAAGGCGCCGTCTCCGCTGCCGATGGTGAAGGTTTCCGACAGGGTTCCGCTGATATCCCCGCTGACGCCGTTGTCGATATACAGATTGCTGACGGCAAACTGCCCCAACACGGGATTGTCCGGAAGTTTCAGGGTGGCGTTATCGACATAGATCCCCATCCATGCCGCATCGGCAGCTTTCACCCCCGGTGATGCGGTCGTAGTGAAATCGAGCAGCAAGCCGCCGCTCAGGCCCAGGTTGGTCCCGGCGATATTGCTGCTGTTCAGCTGCACCGAACCGGAGAAACCACCGTCACGGTTGAAAGTCAAACCACCGAAATTCAGACCCGCGGCCCCTGCTGTTTCCAGGATGTCGGCAGGCAATTGCACCGTTCCGGACAGGTTCGCGTCGAGATTCGGCCCCAGGGTGACGGTCGAACCCTGATTGATGCCGATAGCGAAGCCTTCGAGCAGATCGGTCAGGTCGACATTGAAATTCGCGGCCAGGGCCAGGGTGCCGCTCAGGCCGTTATCCGGATGAATGCTGATTGTGTCGAAACTCAGACGCAAGCGCTCAAGCGCAAAGGGCATGGCAATCGTCAATTCCCCCTGACAGGTCGCGCCGCCGGGAGTCAGGGTCAAACCACTCAGGGACATCTGCGCCGGGGCCAGTTCGTATTCCAGCGGCTGCGCCGGCGTTATCCGGATCGTACCGGAGGTGACATCCCATCCGGAATCGATCACCAGAGCACTGAAATCGACATTGAGAGTCACCCCGAGGAAGGGAATCTCGACCGCGCCGCTGCCGGCGTAATTGTTGGGATCGTCGTTGATCACCTCGGCCACCTGGACGGTAAACGGACCGATGGACAATTCGCCTGCGCCCGCAGGAGCGGCTCCTCCGCCCCTGGTCACGCCACTTTCGTCACCGACCATGCTCCCGCTCAGGCTGGCGATCAGTTCAGCGGCATCCGCCTCGCCTTCGAGCACCCGGATCTCCAGAGCATGGGTACCGGAATCGAGGACATCATAAACCCCTTCCACGCTCAGCACCTGCCCCGGCGACAGGCTCGGGACGAAGGACGCGTCAACCACCTCGCCATCGACGATGAATTCAACCCGCAGGTTGCTTTTCTCCACGGCCGTCGCATTGACCAGTTCGCTGGTCATCAGAACACTGTCGCCTTTATTCACGGCAAAGGTCGTGGTTCCCCCCGCCGGAGACTGTTCCGCGGCAAAAGCGGAGGCCGGGCTCAGCAGCCGGCGCAACCAGCTCTGTGGCGGCAGGGGAGTGATATTCAGGTTACGCAGCCTGATTTCACCGCTGCTGTCCGGAGGGATGAAATAAACGGTCCGCAGCAGGCTGGCCGACACCGGTTGACCGTCGGCATAGACTGTGACCTGCCAGCGATACGGCAGGTTGTACGACAGCCGCAGCACATCGAATGAAGACAGACGGTAGAATCCGGCCGTACAGATGGCGGTGATCAGAGGCACCTGTTCGGCTCCGGCCTCACCCGGGTAGACGGCAAAATGGTATTCGGGATTGCCGCCCGAATCCTGCCAGCCGAATTTCGGATAAGGGCCTTGCTCGCCCATGATCAAAGTCGCCCCGTCGGCCGGTTCTATGGGCAGAATGAGTGTGGACAGGCCGCCGCCCCGGCCCTCGACCACATCATAATAGATCGTCGGCTCGCTGAATCCCGGCTCCGGCTCGAGAATGTCGAACAACACTTCGTGTCGACCGGTGTCATAAGTGGGAAACGGGGGTATTTCCGGGCTGAAAAGTTGAACCTTTTCCATGCCGGGCAGAAGTTGTCGGGTGACGAAGCCGAGAATCTGCCCGTCAACCAGCCATTGCCCGCGCAACAGACCACTGCCGGCATAGCTGATGTCGGCGACAACGCGCGGGCAGGGGGAATTTCTTTCCACCGTCACCCGCCCCGGAGTCGGAGACTTTTCAAAATTCAATCCCAGCCGCGTCAAGCTGAACGTACCGGCCGACAGCGGCACCACCTGCAGAATCACTTCACTGACGGCACTGTTGACGCCGTCACTGAACCGGCGGCGGTAAATGATCCGGTTTTCCCTGTTCTTGACCGCCGCCGTCAGGATTTTGGGAGCGACGGTCAAGGTTTCCGCAACCAGACCCGAACCGCCCGTCAAAACGAGGGAAAGGGGTTCCGCAACCGTACCGTACACCTGTCCGCTGGAGTAACCGACCAATGTGCCGGCAACGGAAGAGAGGGTGTAATCGCCGCCGCCGGGAGCCGTTGCCGTATAGTTGATGGGCACGACGTTGTTCAGATCCGGAATGATATTGCCGGTCGCGGGCAACGGCACGACGGAGTAGGCTCCCGCCGGAGGCGAGCATTCCACGGCCAGGGTGTCGCTGGCGCTGTTGCCCGCCGCATCCCGCGCCGTCACTGTGATCAGGTTGCTGCCGGGCTGGAGGGCAAGGGCGGAAATCGTCCAGGCAGCGGTTCCGGTCGCTGTTCCGCTGCCGCCCCGGCTGTTGCTCCAACGAACCTGGGTCACGGCGACATTGTCGCTCGCCGTCCCGCCCAGGAACAGGGTCAATGCCGTAGTCGCATACGTGTCGGCCGGCGTCGGGGACGAGATACCGACCGTCGGCGGGGTCGTATCCGGCGGACTGTAGGTGACGGTTAAAACATCCGTCGCGCTGTTGCCCGCCGCGTCCCGTGCCGTTACCGTCAGCAGATTGTCCCCGACCTGCAGGCTGATGCCGGCGACCGACCAGGCCGTGGTGCCTGTCGCCGTTCCGCCGCCGCCGCGATCGTTGCTCCAATCAATCCCGCTGACGCCGACATTGTCGGTCGCCATGCCGCTCAAAGCAACGACCGGCATGGTGGTGGTGTAGGTTGCAGCGGACGTGGGCGCGCTGATGCTGACGACCGGGGCGGTGACATCAGCCACGATGGAGGTGCCGCTTAACAATTGCGGGGATGAGGCATTGCCGGCGAAATCGTAACCGGTGATATAAATCTGGTTGGCGCCGGGATTCAAGGGAACGTTCGCCACCCAGGTTCCTTCACAACGATCCGTCAGGACCAGGGTGGCTGTGCCGCTCTGGTCGCCGCAACGCCATTCAACCCGGTCGATACCGTCGCCGACACGGTGGCCATCGATACTCAGGACCGTGCTGCCGCTCTCATTTTGCGCGACATCGTAAATGCTTCCGTTGATTGTGATCACGGGGGCTGAGGTGGAAAAATTATTTACCGGCGCCAGAACACTCAGGCGGGGGCCCAGCGTATCACCGCCGAAAATCACCACCTGAGAGCAAGTCGAGCCGCCGGCGCAACTGTTTCCCCCTCCGGTCCAGCAATTGTTCAAGGGGGTCAGCACTCCGCCCCGGTAGGACACCAGCCCGAGACAATTGGTCCCGCCGACATGATAGGTATGACTGAATAATTTACCGAAGGGAGCGGCGTTCGATGCCGTGGTTATCGGTCCGTAAAGGTTGTTGCCGAGAATCCAGGGCGGCCCGCTCCAGGCGATATAGAGATCGTTGCCGTAACCGTCACAGGGGTTGTCCGGATCGCAGGTAACGACAACGTTCACCGTACTTCCGGTGACACCGGACAGCACGAACATATCGGTCGCCGCGGACTCACGGGTGACGGTCAGGGTATCGGACGAGCTGTTCTCTGCGCCGTCAAAAGCCGTCACCGTAATGACGTTGGTGCCTTCCTGCACAGGGATATTGCTGACCGTCCAGGACGTGGTGCCGACCGCTGTTCCGCTGCCGCCGCGATCGTTCGACCATTCCACCCGCGTCACGCTACCGCTGTTATCCGTTGCGGTTCCCAGCAGCGTGATATCGGCGGCCGTCTGGCTGAAACTGTCGGCGGCCGTCGGGGACGTAATGATCACCGTCGGCGGAACTGCGTCCGGCGGATTGTAGGTCACCGTGATCACATCCGTACCGTTGTTGCCCGCAGCATCCTGAGCGGTTACGGTGATCGTATTGTCGCCGCTCTGCAACGGGATGCCGATGGCGCTCCAGAGCGAATAGGTCAGCCCGCCGGAAGGGACGGTCGAGGAGATGGCGGCGGTCCCGCTGCCGCCGCGGTCGTTGGACCAATGGATCTGCGTTGCTTCGATATCGTCGACCGCCTGGCCGCCGACAACAACCGTCGGCGTTGTCGTCGTATAGGTCGCGGCGGTTGTCGGTTCCTGAATGGTGACCGTCGGCGCTTGCGTGTCGCCGCCCCCCGCCGGGACCGTCACGCTTAAACAGGATGCCGCCGGGTAGCAGCTCCCGCCGCTCCAGCAGGTGGTGTCCGGCAAACCGCAAGGCATTTCTCCGCCGGCACACATCAAGCCGAGACAGTAATCTCCGGCCGCCGTGAAAGTATGGGTATATGCTCCCGTGGATAAAACCGTTGTCGCGGGCGAGGAACCCATTTCCCCCCAGTGCAGGACGACATGCGAATTGTATTCATCGCAGCCGGTTGTTGTTGTCGGATCGCATTGGACCAGAACCGTCACCGTCATCCCGGAGATATTCACCAGGCTCAGGGTCACGTTTTCATTATCCGCATACAACGGAACAACCGACAGCCAAAGGAGGAAGATTCCGGTGACCACCGTGATCATCTCCGGCGCAATCGGCGAAAACCTGCTCAATATCAGTTTCATCGCAATAACCCCCGCTGGTCGGGTTCCGGTTTAAAAAAGTTTTATCGGGACGCCGAAGCTGAACACGGCGTAAATCGAGTAATCATCTTCCTTCGCTGCGGCAACATGGTTTTCGGTCCGGGTGTACTGTCCGCGCAGGGAAAAGGTCTGTTGCCCTTTTTTGAACAGGTACTTCTGTACCTGCCAGTTCAACTGGGTCACCGCGGTGTAAGTGCTGGTGTGGGTTGTGTCATCGTCGGTCCGGGTATCGAGAAACGACAACGTGGTATGGAGGTTGAGTTCGCCTTCGTAAAACATGGCGAATCCGCTGAGTGCGGACTGCCAGGTTTCGGTTGTCACCCCCGTGGCATCGGAATGGGTATTGACGTAAGAGACCACCGGGTTGATCGAGGAGTAATCCGTCGGCCGGAATCCGGCGATCAGGGTCATGACATGGGTGCGCGAATCGTTGTCGGTCGCAGCGCCGCGATCATCGAAAAAGGTGTAAGTATAGTTCGGCGACAGATTCCAGCGGTTTTTGATCAGAGTCAGCCCGCCGCCGATGGAGGTCGTCCGGCTCTCTATCGCTGCGAACCCCTCCGGTTCGTGATCGCTGCCCTGCAGGCTTTGATTATAGTTGAGATACAAAACCGGCCAGTTCCGAACGCTTAAATTGTAATTCACCGCCAATGACGTATTTTTGATGACCGGATAAAGAGGATCCTGCTCGACATTATTTTCACTGTGCACAGCGCTGAAGTGCAGCGAGGAAGCCGCGAAGCGCACGCCGCCGCCGAGAGTATACTCCTCGCGATCATTCGCGCCGGTCGGATTGACGATGCTTCTGAATTCGGACCCGAGATAGCGATAGCCGGCGCTGCCGTCGAATTTGCCTTTGCGCCCGGACAGTTTTGCCCGCCAGGCGTAATCGTCGCTTTTCCCTGTCGCGTCGGACAGGTCGCTGTCGAACCGACTGCCGGCATACTCTGTTTCGAAATTCAGCTGTTCGTCGAACAGCCGGCTGTTGACCAGCAAACTGTAGATTTGCCCTTCCGTACCGGCCGCCAGCGAACCGGCGTTATCATCTTCCGGATTTTTATTCCACCCGTTGACATAGGTGGCTTTAAGGGTCAGCTTTTTATTGCCGAAAAGATCCTTCTCGATCAAACCCCCGGTCAGCAACTGGTCTGAATTGCTGATCCCCAGCCCCTTTTCATAATCGGTGGTATAGTTGCTCCTCACGGCAAAACTTTCCAGGCGAACGCCTGCGTAGTCGAGCGTCAGCCGTGCCCCGCGCCGGGCAATACTGGAGGCAATCAGTTCCGTCCCGGTAACGGAAACATCGCCCAACGCCAGGCGCTGTTTGCCGTATTCAAGCTGCAACAGAAACTCGTCAAGATTGAAACTGTCATCCTCGTCCGCAAAGTTTTCTTCATCAATGTAATTGGCGTCCGCTTTGAGCGAGACCTTAAAATTGTTTTTTTGCGCGCTCGCATCCGCCGTTATCGAACTCTGAAATTTCCATGCGGATGATCCGCTGTCGTTCTCCGCGCTGATCTGCTGCCGATATTCCCCATTGACCCGGATATCGGCGGATGCCGTATCGAAGTTCTGGCGCTCCGTCTTTTGTGCGGCCGGTGTCAGCCTGAAGGTCCAGCGCTTGGTCGGCATATAGTTGCCGCCGGCATCGGCAAGCACCAGCGCCAGACTGTGCTCTCCCGGCGCCAGAGGCCGTGACGGGACATAGTGCAGGGAGGTGCGGGTAATGTTGCAGAGCGAGGTAATATCAACATCGTCGAGAATGAAACGAACGGTTTTCGGGTCGACATAGCTTTCTGCATCCTTGAATTCCAAACGAATGCCGGGCGTCGTCGACACCACGGAAATCCCGGCGCCGGGGTAATGTTCAAGCAACTCCGGCGGCGCCCGATCAAGGTTGATGTCAATCCGAAAAGGGTTTTTGCGCGGGTCCAGGGCCGGAAAAGTAAACACCTGGTTGTTCGCATCCGTAACCGCGAAAAAAAACTCAATCCCGGGCGGGAAAGATTTTTCTCCCGGCAAATCGGCGCTGAAATCGATCTCCGTTTCCGGGGTCATCTGCAGTTGCCGATAACGGGCGATTCCGATAGCGCGATAATAAACCACGACTTTCCCGGGGCGGTAAAAGTTGCGCAATTGGATGTGGAAGCGTAGCGGCTGGCCGGCAACCTGCGTCTGTTGAGGCGAAATAATCGTCAGTTCTTCAGCCGGAGCGGCCGAAGGAAAAAACAGCAGGCAAATGCTGAAAGCCACCAGGCCAAGCGGCAGTCTGCTGCTGTTCTTTCGCCAAGAGCCGCTTTCATTCGATTGCTCACAGAAATTGAAACATTGCCGGGCCTGATCGGAAAAACAGCTTTTCAAACGAACTGCGAATTGCAGGAATCCCGTCAACGCCCCTCTGCCCGAGCCGCGGCAGGATCTCTCCATCCGGTGGTTTTCATCAGCGTTAAAAAAGAGAAGTGCAACAATGGTCCGAAACGGTTTTAGAGCCGCCCTGGCCGCCATACAGTCCTCCTAAACCGACCTGAAACGAACAGTTTACGCGTGCTGGTTCAAAGTCAAAACAGAGCCTCTCTCGCGGCAGAGAAAGAGTATTTGTAATGACCGGCAGCCCTCCTTATCAGCGGGTCGGAACCCAGCCGGAAACGGCCCGACAGCGGCGGCGCTCATCGATCTGCGCAACCCGACGGGACGACTCCGGCCCCGCGACCGTTAACGATATCGTCCAAAACTTTGCGGCCCTCGGTTCGCAACCCTCATGAGGTGGTAAATTCCCATGCGACAATCGGCTTCCGGCTTGCTATATTGTTGATAATGTAGTCAAAAATCGAAACCTTATCGAACCTGGTAAAAATATCATCGGCAGAGTCACCGATTGGTCACCGTTTCAGTTTTTTGCCGTTTTTACCCGGGGGCAGCGGAAGAAAGTGTCGCTGCCGCGCCTGGCGGGCGCCTCGGCACAGGCCGAGCGGAACCGCAACGACTGGGGACACAGACAACCATGGGACAGACACGAACCTTTATCAGCAAAATCACCCCTCCCGTGCTGCCCAAAGTCATTCGCCGGGAAGCACTGTTCGGCGTCTTGGACCGCAAGACCCACTATTCCGCAACCTGGATCTCGGCAACGGCGGGAGCCGGCAAAACAACCCTTGTCGCCAGCTACCTGAACAGTCGGAAACGGCCGTTTATCTGGTATCGAATCGATTCCGGAGATGGCGATCTGCCCGCTTTTTTTTATTACCTGGGTCTGGCCGTAAGGAGGGCGACGCCCAAGAAACGCAAACCCCTGCCCCTGCTGACAGAGGACTTTTTCCCGGGTGTGGAGGTGTTTGCCCGGCACTTTTTCGAGAACCTGAGTATCCGCCTTTCGCAACCCTGCTTTATTGTCTTTGATGATTTTCACCATGTCGCGACATGCGACAGCCTGCAGAAAATCTTCAAGGGGTGGCTTTCTTCCCTGCCGCCGCAAATCCATGTGCTGATCGCCGGCCGGACGGACCCGCCGTCAGCGTTTGCGTCCTTGCTGGTCAATAAACAGATGCGCCTGATTGAATCGCAACGCTTACGGCTGGATCTTGCGGAAACGGATGCGCTTGTTCGCCTGGAAACCGGCCGGCAATTGCCGCGCGACCTTATCCGACAGGTTCACGAACAGTCTGAGGGGTGGGCGGCCGGTCTCGTCCTGATGGCCAAAGGAATCCACGGCAAGTCTTTGTCGGCACCCCGACCGCCAATGCTGCCCGAGGTCGTATACGACTATTTTTCCACCGAACTGTTCGAAAAAATGCCGGACGAGATCAAGGAGTTCCTGCTGCGCACGGCTTTTTTACCGCGCATGACCATCGCCATGGCGGAAGAGATCGCCGAACACCCCGGCGCGGCGCGTATTTTGGACATGCTGCATCACAGCAACAGTTTCACGGAAAAGTTTTGCGACAACCCGCTCGGCTATCAGTATCATGCCCTGTTCCGGAAATTCCTGCTCGGACAGGCATTGAACCTGCTGGGAAACAAAAAAGTCACGGCGATCAAAAGTCGGGCAGCCACCCTGCTGGCCGCAACCGGCTGGGTCGAGGATGCGGCCTGGCTGTTCAATGAAACCGGCGATATCGACGGCCTCGAGGGCTTGCTGCAGGATTGTGCGGCAGCCCTGATCGATCAGGGCCGCACCATGACCATTGAAAGCTGGTTGAACCGCATTCCGACCAAGGACCTGGCGCAACACCCCTGGTTATCATACTGGTGGGGCATGACCAGCCGATACCGGACCCCCGGTGCAGCACAGCGGTATTTTATTGATGCTCTGAACGGTTTTCTGTCCGCTCAAAACGAAACCGCCCTGTGGCTGGCATGGGCCGGCATCATCGAAAGTATCGTTAATGAGTGGCATGATTTCAGAAAACTTGACCCCTGGCTTGATTGGGGACAACAGAGATGGCATTCAGGACAGATCGCTCTCCCGGAGGAAACCGAGGCGCGCGCCGCGGTGGCCATGATGACCGCACTGTTGATCAGACGCCCCGAAGCCGAAGAGCTGCCCCATTGGGTGGAGCGCGCGCAAACGCTTGCGGCCAAGGGAGGTCATATCGACGCCCAGATTCAGGCCGACGGCTGGATCATGACCTATGAGGCCTGGATGGGGCATTTCGATAAAGTTGCGGCCCTGCGCAAAGAGTCCAGGGCGCTGGCCAGATCCCACCATACCCACCCCCCCATGCAGATCCACTGGCGCTGGATAGACATTTCCACCCGGCTCTGCACCATGAGCGGCAAGGATTCGATCCTTAACGAAGTGGCGAATGCCATTGAACTGATTCATAAAACCGGGCTGTTCGCCTGGGAACACAAGTTTTTCATGCCGGGCATATTTGCAGCGTTGCTGCTGTCCGACTTTGAAACCGCCGCGACCTATCTGCAGAAATTCGAGGCGAATCTCGACAAAACGCCTTATCACGGGCGCGCGATATTTCATCACTTTTCCGGCCTCTATCAATTGCTGTCCGGGAATTTATCAGCGGCCCATGCCCATGCCGAATGCGCACTGCGGCTCGCCGAAGAAACCGGTTACACCATGGCGACCGCCCTCTGCCGCATTCAACTGGCTTATACGCACTTTCTGCAAGGCGACCCCGCGGTTGCGCAAGAGACGCTGCTGCCGGCCCAGGTGATTGCCCACAACGCCAAAAGCGCGATTCTTGAGTTCATGTGCCTGCTGGTTTCCGCCGGGATTTCCCGCGCGCAACAGCCCCCGTTTCCGGCGCTCGAACCGCTCAAAAGCGCCCTGACGCTGGGACGCCGGCATTCTTTCTACACCATGGTCTGGTGGTGGCACCCGGAGCTGATGTCCTATGTCTGCGGCCAGGCGCTGCTCCATAAGATTGAACCCGACTATGTGAAAAAACTCGTCCATACGCATCATCTGACTCCCGGACCGGAACACGCCGCTACCCGGGACTGGCCATGGGCCTTGCGGATAAAAACCCTGGGCACCTTTCAGATGCTGCGCAACGGCGAGCCGGTTTGCTTCAGGGGCAAGGTGCAGAAAAGGCCGCTTGAACTGTTGAAACTGCTGATCGCGCAAGGCGGAAAAGAGATCCCCGTTGACCGAATCATGGATGCCCTGTGGCCGAATGCGGACGGCGACATGGCCGGCAGTGCCTTTTCTTCAACTTTGAACCGGCTGCGCAACCTGATCGGGATCAAGGCAGCAATCAGCCTCAGCCAGGGCAGGGTATCCTTTGACCGCCGTTATGTCTGGGTGGATGCGCAGGCTTTTGAAACCCTCTTGCGCCGGTTTCACGCCCTCAAGGCCAAGGCCGATCAGCAGGAGATCCTTGCCTGCTGCGAACAGGCCATTGCGGCCTATGCGGGGGACTTTTTACTTGAAGAAACCGGTGTGCCCGGAATTATCGCCGCCCGGGAGCGATGGCGAAACGGCTTTCTCGAGGTGTTGAAAACCGCCGGTCGATGCCGGGAAGACGCCGCCGATTGGGACAAGGCAATGACCTATTATCAAAAGGGCCTGTCCGTCGACCCGCTTGACGAATTCTTTTACCAGCGGCTGATGGCCTGCCATTATCAGCAGCGGGACTATTCCAAAGCAGTCAAAGTCTATCTGCGTTGCCGGGAGATGTTGAAAAAACATTTTGACGTGCCACCGGCCAAAGCTACCGAGGACCTCTACCGGGAGATCCAACAACCGGCTGCCGTGCGGAGTTGATCAACGCTTCCGTGCGCGAATCCTCTTGCCTCCGGCGGCAAAAAAACGGTGGCGGGAGCAAGCCGGCGGTTTTTCAGCCGCCGGTGCTAAAGCAGCCCCCGATCCGCCAGGCTGACATAATTTCCGTTGCCGATAATGACATGATCCAGCACCCGGACGCCCATCAGGTCGCCGACCTGTTTGAGTCGCTGCGTGATCTCGATATCTTCGCGGCTGGGGGTCGGATCGCCGGAAGGGTGGTTGTGGACGAACAGCAGCGCGGCCGCCGATTCTTTCAGGACCGGGACAAAGACTTCCCGGGGATGAACGATGCTGGCGTTGAGGCTGCCTTCCGAAATCCGGACTTCCTTGATCAGGCGGTTTTTGCTGTCGAGCAACAGTGCAAGGAACACTTCCTTGCGGTAGTCGCAGAGACGTTCGTGAAAATGCAGGAAAGCGTCTTGTGAACAACGGTAGGATTGCCCGGGCTGCAAACGATTGTCGGAGAAGTGCCGGGCCAGCTGAAATACCGCCTGAATCTCCGCCGCTTTCGCCGGACCGATGCCGGGTTGTTGACAGAGTTCGGCAACACTTGCCGCGGCCAGGCGGCGCAACGAACCGAAACGCGCCAGCAGACCACGGGCCAGGTCGACGGCGCTGCATCGGCTGGCGGAATCGCCGGTACGGATGATCAAGGCCAGCAACTCCGCATGGGTCAGTTTGTCGGCGCCCTGCGCCAACAGTTTTTCCCGCGGCCGCTCGTCCGCAGGCCAATCTTTGATGCGTCTCACTCCCCCCTCCATCTTCGACTTAAACGGTTGCAGGCTGCCGCTGCCGAACCGCGGTTACCGGCAACGCCTGCAACCGCTCGATGCGCGGTTACTCCCTGACATAGGTGTCGATATCGCTTTCATGCGGCATGCGCATCCCGCGCGCATATTCCGACTCGATGATTTCATAATGCCTGCGGCTTGCTTCCGCCATTTTCGTGAACACCGCACGCACCCCCGGATCGACAATCTGTCGTGCTTTGCCAAGCAGTAATTTTGCGAATTGTTCCTCTTTGTTCAGGGCGATTTCACGGGCGCGCCGTTCTTTGACCTGCTCATCGATAATCTCGCGCAGTTCTCTGAGAACTTCAGTTTCCGCGCTGCAGGGGGAGGAGATAAACTCGTCGTAAGAGCCGAAATCCCGGCCCCGATAATGCTTGAAAAAAGTGCCGACATGCTCTTTCTTTTCCGCGGCCAGGCGGTCGAAAACCTGTTTGCCCCCGGCGTCCGTCACCATTTCAGCCGCTTTCTGATAAAAACACATCAATTGTTTTTCGCTTTCGATCGCAACCTTTATCGCTTCCTGATGGACATATTCCTGTGGCATGGGCACCTCCTGCGGAACAGGGTTGAGAATTCGACCTGACTACTGAAAAGCTTAACCGAAAGCCCTGCCTTGTCAATCGGTCGAACTCTTATAAGGCACCATTTTCAAACAGCAAATCCGCCACCGCCTCGGCCAGTTTGCGATAGCCCAAAGCGTTCAGATGAACCGCATCGCTTTTATACTGCGGGTCCTTCAGCAACTCTCCCAGTTTGCGTTCGAGTAGCGGGATGTTCAGCTCGTCCGCCAGTTCACGGTAAAGCGGAGCGTCCTTGAGCAGCAGGTTTGCCTCGGGAACGGCGATCATGACCACGGATACGCCGCGCTGATTGGCCGCTTCAAACATGTTGCGCAGATTCGTCCGCAATTCATCCCGGCTTCTTCTCTGCAGAATATCATTGCCGCCGTGACAGATAATCAGCAAATCCGGTTTGTGCTGATCGAGCAGTTCCGGCAGGCGGCGGGCTCCGGCGCTGCTCAATTCGCCCGAGACCCCGGCATTGACCACCTTGCGGGCGAGCAGGCGGCTGAGTTGCGCGGGATAGGTCAAAACCGGCTCCGTACCGGTCCCGAAGGTCAAGCTGTCGCCGAACGCCAACAGCACATCGTTGGGCCTGAGCATGGTCAATTGCTGCGGATCGCTGTCACACGAAGCCAAAAACAAAACCAGCAGCAGACCGACGAACGTCGATTTTCCTCGCATCAAAAGCTCCCCCTTAATTCCGGTTATGAAGAAAAAAATTCTCGATGGCGGCAAAAATTTCAGCCCGGTCGCCGCGTTCTATCGGGGCCGGCGGCAAAGACCGCAGAAACATGCGTCCGTAGCCTTTTTTCACCACCCGGGTATCCAGAATCAGCACCACGCCGCGATCATTGCGATGGCGAATCAACCGACCGAATCCCTGCTTGAACCGGATGACAGCCTGCGGCACGGTATAGTCCATGAAAGAGTCCCCGCCGCGTTCGTCAATCGCCTGCGCCCGCGCTTCCAGAACCGGTTCCGTCGGCACCTTGAACGGCAATCTGACGATGATCACCTGTTCCAGCGAGCGGCCCGGCACATCGACCCCCTCCCAAAACGAATCGGTGGCGAACAGCGTGCTGCGTTCCTCTTCGGCAAAGCGTTTCAGCAACCGGTGGCGATTTTCCTGCCCCTGACGCAGGCAGCGCAATTTGCGGGCTTCCAGCAGCGGCGCCACCGCTTCATGAACCTGACGCAGCAACTGATAGGAAGTAAAAAGCACGAAACTGCGGCCGTCACTCCGGACCACGGCTTTTTCCACGGCATCGGCGACCGCCTCGGGAAAGCCGTTCTTCCCCGGTTCGGGCAGATCATTCGGCACGGCGATCAGCGCCTGCCGCTGATAGTCGAAAGGCGATTCCAGCGCCAGTTCGGTCAACCGTTCCGGCTCGACCCGATCAAGGCCGATACGCGCATGAAAGTAACCGAAGGCCCCGGCCACGGTCAGGGTCGCACTGGTCATGATCAGGGTCCGAAAACGCTGATAAAGGGCCTGATTGAGACTTTCCGCCACCTCGAGCGGAGCCTGGCGGAGGGCGGTGAGCAAACCTTTCCCGCGGCCGATCCGACCTTCGCGGATTTCGATCCAGACGCAGCGGTTGTCGGCCACGGCCTGGAACGAACCCAGATCGGCTGCCAGGGCTTCAAGCCGGCCGCCGATGCCGCCTAAATCGACCAGCGTCGAATGCACTTTATCGGCAACCGTCTCGGGCAGGGCCTCGGCATGACGGAGCAGTTGCCCAACCCCGGATGCCAGTTCCAGCGTGGCCAGCCGCAACGCTTCAACCCGTTGACAGATGGCCTGCCAGATCGCGGTTTCCGTGAACACCGGTAACACACGATGCTTGAGTTCGAAATTAGCGGTAATCTGCCGGCCGAGGAACGCCGGCAGCTCTTCAGCGATCGCCTGCAACTCTTCATGAGCCTGGTCAAACAGCAGTTGCCGCTTCGTCAGCAGGGTTTCAATCCCGGCATGAAAAGCGCGATAGAGTTCATCCTGGGCCGCGGGCAGTTCCTGCGACAGCTGATCCAGCAAGCGCGGCAGCAGCCCCTGATTGGGCTTACGCGCATGCCGCAGACGATTGAGCAAACGGGAAAAAGTGAACCGCGTGATCTGCGAAGAAAAGTGACTGGTGGCCACGTCCTCCAGGTGATGGGCCTCATCCAGGATAACCCGTTCGAAAGGGGGCAGTACGGCGGTGGCGGAATAGTTGTCGGTCTGCTGCCGCAGGGCCAGATCGGACAGCAGCAGGGCGTGATTGACCACCAGGATGTCGGCCTTGGCGGCGCGGCGCCGGGCGTGGTGAAAAAAACAGCGGCGGTAATGCGCACAGCGCACCCGGGCACATTGATCCGCCTCGCAACAGATCTCATCCCAGACCTGATAGCTGGGGATAAAGGCCAGATCCTCTTTCGAGCCGTCGCCGGTGGTTTCGGCCCAGGCCATGATCTGCCGCAACTCAGCGACCAGATCCTGGTCGAACAGCCCCGCTTCGCGTCCCGCCGTTTCCCCCCGGCGCAGACAATAATAGTTGCTGCGGCCCTTGACCAGTTCAGCGTTGAACTCCATTCCGGTCGCCCGCTGGAGAAAAGGGAGGTCTTTGCGGATCAGTTGTTCCTGCAGATTGATGGTCCGGGTCGAGACCACGACCCGCTCCCGATTGCCGCGCGCCCAGAGCAGCGCCGGGACCAGATAAGCCAGGCTTTTTCCGGTTCCGGTTCCGGCTTCGATGACCGCCAGCCGGGCGTTGTTGAAGGCTTCGCCCACCGCAAAAGCCATGCGCAGCTGTTGCGGCCGATCTTCATATCCGGGCAATTTGCTTGCGATAATGCCGTCGGCGGCCAGCAGCGCCGCAATCCCCTCGGGAGCGATCTTCTCTTCATTCTTTTCGGCAAAGGCCTCCACCACCCGATACAACTTATCCACAGAGTTGTTCACAATGTAGAAGCCCACCCCCAAGGTGCCTAGTTTACCGGCGATTTCTATATCCGGGGCAGATGGGACCAGAACTCCGGAAGGGTGGTTGTGGATAACGACATCACCATATCCACAGGTCTGCAGAATGGCCGGCACCGCGGATTCCGAACCCCGGGCCAGGATTTCAAGCTGCACCACGCGCCGTTCGGCATCGGTCTGAGCCAGCGCGAACACCTCATTGCCCCCGGCCTCGCGGATGGCATGACGCAGTTGAGCAACGCTGTCGGGGGTGAAATAGTCGTGCATGGGCCGGGATTATAGTGGAACGGGGAAGGAAAAGACAGTTCGATGTTCAACGGTCCAAGGTCGGGTTAAAAATTTTGTCTGCTCGCATAATCAAGATTGCCGAGCTATCCATCTATCCAGATGAAACCTGGAAGTTGCTGCTGTTGCAGTTGCTCCTTCGATTTTTCAAACCGGCTGAAAAAATCTCTCCCCCTTTAAAAATTTGGATTTGCAGGAGCAACTTTGACTCCATGAATTTTGTGCCGCCTCAAAGCTGCGGCAATGAAATCCGTACGTTTCATTTCTTCCACAAATTGACGGAGAACCTCTGCAGCGTGCGTTCCCCTTCCTGCAGGCAATCCAACCGCCTGTTGAATAAACATAAAACTCTCAGGGAGCAATCGTAAATTTGATTTTTTCTTAATATCAAACTCCAATTGTTGTTTTACGCCGGCCGCCACTTCCAAATTTCTTTTTAGAAAAACATTAACAACTTCTGGAGAAGTCGGCACTCTGAGTATTTCAGCATGCTCAATTTTGCGTGTAAGATAAAGATCATAGGCACTGCCTTTACCAACCGCAATTCTATTACCTATTCGATCGACATCTTTATTGGTATTTATTTCTGATTGCTTGTTAACGACATAAGCACCTTCAATAAGTATATAAGGCGCAGTAAATATGATACCTTCTCCCCGAAGTGGATCAATTGCAAAAAAACCGATATCAGCTTCTTCACGTCTAACTGCTTCTACCGACTCCCTGGCAGAATTAAAAACGACAAGCTGAATATCCAAACCCAGCCTTTCAGCAAAGTTCTTGGCTAAATCAATTGATAGACCAACAAGATCCCCGGTCTGGGGAGAACGCTTTGCAAGAATAGGATTTCCTAGATTGATAGACGCGCGCAATTTTCCGGTCGGGGAAAATATTTCAATAATTTCAGAGGTTATGTCCATTTAAAGTCTTGAATGGAAGTTGATGCTCCCGGAACTTCGCAATCGATTGCCTCGGAAAACAATTGCAGACAAGCATCAAAATTTAAAACCTTCGAGTCTTGATGCAAATCATCAATCAGCTGCCATTATCCGCCAATAATCCGGCCGCCGCTATTCCATGAACTGCGCAAATATCATCATTGTCCGATCTGTCTCCACTGATTCCGACGGAACCAATGATTTTGCCCTCAAGATCACGGATAAGAACGCCTCCCGGAACGGGAACCATTCGCCCGCCGGACATATCGGATAATGAGTTGAAAAATATTGGATTTTTTTTGGCTCTATCGGCAAGCTCCCGTCCCCCAAACCCCAGGCCCAACACGCCCCAGGCCTTACCTATTGCAATGTTGGGCCTTAATAAGCTTGATTGATCATCACGATATAAAACAACAAGGTGCCCTCCACTGTCGAGGATGGCGACAGTCAGCGGTGCTAAACACAACTCATACCCCTTAAGCAGAGCCTCATGAGCAATTGTCTTGGCTTGTTCCAAGGTAACCGTTGCCATGATTTTCTTCCCTTTCATTATTAGTAGCGTGACCCGCCAGCAAAAAAATTCTGAGAGTCTGACTCAGACCGCGCTCAAAACCGATCCGGTGTCAATACTTGCCACATTCAGATAATTCATTCAGATTCATTAGGTTCGCAAGATGACAAATTGCTATTCTTCAGCCTGAAAGGCTTTCTCCACTGGGCCAACGACACAATGATGATAATGCCAAGCCCGATCATATCTGATTTCAAACCTGCAAAAATCAGCGCCAATGCTCCAAACAATAAAGGCACCCTCAAATAAAACGCCAAAGATCGCCGCAACAACCACCCGTTCAAAGCACTTGCAAACGCCCAAACACCGATCACTCCGGAAATAACGGCTAAAAGCACGGTCCATGGAGTCCCCTGCATTAACATAGCAGGCGCATGAACAAACATGAATGGGATAATGAACGCGGGCAAGGCCATTTTGAACGCTTGCAAACCCACAGAAAACGGGTTTGCCCCGGCAATGGAACCGGCAGGAAAAGCCACCAGCGCAACTGGTGGAGTGAGCCCGCTCAAGCAGGCAAAATAGAAAATGAAAAGATGAGCCGCCAGGATTGGAATACCCAACGCTTCCAATGCCCGGGCAATCATCGATGCGGAAATAATGTATGCTGCCGTAGCAGGCAACCCCATACTGAGCAATATAGTTACGAGCGCCGTCAGAACAAGTGCAATTAGCACGACCCCCCCGGACAGAGAGACAACCATCGAGGAAATCTTGAGACTGATTCCCGTAAGCGAGAACAGCCCCATGACCAGCCCGGCAGAAGCACACGCAGTGATAACTTCCAACGACCCCTTGGAAGCGCTTATCGCGGCATCTTTCAGGCGTTGTAAACCGAGTCGCGACTCTTTACGCAACCAAGAAACAAAAAAGGTCACACCCATTGCAAAAAGAGCCGCGCGAATTGGCGAGGAACGATCAATAACCAGCATATAGATAAGGACCAGAATCGGAATCGACAAATGTCCCCACCGGCGCAATACCGAAGTCAGATGGGGCAATTCTTCTGAGTTCAGCCCTTTGAGGTCATTCTTGGCGGCTTCAATGTCGATAGTGATAACAACGGATAGAAAAAACAGGAATGCTGGTATTGTTCCCGCAATAATAATATTGGTGTAGGGGACACGGGCATATTCCGCCATTAAAAAGGCGCCCGCACCCATAACCGGAGGCATGAACTGGCCGCCGGTGGATGCCACAGACTCCACAGATGCCGCAAAGACCCTCTCAAACCTTGCTCTAATCATAAGCGGAATAGTCAATGTTCCCGTAGTCACAACATTGGCAATACCGCTACCGGACATGGTGCCGAATAAAGCACTAGACAGAACACTTACCTGGGCCGGACCGCCTCGGACCCTGCCGGCGACACTGTACGCAAGGTCCATATAGAAATCACCTGTTCTTGACAAACGCAGCATCGCGCCAAAAAGAATAAACAAAAACACATAAGTTGATGAAACCCCCAAGGGGATACCATATATTCCATCCATGCTGTAAAGGTAACTTATCATCAGACTGACAGAGGTCGAATGCGTTTTGAAAATGCTCGGAAAATAATTCCCGAAAAGAGAGTAAAAGATCAGAACCAGGACAACAATTACCAACGGCCAGCCAATCGTTCTCCGTGTGATTTCAAGGACCAGAAGTATGGTAATGGCGCCGAAAAACAGGTCCGCTCCTGTCGGAGCCACACCATATCGCCAGATTATATCCTGAGCTTCAATAATCAAATATACGGCTGACCCGCCACCGGCCATAATCATTAGGCAATCGGTCCAGTGGATATGTTGACCTGCACCTCGCCAACCGGCATACAGCAGAGGAACAAGGATAAAAGCCAGCAACAGATGAAATATACGCAGATTCCACACCCCTGGGGATTCTATACCCAATGCATAAACGTGAAAAATCGCGCCTGCAATTGAAGTCAAAACCACAATTAAAGCAGGAAGTCCGGTCAGGTCGCGTTTCTTACCATTCTTCTTAGCAGAATCATCACTACCAATCGTTCCTGAAGTATTTAGCTTAGAATGTTCAGTATTGCTCGCTGGCATGATAATGGCTCCATCATTAACAAATAAATCGCTTAAAAAACTAGTTAGCTATAAAAACTCCTCGGCCCGCTTGGAGCGATTACCATAACGGCAGGCGCAAATTCGGGCTTGCACTCACAACGCGAGTTGAATATCCCCAAGTGGTCAATATGCGATCCTCATTTTTTGCTCCAGACCCTTTTTATCAGATGCACTTGCCAGAAAAAAAATCCTTCACCGGAAAATTAAAAATTCCGGCAGCCCTCATTCATCGTTCGCTCGGTATGACTATCCATTTTCCCCTTGACCAGCCAAAATCCGAGCAACTGAGGGCACCAATAAAACCAAGGCATGAAGCATTGTCAAAACAGGGCAGGCATCGGAGAATAAAAACTTTTCTTCCTAATTCTACCGGCGCTTTTCCAACACAACCCTCATTTTAAATTGCGAGATCCCTTTCCGGCACCTGGATAATGTCATTTTTACGACCTTAAAAACGGCATGACCGCTATCGCTCATCTTTCCAGCAGAAAAAGCTCCTCTTCCGACAACGTCACAAACATCAATATAGTTAAAACCTCCCGGCAAACCGCCGGGAGAGATATTGTCCGTTCGCCTGAAGCAACTATTTTGGAGGAGGAGGAACATTCATCTTCACATTGTGTTCTTTATAGTAACGAGCGGCAGCAGGATGGAATGGCACAGGGACGTTAACTACGCTTTCGAAACTTGTGTTGATAAAATTAGGATGTACAGCAGCCAGTTCCTCGGCGCCGTTATAAACAGCGTCAAGCAAGAC
Organism: Geopsychrobacteraceae bacterium; assembly: GCA_963676555.2. Lineage (GTDB taxonomy): Bacteria > Desulfobacterota > Desulfuromonadia > Desulfuromonadales > Geopsychrobacteraceae > BM522. The sequence goes on from CAXXGL010000017.1 coordinate 217,405, forward strand.
AGTGACAAAATCATCAGGAAGCTTAGGGTCTGCAATAATTAGATTCATTATGACGATAGAGGGCATCTCCGCTGTCAATGCCTTATACAACCCGGCTTTTAACGTTGCTTTTCCATAATAAGGATAGGCCGACAGAAAACTATCGATATCTTTTTCATCTACAGAAATAAAACGCAAATCGCGGCCAATCTCCAGTTCCTGAATAAAACCCGCGGGATGGCCTGCAAGGTAGAAAATTGCATCGACAAGACCATCCCTAAGCATTCCGGCTTGATCATTCCAACTTCCATTTATAGTTCTGCGAGGTTTGATGCCGAGATGTTGAAAGAGTTGCTTTGAAACCACATCGCTACCACTACCAGGAAGGCCGGTACCAACCTGTTTGCCTGACAGGTCATAAAACGACTTAACATCTGAATCCGCTCGTGTGAAAATGGCCATCTTTGAAGGGTAGGCAGGGTGCAGGGCAACAAAATTAGTATACTTTTTGCCTTTGGCCCAAGCCAATCCATAGCGCGCCTGATAAGCCTGTGGGCTATTTGTAATACCGAAATCGGCATCCCCCTTGTTGACAAGCATTATATTCTGAGCCGCGCCGCCAGGCGCTTGGGAAAGCGTCAATCCTTCAAAAGCCTTCCCAACAACCTTAATCCAAGCCGCCACATAGGTCACATAAAGGCTTCCCGGGCTTTGACTGCCTACTGTCATCAGCGGTTTCGGGGGCACTACTTTAGTGGTACCAATACTGACAGTGACCATTAGGATGATTATTGTAGCTACTATTATCGCTGGAATTCGTCCTCTCATTGGATCCTCCTTTTGTAATGACACAAGCTTGTATGAAACGCCCTTGCTAGCTACGTTACGCGACAATTAAAAGGCAATGAGGCCCTTCGATCACTTAAATTGATGTCAACCCGCCATCTAAAACAATAGTCTGACCCGTCAAAAAATCCGCCTCAATACTCACAAGATATCCAACCGCACAAGCAACTTCCTCGGATGTCCCGAAACGCTTCAGTGGTATTCTTCCAACCATCATGTCACGTGTCCCAGACGACGCGAACACAGCCTCGCGTGACGGCGTTGAAATCGTTGCCGGGGCAACAGCATTGACACGAATACCCAGGTCCGCCCATTCAATTGCAAGCATACGTGTCATGTGGATGATGCCCGCTTTGGTAATGCCGTAAGTTGAACGGCCATTTAACGCAACCAAGCCGTGAGTTGAGCTGATATTGACAATTCGCCCCGGCCTGCTTTCATTTTTAAGATGCCGGCCCATTTCCTGACACATGAAAAAAGTCCCACGCAGATTGACATCAACAACAAAATCCCATTCCTTCTCCGTAACCGTCAATGCAGGCTTATGCAAAGGGGCCGCTGCATTATTTACAAGGACGCTTAATGAGCCGAACTCACGCTTTGCCTTTATGAACAATTCATGTATTGATTTAACGTTCGACAAATCTGAATAACAGGAAAAGAAAGAGGACCCGCGTTCTGAAACCATCTTTTCTGTAGCGTCCAAAGAGTCTCCCGGCAATGAAGAAAGGACAAGGTCATATCCAAGGTCCGACAGTTTTACAGCAATAGCTTGCCCGATCCCTACGGAAGCTCCCGATACAACTGCTACAGGTCTGCTAGACATTTTGCTTACCCCACCGACTTTCATTAATTTAGGAATACCGTCCTACATTAAAGACAAGAGATTCATGGCCAGGAATAACTCGATAAACATCACCTTTTACAATTTCATCAATGAGCTCAAAACTGTTCCACATTGCCTCCATATCCGTATAAACCCCGGACATGATATACGGCTGATTATTTTTCGGATCCCCTTTCAAGTTTTCATAAGTGGGAACGGCATCGCCGGCAATAACGTAGGGACCGCTATCCGTATCGACAACAACACCTATACTTCCCGGGCTGTGCCCAGGGAGAGGGATTACCGTAATTCCTTCTGCTATTTCCTTTTCTTTCATCGCAACGGTTTTTATCCTGTCCATAACTTTGAGGAATAGCGGTTGAATCCCTAACTGCAAAGCTTCATAGGACACATACAAGCAAGCGGGCGGATTCATTGCGAATTTTAATTCCACATCAGACACAATAAACTGAGCATTGGGAAACAGCTCAATCGCCCCCACATGGTCCCAATGGAGGTGAGTCAGAACAACAATATCTATCTCTTCAGGTTTGACCCCTGCTTTCGCCAGGGCTCCCAGCATTTCCTGTTCGGGAGTACGTGGCTTCGCCTTGAAATAAGGGTGATATTTTAACGATCTCTCCATATCGGGAGGCCCGGCATCAACGACTATTTTTTTCTTCCCGCCACCAATATATGCAGCAACCGTTTTCCCCGTAGCTGGCTGTCCGATAAATTTTCTTAAAAAAAACAGGCTCTTGTCATAATCTGCCTCACCCATATCCAAAGGAACAATAAAATTACTCATTTTCACTCTCCATGTCTTCTGTTTGTAAATAATAATTTTCCAAAACCTTTAATCTTTCCGCTTTGACAAAAATTTCTATTTATTTACAGTAGAAATCACATAAAACGTTCCTCATAACCCAAGATGTTTCTCATCTTCAAAATTATTGTAGAAAGATCATCTTTTTCAGCATTTCTATCCATGCAATATTTCATATACTCATAAACCCATCTGCTTATTGGAAAGTTGATCCCTGTTGTGTCTCTGAGTTTTCGCGCCAATGAAATATCCTTGAATGCGGTACTAAATGGGACCCCCATATGAAAGTTTTCCTTGAGTATAAATCTTGGGAATCTAACTTCAGTGGCATAACATCGGGCAGTACCATGATTAAATACTTCGATCATTGGTTCCGCAGTCAAACCAATCTTTTCACCCAATATAACCGCTTCACAAACTGCCAAAAAAGTAGTGTAAGAAAGTTGATTATGAATTAATTTTATCGATTGGCCGCTGCCGGACTCTCCCATATATACGACTTTTTTACTGACGGAATTAAATGCGGGAAGACATTTTTCCTGTGCCTCTTTTTTTCCGCCAACCATAATGACAAGTTGGGCATTTTGCGCGCCTAATTCGCCACCTGAAATAGGTGCATCCAGATATTCTATCCCCTCAGAAGCTAATCGTTTGGAAATGGCTTTTGAAAACTCAGGATCAGTGGTCGTCATGTCGGCGATAACAGTTCCTCGTCCGGCAGCACCGACAATACCGTTTTTTGAATAAAGTAACTCTTTAACATCGTTGGAATTTCTTACTATGAGAAAGATGATGCCGGCCTTTTTTGCCAGCTCTGCAGGCGTAGATGCGATAGATGCGCCTAACGATTCAAATTCTTTGTTTATGTTCTCCCTTCTTGAGAATACTGTTAGTGCGTGCCCAGCCTTCAATAAGTTTTTGGCCATAGGATGTCCCATGATACCTGTCCCAATGAGCCCAATTGTTTCCATTTCAAAACTCCTTAATCCTTATCGGTTGCTACGGGCGGACAGAAAAACGCCGCATCCAGAAGTATTCATCCAAGGCCCAGAAAGAACCATCACAGCCGACACCGCTCTCCTTAATTCCCACATGCGGCAGAGGGACAAATGTGCCTCCGCCAGGATTATTGACGTGAACCTCTCCGAACTCTAGCTCTTCGGTCACTTTGGCAATGACACGGGAATCATGTGAAAACAGGTAAGAAACCAAGCCGTAATCCGTGTCATTTGCCCTTCTGATAACGTCATCTAGATCACTGAAGCTTAATACCGGCAAAATGGGGCCGAAAATTTCCTCACGGCACAAAGAGGTATCGTCTTTCACCCCATCCAGGAGAGTGGGCATGATATATGAGCCTTTGGCTAAACCCTCCGGGATCTTGCCGCCATAAATGATATTTGCCCCTTTTTCAACAGCATCCTGGATAAGGTTGAGCAACCGATCTCGCGCAGTCTTGTTGATCTGCGGGCCCATGACATCTCCCAAGAGCTTGCCCCAACCAACCTTTACTTGCTTAATGTTATGATGCAAATATTTCACAAAATCATCATGGATGCTTTTATGCACATATATGCGATTGATATTTCCGCATCCCTGCCCGCAAGCGCGAATTTTGCGTTTAACCATGAAAGCTGCTGTAGCCTCCAAATCTGCATCCGGCATCACAATGGCCGGGGCATTGCCACCCAACTCCAATGAAAATCTTTTTATCGACGTCGCTGCCTGGCTCATAACTTGCCGGCCGGTTTCCGATGAGCCGATCAAAGTAATGAGCCTTGGTATTTTGCTCTCATTGAGACATTTACCCACGACTGAAGAAGGACCGGAAATTATGTTGAACACCCCTTTGGGAAATCCGATTTTCTCACCGATAACACCCAGATAAAGTGTTGCCAAAGGAGAATTGGAGGAAGGCTTAAGGATACATGTGCAGCCGGAGGCCAGTGCCGGTGCAAGTTTAAGAGCGACATTCTGAAGGGGAAAGTTCCAGGCAAGATGACCGACCGTTACTCCCACAGGATAGCGTTGCATAACGTGAGACACTTCTCCCGGCCGGGAAGCGTAGTCCTTCACAGAAGTACCATAAACCCGCTTGACCTCTTCGCAGTAAAAATCCAGCACATTGATCAACATGCTGAATTCACCCTCGATTTCAGGGTATGACTTACCAACCTCACGGGCCGCTAAATCTACAATTGTTTCTTTCTCTGCCACAAAGGCCTGACGCAATTTAGCAATCCAGCTCAAACGCTCGTTAATAGAGGTTTTTGACCAGCTTTTAAATGCAGATTGTGCTGCTTCAAGAGCCATTCTGGTCTGTGCCTCATCAGTTGATTTGAGGGTCGCAATCACCTCCTCAGTGGCGGGGTTAATAACATCAAAAGAACTTCCTTTCCCTTCGACACAATCTCCACCGATATATTGCTTAAACAACTTGGCACCTCCTATATCCATAATTATTTGCCGGCCTGACGTTACCCGGGAAAAAGACGAACGATCTCCGATAAAAAATTTTACCTCCTTACAGAATGTCTATTTTCTTGCTCATCAATATGCCAACTGAAATAAGTTCAAAAAATCTTCATATGTCGTATAACGGGGGTTCCACTTATTGTACCCTGCGTTAAAAGAGAGGTTCGCCATTTCGGCAAGCATCTCTTTAGTAGCTCCAACAGCGCTCAACCTGTTGGGAATGCCAAGATCGGCACACATTGACTTAATTGCCCGGATAGTTTTATGGCCCGCCTCCATCTCACTTAAACCCTGAACATTCTCGCCCAAGGCTACGGCCACCCGCGCATACTTCTTGGGGTTTGCGAGGAGATTGAATTCCGCCGCCACAGGAAGGCAAACCGCATTGGAAAGACCGTGAGAGATATGACAAAAAGCGCCGATGAACCGCGCCATACAATGGACATTGCCCAACCCGGTGAGCCCAAAAGTGATGCCCGCCAGATTAGAACCAATTGCCATATTTAGACCTGCTTCCAGATTGGCTCGGTTAGAAATGAATTGCCTGATGTTCCGGGATATCAGTTCCATCGAATACAGGTTCATGGCGTCGGTTATCGGATTTGCATTGAGTGAGATATATGATTCAAAGGCATGGACAAAAGCATCAACTGCCGCATGTGCAGCTACTTCACCAGGAAGCGTTTTCAATGCAATCGGATCCAATATTGCGATTTTTGCAGGATTAAAAGCCGGATGGCGAATTGACATTTTCAATCCTCGCTCTGCATCAATTATCGTACAAGAAGCAGATACCTCAGAACCTGTACCGGCCGTTGTCGGGATTGCAATAAGCGGAAGAGGAGGGTTTGAAAACCTTTCCATGCCTTCATAATCTTTTATCTGACCCCCATTCCTTGCAAGAATCCCTACACTTTTTGCTGTATCAATCGTACTTCCCCCGCCTATCGCCAAAACAACAGGGGCTTCGGATTTCCGATAAAGATTAAAGGCCTTAGAAACACTGGTAGAGCTAGGGTCCGGCTCAACCTCAGAGAAAACATCAAAAGTTACTTTTTTGCAGTTAAAGATTTCTTTAATAGAAGAGAAAATATGGGAATTCAAAACAAAACTGTCTACAACAACAAATATTTTACTAATTTTCAAATCGTCTAATATATCTTTTAATTTTTCATGACTATTAATTCCCATATAAATTTTTGTATTACAATAAAAAGAAAAAATATCATCTTTCATCTAAAATTCTCCTCTATTTTTCTAGCGTTAATCCTCCAATTTTTACATTGATCAATAAACAAAAAACCACACCTACAGATACAAAAATCCACATATACGAACTTCTCAAAATTAATATCTGATCCTATTAACTCATAAACCATTCCCGACAAAAACACTTCAGCACATCTAACTTATATATATAAGATACATAAAAAAATAATGCTGTCAACTTTTTTGCTCCACGACAATAAAAATTTCGCCATACGCTGAGCAATCCCCCCGGCCCGGAATAACCAAGGCGGCGACTTTTTCCGCCTACGCGTACAAAACCGGCGACAATGGCCCCACCACAGTAACCGAGGCAGTTAATGCCTTTCAACTCGCCATACGGAGAGCCCGGCTGAAGCGAATATCAGCGCTGCCCGTCGGCACCACCAGAGATTCATGCAACAACGCTATGGCGAAAACGGTTATTGAGCTGCACAAGACGGACATCATTTTCCACTACGGCCCCTGGAAAAGTCGGAATGCGATTGAAGACGCGACACGAGAATGGGCGGACTGATTCAACAATCGGCGCTTGCCGGAATTGACAGGGCATATTTTACCAATGGAATGCAAGAAAAGGTATTGTCGGCGGGAGGAACCAATTGGGGTAGCCCGGTCCAAATGGAAACTCCCCCCTCTTCCGCCTCCCAATAAATTTGCAAATCAAAAACCCCAATTGACTTTGAGCACTTAAACAGCCTCTGTGAGAAAAGCTTGACAAGTATATTTTAATTTTTATAAGCTTATATATATGATGTAGACATTCACAATAAACATACTAAAAACCGATGCTTCTGAGTTAAGAAAATTCCAGTGAGGGAACTACAATGAAAATTGCTCCTAAGATAACCCGCCTTTCTCCTGATGATCAAAACGAATATAAAATAGATATAAAAGACGATCTTCCCTTGTATGTTCAATTAACAAATCTCATAAAAAGACAAATCTCTGAAAAATTCTGGAAGCTAGATGAAATGATACCTTCTGAAAATGAACTGGCAGCAACATACAATGTCTCTGTTGGAACAGTAAAAAAAGCTCTCTCTTTTCTTGTAGATGAAGGAGTCCTTTATAGAAGGCAAGGAAAAGGAACCTTTATCAGCAGACCTGATTTCAACAGAAGTTTTATGAGATTTTTCCGATATGGTGCAGATGAAAATCAAACAGGAAGAGATCTTATATCGAAAGTATTAAGTTTAAACATTACTTATCCGGGAGAAAAAATAAAAGAAGCCCTAGAGCTAGAGGAAAAAGACAAAATAATTTTCATAAAAAGAATAAGATATTTAAACGATCTCCCTGTCATGCTACAAAACATACACCTCCCTTATAAAATATTCAAAGGATTTGAAAAAATAGATACAAGCAGAAAACTTCTATACCCTATCTATGAAGAAAAATTTAAAACCCCTGTCGTCTGGGCGGAAGAGGAGCTATGGCCAACAATTGCAGATCACCAAGCGGCTGAAGCCTTAGAAATTAAAAAGGGAGACCCCGTAATTTCAATTGAAAGAATCGTATATACATATGGTGACAAACCAATAGAATTTCGTAATAGCGTTGGTCGTGGTGATAAATTTAGATATAAAATTGAAATCCGATAACCAATAGGGCTCGGAACAACTGCGTAGGCATAACAGCTTATTTACCTTTCAATTCTTGAGTTTATCGGCAATCTTTTCCCCTGATGTCGTGCGGACGGTTTTCTTCCGCACGTAGCGTAGTTGACAACGTAAAATATTTTTTCGCTATCAACAAATGCCTGCTCGACACAGTTGTAAAGACACCTGCTTGGCAAAATTTTCCTATGGAATGAAAACGCTGATGTCGGTGGAAAATGTACGGCCGGTTAAGCGGTCGCCGCCGGTCGTCCACGACATAAAGCATAAACCAAAAAACGCCTGATTGCGGTCCTTGAAGGCGCTTTTTACATGTTCGAGAACCAAATATCGATTTTATCTTGTCCTCCACCCATTGTTTGGAGATATTATGCCCGACCTGTTGCAGATCTATCACAGCCTTCTCGATCATCACGGTCCGCGCAACTGGTGGCCGGCGGACACCCCCTTTGAAGTGGCCGTCGGGGCGATTCTGACCCAGAACACCAATTGGAATAATGTGGAAAAAGCGATCTCCAACCTGCACGCCGCAGCGGCCCTGGACTGTGAGACAATCTGCTCCTTGCCGCGCAACGATCTGGAGCAATTGATTCGGCCTTCCGGATTTTTTCGCCAGAAGGCGGAACGTCTGCAGTTGTTCTGCCGTTTTCTGCAACAGCACCACAATGGTGATCTGAATGTTTTTCTGGGTCGGGAGCTTGCCCCGCTGCGTGAGGAACTGCTTGCTTTAAAAGGAGTCGGCCCGGAAACCGCCGATTCGATTCTGCTGTATGCCGGGCAGCGGCTCAGTTTTGTGATCGACGCCTATACGCGACGACTGTTCATGCGGTTGGGATGCGTACAGGGCAACGAGAGTTACGCCCAACTCAGGGAGATGTTCATGACGCAACTCCGTCCGGATGTCGCCCTGTACAATGAATACCACGCGCTGATCGTGATCCACTGCAAAGATTTCTGTCGCAAAAAACCCCTCTGCGCAAGCTGTCCGCTTGGAGATATCTGTCTGTATTCAAAAGAGATTTCTTGATCAATTGTGCCGGCTGCGCTAGTGTTTATTCTTTCAATTCAATTAAATATGGAATGACACGCCATGGATCACACCCTTTTCCTGGTCAAAAAATTTCTCGGCAACCTGCTGCTGCCGGTGCCCCTGTTGATCATTGCTTTGACCTGGGCCTTTTTTCTTCTGCTGCGGCGCAAGACCCGCTGGCTCGGGATCATCGTCGTCCTGCTGTGCACGGTTGCTTTTTTCCTCGCCGGCTATGCCCCGATCAGCAATCGCTACCTGGCCAAGTGGGAAAACCGCATTCCCGGGTATCAGAAAGACCCTCTGATGACGGCCGATTATATTGCCGTACTCGGTGCCTGGCAGCAATCGCACCCAACTCAACCGGTGACCGGCGAGATCAGTCCGGACGGGATTGTCAGGCTGGTCGAAGGCATGCGGATTTATCGCCTCAACCCCGGCAGCAAACTGATTTTTACCGGCTTTAAGGGGATGCATAAAGACCCTGTCTCCTATCCGGAAAAACTCCGCGAACTGGCGCTCTCCTTAGGCGTTCCCAGCGCTGACATTCTGATCTTCGAAGGTCCGCGCAACACCGTCGAAGAAGCGCGATTGATCGCGTCGCAGTTCCCCGACCGGACGCTGGTTCTGGTCACCTCGGCGGTCCACATGCCGCGCGCGCTCGGCCTGTTTCGCGGGGCCGGACTCGACCCGATTCCCGCCCCCACCGGACACCTGAGCAAACCGACCCGCAGCTGGTGGATATTTCCTTCGGCAAAGGTTCTCGCCCACAGTGAATATTGGGTCCATGAAGGGCTGGGATACCTCTGGGCCAGACTCATGGGACAAATCAAGGACAAACCGGCGACAGAGGCCGGCAACGCCGCCGACTGATTCCCCGCTTCAAATTCAATTTCAGCCATTAAACACTTGGGATACCGTCCTTTCTTCTTGAACTGAAAGGCCGCTTTTGTTAGCTTGCGGGATTAGCTTATCTACAGTTTCATGCTTATATTTTCCCCGACGGAGAACAGTCGCTATGGACTATAAAGACACTCTCAATTTACCCGCAACCGATTTCCCGATGCGCGCCAATCTGCCGCAAAAAGAGCCGGAAATGCTCAGACACTGGCAGCAGAGCGGGCTGAACGATCAGGTCGACGCAGCCAACCGGGGCCGGCAAAGCTTCATCCTCCACGACGGCCCTCCATATGCCAACGGGCATCTGCACATGGGACACGCCCTGAACAAGATCCTCAAGGACATGATCATCAAAAGCAAACGCATGCAGGGCTTTTATACTCCCTATGTCCCCGGCTGGGACTGCCACGGCCTGCCGATCGAATTGAAGGTCGACAAGAAACTGGGCAAGAAGAAGCGCGACATGAGCAAGGCGGATGTCCGCCGCGAATGCCGCTCCTATGCTGCTGAATGGGTCAAGATTCAAAGCGAGGAGTTCCAGCGCCTGGGCATCTTCGGCAACTGGGACGATCCGTACCTGACCATGACCCCGCACTACGAGGCGCAGACCGCCCGCGAGTTGGCCAAACTGGCCGAACGCGGATCGCTGTTCAAGGGCAAGAAACCGATCCACTGGTGTTCTTCCTGCGTCACCGCCCTGGCGGAGGCCGAAGTCGAATACGCCGATCACAGCTCGCCCTCGATCTACGTCAAATTTCCCTATGCCGACGACCTGCCCGCTGCACTGGCCCAACTGACGGACAAACCCTTGAGTTTCGTCATCTGGACCACCACCCCCTGGACCATCCCGGCCAACCTGGGGATCTGTCTCAACCCGGAACTGGACTATGTTGCCGTCGATATCGGGGCGGAGCGCCTGGTGCTGGCCGCGGGCCTTTACGAACAGGTGATGCGCATTCTGGGAATCGAGGAATTTTCCGTCAGCGCCACCTTCAGCGCCGAACTGTTTGACAAAAAGAATTGCCGCCACCCTTTCTACGCGCGCAATTCGCTGCTGATGCTCGGCGACCATGTCACCCTCGAAGCCGGTACGGGCTGTGTTCACACCGCGCCCGGACACGGCCAGGACGACTACCTGGTGGGGTTGAAATACGGTCTGGAAATTTATAATCCGGTCGACGATTACGGCCGTTACCGTGAAGATCTGGAACTGTTCGGCGGCATGAAGCTGAAGGACGCCAATACTGCGGTCAACGAAAAACTGGCCGAAGTCGGCGCCCTGCTCCACGAAAGCACGGTCGAGCACAGTTACCCGCACTGCTGGCGCTGCAAAAAACCGGTCATCTTCCGCGCCACGGAGCAGTGGTTCGTGAGCATGGACCAGAACAACCTGCGGCAAAAAGCCCTGGCTGAAATCGACAGGGTGCAGTGGATTCCCGCCTGGGGCCGGGACCGGATTCACAACATGATCGCCGGCCGTCCCGACTGGTGCATCAGCCGGCAACGCAGTTGGGGCGTGCCGATCACCATCGCCTACTGCGCCAAGTGCGGGGAGGCCCTGAACAACGGGGACATCATGCATCACATCGCCGATCAGTTCGAAGCGACCGGCAGCGATATCTGGTTTGAAAAGGACATTGCCGAACTGCTGCCCGCGGGCACCCGATGCCCCGCCTGCGGTCATGACCAGTTCACCAAGGAAACGGACATTCTCGACGTCTGGTTCGATTCCGGGGTGTCCCACGCCGCAGTATGCGAATATCGCGAAGAACTGAGCAGCCCGACGGACATGTATCTGGAAGGCTCGGACCAGCATCGCGGCTGGTTCCATTCCAGCCTGCTCGAATCGGTCGGCACGCGCGACCGCGCCCCCTACAAATCCGTTCTGACCCACGGCTTCGTGCTCGACAAAGACGGCCGGCCGATGTCGAAATCGCTGGGGAACGTCATTGCCCCGGAGGAAATCATTAAAAAGTACGGGGCCGAAATCCTGCGCCTCTGGGTCGCGGCCACCGATTACCGCGATGATATCCGCCTCGGGCAGGAAACTCTGCACCGCCTGTCAGACGCCTACCGGCGGATCCGCAACACCGCGCGTTATCTGCTCGGCAATCTGAACGGCTTCGATCCGGCCAACGACATGATCAACGACGACGAACTGCTGGAACTCGACCGCTGGGCGCTGTCGCGCCTGGCCCGGCTGATCGGCAAAGTGTCCGCGGCCTATGACCGATATGAATTCCATACCCTGTACCATGCCGTGCATAACTTCTGCGGTATCGATCTGAGCGCCTTTTACCTGGATATCCTCAAAGACCGTCTCTATGCCAGCCCGCCTTCGAGTATCGGCTACCGCAGCGCCCGCAGCACCATGTACCGGATCCTCGACGCCCTGACCCGGATGACGGCGCCGGTGCTCAGCTTTACCGCCGACGAAATCTGGCGCCGTCTCCCCGGGCAACGCGAAGCGAGCGTGCATTTGGCGAAGTTTCCCGCGGCTATTTCCGCCTATCTCGACGACGACCTGGAAGAGCGCTATGAACGGCTGCAGAAAATCCGTTCCGAAGTCACCAAACAGCTGGAAAAAGCCCGCGCGGAAAAACGCCTGGGACAGTCCCTGGAGGCAAAGGTTCTGCTCTCGGCCCGGGGCGAGGACTTGCACCTGCTCGAACAATACCGGGCACTGTTGCCGAACTACTTCATCGTGTCCCAGGTCGAGTTGACGGACGCCATACCGGAGCCCCAGGCGGCTGAGAATATCGCCGACCTGAAGCTTCAGGTCCTGGAAGCCGACGGACAAAAATGCGAACGTTGCTGGAACTACTCCACCGATGTCGGTGATACGGCTGAGCACCCGACATTGTGCGGACGCTGCGCCGCGGCTCTAGCCGCGGAGTGATATGGGCAAGTATCGGTTTTTTGCCCTGACCGCAGCTCTCGGTTTGATCCTCGACCAACTGAGCAAGTTCTACATCGACAACAATTTCGCCTTGTCGCAGTCGAAACGGGTGATCAGCAACTTTTTTCATATCACCTATGTGCGCAATCCCGGAGCGGCCTTCGGCATTCTTGCCGACAGCGCGATCCGACTGCCTTTTTTTATCGCCATCTCCGTGCTCGCGACACTGGGAATTCTCTGGTATATGCACCGCGTCGCCGCGCACAAACATTGGCAGCATCTGGCCCTGGGGTTGATATTAAGCGGCGCCCTGGGCAACCTGATCGACCGGATTCGGTTGGGAGAGGTCATCGATTTTCTCGATGTCCATTGGTACAACTATCACTGGCCGGCGTTCAACGTCGCGGACAGCGCCATCTGCGTCGGTGTCGGCATCATGCTCGTCTGTACCTGGCATGAGGAACGGGAAAAGAAACAACCGGGCAACTGACGGGCAACAATCGAACAGCTGAATAGTCCCGCCTCCCGACCGGGATTGTATTGAAGAAAAATTCGACTTGACGGGAGGCGGCTGCTAATATCCTGCAGAGTGTTGCTTTGGCTTATGACAAGGAGGAAGGTTATGATAAAAAAATTACTGCTCCTGCTTCTGATCGCGCTGCTTTTTTTGTCCGGTTGCGAATGCGTCAGCGGTTTTGGCCGCGACCTGCAGAAAGCCGGCAGCTGGCTGGAACGCAACACCAGTTGAGGTCGCTTCGACAAAGCTCTTTTGCCCAAAGCAAAAGAGCTTTTTTGCATTTCAGCCCCATACCCTAACACAATCCTAACATTTATATCCTAGTCTGCCCGTCAACCAGACCGGGGAGACACCATGGATACGAACCTGTTTCAGAATGATGTCGAAAAACATCAGCACGAAAATGCCGTCGAAGTCCTCTGCAATCAATATCCCGAGCAATGCGAACTGATTCGTTCCAGCTATGAAGAAAAGCTGTATAAGTTACTGCCTGAAGCGACGATCCGTTCTTACCTGCCGATTTTCATCAGTCGCGATATTCGTCGCGCGCTGACTGCCGGACGCTGATCCCCGTTCCCCTCGACGCAGCGAGCCCAGATAAATCGCCGTCAGGATTAGACCGATCCCCAGATATTCCTCACCGCCGGTCACACGGTGGAAAAAAAGCACGTCCCAGCAGAATGACAGCGCCGGCTGCAGCAGCAAAACCAGACCGGCCAATGTTGCCGGGACCTGTTTCATTGCCGAAGAAATCAACGACCAGCCCAACGCCGTACAAACAATCCCGACCGCCGCCAAAGCCCAAATCGACGGCCATGTCACCAGGGCAAAAGAGGTTCGCATCGCCAGATTGACCAGAGCCAGAAAAGAACCGCAAATGAGCGTCACCACAAAGACCGCGGTAATCCCGCTGACCTGGCCCCCGGTCATGGCCTGCTTTATGGAGAGGATATAGGCGGAGTAGAAGACCGCCGTCAACAGGCCGAAAAGCACCCCCAACCTGGTTTCACGGGTCAAGGCCGGGAAATCGATTCCGGTGATCAGAAGCAAACCGGCCACGGCCATCACCACGGCAAGCAGGAAAAAACCACTGATGCGCTCTTTCAGCAATAACCAGGAAAAGAAAGCGGTGAAAAAAATCTGAAAATTCCCCATGAGAGTCGCCAATCCCGGACCGACCAGATTAATACTGCGATGCCAGAACATGAAATCGATGCCCAAAGCAACAGCGCTGACGGCAAGAAGCGCCAGAGCCTTCCCGCCAAGCGTCAGTTTTGCCCCCCGGATCAGGAACAGCGGCAGCAGGCCCAAAGCGGCGAACAGCATGCGGTAAAAGCCCGCCAGATCGGGGTCGACATCCGCCAGCTTGATGAAAACCGGGGAGAAACTGATACAGACCGAACCCGCCAGCAGGCGAAACAGCGGAAAAGATTGAGTGGGAGTATTCAAAAGGCCCCTCCGGTGCGGTGAATACGAAAACAGGTTGAGAAATTGCCGATTGAAACAGAACCGTAATGGTTTTGCAACAAATCGTTGCGCATTGCGGCTGTCTTTGCATCAGAAGGTTTGGGCTGCAACCCCTCGATCCGGCGGTCGCGGCGACAGGCCAACGACCTGATTTTCCACCGCCCATCCCGGGGACGCAATCCAAAACCGGGCCTTGGCCCGGGTCAGTGGCGGCACAGATTCCTTCAAGGGCCATGGTCGCCATGCGCCGTCTTGACGGCACCCTGAATCGCCCGCGAAGACCGCCGGCGGAAAAGCCCCTTCCCCGCCCCTGCGCACCCTGCCGGGGAAACCGCAGGCGACGGCAAAATTACTTGCTTTTCCCCATGAACGGTGCTAAAAATGTCCGCCGTACTTCGGAACCGGTCAAGATGTCGGGGCGTAGCGCAGTCTGGTAGCGCACCTCGTTCGGGACGAGGGGGTCGGAGGTTCAAATCCTCTCGCCCCGACCATTTTAACGAGCACCTGAAGATATTCATCTTTGGGTGCTTTTTAGTTTCCCGCTCAACCCAATAGAGACGCCTGTTTGTGGATATCAGTTTCTGGCAATACGTGACCGTATTCTTCCTGATCGGTTTTTCCGGCTTCATCGATTCGATCGCCGGCGGCGGCGGCCTGATTTCCGTGCCGACCTACCTGGCCATGGGACTGCCGGCCGAACTGATCCTGGGGACCAACAAATGCGTCAGCTCAACCGGCGCCACCTTTGCCGTGTTCCGTTATATCCGCAATCGAACGATCCTGTGGCAAACCGCCCTGTATGCCATTGCAACAGCACTGATCGGCTCGGCCATCGGCGCCTCGCTGGCCAAGTACCTGTCCCGCAACCTGATTTTCACCCTTCTGCTGATCGTCATTCCCCTGCTGCTTTACCTGCAATCGCGGCATATGCGAAGCAAGGCGGATGCCCCCCCGCTTTCCCGTTCCCAGGTCGCTTTCCGCGCCGCCTTGGCCGGGCTGCTGATCGGCGCCTATGACGGTATTTTCGGTCCGGGGACCGGCACCTTTCTTCTCCTTGCCTTTATGGTTTTTCTGCATTTTTCGGTCAAAGAGGCAAGCGCCAATGCGCGGATCGTCAACTATGCGTCGAACATCTCCGCCTTTGTTTACTTTCTTCTCCATGACCGGATTTTCTGGCCCATCGCCGCAGTCGCAATTGCCGGTTCGATCTGCGGCAACTGGCTGGGGAGCGGACTGGTGCTGCAGAATGCCGAGCGGGTGGTCGTCCCGGTTTTTCGTTTCGTGCTCGCCCTGCTCATGATCAAGTGCGGTTACGATCTGTTTCTGGCCTGATTTTTGTTATTCTTATCCGTAAGCCCGCAACTCAATAAAGTGCCGCAGGTGTTGAAGCCACGCCACGATGCTGAAACTGCGGTTTTCCGCAACTCGACAGCGGCCCCGACGGGGCTGTTCCGCTGTCTGGAATAACGGGAGTCAGGTATGGAGCGTCGTATCGAAGTGATCCTCGGGGACATCACCCAACTTGAAGTCGATGCCATTGTCAATGCCGCCAACAGTCGTCTGGCCGGCGGCGGCGGTGTGGACGGCGCGATTCATCGCGCCGCGGGACCGGAATTGCTGCAGGAATGCGCAACCCTGGGCGGCTGTCCCACCGGTGCGGCGAAAATCACCGGAGGCTATCGGCTGGCGGCGCGATACGTAATTCACACCGTGGGACCGGTCTGGCATGGCGGCAACCGCAACGAGGCCGAATTGCTGGCCTCCTGTTACCGCACCAGTCTGCAACTGGCGGTGGAAAACGGCGTGCGTTCCATCGCTTTTCCCGCCATCAGCTGCGGCGTTTACCGCTTTCCCGTCGATCAGGCAGCCCGTATCGCCGTCAGGGAGGTGAGCTCATTCCTGCGCCGCGACGGCCATCTGGACAAAGTCGTTTTCGCCTGTTTCGAGCAGGCGATCAAGGACGCGATAGAAGCCGCGCTGGCCGGACAGACGGTTTAACCCTGCCCCGGTAACGGCCGCCAAAGCCGGTCGCACGTTGCCGGCGCATAGTCGAAAAGAGCGTACAACGTGCCGTTATGCATGCCGCCGCAGCCGCGATCCGAGGTTGACAGGCTGATCATGAACACGGAATTTCCACTGACGCATTCAGCAGCAATGGCCGCGGCCGTGTCGCTTCTGAGACCGGCACGAAAATCATCAAGCGAGCCGTAAAAACCTTTTCCGGCAGCCTCGCGATAAAGTTTTTCGACACTGCGGTTGAAGTCCGGTTCAAACTTCTTGTCGACCCATGACCATTGTCCGCCGGCGGTATCGCCCCAAAACAGCAGATGGGGACAATCGGAGCGGCTGATACCGCCGCCAAAGAGAGCTTTCCCGCACGCCGGACAGTATAGATCGACCGGCTCGCTGCAGAAATCAAGTTCCAGTTTCCGGCAACTCATATGACCACCTCAAAGAAGCTCATCGGGGGAACGAAACCTTTCCTGAATCTCCGGCTGCTGCACTTCCCGCAGCAGGAAGTCGCGAAACACTTTTTCGGTCAAAGTCGGAACCTTATCCTGCAACTGGACCAGTGAAATCATATTGACCATGGCGTCGCGCGCGGTGGTGATTGGAATCACTTCACCGCTGCGGATCTCATCCCAGATCAGATGCGCGGTCGCAATCCCCACCCCCATTCCCAGTTTGAGTCCGGACAAAAGCGCTTCATGACTGTCCTGGGTCATGACGATGTGAAGGTTGTCCGGCATTTTGTCAAAATGGTGCCTGAACCACAAGGCCAGGATCGACGGATCGTCTTCATCGGTGATGAAGTCCTGCTTCAACAGGTTTCCCAGTGAATGATCACCCCGGATATGCTCGGCGTAATATTCCCGGGAACAGGTCAGCAGCATTCTCTCCGTCAACAACGGATCAATGCTGAACAGACCGGCAAAACCGGCAATCTCCCCCTGGTTGAAATAGACATCGGCAAGCGCATAATCCAGTTCACCCTCCTTGATCAGGGTCAACAGCGGCAGCGCTTCCTTGAATTTCAACTCAAAAGTCACCGCCGGATATTTTTGCCGGAACTGCAGGCAGAAACGCGGCAGATATTCCTTGCCGAATTCCCGCGGCGCCCCGATGCGCAACATCCCCGCCGGAGTTTCATTGGGCCGGCGCAACTGAGGGATTTCAACCGTCAGCCGGTCGATGAACGGCGCCACCAGTTGAAACAGCCGCTCTCCCGCCCGTGTCGGCACCAGCTTCTTATGCAACCGTGTAAACAACTGAATCTTGAGTTCAGCCTCCAGCTTCCGTATCTGCTGGCTGACGGCGGGCTGGGTCAGATGCAGCTTCTCCGCCGCCCGGACAACACTGTTCAAACGGTAAACATGATGGAAAACCTTTAAGCGATTAAGATCCGGAAGCATAATTAAAACTTATCCTATAAAATATAAAGAATAATTTTACTTATACCAATTGTCGTTCTAAACTTCAATAAAAAGCACGTTCGGACAATATCGGAAAGGAGGAAACCATGATCGGATTTTTTATCGTCATCGCCATCATCAGCACCTTAGTGGTTACCCTCAATATTCTGAAGCTCAAAAACGGCGAAGACAACAGTCGTATCATCAATGCCTCATGCCTGAACAGCGAAGAACGTTTTCACCTGATTTCCCGTTGGGGCGCGCAATACTGACGGCCCCTTCACCATCCGGTTAAAAAAGCGGCGAACAGCCGCTTTTTTCGTTTCCGCCCGGGAAAAACCGATTTAACATTTGCCTCGTCCCAGACGCGGCGGTAGAATGTCCGCCTTGCTTTACAGATCTCAATCTTCCCTTATAGAGGACGTCAACCGTGTACTCGGAAAAAGTCATGGACCATTTCAACAATCCCCGCAATGTCGGGATTATCCAGGAACCGACCGTTCTGGTCCAGGTCGGGGATCCCCACTGCGGCGATTCGCTCCTGCTGTCACTGAAAATAGAAGACGACCGCATTGCCGACATCAAATATAAAATCTACGGCTGCGGTGCGGCCGTTGCGACCTCATCCATCGCCAGCGAACTGGCAATGGGAAAATCCCTTGACGAGGCGCTGCAGATTGACGAACAGACCATCGCCGACGCGCTTGACGGCCTGCCTCCGGAAAAACTGCACTGTTCCAACCTGGCCGCCGGAGCTATCCGCGGTGCGATCAAAGAATATCGCAAGGCCTTTCCACCGGAACAAGAAGCGGAATCGGCTCACTAAGAAAGCAGCCCTTTTCATCGAGGCATGACCTCTATGTCGACACTCCTGATCCTGACGTGCCTGGCTTATCTGATCGGCGCTATCCCGACCGGCGTCCTGTTGACCCGCTTCAGCGGAACGGAAGATATTCGCAAGGCCGGCAGCGGCAATATCGGCGCCACCAATGTCTATCGGGTCGCCGGCCGCAAGCTCGGCCTGATAACGCTGCTGGGCGATTGCCTCAAAGGGGTCGTCCCGGTATTGATCGGGCAGCAGTGCTTTGCGCTGTCGCTTTCCGCCGTCGCCGTCATTGCCTTGGCCACTTTTCTCGGCCATTGCTATCCCGTCTATCTCGGCTTCAAGGGCGGCAAGGGCGTAGCCACCGCCCTCGGCATTTTTCTGGTTTTATCTCCCCCGGCGATTCTCAGCGCCTTTGTCGTTTTCGCCCTGGTGCTCTGGAAGTGGCGCTACATCTCGTTGGCTTCGGTCTCCGCTGCTGGGGCGGCCCCTTTTCTGGTCGCCTATTTCTCCCGTTCGAGCGCACTGTTTTGCGCGACCCTGATCATCGCCGCAATCGTCATCCGGCGCCACAGAGCCAATATCGAGCGCCTGCGCCAGGGTCGTGAAAACAGGTTTACGCTGTAACCGCCATGCGTCCCGTCCTCGTCTGCCTGGTCCTGATTTTCACAACGCTGACGCTGCTGGCCGCAGGCTGGGGCTACACTGTTCTCTATTGCTCTTATGCACCGCCGGAACCGGTCGATGTCAACCTCCGCCCCGGCAGTTCCCTGAACGTTATCGCCGCTGATCTTGAACGTGCCCATGTCATTCGCAAGGCCCTGGGGTTGAAACTTCTGGCCCGCCTGAACCGTCGGAGCCATCAGATCCAGGCCGGCCGCTATCACTTTTCTCAACCCGCCACGCCGTCCGAGATCCTCTCGCGCCTCATTCGTGGAGATGTGGAAAAAGCCAGTCTGACGATACCGGAAGGCTTCACTCTGCAACAGATCATTACCCGCATCAGCGACCGGGGATACGGCCGGAAAGAGCGCCTGACGGCGCTGGCCGCGGATAGGAATTTCGTGGCTTCGCTCGGCGTCGAGGCCGACAATCTCGAAGGCTATCTGTTTCCGGAGACCTATCTTTTTGCGCCCGGGATCAGCGAGGAAGAGGTCCTCGGCATGATGGTCCGACAGTTTCATCAGCATGTGACGTCGGAGCTGAAACAGAGCGCGGCGCGGCTACAGCTCAATCCGCATCAACTTGTAACCCTGGCATCGATTATCGAAAAGGAAACCGCGATCGTCGCTGAAATGCCGCTGATCTCCTCGGTCTTTCATAACCGCCTGCAACGTGGCATACCGTTGCAGACGGATCCCACCGTCATCTATGGAATCGAAAATTTTGACGGCAACATCACCCGGACGCATCTGAAAACGCCGACGCCGTACAACACCTATCAGATTCGCGGGCTTCCCCCCGGCCCCATTGCCAGTCCCGGCCTGGCGGCGATAACGGCCGCCGCCCATCCCGCCGCGACGAAATATCTCTATTTCGTCGCCCGGGGAGACGGCAGTCATCAATTTTCCAAAACCCTGCGGGAGCACAATAATGCCGTGCGTAAATATCAGTTACGCCGGAAACCGGCTCCATAGTTTCACGCTGACCACAAAAAATGCGCCTCGCAAAGCGAGGCGCAAATGATAACTCCAGACAGGATAAAACTGAAACCGAACGGTTTTACGGTCAGGCCTTGGTGACCTGGACGGCGGCCCGATTGGCACCGTCGGCAAGCAACTGTTGAATGCCCAGTTCGATAAAGTTATGCGGGGCGAACAGCAATCCCGGCGGCAATTTCTCACTGATTTTGACTTTGCCCACCGTCGATCCCTGGGCGCTGGTCAATTTCAGCCTTTCGCCTTCATTGATGCCGACGGCCCCGGCATCCGCAGCACTGATCTGAATCAGTCCCTCCGGTTCAACTTCCAACGGAGCCGGAGCCCAGGTCGAAGTCGTACCGAAATGGCCGGCGGAGGTTCCGGTCAGCAACTGCAACCCCTCAGCAGCCTCGGTTTTCTCAATCAACTGATATTTAAGGCTCCGATCCGCAACGCTGTAAGGTTGTTTCAGACAGGTGCGCCGATCATCGTCAACGAAGCAGACATCTTCGTAAAGATCGGTCAACTCGCTGACTTCCTTAAGAATCCCCGAACGGCTGAAGCTGACCTGGGACTTGGTCAGACGGCCGTAAAGTTCAGCGAAAATGGTCCAGTCCTCACGAGCTTGGCCGACCGGGCGGATCGCCTGATTGAAACTGCGCACGGTCTGGTCAAGCGAGGTGAAACTGCCCGATTTTTCCGCTGAAGAGGCGCCCGGCAAGACAACCGTTGCCAGGTTGCAGACATCAACCGGGAAAATATCCTGAACCACCAGCACCTCGACCTTTGCCAGCGCTTTCATCCAGCGGCTGCTGTTGGGAAAACTTTGCGGGTTGGTCGCCGCCAGGTACAGGAAGCGGATTTTCCCCGCTTCAATCTCCCGCAGGATACCGTCGGCATCCAGCCCGTTCTCCGGCAGTGCACATTTCCAGGCGCTTTCGAACTTGCTTTTCTGTTCGGCGTAAGGCTGGTAACCGGGAAGGCTCTCCGGGTAGACCCCCATATCGAGAACCCCTTGCGTGTTGCCTTTTTCATCCAGCGGGTACAATCCACCCTGCGACCGCAACGCACCGCTCATAACCGCCAGGTTGGCTACAGCCGCGGACTTGGCCGCCCCCTGAACGGATTTGGTGATATCGGAACCGAACACCAGCACCACATTACCGGCCCGGCCGATAATATCCGCCGCCTGCTCCAAAGCGGCCATGTCCAGGCCGGTGGCCTGAACCGCCTGTTCCAGATCCACACCGGCAAGATCGTCCTTCAACTCGTCAAGATTGGCCACCGTGCGGGTCAGGTAATCCTCGTCGATCAGCTTGCGATTGACCAGCAGGCGGCACAGCGCGCCGGCCAGAGCGACTTCGCTGCCCGGCTTGTAGATCAGTTCGCAATTGGCGAACTGGGACAGATGGGTCTTCCGCATATTGGCCATCACCAGCTTGCCGTCGCGGCGGCGGACGGCATTCTGAATTTGCCAGTCGACAGCCGGAGCCTCGGCCGCCGGATCGGCACCGAACACCAGCACGGCATCGGCCTGCCCGATCACTTCCAGCTTGTTGCTGGCGCCGTGCAGCCCCAAGCCTTCCTGCAGCGCCTGCAGGGCGCGCAATGCCCCGAAACGCGCTTCACTGTCGATATTATTGCTGCCGATGGCGGCACGGAAGAGCTTCTGGAAGAGATAGTTCTCTTCATTGGTCAGCCGCGGAGAAGCCAGTCCGGCAATCGCCCCGGGACCGCTGTTTTCCTTGACCCGTTCGATCTCGGCGACAACCCGCTCCATGGCCTTGTCCCAGGTTGCCGGATTTTGCTCGACACGCGGTTCTTTCAGCCGTTGCCGGCTGTTGACGTAGCCGTAGCCGAAAAAGCCGCCGATACAGAGATTACCGTTATTGCTGGTGCTCTCGTCGTTGGACGTCACCCGGTAAACTTCGTTGTTCTGGACATTGATATCGACCTGACACTGGCTCGGGCAATAGGTGCAGACGGACGGGACTTTACGCAGCGCCCAGGGACGGGCCTTGAACTTGAACGGCTTGGAGATCATCGTCCCGGTCGGGCAGACGGCCACGCAATTGCCGCAGAAGATGCAGTTTTCCAGTTTTTTATCGATAAAGGCCCGATCGCCCTTGTCATTGACAAACAGGGCATCGGCACCCATCAGTTCATGGCAAACCTTGACGCATTTTTCGCACAGGATACAGCGAGACGGAACCTGCTGGATCAACGGCCAATGATCGATGGTCGGCGGGTTGACGTCTGCGGCCGTGAATTCCTGGCGCACGACATCCAGATCGTAGCAGGTATTCTGCAGATCGCATTCGCCGCCGGCATCGCAGACCGGGCAGTCGAGGGGGTGATTCACCAGAATCAACTCCATGATCTGCTTACGGGTCCGGGCCAGCTTTTCCGACTGGGTGGTGACCACGATCCCTTCCTTGACGGGAGTGTTGCAGGCGGTCATCGGACGATCGACACCTTCGATCTCGACTGCGCAGATGCGGCAGGCTCCCGTCGCGGAGACTTTCTCCAGCCAGCAGAGTGTGGGGATATGAATATCCACCTGGCGCGCAGCTTCAAGAATTGTCGTGCCTTCGGGGACGCTTACCGACTTACCGTCTATCGTCAGATTGACCATATTAATATTCACCTCGATTAACGGCTGACTTGCATATGCCGACCGGCCGGTGCCGGATCAGCTTCAACCTTATGTATTGATTCTTTGATTAAACAGCAATCATCGACACCCGGTAGCAGCGCAGACAGCGTTCTGCTTCCATAATCGCCTCGCTGTCGCTGAAACCGAGTTCAACTTCATTGTAATTCCCTTTGCCGGCGCGCTCTCTGCCGTGGATCTCTTTTTGGTTGAAACGCTGCACGGCATCCAGCCAGGGCACCTCTTCATTCTTGTCGTAAACCCCCAGATGGCTGAGGATGTCTTCATGGAAGTCCTCATCGGTCAGGTAGGCTTCACCCTCTTCCAGCCAGCGCTGGATCACCCTGGCGGCGCGGTGCGCGTTGCCGACGCAGGCGACCACCGTCAGGGGGCCGATTTCAGCGTCGCCGGAAGCGAACACCCCGTCCATATCGGTGATCAGGGTCCGCGAAAGCGGGTTGCCCATGACATCGTTCAGATCCCGGCCGACGGCGTTTTTGAGCGGCACGAACTTGGTCACCACGGTGTTCCAACGGGTGATTTCGATGCCGGTATCCTCCGTGATGAACGACAGTTCCGGGTCCTGACCGATAGCCGGAATCAGCGTGTCGCATTCGACCACGAACTCGCTGCCTTCGATCGGCTGCGGCCGCCGCCGCCCCGATTCGTCCGGTTCGCCCAGTTCCATGCGCACGCATTCGACCCCGGTGACCTGGCGCTGGTCATCGACCAGAATCTTTTTCGGCAGGACGAGGAATTCGAACTTGACGCCCTCTTCTTCGGCCCCGTCGATCTCCCAGGCATCCGCCGGCATTTCTTTCCGCGTCCGCCGGTAGAGCAGCACCGATTCCTCGGCGCCTTCGCGCAACGCGACCCGCACGCAGTCGATGGCCGTGTTGCCGCCGCCGACGACACAGACCTTTTTCCCCATGCCCGTCGGTTTGCCCAAGTACGCTTCGCGCAGGAATTCGATGCCGCCGGCCAGGAAACCTTGATAGCCTTCCTTCTCGCCCTCGACGCCCATCGGCTTGGATTTGTGGGCGCCGGGCGCCAGCAGCACGGCGTCGAATTTTTCCTTCAACTCCATCAGGCTGATATCGACCCCGACCCGGGTATCGTAAATGATCTCAACCCCCATGGAAGAGATGATATCGATATCGCGTTGCAGCAGATGGCGCGGCATCCGGTACGCCGGGATGCCGACGGCAATCATGCCGCCGCCGTAGCCTTCGGGCAACGCTTCGTAAATGGTACAGGGATAACCCTCCAACGCAAGGTAATAAGCCGCCGCCAGACCGGCCGGCCCGGCGCCGACGATGGCAACGGTCCGGTCTTTTTTCGGCTTGGCCTGCATCGGCGGTTGATGATGATGCTGCCATTCATAGTCGGAAGCGGTGCGCTTGAGCACCATGATGTTGATCGGCTGATCGACATTCGCCCGGCGACAGGCGGTTTCACAGGGGTGCGGACAGACGCGCCCGCACACCGCCGGTAACGGCATACTGGCGCGAATCACATCGAGGGACTCATCAAAGCGGCGATCCTTGATCGCCTCGATGTAAGCGGGGATATCGATGTGGGCGGGACACTTGTCCTGACAGGGAGCGGTCAGCTTGACTTTGTAATCGACGGCTTTCTTCTCCGTGTTGATCCCCTTGATGTAAGCCAGGTAATCTTCACGGAAATGCCTGACCGTATCCACGATCGGCACCGCCGAGGTCATGCACAGGGTACATTTGCAGTTCTGCAGCAGTTCGCCGATATTCTCGATGGTGTCCAGATCGCTCTCTTCGCCTTCGCCGGCGACAATCCGCGCCAGGGTGTCCTGCATGACCCTGGTGCCTTTTTTCCCCGGGGAGCATTTGGCGCAGCAATAGTCCTCCTGAACACGCTTTGCGTACTCGGCGGCCATGGCCACCACATCGATATTGGGGTCATTGAGGATCAGACCATCCCAGCCCATGAAAGCGGAAATCTGCTTTTCACCATCAAAGGTCACCGGCAATTTCTTCTGGGCGACTTCAACTTCGGCATCGCCGCCTTTGCGGTTATCGATAATCTGTCTTCCCCAACTGGAAAAAGCAACCTGTGACAAACCGGCCTCCTATGACCTGCTTCGACCTTCCGGGAAGGAAGGTCGAAAATCCCTCAAACAGGGAGAATCACCAGATGTTCTGGTGGTTTTTAATCTATAAGATCGTATACAGTATGCAGGTAGATAACACAAACAAGCGTTCTAAATCAAGGCTATTTTTTCCCTTGCGGGACTGCCGCAGAAGAGCATAAAGGCAAGCAAAAACAAATCGTTAGATTAAAGAGTTGCCGACCGTTTTACTGGTTCCAGGGCAGCGCGGGAGGGGGGTTTTCAATCAACCAATAACCCGGTTTTGTCATCTTTTCCCGAACCAGGACCCAACGTTGGCGCCAACGCCACTTTTTCACCTGGCTGGAGGGCAGGCGATAGTATTCCATCTGATAATCCGCTTCCGCCCAACCTTCCCCGTCATGCAGGTCGACTTTCAGGATACGGCTGTCCACAATATGCAGGTCCTCATCGTCCCGGCTGAAGGCGGCGAGAAAAACCTCCCGCGCATGCGGCTGCAGATACAGCGCGGCGGTCTGAAAGTCGCGCCAGCGCAACGCCTCACTGAAACCTTTAACGGTTTTCGGCAGGCCGGGTCCGACTTCAACCGGTCCGGCGCAAGCGCAGAACAACAGGGCAACCAGCACCGGCAGAAACCGCAGAGCGGTCTTTTTCCCGGAGTCCCCGGTGCGGGACATCATCCCCTCCCTTTGGCCGCCAGCGCGTAGCTTCTCAGCCGGGAAATGGTCGCCTGGTAATCCGCTGAGCCGAAAACCGCACTGCCGGCGACAAACACATCGGCGCCCGCGGCGGCAACTTCATTGATATTTTCAATTTTGACGCCGCCGTCGACTTCCAGCTCGACCGGCAGTCCGAGGTCGTCGATTTTCCGCCGCAACGCAGCGATTTTGGGCAGGCAGTTCGAAATAAAGGTTTGCCCCCCGAAACCGGGATTGACCGTCATCAGCAAAACCAGGTCGAGATCCGGCAGAATCATCTCCAGGGCGGACAGATCCGTTGCCGGGTTCAACGAAACTCCGGCCTTTTTACCCAGCCCCTTGATCATCTGCACCGTCCGGTGCAGATGCCGGTCCGCTTCGGCATGGACGACGATGATATCGGCGCCGGCCTCGGCAAAAGCCGGGATATAGTCGGCGGGCTTCTCGATCATCAGATGGACGTCCAGAGGCAGGTCGGTGATCGGGCGAATGGCCTTGACCACCAGCGGCCCGATCGTAATATTGGGGACAAAGTGTCCATCCATCACATCGATATGCACATAATCGGCGCCCGCGGCGGCGATTCGCTTGATCTCCTCACCCAACCGGGCGAAATCGGCGGAAAGGATCGATGGGGCGATTTTAACCATAATTGTTCAACTCCGTAAAAATTTGACCGTACCGACAAGACATTAATCACGTCTGATCCGCGCCGCGAAGCGAGGCCGTTTTTTTATTCGCACCGGCTGAAACGGGCCGCATAAAAAGCATCCATCCGTCCCCGGCGATGAGGATAGCTGCGAAACGTACCCGTCGCCCCGATCAGATCCGACCATGACACCGGAAGATCCTGGCCAAGTGGCTCCAATGCGAACTGCGGATGCTCTTCCAGAAACAATCTGACGACGTCATCGGTCTCACTATGGCTGAAAGTGCAGACGGAATAAAGTAATTTTCCGCCCGGCCGCACCAGCCCGGCCACATTACGCAATATCCGCCGCTGCAGGTCGGCCAATTCCCTTAGGGCGGCCGGTCCCTTGTTCCAACGGCTTTCCGGGTTGCGCCTGATCACGCCCAGGCCGCTGCACGGGGCATCCACCAGCACCCGGTCGAAACTTGCGGACCGGAGAAAATCCGGCGCTGCGAGCAGGTCCCAGGCCCGGGCCGTGACGGAACCGCAGCCGAGGCGGGCGACACTGCGATTAATCAATTCAACCCGCTGCGGATATTTATCCAGGGCAAAAATTTCGGCCTGGTCGCCGGTTAATGCCGCCAGTTGCGTCGTTTTTCCGCCCGGCGCGGCGCAGGCATCGAGAATCCGCTGACCGGGCCGGGCATCGAGCAGGTGGGGAATGAGCATGCTGGCCTCATCCTGAACCTGGTACCAACCTTCGGCGTCGCCCGGAAACGGCTGTTCGCCGCGCTTGTCGATACTGATCGCTTCCGCCGCATAGACGCCGGGCCGAACCTGATGCCCGCAGGCCTCGAAGCGCCGGGCCAGGGCTTCGCGCTCTGTTTTCAGGGTATTGACCCGCAGCGTCAAGGGAGCGTTCACCGCCAGGCTTTCACCGAGTTGCCGGGCCTCGTCATTGGGCAGAAGGCGCATGATCTCCTTGGCCAACCAGATCGGCAGGCTGCAACGCTGCTGCAGATAGGCCTTGATGTTTCCGGGCTCGGGCCAGGGAATCCGTTGTCTTCCGCGGATGAGGGCACGCAGGACCGCGTTGATCAGTCCCGTCGCCTGGCCCTGCCCGATCTCCCGGGCCAGTTCGATGGTCGTGCCGACCGCTGCATGATCGGGTACGCGGTCCAGTTCAAGCAGTTGATAGGCGCCGATCCGCAGCAACCACAACACCTTGGCGTGCAGGCGTTTCAAGGGACGGTCGCAAAACTGCTCAAGCGCGAAATCCAGCCGCCCGCGTAGCCGCAGGACACCGTAAACCAGTTCGGTCGTCAGCCGCCTGTCGCGCGGGTCGAGTGCGGAACGATTAAGGGCTGCATCCAGGGCCAGATCGGAAAAGGCCCCGTCCGCAACCCTCAATAAAACTTCGTAAGCGGTGCGCCTGGGATGGTCTGTCGTGCGCCGATCCATTTAAACGCGCATTTCTTCCAACCGGCGGATACGTTCTTCCAGCGGCGGATGCGTCGCAAAAAGGGCACGCATGCCGCCCCCTTTCAACGGGTTGACGATAAACATATGGGCGGTCGCTTCGTTCACCTGCGGCATCGGCATGCGCCGGTTGGACATTTCCAGCTTGCGCAGTGCGCTGGCCAGATAATGTGGATTGCCGCAGAACTGCGCACCTTTGGCATCGGCGCCGTATTCGCGTGAACGCGAAATCGCCATCTGCACCAGCAGCGCCGCGATCGGCGCCAGGATCATCATGCCGATCATGGCGATGGGGTTGTTGTCCTCATCGTCGCGCCCGCCGAAAATCATCGCCCACTGAGCCATATGGGCCAGGTAGCTGATCGCCCCGGCAAAGGTCGCGGCAATGGAGCCGATCAGGATATCGCGGTGCTGCACATGAGCCAGTTCGTGCGCCATGACGCCTTTCAGTTCTTCCCGGCTGAGAATCCGCAGAATGCCTTCGGTCGCGGCGACGACCGCATGTTGCGGATTGCGCCCGGTAGCGAATGCGTTGGGCGTTTCCTGCGGCAGCAGGTACACCCTGGGCATCGTCAGGTTGTTCTGTCGGCAAAGCTCGCCGACGACGTCATAGAGGGTCCCGCTTCGGGTTTCCTGCCCGCGATACATCTTGACGACGATCTTGTCGGAAAACCAGTAGCTGCCCAAATTCATCACTCCGGCCATCACCAGGGCGAACAGGGCTCCCCCCCGGCCGCCCAGCGCGCCGCCCGCACCGACCAGCACCAGGGTGAGGAGGGTCATCAACATAACGGTACGCATTGTGTTCATTCTTTATATCCTTTGCTTCCCGCTTTTCAAAAGCGGGTTTCGGATCGGGAAAAAGCCTTGTCCATTCAACCCAGTCGGGTTCCCGGAAACAGGGGATGGCCACTGAGAAAATTCATCGCCGCGAGCCTTTTCTTGCCCGGCAATTGCAACTCGCCGATCACCAGCAGCCCTTCTCCGCAGGCGATCCGGACTCCCGCCTTGTCCGCCGCAACGACCTGTCCCGCCGCAACGACCTGTCCCGCCGCAACGACCTGTCCCGCTTCAACATCGCCCCCCGCTTCAACGCGCGTCGCCGCGATCTTCAGCAACTCGCCCTCCAGATAGGTATAGGCCGCCGGCCACGGGTCCAGGCCGCGAACCTGATTGTGAATCTCTTGCGCCGAACGGTTCCAGTCGATCAGTCCGTCCTCCTTTTTCATCATCGGGGCATAGGTACTCAAGGAGTCGTCCTGCCGTTCCGGCCGGAGCGTGCCGGCACACAACCGCTTCAGGGTTTCCACCATGGCGTCACGCCCGAGCACGGCCAGTCGATCGTGCAGTTCGCCCGCGGTTTCATCCGCGCCGATCATCAGGCTTTTCTTCACCAGCATATCCCCGGTATCGAGCCCGACATCCATCAGCATGGTGGTCACCCCGGTTTCCGTCTCCCCGTCGATAATGGCCTTGTTGATCGGCGCGGCCCCCCGGTACTTGGGCAGTAGCGAAGCATGGACGTTGATGCAGTGGTAGGTGGGAAGATCGAGCACCGCTTTGGGCAGAATCTGTCCGTAGGCGACCACCACGATCAGGTCCGGTCGCAATGCGCGCAGTTCTTCGACCGCTTGCGCCGCGCGCAATTTCGCCGGTTGGAAAACCGGGATGTTTTTCTCCAGCGCCAATTGCTTGACCGGTGAAGCCGTCAGCTTTTTCCCCCGGCCTTTCGGCCGGTCCGGCTGGGTGAAAACTCCGACCAGATCGACCCCGGCTTCGACCAACCCGGCCAAAGTCGGCAAGGCGAATTCCGGCGTGCCCATAAAAACCGTGCGCAGAGTCTCAGGCGTCATTGGCGGCTTCCTGTTCTTTCTTCATTTTCAGATACTTTTTCCTGAACATGGAGCGCTTCAGCGGCGACAGGCGATCGACGAAAAGAATGCCCTCGAGATGATCGATCTCGTGCTGCATCCCCACCGCCAGCAAGCCTTCCGCCTCACGTTCATGGACATTGCCCTCCAGATCCTGATAGCGCATCGTCGCCTTGCCGTAACGCTTGACACTGGCCCAATAGCCGGGCACCGAAAGACAACCTTCCTCCTCCAGGGATTCACCGTCTCCGGCAACGATCTCCGGGTTGACGGCGATAATCAGGTCATCCGGCTCATCCTTGGCCGAACAATCGAGAATGATCAACCGCTTCAGCTCGCCGACCTGGGGTGCGGCCAGCCCGACGCCGGGAGCATCGTACATGGTTTCCACCATGTCCTCGGCAAGCTGTTTGAGTTCGGCATCGAATGCGATCACCGGAAGCGCCTTTTGCTTCAATAAAGGTTCGGGATAATGTAATATGCGTCTTAAAGCCATTTCGTCTTTCTCCGACAGCGCGAAGCCGTCCAGCAGTTTATATAGAAAAGGCCCTCCGCAGAAGGCTCCATTTATCATACCCCTTGTCGAGTTCTACAGTCAAGAATCGGAGAATGAATTTTCTCAGGGAAACAGCAACAATTTCAAGGCGAAAACCAGCACCGTCAGACTGACCACTTTCTTGATCCAGTCGTGTCCCTTTTCGACTGCCAGCTTGGGACCGATCATGCCGCCGATGGAATTTCCCGCGGCCAGCGCGAAACCGAGCGAATAGTTGATCTGGCCGTGGTAGATGAACACCCCGAGAGCGATAAAAGTATAGGCGAAAATCACGAACACCTTAATCGCATTGATCCGCACCAGATCGA
This sequence comes from Geopsychrobacteraceae bacterium, assembly GCA_963676555.2. Classification (GTDB taxonomy): domain Bacteria; phylum Desulfobacterota; class Desulfuromonadia; order Desulfuromonadales; family Geopsychrobacteraceae; genus BM522. The sequence goes on from CAXXGL010000017.1 coordinate 248,228, forward strand.
GGCCGTGCACCAGCAGGGCGGTGATAATCAGAAAACCGACCCCGGCCTGTACGAAACCGCCGTAAATACCGACGCCGAAAAAAGCAACGACGATCAGCGCCTTGCGCCGGAAGCCGAAAACGACATCCTCGTTGCGAAAACGCTTCATCGGATCGACGGCGGTAAAGATCAACACCCCGATCATGATCACCGCCAGTATGCGCTTGAACACCTGATCGTCGAGGCTGATGGCCAGGCTCGCACCGTACCAGCTGCCCAGCAGCGCCGGCGGCGTACACAACAGAGCCAGTTGCAGCGGCAAAACGCCGCGTCGGCGAAAGCCCTGGATCGCAAAAATACTCTGACAGAAAATCGCGATACGATTGGTGCCGTTGGCCACCGCGGTCGGCAACCCCATGAAAATCAACAGCGGCAGGGTCATAAGCGATCCGCCGCCGGCGAGAACATTGAGAATCCCGGCCACTAGGCCGACGACGAACAGCAGCGGCAACTGCCAGAAATAGGCATCCATCAAACGATCTCCTCTTTAGTCTCGTGCATGGCGGCGCCTGCCCCGCTTAATTCTTGTATCACCACCCCGGCCATGGTCAGTCCGAACAGCGGCGGGACATAGGAAGAACTGCCCAGCGTCGGTGTTCGCTCCTTCGCATCCGGCCCCTGCAAAGGGTGAAATTCTTCCGTCGAAAAAACGACCTTGACCCCGGTTTCAATCCCGCGTTTACGCAGTTCCCTGCGTATCGTGCGCGCCAGGCGGCACTTTCTGGTCAACGCGATATCGGCGACTTCGATCAGCGTCGGATCAAGCTTGTTGGCCGCCCCCATAGAAGAGATAACCGGCAGACCCGCAACCCTGCAGCGTTCGATCAGTGACAATTTGGCGGTTATCGTATCAATGCAATCAAGCACGTAATCGTAACCGCGGCCAAGCAGTTCGTCGCCCAGTGACGCTGCATAAAAAATTTTCAGCGGCTCCACCCGGACATCCGGGTTTATCGCCCGGCAGCGCTCGGCCATGACCGTCACCTTGGGCCGACCGACGGTGCCGTCCAGCGCATGGATCTGGCGATTGACATTGGTGATGCTGACATCGTCGTAATCGATCAGAGTCAGCCTTCCCACCCCGGCGCGCGCCAGCGCTTCCACCGCATAGCCGCCGACCCCGCCGACGCCGAAAACGGCAACCGAGGCATGGCGCAACCTGTCCATCCCCGCCGGGCCGACCAACATTTCCAGACGCTGAAATCTGCTTTCCTTCAACGACACATTTTTCCTCACTCTCACGAGAAAGCCGGGATCGATGTCCTCAAGGGGCGACACCTCCGGCCCGGGGGGTTGTCACCGCAGCCGGTGACAATCAGCTCCATGGCAGAAGTTATGCTTCCCCTGCTATGGTTGTGTCCCACCCGACTGAGCGGTTTCCTTGACTTTGGCAAACAGCCGGCCGGCATTCTCGCCGGTAATCCGCGCCGTTTCTTCCAGGCTCCAGCCCTTCAGCTCGGCCAGTTTTTCCGCCACCCGGATCAGTCCGGACGGCCGGCCGATCATGTCCGGCGCATCGGTCTCGAGCACCAGCGCCTCATCCGGCACCGCCATGACCGCCTGCGGCAGCCTGCGCGCCGATTCGCGCAGCAGGATCGGCCCGACACCGATCCTGAAACCCAGGCGAGCCAGTTCGCCGGCCACCTGCACACTGCCGGAAAAGCCGTGCCAGACCCCGCCGACACGGCGGCCGATGTCCAGTTCACGCAGGATATCCAACACCCGTCCGGTGGTCTTGCGGCTGTGCAACGACACCGGCAGTCCGGCATCCAGGGCGATCCGCAGCTGGGCGCGGAACACCTCCTCCTGCCGGTCAAGCGGCGGCCCGGCCACGGCGTCCAGGCCGATTTCGCCCAGCGCCGCAACCCGCGTTTCAGCGGTCAGCGCCGTCAACTGTCCAGCCGCCGCGGCACTCCACTGCTCCGCATAGAGCGGATGCAGACCCGGGGCAACATACACCCCCGACAGTTCCCGGGCGAGTTCCAGCAGGCGCGGCCAGTCCGCAACCCGCACCCCCGGCATCAGCATGCCCGTTATGCCTTCCGACAAGGCCTGGCGGTGCAGTTGCCGCGGGGATTGTTCCCATTCCGGGGCGAACAGATGAATATGGGTATCGAACCAGCCTTTCATGTCCGCATCCTACCCTCTTTCCCCGCAAACGACAACGGCCGGGGGAAAGCCCGGCCGTATTTGTTCCCCGCAAGAAAATTATTCCCCTCATCTCGCCGCCGGACCGGCCACCGATCCGCTCCAGGGCTCGTGACGCCGCCCCCGGTTAACCTGCGCCTCAAAGCGGGACGCAGCAGCAAAGAAGGGCTCCAAGGCCCTGTCCACATGAATTTTTTCCACCGCACGGTTTATTATGATTATGGGGCTCCGCAGTTCCGGGACCCCGCTTTGCCCGGCCCGGTTATTCGCGCATATTTCATCTGCCGCAGCAACCGAAAGCTTTTCTTTCAGTTGCCTGCGCAGCCAAAAAAAAACCGAGAATGACCCGTCACGAAGATTCGCTCGTCCGGCCGAAGGGAACAAAGCTGATGATCATTCCCCCCGGACCGGAGCGACGGACCGCATCCGAACGAATGATAAAACCGGAGACGAATAAATGAGCCGGGCGCGCAGCGGTTATCGATAGAAAACCGCCAGCCAGACGGTCACGCAATCCGGATCGGTCCAGACGACTTTGTGTCTGCCGTGCGCGGGAATATTCAGGTAATCGCCGGCTTCAAGGTCGATTTCGGCCCCGTTTTCGAAAACCAGCCGGCCACGGCCCTGCAGCACCATGACCCATTCGTTTTCGTCCTGGTCGTACCAGCCCGATTCCGGCGAGGAATGGCCTTGCGACAGAATCCTCTCGATCCTGAGGTTTTCCGCCGTCATAATGCCTTCAAATATTTCGGCTTCGAGTGGCTGAGGGATAAGAGTAAAAATATTTCCAGTGACCATGGCTTTTATTACAAAAAAGTTCAGGGGATTGCCGTACATTACAGCCCCGACACGCAAAAAGCATAGCCTGGAATCACCGTCGGTCAACAGAAAATGTGATCTTTTGCCGGGGTTGAAAAACAGCAGTTCGCAAAAAGGACCGGAATCGGGCGATAGAACTCACCGCACGGGGCACTGGAAGCCAAAGTATCCGCACCAGTCACGCCACCATAGCGATCGAATATCTCGTAGCTATATTTGTTCGCGAAAAAATACAATCCGTGATCGCGGTCACAGATCGAACAGTTTGCCGGGTGTTAACTAATAAAAACGATAGCGGTTTTCATAACCGGCGAAGGGAATCAGGATGAACCGATAAAATTTCCGCTTTATGGCGCTGATTCGGTGGAAGGCTGAACAGGAATGAGAGAGTCGTCAGCAGCCGGCGCTGGGTCAGCCGCTGACGACTCCGGGGCCGGCCAGGGAGCTGGATCAGTCCCATTTGATGACATCGACGGGGCAGGTGCTGTCGCAAGCAGCACAGTCCGTGCAAATGTCCTTGTCAATAACATGCACTTCGCCCTGTTCGCTGATGGCATCGACAGGGCAGACTTCCGCGCACGCTGCGCAATTGATGCATCCTTCATCGATCCAATGAGTTCCCATGGTGTCCTCCTTTCCTGAGTGTGAGGGTTTCCTTAATAATATCCTTATTTTCTCTTCGCAAGTGTGACCTCGGTCACGCCTTGTCGTTTTGACTGTTTAAAACCTTGAAAATTTTGCCGGTGTTGCCCATGGAAGCCCCGGAGCCACAGCCCCCCCCCCGATCTTCCGTCAGCCGGACAACCGGGTACCGGACAGACCTGGAGGAAACCCTTTAACCGCACTCGATCTCGCCGACCATCAGGCGCCAGCCCCCGACCCTTTCGCATCGGCCTGCGGCCCGCCGGCATCTTCACTGAGACGATCAATTCCGGCTGTTTTTCTCCGTCTTTATTAATTGGACCGAAAGGAGTATCCTTTTATCGCCCGCGATACATGAGCGCTTCGATTGCAACAAGGAGTGAGGATGCTCTGGACAGATTATTCGATCGGGGCCAGAACCGATATCTGGCGCGAATTCATCCGCTCCGGGCAGGTGCCCGACAATGTCCTGCGACCGGAGGTTCGGGCGTCCTGGGAGCGCTGCCGGGCCGCGGGTGTCGATCCGCAGGACGGGGTGAGCCACGAACTGCTCACGGATGAGGCGATCCACCCTCTGCTGGAGACGCGCAGAAACCAGATCGATATCGTGCGCCACTTCATGCTCAACCTCTACCGGTTTGTCAAAGGCTCGGGATTCATCGTCCTGTTCGCCGACGAACGCGGCTATATCATGGAGACGCTCGGCGACCCCGACACCTTGCGCAACGCTTCCAAGGTCAACCTGATCCGCGGCGCCTGCTGGACGGAGGCGGCGGGAGGCACCAACGGCATCGGTACCGCCCTCGCCCTCGGCAAACCGTTTCAGGTTTCCGGACAGGAGCATTTCTGTCGCAAGCTCCACTGCTGGACCTGTTCCGCCGCGCCTTTTTTTTCCGTTACCGGAGACCTGGTCGGAGTCCTGCAGATGTCCGGACCGGCCCGGTCCGCGCACCAGCATACTCTGGGTATGGTGGTCGCCTCGGTCGAGGCGATCCATGAACAAATGCGGGTCGAACGGCGCAATCACGAACTTTCCGCACTCAACAGCCACCTGAACAACGTTTTCCAGACCATCTCCGACGGTGCCGTAACGATCAACAGGCAGGGCAAGATCCTGCAGATCAATCCGGCGGCGGAAAAAATGTTCGGCCAGCATCTACTGGGTTGTCCGATCGACGATCTCATCGGCATCGGCCCGGAAATCCGCAACACCCTGCGCGAGGGACAAGACTGCCAGGACCAGGAATTGATCCTGGACACCGCTCTCGGCCATCTGCATGCCCTGGTCACGGTGAAACAGATCGTTGATGAAACGGGAACCGCCACCGGCGCCGTGCTCTTCTTCAACCCGATCAATAACATGAAAAAGCTGGTCAACCGGCTGGGCGGCGCCCACGCCACCTTTACCTTCGACAGCATTATCGGCCAACACAGCAAACTGTACCGGACCGTCAAAGCCGCGCGCCAGGCCGCGAGCAACAGCAGCCATGTGGTCATCCAGGGAGAAAGCGGCACCGGCAAGGAACTGCTGGCCCAGGCCATCCACAACCGGAGCCCGCGCAAAGACGGCCCCTTTCTCGCCCTCAACTGCGCGGCCCTGCCGCGCGACCTGATCGCCAGCGAACTGTTCGGCTATGTCCCCGGCGCCTTTACCGGAGCCGGCTCCAAAGGGCGGCCGGGCAAGTTTGAAATGGCTTCGGGCGGCACCCTGTTTCTCGACGAAATCGGCGACATGCCCCTGGATCAGCAGGCTTCGCTGCTGCGCGTCCTGCAGGACAACAAAATCAGCCGCCTCGGCAGCGACCGCGTCATTCCGGTCGATGCCCGTATCATCTGCGCCACCAACAAAAACCTGTTCGAGGAAGTGAACAAGGGAAACTTCCGTCAGGACCTTTATTACCGTCTCAATGTCATCCATATTTTTGTGCCGCCGTTGCGCGAACGGGAAGACGACATCCGCATCCTGTTCAATCACTTCCTCGACAAAATCGGGCGCAAACTCGACTATGCGATCCGCACCGTTGATCCCGATGTGATTACCGCCCTGCGCCGCTACAGCTGGCCGGGCAACGTCCGCGAACTGGAAAACATGGTGGAAAAAATGATCAATGCCGCGGACCGGGGCGTCATCACGCCGGCGCACCTGCCGAAGGAGATCGCCATACCGCGGCAATCGCCGGAGCCGGCAACGGCCCCTGAACGGGCCGCGGAAACGAACGAGCGCGGCACTCTGAAGGAAATGGTGGCGCGCAATGAACGCCGGATCATTCTCGAACTTCTCCATCAGCATCAGGGCAATATCAGCCGCATTGCCCGCAGCATGGGTGTTTCGCGCAATACGCTCTATCGCAAAATGCATCAGTATGAGATCTCGAAAGACTACCACTTCGGCTGAACGGACGACCGGCTGAACCATCGCAAATCGTCACAAAAATATGACAACTGCTCACATTCAACGACATCAGTGAGCTTTCCGTACCACATTCCAGCTTGCCCAACCACCCCGCACTTGTCGGCGAAATCCCCGAAAAATATCTATAAATCAAACAGTTAAAAGAAAAAGGGCAGATCGTTTCAGGATGGCATGTGCGTTGCTCTGTAAGCGTATGCCACAACATGCGTTTGCATCCTCCCGCAGCGCGGTTCTACGCCTGTCACCCGACGGCACGCAGGGCGATACGGAGGAATGCAATCTCCTCAATCAGGGCTGCGGCCCACAACCGAAAAAGGAGGAACAGGTGAAAAACGGAATCGACAAACAGTATAAACTTTACATCGATGGTCAATGGGTCGACTCAGCCGACGGCAAAACGTTTGAGGCTCACTGCCCGGCTGACGGCAAACTGCTGGCCGTCTGCGCCAACGCGTCGCGGGAAGATGTGGATACCGCGGTCAAAGCTGCGTGGAAAGCTTTCCCGCAGTGGAAGGACGTCAGCCCCCAGGAACGTGCCGCCTGCCTGCTGAAAATCGCCGATCTCATCGATGCCAACGCAGAAAAGCTGGCCATGGTGGAAACCCTGGACAACGGCAAGCCGATCCGCGAAACCCGCGCCATCGACGTCCCATTGGCCAGTGATCATTTTCGCTATTTCGCCGGTGCGATCCGCGCTCAGGAAGGACAGGCGGTCATGATCGACAAGGACACCATGAGCATCATCCTGCGCGAGCCGATCGGCGTCGTCGGTCAGATCATCCCCTGGAACTTCCCCTTCCTCATGGCGGCGTGGAAAATCGCTCCCGCTCTGGCTGCCGGCAATACCGTGGTCATGAAACCCTCGTCAACGACCTCCCTGAGCATGCTGGAATTCGCCAAGCTGCTGGATCAGGTCCTGCCCCCCGGCGTCGTCAACGTCGTTACCGGCAAGGGGTCGAGCACCGGCAACTACGTTCTCGAACACCAGGGCTTCAGCAAACTGGCCTTCACCGGCTCCACCGAGGTCGGTTATGAAATCGCCGCTGCGGCCGCGCAGAAACTGATTCCCGCCACTTTGGAACTGGGCGGCAAATCCGCCAATATCTATTTTGCCGATTGCCCGTGGGACAAGGCCATCGAAGGAACCCAGATCGGCATCCTCTTCAATCAGGGCCAGGTCTGCTGCGCCGGCTCCCGTGTTTTCGTGCAGGACGCGATCTACGACAAATTCGTCGAGGCCATGGCCGCCGCCTTTAAAAAGGTAAAGGTCGGTCTGCCGTGGCGGGACGACACCATGATGGGTTGCCAGATCGACGAGGTGCAACTGAACAAAATTCTCGCCTATATCGAAATCGGCAAACAGGAGGGAGCCCGGCTGGTCACCGGCGGTAAAAAAGTCACCGCCGGAGAGCTCGCGACCGGCGCGTTCATGGAACCGACCCTGTTCGCCGATGTCGACAACAAAATGCGTATCGCCCGGGAAGAAATCTTCGGCCCGGTGGTCTGCGTCATCAGGTTCAAGGATGAAAAGGATGTCATCGAGATGGCCAACGACAGTGAATACGGTCTCGGCGGCGCGGTCTGGACCAAAGACATCAACCGTGCCCTGCGCGTGGCCCGGGCCGTGGAAACCGGCCGGATGTGGGTTAACACCTATAACCAGCTCCCGGCACACGCTCCTTTCGGCGGCTACAAAAAATCGGGCATCGGCCGCGAAACCCACAAGATGATGCTGGAACACTATACCCAGACAAAGAATATCTTCATCAGCATGACGGAAGAAAAAACCGGGCTCTATTAACCGGCAGGCCCTGAAACACAACGGAAGGTTTTAACATCGATCATATCCGGGAGCTGCCCGGCGGCAGCTCCCGGACGTGCCATGCAGACGCCGAGACCGGCAAGGAAAGATCATGCAGATAACCGGAGAAACCCCGGTCGAAGAGATTCTCGACACCTACCCGCACAGCGTCGCCTACTTCATCATCAACGGGGTGAGCCCCTTTTCCTGAGCCGGAGCCTACCCCAGGTCGTTGGGGGAATTTCTGCAGGAACGCCGGATCGAGGATATCGACGGCTTTATCCGCGGGCTGAACGAGGCGGTGAAGACGTGATCAGGAGGAGGAAAAGGAGAAAAAGGGGACAGATTTATTTTTGAACCTTTCTCGGGGTGAACTTTGAAGTTGAATCTACCATAAACTCAGATAAACCATGTTGAGTGTCAGCTATGTTGTGGCACTAAAATCCGTTAGCGATGTACTGGCACTCAACAGTTAGGGTTTACGTTGGGTAACGCAATTCTAACCAATTCGGGCACTGCCGTGCATTTCTAAAAAAGCGAAATTTATTTTACGTTATCTTAAACAGGAGAGATCGTTTTCTGGTCAAGTCAGTACTTCTGTGAACTTTCTGCCCGTTTGTAAAGGAAAAGGATGAATTCAAATTACAAGTGCACCACGGGCTACAGACCAGAAAACTTCATGTGGCGTCCGGTATCCGAGACATTTCCGTGCTCGATTGTTTAGCCGTCTGACGGCTTCTGCAACGGTCTCTTCATCAGCTTTACGAAAATCGATTCCTTTTTGGAAATACTGTCGTAATAAGCCATTGGTGTTTTCATTGACACCGCGCTGCCATGCCGCATAGGGATCAGCAAAGTAAACCGCCAAACGTGTCTTCTTCTCCAGCTCTTTGAAATTCGCGAATTCCGAACCGTTGTCCAGAGTCAATGTTTGGCGCATCCTGCGTGGAATAGGGCCAAACGCTTTGACACATTTTTCCGTCAGTGTCGCAGCTTTCTTGTCCTCCAGTTTTGCGGCCACGAGATAGCGACTTTTGCGTTCGACCAGGGTTGCAACACAGCCGCTACCCGGTTTCCCTTGAATCGTGTCGCCTTCCCAGTCGCCGGTCCTGTGCCGATCGACAACCACGCTTGGCCGCTGATGAATGCTCACTCGATCAGCCCGGAAACGACATCCTGCGCCGTATTTGCGCTGTTTTCGCCGTTTCTTGAGCCTGCGGCGCAACTGATGACAGAGGGTTCCGTCGACACTTGCATCCAAATAGATCCAGTTATAAATGGTTTCGTAACTGATTCACATTTGATCGTTATCTGGATAGTCTATACGAATCCTGTTGGCAATCTCCTCCGGTGACCATTCTTGTCTGAGCTTGGACGCGACATAAGCCACCAGGCGCTGATTGCTTTGTCGCTTCCAGTGCCGCGGTTGCTGTCGACGCTCAAGGGCCAATGGCTGAGTCCAGTCATACCAATAAACCGCCCAAGGATATCGCTCCCTTGCTTTTCTGAGCTCACGACTGATTGTGCTGTGATGCCGCCCCAGTCGACGAGCTATTTCGCGAAGACTGAATCGTGCTATGTGCAAATGACTGATGACATAGCGCTCTTGTTGTGTAAGATGTCGGTAGGACATGGCAGGCTCCCTTCCGGCTCTGATTTGGTCGTGCTTTTCAGAATACCAGAAGCCCTGTCATGTCTGCCTCTTAGCTTATGTGGTGCACTTTGAAGTTGAATCTACCACCCTCACCTCCTAGTTGTGTATCAGTACCTTTAAAGAACCTTGCCACTGTTGACCCCAACCTGGAAAAGCGGGAATGAAGAAGCAGAATCGACAGCTCTGTTTCATCGTCCCAAGCACTGCCCTGCCTTTCTCTGGAACCAGATAGATAATTTTGATTCGTCCTCCTTTTCACGTTCCGCCTTGCTAAAAAACACTCCTGCGGGTTCCTCTTGCCCAGTGCAAGGTGGTACTTTCAAAAAATGGGGCAGATCACTTCACTCTTTGTCAAAAAAGTCATTCACGAAATCGACGGTCCCGTCGATAAGTGCGCCTTATTGCGGTCAGTGGGAATTGATCTGGAGCAACCGATCAACCCTTCGGAGATGATTCCCTCCAGCGAATACTATTCCTTTGTTGAGAGAGCTGCAGCGGCCGACAGCAATGCAACCACACTGCCGTTAAGGGTCGGTGCCGCAATGCGTTGTGATGACTACGGGGCATTCGGCCTTGCCTGGAAGTCTGCGACAGATCTCAGTGGTTCCTACAATCGCGCAGAGCGCTTTGCGCGTCTGTTGACCAGTGTTTCGACATACAGGGTCGAGTGGGGTGATGACGGCGCTTTCATGCACCTGAATCGATCGGGAGAGAGATCTCTCGGTCTGCGTCTCTCCAACGAAGCGACCATCGCAAGCATTGCTGCGATCAGCCGGGAGGTGAGCACAAAAACGTTCGCGCCAATGGCCGTCTTTTTCAAGCATCAGGCGCCAAAAGACAGCGCCGCCCATGAACGCTATTTTGCCTGTCCGGTCTATTTTGGGTCCGATAAAGACGCACTTCTGGTGTCAAAAGAAACGATGCAAACAGCGAATAAACTGGGCGATGATAGTATCTCCTCCTTTTTTGATTCGCATCTTTCTGCAGAACTGTCCAAGGTGACGGATCAGGCTCTGCTGGATCAGCAGGTCAGGATTCACATTACTCACGCCTTGAGCGAGGGCGTCCCTGCGATGTCCGATGTTGCCGGGCATTTCGGTATGAGTCGGCGAACGTTACAACGCCGGTTATCGGCACTGGGGTATTCCTATCAATTCCTGGTTGATGATGCCCGGCGCCGGCTCGCCGACCATCTCCTGCGCCGGACCGGTTATTCGCTCGCGGAAGTGGCGTTTATGACAGGTTTTTCTGAGCAGAGTGCTTTCACACGCGCTTTTAAACGCTGGCAAGGACAAACGCCACGTTCTTACCGCCTCCAGTAAAAAAAAAAGCAGACCTCCACAAACTTGGCGCGTTCAGTCAAAAGCTTGGCGCCCGCCGTCAAGAGTCTTTCGGCTCCTCACAGTATTCTTAGCTTGCAACCAAACGAAAGGAGCAAGCTATGAATATGTCGACCAATCAAAAGCAAACATCAAAAAATCCGATCCTGGTGCTCGGCGCTAGCGGTAAAACAGGCCGCCGCATTGCCGGAAAGCTGGAGGCGAAAGGCGTACCTGTTCGTATCGGTTCCCGCTCGGCAAGACCAGCCTTCGACTGGGACAACAAAACCGGTTGGGATTCCTGCCTCCGGGACGTCGATGCGGTCTACATCAATTATGCGCCGGATCTTGCCGTGCCGGGAGCCACTGACGCGGTACGTCGTTTTGTTGATCGCGCTGAACACCATGGCGTCAAGCGCCTGGTGTTGCTCTCCGGTCGTGGTGAGACAGAGGCTCAAGCCTGTGAAAAAATCGTGCAGGCGAGTGGCCTGGAGTGGACGATCGTTCGCGCCGGCTGGTTCAATCAGAATTTCTCTGAGGGAGCGTTTGTCGATATGGTTCTTGCCGGCCGGATCACACTCCCTGCCGGGGATGTCCCGGAACCTTTTGTCGATGTTGATGACATTGCTGATGTGGCCGTTGCCGCCCTGACGGAATCCGGACATAACCAAGAAGTTTACGAAGTTACCGGACCTCGGCTGATGACGTTTTCCGACGTTGCGACCGAGCTTTCAAAGGCAATGTCACGAAAGGTTTCTTATGTGCCGGTGACACACGCAGATTTTATCGCCGGCATCAAAGATTCCGGAGCGCCGCAAGAGGTGACCTGGCTCTTGGACTATCTTTTGTCCACAGTGCTCGACGGCCGCAACGCTTATCTGACGGACGGGATTCAACGGGCACTGGGACGGCCGCCGAAAGACTTCGCCGAATATGCCCGAGATGTTGCGGCAACGGGCACATGGCAGGTCCGGTGATTGAAAACCATGAAAAACGAGAGATATGACTTTTTTCAATATCGCAAAGCAGAACAGCGGACTCGCGCTGTTCTGCTTTCAAGAAAGGATCGGCTATGAATGTTTTCCAGATAACCTTGTTCTCGGCCACGGTTCTCTGTTCTCTTGTTGCCGGGTTTTTATTCGCTTTTGCAATTGTCGTAATGCCGGGGATAAAAACCCTGGATGATCGGGAGTTTATCAAATCCTTTCAGGTGATGGACCGTGTTATCCAGAACCGTCAGCCGGTTTTTCTGCTGGTCTGGATCGGATCAATCCTGACCCTTTTTGCTGCCGTTGTTGTGGGGCTGATTCAATTGAGCGGTTTCGACTGTTTCCTTTTGATTGCTGTCGCAGCCCTCTATCTGGGAGGCGTTCAGATACCGACCGGAACGATTAACGTCCCACTGAACAATGAATTGCAAACGGTGAATGTCGATCATCTGACGGAGCCGGAGCTGCAGGAAGTCCGTAGAAATTTTGAATCACCATGGAATAAGTGGAATGCGATCAGAACGGTCGTAGCCATTACAACATCCATGATATTAATGGCTTTATTGACCGGATTTTAAACAAAAGCTTTAAGAGGGAAGCGGTGAGCCGATTTCAGGACAACAATATGACAGACGAAGTGGAGATCCTTGATGAGCCTTCAACAACATGGTGTTGTAGCCGATTATCTGAAATAGTCTCGACTTGATCTGGCACCGAGTTTGAAAAAGTGAGGGTTACCAGTTTTGATGGAGGTGCGGCCCAAACCATCAAAACACAGAAAGGTAACCCTCATGCTTCATGGTAACGAAAGAATCATCAGACACAAAGTAGGATGATTGAATCTGGCCGAGGAATTGGGACATGTCTCCAGGGCCTGCCGGGTGATGGGTGTTTCAAGAGACACCTTTTATCGTTACAAAGATGCCGTTGATAGCGGTGGCTTTGAAGCCTTGATCGAAAAGGATCGCAGAAAGCCGAATCTGCACAACCGGGTTGACGAACGGACCGAATCTGTCGTCGTTGCTTATGCCGTTGATTTCCCGGTCCACGGTCAGGTTCGAGCCAGCAATGAATTACGCAAACTGGGTGTTTTCGTTTCGCCCAGCGGCGTTCGGAGCATTTGGCTGCGCAACGAATTGTCCTGCTTCAAAGATCGGCTGAAGGCCCTTGAACTAAAGGTTGCTGAAGAAGGGATCGTCCTGACGGAAGCGCAGATTCAGGCTCTTGAGCGGGAAAAGCATGATGATGCGATCTCCGGCGAAATCGAGACCCACCACCCCGGTTATCTGGGATCACAGGACACCTTCTACGTTGGCACGATGAAAGGCGTTGGTCGCATCTATCAGCAGACTTTTGTCGATACTGACTCCAAGGTGGCCTTCGCGAAGCTCTATACGACCAAGACGCCGATTACGGCTGCTGACCCGCTCAATGACAAGGTTTTACCTTTCTTCGTTGAGCAGGAACTACCGATGCTGCGGATGCTGACGGATCGCGGAACCGAATACTGCGGTAAGGTCGAAACCCATGATTACCAGCTTTATCTGGCGGTCAACGACATCGATCACACGAAAACCAAAGCCATGTCACCGCAGGCCAACGGAATCTGCGAGCGGTTCCACAAAACGATATTGCAGGAGTTCTACCAGGTCACTTTCAGGAAGAAGCTTTACACCAGCTTGGAGGAGCCTCAGGTTGATCTGGACGAATGGATCGATTATTACAATAATGAGCGGACCCATCAGGGCAAAATGTGTTGCGGCAGGACGCCACTGGAAACGCTCGAAGACGGCAAGAGCATCTGGCAGGAAAAGTTGGTAGCTTAAATTTGACCTGACAGACACCTCGGAAAAATTGGTAACTGTCAGATCAAGTCGCGACTACTACATCTTATTCGTAGTCGCTGAGTAAACTCGGGACTGCCCCGGTTTTGCTGCGATTACCCCTTAAACCAGCGCCATTCGGGACACTTCCCATATTTCATATCAATCAAACAATTCTAAAACAAAAGCCGCCGACCGGCTTAAACCCGGTTCGGCGGCTTTCTGATCACAACTCTGTTTTCTCTTCCCTCCCCCTCCCCACGGCAAGAGCTCATAACTGGTTATTATTCAATCGATTTTTCATTCTATTGTCAATTTAATCCCGCAGATTGACCAGCACCCTGCGCTTGAGTTGCGCCTTGAGCATCCCCTGGATCTTCTCTTCCAGCCCTTCCAAACCAACCTCGTCGACCATCTCTTCCAATTTATCCGGTTTCAGTTCATCCGCCAGGCGTTGCCAGACCGCAAGTCGTTTCGGCATCGGACATTCGGCCGAGTCGATGCCGATCAGGCGCACGCCGCGCAGGATAAAGGGAAACACGTTGACATTCAGGTCGGGCGAGCCGACCAGGCCGCAACAGGTAACCACACCGCCGTACTGGGCGGACTTGATCGCCGCGGCCAGCATGTCGCCGCCGACGCAGTCGACCACCCCGGCCCAGGTCGCTTTCAGCATCGGGCGTTCGGCTCCGGTCATCAGGGTTTCGCGGCTGATCACCCGCTCGGCGCCGCGGCCTTTCAGGTAATCTTCCTGATCCATCTTCCCGGTCACTGCTGTCACCTGATAGCCCGCTTTAGCCAGCATGGCTACCGCAAGGCTGCCGACCCCGCCGGTTGCCCCGGTCACCAGGACCGGGCCGCCACCCGCCTGCACGCCGCTCTCGATCAGTTCCTGGACCGACAGGGCCGCGGTCAGGCCGGCGGTCCCGAGCATCATGCTCTCCCTGAGCGTCAAACCTGCGGGCAACGGCACCGCCCATTTGCTCGGCACCCGGATCAGTTGCCCGAACCCGCCGTCGGTTTCCATGCCCAGGTCGTAACTGGTGACGATCACCCTGTCGCCCGGCCGGAAAGAGCCATCGGCACAGGACACCACCTCGCCGGCGGCGTCGATGCCGGGCGTGTGGGGAAAATTACGCGTCACCCCGGGGTTGCCGATGGCGGACAGGGCGTCCTTGAAATTCAGGGATGAATACCTCACCCTGACGACCAGTTCGCCTTCGGGCAGGTCAGCCAGGGAGCGGGTCACGATTCTGCGGTTGAAGACTTTTTTCTCCGGCTGCTCCACCAGCAGCGCCTTGAATTCTGTTGCCATGCGGTCCTCCTTGAAGGGAATAATTGACTTTTGCCTGTCTGCTCATTAAAACTAACGGGTACGGTTAGTAAAAACAAGTACCCACTTTTTTGTCATGTAGTATATAAAAAGATACTATGAGGGTAGTGCAAACCGTTGAAGCTGCGGATAGCGGGCGGAATTCGCAGGGAAAACGCAGCTTACCTCCGGCAAACAGGCATATTGCAACTCATTTCCAATGCCGCAGGAACAAGGCAGACAGCTTTCAATCCCCTGCCGCTGGACGAGACTTTGATGAATGAAGACGCCGCTTACCGCTGTACCGTTTCCGTCACGCTGGAGATCATCGGCGGCAAATGGAAAGCCCTGATCCTCTGGCACCTGAGTTTCAAAACCCTGCGCTTCAGCCAATTGCAGCGCCGGCTGAAAAAAATCACCCAGAAAATGCTGACCCAGCAACTGCGCGAACTGGAACGGGACGGACTGATCCACCGGAAAGTTTACGCGGAAGTACCGCCGCGGGTCGAATACTCCCTGAGCGAACAGGGCCGCAGTGTGGTGCCGATTCTGGAACTGATGTGTCAATGGGGAAAAGACTACCTCGCGGGTTCGGTCATGCAGACGAGCGCAGCGAAAAAAATCCCTCAACCCGCTGAATAAACCTGTCTGCGCCGGCCAAATAAGCTAATATTGTCTATTGCATCGGAAAAAATAACGATAGAACCGGCAACGCGAACCCAACCGACGAGAGAAAACCTTAAGATGAAACAAACACAACATTTCGATGTCATCGTGATCGGCAGCGGCCCCGGTGGAGAAGGCGCCGCCATCAAACTGGCCAAAGCCGGGAAAAAAGTTGCCGTGGTTGAGCAGCATGTCCATGTCGGCGGCGGCTGTACCCACTGGGGAACCATCCCCAGCAAAGCGCTCATCCATCTGGTCAGAGAACTCTCCGCCGGCAAAAACAGCCGGCTGCTGAAAGCGGCCGCCGCGCGGGAAATCGGTTGCGCGGAATTGCTGCAGGCCGTTCAGGACGTGGTTGGGCAACAGGTGCGGGAACGGGAAGGCTTTTACCAGCGCAACGAGATTGCGGTTCTTGCCGGGCATGCCCGTTTTGTCGATGACCACACCGTCGAAGTCAGCGGCGACGACGATCCGCTGATCCTCAAGGCCGATTATTTTGTCATCGCTACCGGTTCGCACCCTTACCATCCGCAGGATGTCCCTTTCGATCACCGCCGCATCGTCGACAGCGACACCATCCTGATGATGGAAGAATTCCCGACCACGCTGACGGTCTACGGTGCCGGGGTGATCGGCTGCGAATATGCCTCGGCGCTTAAAATGCTGGGCATCAAAGTCAACCTGGTCAACACAAGGGCCCGGTTGCTGGAGTATCTGGACGAGGAAATCAGTAATGCCCTGAGTTATCAGATGCGCGACGAACAGGGGATTCTGATGCGCCAGAACGAAGAGTACGAAAGCGTCGCGGTTCAGGGCGGGGAAGTCGTTCTGAAACTGAAAACGGGTAAAGTGATCAAGTCGGATATGCTGCTATGGGCCAACGGCCGCAGCGGAAACTCAGCCGCTCTGGGACTGGAAACGCTGGACATCGATGTCGACCACCGCGGCAACATCAGAGTCAACGATGTCTACCAGACCAGCCAGCCCCACATTTATGCCGTCGGCGACATCGTCGGTTTTCCCAATCTCGCCAGCGCCGCTTACGATCAGGGACGTTTCGCCGGCACGCATATCGCCGAAGGGAAATGCGTCTGCCATCTGGTCAAGCACATCCCGACCGGCATCTACACCACGCCGGAAATCAGCTGTATCGGCGGAACCGAACAGGAACTGACCGAACAACGCATTCCTTACGAGGTCGGCCACTCGTTTTTCCGCAATCTGGCCCGGGGCCACATCAGCGGTTGCAAAGCCGGCATGCTGAAACTCCTGTTTCACCGCGAAACCCTGGAAATTCTGGGTATTCACTGCTTCGGCCACAATGCCGCCGAAATCCTCCATATCGGTCAGGCCATCATGTCCCAGCCAGCGCCGAACAACAGTATCAACTACTTCATCAACACCACGTTCAACTACCCGACCATGGCGGAAGCCTATCGCGTCGCGGCGTTGAACGGTTACAACCGGCTATAACGGCCGAGCCCCGCGGCAACACCAGTTGCACAGCGGGGCCCGGCGCGACGGACTCAGGTCCGACCTGTCACTTGGAATAGAGTTCGACAATCAGCTGGGCATTGATCGGGGTTTGGATTTCCTCCCCCTGCGGCAGGTGCGTTATATTGGCGGTCAAGGCCGCCATATCGGTGTCGATCCAGCCCGGACGTTGAAAACGGAGACTGTTTTCGATGTTTTTTCTCACCAGCGTCCGTGACCCTTCCCTGGCCCTGACCCCGATCACATCCCCCGGCTTGAGCTGATAGGACGGGATATCGACCCGGCGGCCATTGACCAGCAGATGGCCATGGTTGACCAATTGTCGCGCCTGCATGCGGGTGATACCGAAACCGGCCCGGAAAGCCGCATTGTCGAGACGCGTTTCCAGCAATTGCAAAAGATTCTCGCCGGTGACGCCTGGTTTCCGCGCCGCCCGGTTGAAAGTTCCGCGAAACTGCCTTTCCAGCAGCCCGTAGCTGTGCTTCAACTTCTGTTTTTCCACCAGTTGCAAACCGTAATCGGACTTTTTCCGGCGTTGCTGTTTCTCCCCATGTTGGCCCGGGGGATGACTTTTTCGCTCGAGCAAACGATCAAGCTTGGAATTTTCAAAAATATTCATACCGAAACGACGCACCAATTTGCCTTTCGGCCCGGTGTATTTAGCCATGCGGGAAATCTCCTTTAATATGAAAACGAATTTCAATATTAGAAAAACCGAGCTTTTCCTGTCAAGCCCCTGAAAACTCCACTTTTCCGGAAGGGGAGCTACATTCATTGCGGGAAGAGGATCACTATGATAAATTTATATTCAAACCCGAGCATTACTCTCAAGTTTCCCCGTTGATTTAACCATTCGGAAGAAAGGAAAGGACGATTTAAATGGATAAAAGGCTCTTCCAACCATGGTCCATGCTGATAATGACTCTGCTGATCGGTTTTTTAGCCGCCTGCGGCAACGGGGGGAGCGACAGCGGCAGCAGCGGTACGTTGACAACCTCTCTTACCGACGCCACGACCGACGAGTATCAGGCCGTTTACATCACCATTGATCGAGTGGAAGTTCATCCCGGAACCGAACCGGGCGCTGAAGACGGTCATTGGGTGACCGTTGCCGAGCCCGGAAAGACATACAACCTGCTGGAGTTGGTCAACGGAGCGCGGGAAACCCTGGGAGTCGCTGCGCTTGACGCGGGGATTTATACCCAAATGCGTCTGATTATCGGCTCGACCCCTGACACCGGGTTGAACATTTTCAGTCAACACCATCAGCATGCCAACTACGTTATCGATCAGGCTGACGATGAAATCCATCAGTTGACGGTTCCCAGCGGCCCGCAGACCGGTCTGAAAATCGTCAACGGGTTTGAAATCAGCCCGGACCAGACCACCGAACTGATTCTGGATTTCGACGCCATGCGCTCGGTCGTCAAAGCCGGGGCAAGTGGAAAGTATCTGCTCAAACCGACCGTCAAAGTTCTCGCTACCGCCGAATATGCCCTTATCAGCGGCACCGTGACGGATACCGCAACTCCCGCCGCCGCCCAGGCCGGAAGCCTTGTCACCGCCCAGCGGCTGGACAGCTCGCCCGCTGACCCGAAAGACGCGGCGGCCATCGAAGCCGGAACGGTTACCGACGACGCCGGCGAATACCTGCTGTTCCTGATGCCCGCCGACTACAAGCTGGTTGCAACCAAAGCAGGTTACCGGGCGGCATGTTTTTCCAGGGAGTTGGTGGCGGGAAAAATTGCTGTCGTTGATCCGGCGCTGGAAGTGGAACCGGAGCCGCCCGGCACGGTTTCCGGCCGGTTGACCCTGGAAGAGGCTTCTGACGACCAGTATGCAACCATTGACTTCCGCCGGGAAATTGCCTGTCTTTCCGAGGAAGAGGAAGAAACCCGGGAGTTGGTGACGGTGAAACGCATCAATATTGCCGACGGTGGTGTCTACGCCGTCGAATTACCGGCCGGTGCGTACCGGATGGTCGTCTGGTCGGACGGGATGACGACAGCGACCTACGAGATAACGGTAACTGCGGATACTGATGCTCCACAGGACATCGTGCTGTCCCCGACGCCCTGACGGGCCCCCGCTGATTGCTGTTTGCGCAAGTCTTCAGCAGAACAACAGGCCCGCCCGGGCTCTATGGGCGGGGCCTGTTGTCGTCCGCGTCCCTCGAACCGACAGCCTTTTGGTTCACTTTTCCTTGAGCGCCTTGAGCGCCACAAAAGCGCCGCGGCCGAAGCCGTCCTCCAAACCTTGCTGCTTCCCGGCGGGAAAAAGCGTCTGTACGATTTCAGTTGTTCCGAAACCGGCCCGCCGCAACGCCTCAAGCACTTCCGGCACCGAAAAAAAGGTCGCTTCGCGGTAAAATCTGCTTTTATGCCGATTGGCCTGATACTCTCGTCCGAGCCGGCTTTCCTTGTCGACCAAGCCGACCACGATAAAACCGCCCGGTTTCAGGATTCGCAGCGCTTCGCGAAAAGATTGCTCCAGGTCGTCGACGAAGCAGATCGTGGTCACCATCAGAGCGAAATCGAATGCGCCCGTCGAAAGGGGCAGGTCCTCGGCGACGCCCTTCACCACTGCAATACCCTGCTTACGGGCTTTCCCGGCCATCCGCTCCGAAGGTTCGACACCGGTCTCTATCCCCAACGGCAGGGCAAACTTTCCTGAACCGACACCGATTTCCACCCCTTTCAACGACCGTTCAGGAAGGAATTTGCCAATCGCCCTTAATTCGGCGGCGTACGCATCGGCGTGTCTTTCGAACCATTCGTCATAGGCATCGCTGTATTCTTCAAAAGCGGCGGTTTTGGCCATGGCATAACTCCTTCCCGGATGATCCACGAGGATTCATCAAAAAATCGGCCAAGACATGTCAGACCGACCCGCCCGGTGCGGCACAACAAGCAGACGCGCGATCTGCGGCGATCGACGCTTCCGGCAGAACTCTGCAGCAAGGGCCCGGGCAACAAAAGAAAAAAGGCATGACGGGCAATACCGCCCGTCATGCCCCGCAGAGACAAGGTTTCCCAGCCGGTTACTTCTTGCTGCCTCCGAGCAGATCGCCGACGCCTTTGAGCAGATCGCCGGTTTTCTCACCGACCGCCTTATCCACCTCGGCCGGCAGCGGTACGTCTTTGGTGACATCCTGAACCTTTTCCTGAATTTGCCGCTGCACCTCTTCGGCTTTTTGCTCGACCTGAGCCCTGGCCTGGCCGATAACTTCGGTCTTGATCCCCTCAAGGCCCTGCAACTGCCCCCCCAACAACTGCGCCAGCAACGGCGACAGCTCGGCGGAACTGCTTTGCGCGGCGCTCAGCACGGCCTGAACGACTTTCTGCACCAGCTCCGCCATGGGCAGGCCCTCTTCTTTGGCCCCCAGGTTGCGCAGTTCAATCTTCGGCAGCACCAGATTCACCTTGGACGACTGTCCGAAAACATCCAGAGCAGCACTGACCTGAACATCGTCGAGGGAGAAATATTCAATGATGAATTTCTTGCCGCTTTTTTCCGCCGGTTGAGGCGCGGGCCGGCTTTGCGAGCCGGACATGCTTTTCGCCCGGGCCAGAATCGGTTCCACATTGTTTTTCTTGCCGCTTTGCTCCAGGTTCACCCTGATGTTGCTGAGGCTGACGCGCGGTATCCGCACCGTATCGCCCAGAAGCGAGCCGAGCGAGACGGCGACATCGCCCTGTCCGAGCCCGAGGAAGGTCTGGGCCTGAAATCCCGGCGGGTTGGATACGTTCAGCCCGGTCAGGGACGCCTCCCCGCCCCACAGCGAGATATGCACGTCACCCAGGCTGGTCGGCACGCCCAAAGCGACTTCGCCGCCCTGTTCAATCGCTTTTTTAGCGATCTTGTCGACATAGAAAAACGCTCCGCCGACAATGACAACCACCAGAACCACCAGGACAAGCAATATTTTTAATATTATTTTCATGCTATCATCTCCCCTAAAATGTTTTGTTGTTTGATTATGTTATAGCATAAGGCTTCAGCATTTAAACACAACCGTCAAACCCGGATTTTATTTCCCCCATCTCGAGGGAAGGATGAACGTTCATTATCTTCAGCGTGTGCCTTTCGAGGAGCCGGGCGGCATGGAATACCCGCTGCAAAGCCGGAGTTACCGGTTGAACGCCCCCCGGTTCCACGACGGCGAACCGGTGCGCCGTACCGGCATCAACCGGCGGATGCAGACGCGGGAGCACAGCCGATGCAGATAATCATGCGGCGCCTGGCCAACTGTTTCCTGATCCTTTTTCTCGTCGCCGCCTTTTCCCGCTTCATTTACGCGGCGGCGCGGCTTTATCCCGCACTCGACATCCCGGCGTTCCCCGCCCAGGCCATAGGACTGCTCTGTTTTCTCTGCGCCGGCCTGCTCTTTCCGGGGTTCGCCTTCAACCGCAACCTGCCGCTGCCGGTTCTGCTGCCGCCGCAGCTGTGGCTGCTCTGGAGTCTGGTCGATTTCTGGCCGCTGGAAAACTGGTTCGGCGCGAAATATCAACTCCTTGCCGCCGTCGCGCAACTGCTGCTCGGCCTGATCTGCCTCAACCTCAACCGGACCCTGAACGGTCGCAGCCTGTTGCTGACGGCCGGCCAGTTCGCCGGACCGGCGTTCAGCCTGCGGCGTTTCGTCTTGTTCTGCCTCGCCGCTCCGCTCGTTTTCCCGCTGTTGGCGGCGATCATCGGCTTTTCCCTGCTGGGCAACCTGATCGAATCCGGCAGCGCGGGATTCGTCCACCTGAAACCCAACGGCCTCTATCTGGAAGAACGGACGTATGTTCAGGCCGGCAAACAGATCCGGCTGGCGGGAATGATCCACCTGGCGCAGCCGGAGTATTACTCCGCCCTGACGGCGTCCATCCCGCCGGAACGGACGCTGATTCTGCTGGAAGGGGTGACGGACCGGGACGGACGGCTCAAGGAACATTTTTCCTACCGCCGGATCGCCGATCTGCTCGGCCTGACGGCCCAGGAGCACAATGTTTTTCAAGGCCGCCTCATCAGCCCGGCGCAGTTGCATGAGCGGGCAACGGGTCCGCCACCGGCCGTTGATCTGCTGCCGGCCGATATCGACCTGCGGGAGTTCGATCCGCTGACGATCGAGGTGCTTAACGCCCTGGCCAAATATGTCCTCAACAACGAATCGCCGCTGGCCGGGTACCTGGAATTCAGTCGCTGGGCGCAACAGAACACACCGGCGGACATCAACCGCATCATCATGCGCGACCTGCTCGACAAGCGCAATCAACATGTCCTCGGCTACCTGCCGGAAGCCTTGAACAAGTACGACCACCTGGTCATTCCCTGGGGGGCGCTGCACATGAAGGGGATCGAGCGGTCGCTGTTCAAGCGCGATTTTGCCCTGGCGGACCGCCGCGGGCACCTGAGCATCGACTTCCGGCAACTGCCCTATGCCAAGCTGTGGAAGGCACTGACGGAAAAAAGCTTAAAACAAGAATCTATTTTGCCGCGCTGATCCCGGCAAGGTAGCCGGTCGACCAGCACAACTGCAGGTTATAGCCGCCGGTCGGCCCGTCGAGGTCGATCATCTCGCCGGCAAAATAGAGGTTTTCAACCTGCTGCGAACGCATGGTGCGCATATCGATATCGCGCAGGGACACTCCGCCCGAAGTGACGATCGCCTTGCTGAAATCGCCGACCCCGGCCACCCGCAGGGGCAGATTTTTAAACAATTGGAGCAGGGTGCGGCGCTCCGCCCGAGTGATCGAATGACATTTCCGTTGCGGGGCGATTCCGGACAGGCGCACGAACAGCGGAATCAGCGCTTGCGGCAGCAGAGCGGCGAGAGCGTTGCGAAAATCCCGGTGGCCCTGGGCTTCGAATTCACGCAGCAGCCGTTTGTCGAAAAGGTCCGGGGCGACCGCCGGTTTCAGGTCCAGCAGCAGGCTGACCGCCCCCTGTTTGAGGGCGTCGCGAACGGTCGCGCTCAAGTCGAGGATAATCGGCCCGCCGATACCGTCACGGGTAAAAAACGCCTCTCCGAACCGTTCGCTTAAAATCTTTTTGTCCTGAACCGCTTGAATCCGCACGTTTTTCAGGTTGAAACGGCTCACTTCCCGGGTCCAGTCTTCCTGCAACCGGAGCGGAACCAAAGCCGGCTGCGGCTCGACCAGTCGGTGGCCGGTTTCCCCGGCCCAACGATAACCGTCACCGGTGCAGCCGGTTTCCGGATAGGACAGCCCTCCCGTGGCAAAAACAAAACGCTCGGCGGAGAAGGTTCCCTGAGCGGTTTCCAGCGCTTTGATCCGGTTGTCGGCGACGATCAGCTTTTTGACCGGGCAGGCGGTTCTCAAGCTCACGCCCGCGGTCCTGAGAAAATCGTCCAGCACCCGTTGCACGTCCGCAGCCCTGCCCCGGGCCGGGAACACCCGCGCCCCGCGTTCAACCGTCAGCGCCAGATCGCGACGCCGGAAAAAATCGATGGTCGCTTCCACGTCGAACGCATAGAGCGCGGTCAGCAGGCTTTTCCCCCGCGGACCGAAAGCCGTGCACAAACGCCGCGGATCGCTCTCGTCATGGGTCAGGTTGCAGCGCCCTTTCCCGGTCAGCAGCAGCTTGGCGCCGCACCGCCGGTTCTTTTCCAGCAGCAGCACCCTGGCGCCTTCCAGGGCGGCGAAACCGGCGGCGAAAATTCCGGCCGGGCCGCCGCCGACAACAATGATGTCAACAGGTTTCATCGGGCCGCCGCCAGGCTGTCGATGCCGTAGACGGACGCCAGGTAAGCCAGGTATTGCGGATCTTCGCACATGCTCTTGCCCGGCTCGTCGGAAATTTTCGCCACCGGCTTGCCGTTGGCGGCCACCAGCTTGATCACCATATCCAGGGGCGGACAGCCGGCGTCGTTGGTGAGGTTGGTGCCGATGCCGAAAGAAACTTTCGTACGCCCGTGAAAATAACGGTAGATTTCAAGCATTTTCGGCACCGTCAGGCGGTCGCTGAAAACCAGGGTCTTGGTCGACGGATCGATGCCCATGTCGCGGTACATGCTTAAGGCCTTTTCCCCCCAGATGAACGGCGAGCCGCTGTCGTGACGCAATCCGTCGTAGAGCTTGCCGAAATAGGGATCGGCGAAATCGCGGATGAAGGAATCCATGGAATAGCAATCGGTCAGGGCAATGCCGAGGCGCCCCCGATACTCGCGCACCCAACCTTCCAGCGCCGCTTTCTGCGCATCGGACAGCCGGGTGATGGCCTGCCAGCACTGAAACCATTCGTGGGCCATGGTGCCGATCGGCACCAGATCGAGTTCGCGTGCGAATTGAAGGTTGCTGGTTCCGGAAAAACAGGGTCCCAACTCCCGCTGTACCGTCTGCAGGGCCTCCCGCTGCCAGTCCCTGGAGGCGCGCCGACGGGTACCGAAATCGGCAAACGAGAACCCCGGCAGCGGGCCCTGCTCCCGCAGCAACGAAATCTTCTGCATCAATCGCTCGCGCCTCAGTTCCTGATCGATATGACAACAGTGCCGCAAGCCGTGCAACTCGCTGATGATGGCAAGCACATAGATTTCAAACAGGGTGACATGGATCAGGGGGCCGCGAAAGCGCAGATCGATATCTTCCCCCCGCGGCCGGAGGAAAACGAAGCGCATATCGAGACGGAAAATGCGCAGGAATTCGATGAAGTCGGGAGTGAAAAACGGAAAGGCGGCCAGATACTCCAGTTCATCATCCCGAAAGGACAGGGTACAGAGATGTTCCAGTTGTTGCAGGATTTCGGGAATCAATTCGGCAAGATTGAAAGCGCCGCGATTGCGGCAGGCAAACTTCCATTCGACGTCGACGGTGCGGAATTCGGGCGCATGATAAAAAGCCTGCAGCATGGTCAGTTTGTAGAGATCGGTATCCAGCAGGCTGTCGATCAGCCGACGATCATCCCCCTCCGGCTTCATTGCCGAACCAGTTCGCTGCTGGCGGCGATAATTTCCGCCCCGGCCTTCCGCAGTTCTTCGAGCGCCCGGGCTGAAGTCTCCTCCGCCACCCCGCGGCAGGCCGCCAGGTTGAGAATAACGCGGAATCCGGCGCGCAACAGTTGCAGGCCGGTGGTCTTGACACAGTAGTCGGTCGCCAGGCCGCCCAGCAGAATCGTGTCGACACCCTGCCGACGCAGCCATTCGATCGCTCCGGTGCTTTTGTTTTCCCGCAGATCCTGGAAACAGGCGCCATAGGGATGCAGCAGCGGATCCCGGCCTTTTTCGATCACCAGATCGTAATCCGCTTCTTCCGGCAGGCCCGGGATCAGGCGGTTGCCCTCGGTACCGACGACGCAATGCGGCGGCCACTTGATATCCAGATCCGGATAGTTGCCTTCAACCGGTTGCATGACTTCGTCCGCGCTTGCCGCAACCCAGGGCGCGACGGCGGGATGGCAATCCTTGCTGACCAGCCGCAACCGGGCGAAGTGCGCTTGCGCATTCAGTTCGGGAGCGATTTCGTCGCCGCCGGCGACCGGCAGCTCATCCGGGCATAAAGGCGTAAAACCGCGCTGCGGGTCGACGTCGAAACTTGCCGTTTCATTGTAATTGATTGCGATTCCGTTCATTGTTTTCGTCCCGATAAGGAAGGATTCACCAGGCGATAGACGATTCGGACTCCACTGCGGATGTCGACCGTGCCGACCGCAACCGGCACGCTGTCGGCCCCGAGTGAACGCGCTTCGGCCATCATGACCTTGGGAGCATAGGGCGCCGCCGCGGAATCGAGTGACAGGGACACGATCTCGCCCAATTTGACCCCGGCCGCCGCTGCCAGGGTCTCGGCTTTGCGTTTCGCCTTTTTCGTCGCCCGAGTGACGGCCTGAAGACGGTGAAGCTCGGGGTCGGCCACAGAGAATTCCAAAGCGCCGATCCGGTTCGCGCCCGCCTGCTGGCCCAGACCGATCAGATCGCCGGCCAGATCGATGCGTTTCGTCACCACCAGCAGTTCATTGCTGACCTGGTACCCGACGATTTGCCGTTGCCAGTTGGCCGGGGTCGGGCGCGGGGGGACACTCCACTGGGGCCGGATCTGAAATTGCCCCGTGGCCAGATCATCCGCGGTCAGGCCGGTATCCTCCAGCCGCGCCATCAACGCGGCCATGCGCCGGTTGTTGTCCGCCAGTGCCGCTCCCGCGTCCACGTCCTCGGTAATCACCCCCAGGCTCAGGCGCAACAGATCCGGCGGGGTCCGGATCACGGCATCGGCGGTCACCACCAGTTGCGGCAATTCCGTGGTCACCGAACTGTAATTGTAGGTCTGCGGACCGCAGGCGCTCAACAGCAGCAAAGCCGTCCCGACCAGAAGATATCTGCTCATCGTTTCCTCGTTCTTTCAGTTCCGCTCGTCATTTCGCAAACTTTCCCGCCGCACCAGGACGGAAAAACGATAGTTGTAAACGTCCCCGATCAGCCGGCTTTCAAGCCGTTCGAAGTCCTGCTCCGGCCATGCCGGGAAAAAAGTATCCCCGGCAAACCCGGCCACGATCTCGGTCAGGAATATCCGCTCCGCCCGGGGCAACAGCTGCCGGTAAACCTCGGCACCGCCGCAGACAAAAAGTTCTTCGGCAGCGGCCGCCAGGGCGAGTGCGGCGGCGATATCGGCGGCCGTATCGCATCCCCGGGCGCGATAACGCGGATCGCGACTGAGCACGATCGTCCTGCGGCCCGGCAACGCCCGCCCGATCGCCTCGAAGGTCCGTCGCCCCATCAGCAGGGTATGCCCCATGGTCAATTCCCGGAAACGGCGCAGATCGCTCGGCAGATGCCAGGGCAGAGAGCCCCGGCGACCGATAACCCGGTTTTTGGCCATAGCGGCGATAATCGATATCCGCACCGAATAATTCCCGTCAGCCCGCTTTATTCATGAGCGGTTCGTGGCGCAATCGCCAAGCCCGCGGAAAGAAGGACCAGGGCGATTGCAGCAGAAGAGCGGGTTAATTGTCGACCTGCGACTGTTTCGCCGTCATCTCGCTGATCACCAGCTTGTAAACGCTGGTCGCGGCCAGCGTCTTGTCGGGATAACTGAAGCGGCCCGGTGAATATTGCGCCATGATGATATCCAGTCCCCGCCGCTTTTCCTCCGCTGTTTCCAGGAACCGGATTCGGCCGTAACCGACCACCGACTGGTAACGCGTGCTCCAGTTGCAGCCGCTCTCTCCTTCAATAATCCCAAGATTGATCGAAACGCTGAAACCGACGGCAGCCGGACTTTGAGCCAGTTCGATTTTTCGTCCTTCCCCGGCCGAATGAAAATACAGCGCGCCATCGGCATAACCGTAATTCAGGGTCACGATATAGGGCGCCGGTTCCGCCGTAAAAGCCAGCTGGCAATCCCGGCCGGAACGCAAAATTCGTTCGATATCCGCCATTTCGGTGAGCATTTTTTCTCTGCGTCGCATAAGTCAACCTTACTTCCTGAACAGCCACATGAGCAGCGAGATCAAACCGCTGACCAGCAGCATACTGGTAATCGGGAAAAACAGCTTAAATCCCGGCTTGTCGATAACAATATCCCCGGGCAGCCGCCCGAAAGGAAGCTTACTCAACCAGGGCCAGAGCAGCCCGGCCAGAACTATCGTCACCCCTAGAATAATAATCGATTTCCGCATCTCAATGCACTCCCGGATCGATCAGGCGAATGCTGGGATATTCCGGGTTCTCCGCAGCAAGGGCTTTATTGACCGCATCCTGCAGACTTGCCGCATCGATACCGAGGTAGGGGTTCCGCTCCGCCCGGCGAAGATTTTTCAGCCCGAGATCGGCCAGCGTCCGGGCCGGAGCCGGTTCATTCATATACAGTTTGAGCAGGGCCGCGGCCACCTGGATCAGGCCTTCCACAAAGCGCCCGGTCGCCGATTCCCGGCCGGCCCCGATGCTGACCTGTTTCAGGCGCTCGTGGGCTTCCCACCAGAAGCCGTGGTTGAACAGGTCGACGGCATAAAGATAGTCTTCGTGAACGCGCCAGTTTTCCGTATCGAAGCAGGCCGACGGGGTCAATACTTCGCCGTAGGAATGACCGTCCCGATCCAGAAAAGGGTGCGGGTTCCGAAACGGCAGGTGGCGGTATGCCGGCAACGGCCGCTGCGTATAGCGCGGCACATCCTGATTGGTTAATGTCGGTTCCATATCTGCAAACTCCGGAACATGAATTGGGGCTGTCAGCATAGCAAAAAAAACACCTGCTGTGTGATCGGGAAAGATGCCGTCCCGAAAAAAGCGCACGGCGGCCTGAAAAACCGACCATAGCGCGGAAAAGCGTCCCGCCGCTGTTGGCGGGAGGAAGGCTTTTCCTGTATTGTTGAACAGAGTTCAAACGGTTTTTGCAACGCCGCTCCGAGGCCGGATTTTAAACCGCAAAAATAAATAACGCGCGCCATTTGACCGTTCAACCTTTTCAATCTCCCGCCGGGATCACATATGACGAAACGCATCGAACATCTGAACTACCTGGAAAGATACTGTAATGAAGGCACCCGAACCTACAGTCGTTATGCCGCATATTCCGAAGCCCGGGAAGAGTATCAACCCGGCGCCCGCCGGACCTCTTTCGAGTTGCCGTGCTTTTCTCTCCCGCGCGGGAAACTGAATATCTACACGGCAAATCCCGCGCCGGAACTGGCGGAAAAATACCTCGCCGATCGACATGCCCTGTTCTGCGTCCACCCCCAGGTTCTGGCCGAACAGAGAACGGACCCTTATGTCGCCGCGCTGCTTGAATCCGGACAACCGCATGATCCGATAGCCGTGTCGCCCAGTGCTTCGACCAGGACACTGCTGGTACCGGATACGACGGCGGAACATGCGCTCAAGGTTCATTTTCCGTTTCGGGTTTCGCGTTATGACCGCCGCATGCGCGATGAAGTCATCGAGCAGGCGATCAATGTCTCCCGCGAACTCGAGGCCGGGATCGATCGGCTTGACGCCGACTTCGCCTTTTTGCGCGAAGTCATCGGCGTTACCCACAAAAACCTTGCCGCCGCCTCACCGCGCGGCGAAAACTGGGGCTACCTGGTGCGCGACATGCGACCGTTCCCGGAACTCGACGCGGAATGCCTGCTGGTGCCCGGGTTCGCTCTTTACGGCCGCGACCTGTTTGCCCGAACCGAAGCGCCGCTGCTGTTCGAACTGATCAGTGCCGCCGATCCCCGCGGCGATGTTCTGGAACATATCATGCTGCCGATCATCCGCCATTGGGTGGCCTGCTTCGTCAATTTCGGTTATCTGCTGGAACCCCACGCGCAGAATACGCTGTTCGAAATCGATCAGCAGCAGGCAGATCCGCAGGATCGTCCACCGCGATCTGAGCGTCGGCATCGACATGCGCCGGCGCCGCGAACTGGGCCTGTCCGATGGCGCCATCAACAGCTACAACCGGATGGAGTCCGGACATTTTCACAGTATCGTTTATGACAAGTTCATGGGGAATCACTTCTTCGACCGCATCATCGATGTTTGCCGCAAGCGCTATCCGCGCTTGAGCGCCGAAGATTTCCGCCGCCCCTGCCGGGAGGAGTTCGCCCGCATGCTGCCCCACCATCGGCACTACTTTCCCGCCAGAATTCACTATTTCAGCGAACGCCGCGATGAATTCGGCAAACCTCTTTATGAAGATACCGGCCGGTTGCCGGTCTGGCGCCCGGCGTGAAAAAACCGATGCCCCCATCTGCGCAGAGGGTTATCGTCAACAAAGGAGAATGAAGCGTGGCAGGCATTGTCGATCTGGACGAATTATTAAGCTCTTTGTCACCGCAACTCGCAGACGGTGAATACGTTTTCTGCACTGTCGACGGCCCTTACAGCGCTTTCCGGCACCTCAAGCCCATTGCCTGCTTCCGGGAAGCGGAAGGGCTGACGCTGGTCCTGCCGAAAGCGGCCGCCCGGCAAGCGGAGATCGAATTTACAGAGGTTTTCAGCCTGCTGACCCTGCAGGTGCATTCCAGCCTCGCAGCCGTGGGCCTGACCGCGGCCGTCGCCGCCGCGCTCGCGGCCAGGGGCATCAGCGCCAATGTCATGGCCGCCTATTATCACGATCACATTTTCGTCCCGGTAGACAAAGCGGCCGAGGCTTTGGCCGCCCTGAATGAACTCGGCAAAAAGCCATAATCCTCCGGAACAGCCGCTGCTCCAACGGATCGGCCGGGCCGGCCCGGTTGCTCCGGGTCGGCCCGTTTTCATTCCGCACGCACAGGTCAGGCAAAACTTTCGTAACGCGGCTCCCATTGCGTCGAACGCACATATTCAAGCAGGTCATCCGGTTTTTCTATCCGTGCCAGTCCATCCTTGAACGCCACCTCGGCAACCGCTGCGGCGATATGGGCGGAAACCTCGCGGATACGCGTCAGCGAGGGATAAATCCGGCCCATGTCGAGGTCGCTCTCCAGCACCTGTTGGGCCAATGCCCGGGCCGCCTGGGCGAACATGCGATCGCTGATGTACGCCGCCTCGCTGGCAACCACGCCCAGACCGATACCGGGGAAAACGTAAGCGTTGTTTCCCTGTCCGGGAACGAAGGTCTTGCCGTTGTAGGCGCAGGGCGGAAACGGGCTGCCGCTGGCGAAAATGGCTTTCCCGTCGGACCAGGTATAGGCTTCTTCCGCCGAACACTCCGATTTCGAAGTCGGGTTCGAAAGCGCGAAAACAATCGGTCTTTCGTTCAACGAGGACATGGTTTCGACAACTTCGCGGGTGAATGATTTGGGGATCGTCGACACGCCGATAATGGCGGTCGGTTCAAGAGCCTTGACCGCATCGATAAAGGCCTCGGCATAAGGGAAGTCGTGAGCGTAACGCAGCTTGTGTTCGGCCAGGTTGTCGCGGCTTTTCACCACCAGGCCCCTGGAATCGACAAACCAGCATTTCCGCCGCGCCTCTTCCAGCGGCACC
This sequence comes from Geopsychrobacteraceae bacterium, assembly GCA_963676555.2. Classification (GTDB taxonomy): domain Bacteria; phylum Desulfobacterota; class Desulfuromonadia; order Desulfuromonadales; family Geopsychrobacteraceae; genus BM522. The sequence continues at coordinate 279,232 of CAXXGL010000017.1, forward strand.
CCTTCATCGACCATCGCTGCCACGATCAGGTCGGCAATCCCGATCCCGGCCTCCCCCGCGCCCAGGAACAGGATCTTTTGTTCGCCCAGAGTCTTTCCGGTGATCCGCAATGCGGAGAACAGACCGGCCAGGGTAACGGCAGCGGTCCCCTGCATATCGTCGTTAAAAGTGCAGACCTTGTCGCGCCATTGATCAAGCAGGCGGAAAGCGTTGAGATTGGCGAAATCCTCAAACTGGACCAGAACCTTGGGCCAGATTTCCTGGGCGGCGGTAATGAATTCGGCGACGAACTCGTCGAACTCCCGGCCGCGCACCCGGTGTTGACGGATACCGAGATAGAGTGGGTCGCGCAGATAACCTTCGTTTTCGGTGCCGACATCGAGCATGACCGGCAGGCATTGAGCCGGTGAAATCCCCGCACAGGCGGTGTAAAGCGACAATTTGCCCACCGGAATGCCCATGCCGCCCGCGCCCTGATCGCCGAGGCCGAGAATCCGCTCGCCGTCGGTGACGACAATGACGCGAACGTCCTGATGCGGCCAGTTTTTCAGCAGCTCAGCGATGTTGCCTTTCTCGTTGTAGGGAATATAGAGCCCCCGCGGGCGCCGGAAAATATGGCCGAACTGCTGGCAGGCCTGACCGACGACCGGGGTGTAGACGATCGGCATCAGTTCGTCGAGGTTATCCATCAGCACCCGATAAAAGAGGGTCTCGTTACGGTCCTGCAGACTCGCCAGGTGAATATACCGCTCCAGATCGGTCTTTTTCTGACGATAATTCTCAACGACCCGGGCCACCTGTTCCTCCATGGTGAATACTTTCGGAGGGAGCAGTCCCTTGAGGCCCAGTTCGGCGCGTTCCTGCTCGGTGAACGCAGTTCCCTTGTTCAGCAGCGGGTCGTGAAGCAGGGCCGCGCCGGTCGGGATTTCACTGTCGGGATTCTGCTGTGTACGGATGGTTTTATTCATGAGCATCACCTCTGGCATAAAGTAAAAAAGAGAAAGAAACGGAAAGAAGACAGTTGCAGAACCAGACGTCGGACAACGGTCGCTGCAACCCCCCTTACATTATCACCAAAACAGCGCTCGTCAATGACCGGGTTGAGGAAAAAAGGCAGGCGGATCGGACCGGCGCAGTGCGGTCGAGCGGGCCGCGAAAACCGCCCTGGCGGCATTATCCGGAGGCCGGTCCGAGGGGAGGAAGAAGCCCGCCGGAAACACAAAGCGCCAGGCCCAGGCGCGGAGCGGTCGAGCGGCTGCGGTTACGGTTGAGCAAACCGTTTCCCGGTCAACTCCGACCGCTTGAATAGTCCCGCCGGTTGATGTTCAGTTTCTTGATGCGACTTTGCAAAGTGGTCGGCTTCATGTCCAGCAGGGTGGCGGCGCCGTCCGAGCCGTAGATTTTACCGCCGGTCCGGATGAGGGCGTTTTCGATGTGGCCTTTTTCCAGACTTTCCAAGGTCGGAAACGGGACCGGCAAAGCGGAACTTATTGCCGGTCGGTTGCGGGAAGGCGGGGCCGCCGGCGCGGCCGTAGTGTGATTCAGACCCAGGTGACGGTATTCGATCACGCCTTCTTTGGCCAGAAGCACGCTGCGGCTGATGGCGTTCTGCAGTTCGCGCACGTTGCCGGGCCAGGGATGACTCAGCAGGCCCGTGACCGCCTCTTCGCTGAGAACCGGGGGACGGATTCCGCCCCTGCGCGCTTCCTGCCGGATGAAATGATGGGTCAGGAGGATGATATCATCCTCCCGTCGGCGGAGCGGGGGAAGCTCCAGCGGGTAGACGCCGAGCCGATAATACAGATCCTCGCGGAAGTGCCCGGTCGCGGTTCTTTCCTTCAGGTCCATGTTGCTCGCCGCGATGATCCGCACGTCACAGGAACGCGTGGTTTCGCCGCCCACCCGTTCGAAGGTGCCTTCCTGCAGGGTCCGCAGCAGTTTGGGTTGGATCTCCATCGGCAGATCCGCGATCTCATCCAGGAACAGGGTGCCGCCGTCCGCGATCTCGAACCGCCCCTTGCGTTGCGCGACGGCCGTGGTAAAAGCGCCCTTCTCGTGGCCGAAGAGTTCGCTTTCCGCCAGACTTGCATTCAGCGCCGAGCAGTTCAGGGTCACAAAAGCCTTGTCGCTGCGCGGACTGAGCTTGTGGATGGTGCGCGCCACCTGCTCCTTGCCGGTTCCGGTCTCGCCGTAAATCAACACGGGCAGGTCGGATTCGGCCACGATCTTGATTTGGTCGACCACACGGGACCAGGCCGGAGAATTGCCGATGATGTTCTGGAACTGAGGGGCCTCACGGGTCAGCAGGATGTTGCGCTCCCGGGTCAGGTCGCGTCTGAGGGTATCGAGGTATCGGCTGGATTCGTTCTGGGCGATAATCACCGCGATCAATCGGGAAAGCGTGCCGATGAACTTGACGATGGCCGGAGAAAACATGTTGCAGGCGGTGTGGTCCAGGGTGAGCAGCCCGATGGGAGTGTCGTGAATGTGCAGGGGAGCCACCAGGCAGGAGTGTTCCTCGGGCAGTTCCAGCAGGTCTTCGTAGGTATCTTCGTGCTCCTCATGCTCATCGAACAGATGCGGCTGGTCGAAGCGGATAATGCGGGCCAGATCCCGGCGGCGGCTCAGATCGATGCTGAAATTCCTGATCCGGTCGTTGACCAGCGGGCCCTGGGCTTTTTGCACCACCAGGGTATTGGTTGCGGTCAACTTGAGGATCACGGCCAGTTCGTAATCGACCAGGTCGCGCAGGGCGGTAAGAATGAGTTCCAGAACTTTGTCCGCCGATCCCGGAGAGAATATTTGCCGGTCCATATCCTGCTCACCTTTCACCCGGGCTGTTCACGACAAAGCATTCATGAACAACCGCATCAAGAACGAAATATCGTTACCTGCTCCCAAAACAACGGCATATCATTGCATGCTGCAACGAAATAGCGTTGGAAGTCAAGGCAGGTTGCGCATCCCCCCCAAAAAAAAATCTTACAACCTGTTGATTTTAAAAGGCATATTGTCTTTTCAAAAAATGTGGCATAGCCCTTGCTTAATAAAGAAGTGAAAGCAAAGTTGATAAATACGACAAACCAACTCAACGAACCAAAGGAGATCGTCATGAGCAAAGTTGCAAAAATGAATGAATATGTCGCCAATCTGCATGTCTGGAATGTCAAACTTCACAACCTGCACTGGAACGTCACCGGCGAGCAGTTTATGCCCGTTCACAAGTTCACCGAAGAAATGTATGAAGATGCCTTCGAAAAATTTGACGATGTGGCCGAGCAGCTGAAGATCCAGGGCCAGAGCCCGGCGGCAACGACCGCCGAATATGCCAAGCTGGCCTCGATCCGGGAGATCCCGGCGCGGGACTTCTCGTCCGGCGAAGTGATCGGCATGGTCAAGGAAGACATGGAGCAAATGAAGCAGCTGGCCGTGGAAATCCGCGCCCTGGCCGACGCCGCAGGGGATTTTTCCACCGTGGCCATGATGGAGGAGCATGCGGCGGGCTACGCCAAGAATCTCTGGTTCCTGAGCGCCATGCAGCGCTAACCTGATTTCCGTCTGAACAAGCCGTAGAAACATCTCGTTACCGGCGGGGAAGAATCGCTTTCTTCCCCGCCTTTCCTTTATTCTTGAGTTATCAGAGGGATCGGAACGAAGTTATTTAGCGTCCTTGGCGCAAAGAAAAAATGCCGTGCGAGTTGCGGATACACTCGAATCTCCTGGGCCGGTTCGCCTGCCAAGACACGGAAGCGAGACTTGGGAACCCGGGCAATGTGCTCCCGGCAGGACCAGACGGCATGTGTTAACCTCCGCAATCGGCTCATGTCGTCCTTTCCGTTCAGAGCGTTGCGGGAGGAGATCGTTTGCAGCGCAACCCTGCCTTGGGTTGCAACGCAACTTGCCCCCTTAATCACTGCTGCGGCCGTGACGGAAACCTTCGTCATCGCCGTGAAAAAGCCGCTGATCGACATTCCCGAACTTATCCGGCGACACAGTTTCAACAACGGCATGAATGGACTGACCGTACAGGAGTGACGAAGGTCCAAACGATCTTGCGGCCTTTTGCGCCCGGACGCCCTGTTCCGGGACCGGAAGAAGGGCTTAAAAAATAGATTTATCTTGTCGCCTTGACAGGTTAAGTTGATCCGAGCCGCAAAGGAGCGAAGAACCTCATGAACATGAAACAACTTGTGATGAAAACCAGATCCTATCGAAGATTTTTTCAGGATCACCGCGTGACCATGGGTGAATTACGCGACCTGGTCGATCTCGCCCGCTTGTCGGCAAGCGGGGCCAACCTGCAGGGGCTGAAGTACATCCTGTCCACAACCGCTGAAATGAATGAAAAGATTTTTGCCGCACTCGGCTGGGCCGGCTATCTGCAGGACTGGGACGGACCGGAAGAGGGGGAAAAACCCGCCGGCTACATTGTCGTCGTGCTGGATCGCCGGATCAGCAAAAACTGCTCCTTTGATCAGGGCATTGCAGCGCAGAATATTTTGCTTGGCGCAGTTGAAAAAGGCCTGGGCGGCTGTATCTTCATGAACATTCAACGGCCGCAGCTGTGCCAAGCCCTGGCTCTGGACGAGCGTTACGAACTGTTGCTGGTCATCGCCATCGGCAAACCCAAAGAGGAGGTCCGGATCGTGCCGCCGGGAGAGGACGGCAGTATCCGTTATTACCGCGACGAAGCCGGGGTTCACTACGTGCCCAAGCGCTCGTTGGATGACATTATTATCAGTTGATATCGCTCATCGGTCCGCTTCCTTTCCCGGCCGGAAGGCAAGCCACGAAACCGTTATGCAAACCCGGTATTTTCTCAGCCTGATGGCGTTGCTGCTGGGGATTATCGCCCTGCTCACCGGCATGCATTTTATTGTCGCGATCATGCTCTCGGTTATCATGTACCGCGAGCGATTGACTATGCCGCGGACGTTGGCGGCGGTCTTGTTCATGAAATAATGACAGCGCGAGGCGGCAACATGCGTTACGACGCCGACAAATGGAATGACCGCTGGGCCGACAAAGCTTCCGGCAACGGGTGGCGGGTCGATCCCTGGCTGGATCGGCACCTGGCCCTGGTTGCGCCCGGAACGGCGCTGGATGTCGCCTGCGGTCGCGGCCGCAATGCGATCTTCCTGGCTGAACGGGGATTCCGCGTCACCGCCCTGGACTATTCCGCGGTCGCCTTGCGACAGCTGGAACAGGAGGCGGCGCGACGCGGGGTCGACATCGTCACCGGACTGACCGACCTGGAGCAAGCGGACCCCGATCTGCCGTCCGGACCGTTTGATCTGCTCATCGATTTCCACTACCTTTACCGTCCCCTGCTGGCCGGATTCAAAACTCTCGTCAGGCCGGGCGGGTACGTGATCATTCGCACCTTCAGCAGCGCCGGACAGGGGAGTCCTCTTTCGATTGCCCCCGACATGGTTCTGGAACCGGGAGAACTGCCGAAGATCTTTTCTTCCTGGGAGATCCTTGTCCACGAGGAAGGGCTGGAGCCCTCGAAAAAGGGCGGCACTCTGGCGGGGATTGTGGCCAGACGACCGCTGTCCGCAATAGCGCCTACCCTTGCCTGACGGTCGCCAATCCACACCGCCGCAACGCAATCGGTTCAGGTCCGCAGCAGGTAAAGATGGAGCGGAACCGGATATCCGCCCGTCAGGGCTGTCCCCGCGGATATTTATGCAGAATCACCGTTTTGGGAAAAAACCGAACCACTGAATTGAACAGGGAAGGGAAACCATACGCGGCCTTCCTCACTGTTTTTTCCGGATCACGCCCCGCTCTCCACGCACAGCGCCATCAATGCAGAGCGCCTTTTTCACCTCAGCACCTGCCGCTACAGTTCGATTTCATTGATTTTTTTAAACCGCGCCACCGCAAAGGCACGTTTCCGGAGAGCCACTATCATACGGCCGCCGTTGCGATTGACAGACCCGTTGCGCTGCGCCGGGCAATCTTGAAATCGCCTTGGCTTTTTTTTTGCAACTATTTTTCCGTCAATACCATTTTTATTTTCAACCAGGCTCATTCTTATTCCATGAGGAGAATATGATGATAATTCCACAACTTTCTTCTCAAATTTGCGAACAGACCGGCCGGCTTCATAAACAGGCTAAACAAATTTATGATCTGCAAATAAAATGTGCTGAACTTGAAGCTCAGTATCTTTTTCTGGCCACTTTGATTTCCGCAGCTCCCCCTGAAATGAAGGCATCACTGCAACAAACCGCCCAGGAGCTGCTCCAATATCTGTGTGATATCGGATTCGAAAATTCCAATGTGACAGGAAATTTGCAACGCCTCTTTACAGAAGCTGAGCCTGAAAGGCCCCATTTACGGGTTGTGCCGTCGCGATCTTAAAATTTATCTGTCTCATTTTGAGCATGATGCTGCAACGGATTCGCCGGATCCGACAAAAATCCGCAAGGCCCGGTGCAGGCAACGGCCGGGTTTCAGCACTCGGCAGAAACGGACAGCGCCGGCGTTTTGCGTTCAAGCTCCAAGGGCAGCGTCTCTGCTTCTGTCCCGCGCAACCAGGCTGTCCCCAAAATTCACCCGCCGAACTTGTCCCCGGTTTCCGAAAAACAACCACGACCACTAGCGACAGAATCATACCAATGGTATTTGTGGAGAGAATGCCGAGTTCCCATACTTTTTAACCAGGGTAACCAAAGGAGACCGATCATGTCCAAAATAACGCTTATTACCGGCGGCAGCCGCGGCCTGGGAAAAAACATGGCGCTATCTCTGGCCGGAAAGGGCCGGGATATTATCCTCACTTATAACCGCAACAAAGATGCGGCCGAAAACGTCGTCAAAGCGATTGAAGCGACAGGTCAAAAGGCCGCGGCCCTGCAGCTCGACGTCGCAGCAGCGGAAACTTTCGCGGACTTTGCCGCGACCGTCAAAACCGTCCTGCAGGAAAAGTTCGACCGCCGCGATTTCGATTACCTGATCAATAACGCCGGCAGCGGAAGCTATAAATCCTTCATGGACACAACCGAGGAGGATCTCGACCGGATGATGAAAGAGCACCTCAAGGCACCGTTTCTCCTCAGCCAGAAAATACTGCCGCTGATCAAAGACGGGGGACGAATCCTGAACATTTCGTCCGGATTGACCCGGATAATCTTGCCGGGTCATGCCGCCTATGCGGCGATGAAAACCGCAGTTGAAACCCTGACGCTCTACATGGCCAAGGAACTCGGACCGCGACGCATCACCGTCAATACCCTGGCGCCGGGCGCCATTGAAACCGACTTCGGCGGCGGCATGGTGCGGGACAGCAAAGAGGTGAACGAGCAGATTGCCGGAGTCACGGCCCTGGGCAGGGTGGGACTGCCGGACGATATCGGCGGGGCCGTCGCCGCCATTCTCGACGACGAGGCCGGGTGGATCAACGGCCAGCGCATCGAAGCCTCCGGCGGGCAGGCGATTTAATTCGGGTCTCTGCCGCTCCTCAAAGACAGGGTGGAATGGGAGGAGTCGGATCTGAGCACAGGCGATAGCGGGGAAGGGGTGCGGAATACTTTTTTAAACTGGCGCCATTCCATGTGGCCCTGTATCCTTACGCAAAAAAACCAGCGCCCCCCAACCGTCAGGCGGGCCTGTTTACCGGCGAAAGGTTTCCGTTTGTTGCATATCTTCATCGACGCTGACGCGTGCCCCGTTAAACCGGAAGTGTATCGTGTCGCCAACCGTTATCACCTTGACGTTACGTTAGTTGCCAACTCGCGGATGCGGATTCCGCCCGGGCAGAACATCGCCCTGGAAATTGTGGGTGACGGCCCGGATGCGGCTGACGATTGGATTGTCGAGCAGGTGCGGACCGACGACATTGTGATCACGGCCGATATCCCGCTTGCCGGCCGGTGTCTGAAAAAGAAAGCCCATGTGATCGGCACCACGGGCAAGCCGTTTACCGAAAACAATATCGGCTGTTCCGTTGCAACACGGGACTTGCTGTCGGAACTCCGCGACGCCGGCGAGATAACCGGGGGACCGCCGCCGCTGAAAAAAAGCGATCGCTCGCGTTTTCTGCAACGGCTCGATGAAGTGGTCCAGGCCATCAGACGCAAGCATCCGGACAGCGCCCCTTAAGCAGGTCAACCGGCCGGAGCATAAACCGGGGCCACCTTGAATCCGGCGGCAGGCCGGCGCTCGACGCGCCGCTGACCGTTGATCAGCGCTTAGCCGGGCGCAACCTTCCTCAACTGCCGCAGAAACAGCCAGACCACCGGCGGCAGGATCACGGCAAAGGCGTAACAGAGGAACAGGAAGGTCTGCTGCACACCGAATCTGTCGGCCAGCTTGCCGATCAGCGGACCGGTGCACACAAAGGCGAGGCGAAAACAAAGCGATTGCAGCGAAAGGATTCCGGCGCGGTTGGCCGAGGGGATCTGCTGCTGGGCATGGTTCAGCAGCATCGGCCCGCGCAGTCCGCGCATGCAGGTGAGCAGATAATAAAAGATAAAGCCCCATAACCCGCCGACCAGCCCCAACCCCAGAAAACCGCCGATGATCAGTACGGCGAACAACAGCACCATGCGCCCGTCGCCCAGCTTGAGATGCAGGCGATGGCTGGTCAGGGCGAACAGAGCAACGCTCAGATTGGCGACGGCCCAGACCGGCCCGAACCAGGCAACCGGCACGCCGCCGTCCTGCATGTAGGGCTGGATCAGCCAGACCGGATAGAACGAGGCGAGCCCCAGCACCAGGTTGAGAAGGATGGTGTAGCGCAGGCGTTTGTTGTCCAGCAGTGCGTAACGGGTCGACTGCCGGGCCTCGGCAAGATGGCCGGCCGTTGATGTGATCGTGCGCGGCGGTTCGACCAGGGTCCGGGTCAGAATAAGGATCAGAATCCAGACCCCGACCTGGATCAAAAACGGCAGCAGCGGTGCGGTTGCGTAGAGCAGCCCGGCAAACAGGGCGCCGCAGGCTTCGCCGATCTGTCCTCCGCCGTTCATCCTGCCCTGGTGCCGGGCGTAGTCCCGCTCTTCACCGGTGCCCTTGAGGCTCTCGAACAACAGGGCGTTGTCCGCACCGCTGATGAATGACATGGATATGCCGAGGGCGATCTCGGCGATCAAGACTCCGGCAAAGGACTCGGCGACGGTGTACAGGCCCCAGCCGACCACCCCGAGCAGAGCCGCGTAATTCAGCGCCTTGCGGTAGCCGATCCGATCGCTGACGTAGCCGGACGGATACTCCATGATCACCATGGCTACGGCAAAAATCCCCTGCAGCAGCAGAATCTCGGCCAGACTCAAGCCGATCCGGTCTTTCCAGAACAGGGTGATGATGGCCATGGGGAACAGGCTCATCTGCAAAAAAGAAAAAGCGTAGAGTTTTTTTATGTTGGAGTGAAGATTCGCCATGCCCGGCAGCATAGCCCGATCTGCCGGTGTCCACCAAACGGAAAGGAAACAAAACCGGGTTCCCGGCGTCCGCGTTTCGGAACCCGGTTCATCGTCGCACATGGTTAAGTCCGCGAATGCGGAACGCTGAAGTCGCAGGGAAATGAATTTGCTTTTGTGAATCTGTTGGATTAACTTGGTTCGATAAAAAACGAAGTAAAATCATGCATCCCGACGCAGTGACGGGACGAAAGGAAAAACAATGGCCACAGTCTGGACGACAATGGAAAAAACGCCGGAGGGGCGTTATGCCGAATCAAGCTATTCCACAATCAAACCCGAAAAGCCCTATCGCAGCTTTACCGTTGACGATCCCGAGGAATTCATCGCGCACATGCAGCGCTTCAACAGGATCCCCAAAAAAGCCCTGGCCAGAGACGAATATGAAAAAGTCTGCGGTGAATTCGGCGTCAACCCGGCGGCAGACAAGGACCTGAAAATTTACGGGACAACTTACACGGCGCGGAAAACCAACGCCTACAGCATGCATACGGTTCCGGAAAACCGCCAACACGGCATTGCCTACACCATCCATGGATTGCGTTTCCGGGGCCTGCAAACCGGCAAAGCATAGCACAAAGCCTGTACGGCAACAGTTCCGCGGTCGCACAACAAGGGGTTACGGGACAGTCAAACGGCCGCGGACCGACGCTCTCCGTCAGCGGACTTTTCTTGCCGGGCCTGAAAGTCAGCCGGAGTTCCCACTCCATTTCCGGATCTTAACCCCAAGGTCCCGACCGACCGGCCAAGTGTCGGTCACCTTCCGGGGGTGGTCGTTTCCACCCCATTGTTTACCTTTGCCTCCGTGACCGCCCGGCGGTCGCGGAACTGGCCGTCATACAGCCGCCGGTAGGCACCGCCGCGGGCAAGCAGCTCCGCGTGGGTGCCCTGCTCGATCACCCGTCCCCCGTCGATGACGATCACCCGGTCGGCGTGGACGATGGTCGAAAGCCGGTGGGCGATGACGAAACTGGTCCGCCCTTTCATCAGTTCGTCGAGAGCTTTCTGAATCTGTACCTCTGTGCGCGTATCCACCGAACTGGTGGCCTCGTCGAGAATGAGGATGGCCGGGTCGGCCAGAATCGCCCGGGCAATGGTGACAAGCTGACGCTGCCCCTCGGAAAGGTTGCCGCCGCGCTCCGCAAGAACCGTGTCGTAACCCTGGGGAAGCCGGCGGATAAATCCGTCGGCACAAGCCAGTCGCGCCGCTTCGGCAACCTCCTCGTCACCGGCATCGAGACGGCCGTAGCGGATGTTCTCGCGCACCGATTCGCTGAACAGGAAGGACTGCTGCAGGACCACGCCGAGTTGGCGCCGCAGGCTGTCGCGCGAAACACTGCGGATGTCGATACCGTCGATACGGATAGCTCCTTCCTGAGGTTCGTAAAAGCGCGACAGCAGATTGACCAGAGTGGTCTTGCCGGCGCCGGTGTGACCGACCAGGGCGATGCGTTCGCCGGAACCGGCATGGAAAGCGATATCCCGCAACACCGGCGTACCGGGGACATAGGCGAAAGTGAGACGGTCGAAGTCGACCGCACCGGTCACGCGGGGCAGCTCTTTTTCGGCGGGATCGACCGGTTCGGGCGGGGTGTCGAGCAACTGGAAGATTCGCTCGGCCCCGGCCAGGGCCGCCTGGACCTGGTTGTAGAGACCGCCGAGTTGACGCAGCGGTTCGGCAAAGCGCCGCGAGTAGGTGATGAAAGCGGCAATGGTGCCGATGGACACCAGCCCCTTGAGCGCCAGCCAGCCGCCCAGCCCGCAGAGCACGGCAACATTCAGGTTGGAGAGGATTCCCATCATCGGCATCACCAGCAGCGCCAGGGTCATCGCCTTCACTCCAACCGTGCGCACCGCCCGGTTCGCTTCGTCGAACTGTTCCAGTACCGCCTGTTCCTGGCCGAAAGCAAGGACCACGTGCTGGCCGCTGTAGGTTTCCTCGAGCACCGCGTTGAGTGTGCCGAGTCGCGTCTGGTAATCGCGAAAGGCCGAACGGGTCCGGCGGCCCACGCCGCCGACCAGGCCGAGCATCAGCGGAAAAACCAGCATCGAGCCGAGGGCCAGCCAGGGGCTGAGAACGAAGATAATCCCGAGAATCCCCACCAGGGTGAGCAGGCCGGTGAAGAGCTGGGCCGCGTTGTCGGTCAACACCCGGCTGATAGCGTCCATGTCGTTGGTCAGGCGGCTCATCAAGTCGCCCTGGCGGCGGGTGTCGAAAAAACTCAGAGGCAGGCTCTGAAGCCGGCCGAAGAGGGCGGCACGCAGATCGCGCATGGCCCGCTGGGCGATCCCGGCAAGGAGCATTCCCTGGACCAGTTGGGCGACTGCTGAAAAAGCATAGGCCGCGAGCATCAGCAGCGACATGGTCGCCAGTCCGCCGAGGTTGCGGCCGACCAGTTGATCGATGGCTGCGCCCATCAGGTACGGTGCGGTCAGGGCCAGGCCGGTGCCGAGGGCGGCGATCAATGCCACCAGCAGAATAGCGGCGCGCTGCGGCCGCAGATAGCCGGCCAGACGGCGCAGCGCGCCGCGGACATCCTTGGCCCGTTCGACGCTCTGTCCGCCGGGACCCCGTCCACCGTGACCCCGCCCGCCCGGACCGGGCAGGCCGCTCATCCGCCGACCGCCGCGTGCTTCAGTCATGGGACTCCCTTTCCGCCACCGACGGCTCGCCGAGTTGGGAGCGGTAGATGTCGCGGTAGACGGCGCTTTCCTGCAGCAGTCGGCGATGACTGCCGACGGCGCTGATCCGCCCCTGATCGAGAACGACGATCTTGTCGGCAAGCAGGACCGTGCTGATCCGCTGGGCGACGATGATCCGGGTGATGGAGTTGTGCGAAGCGGCCAGCAGCGCATCGAGAGCGTCCTGCAGCCGGGTTTCGGTTTCGATGTCGAGGGCGCTGGTCGAGTCGTCGAGAATCAGCACCTTTGGTTTCACCAGCAGCGCCCGGGCAATGGCGATGCGCTGGCGCTGGCCCCCGGAGAGGGTCACGCCGCGCTGGCCGACCAGGGTCGCGTAGCCGGCGGGGAATGCTTCGATAAAACCGTCGGCCTGGGCCGCCCCGGCCGCGGCCCTCACCTCTTCGTCGCCGGCATCCCGGCAACCGTAGCGGATGTTGTCGGCGATGCTGCGGGAAAAGAGCACCGCCTCCTGGAGAGCCATGCCGATCTGTCGGCGCAAGGCGGCCGGGTCGAGGTCGCGCACATCAATACCGTCAAAGGTGATACGCCCGGCGCTGACGTCGTAGAACCGGGGGATGAGGTGGATCAGGGTCGATTTTCCGGAGCCGGTGGCGCCGACGATGGCCAGGGTCTCACCCGGTTCGGCGACGAAAGAAATATCGCTCAGCACCGGCTCGGAACTGTCGCCGGGATAGCGGAACGAGACGTTCTCGAAAACGATCCGCCCTTCCGGCCGGTCGAGTCGCCGGACAGCGGTGCGGACCGGCTGGGTTTCGGTGTCGAGAACTTCGAGAATCCGCCGCGCCGAGGCGTCCGCCGCGGCAATCGGCCCGAGCATGGCGCTGAGCATGAGAATCGGAAACAGGGCGAAAGAGAGGTAATTGATTGACGCCACCACTTCGCCGACCGTCATGTCGCCGGCAATCACGGTCTTGCCGCCGACCCAGACCGCAGCGACCACCGCCAGGTTCAGCAGCAGCAGCATCAGCGGCGAAAACACCGCCATCAGCCGGACAACGTCGATGGTCCCGGCCATCAGATCCCGGTTGGCGTGGTCGAAACGTCCGGCCTCGTGGTCGCTGCGGACGAAGGCCTTGACCACCCGGATTCCGGCCAGATTCTCCTGCAGAACGACGTTGAGACGGTCGAGAAGCTTCTGCACGCGCAGAAACATGGGCTGGGCCTTGCGGCCGAAAAGCCAGACCAGAAGGATGATCAGCGGTACCGCAACGACCATGATCAGAGCAAGCCGGGGGCTGGTGACGACCAGCAGGACAAGCGCGCCGATGGCCCAGATCGGAGCCCGGGTCAGAATCCGCAACGCGAGCATGACGATCATCTGGACCGCGTTGACGTCGCTGGTCGACCGGACGATGAGCTTGCCGGTCTGCAGTTGGTCGAGATTGGCGAAGGAGAAGGTCTGGATCTTGCGCATCAGGGCGCTGCGCAGATCCGCGCCGAAGGCCATGGAAACGCTCACCGACAGGTAGTTGTTGGCAATGGCCAGACAGGCCGAAAGCAGCGCCGCAGCAGCCATCAGCAGGGCGGTGGTGACGATGACGCGGAGATCGTCGGCGCCGATCCCCTGGTCGATGACCCGCTGGGTCAGATGCGGGATAAGAAGATCCGCCGCGACCATGGCAAACAGCAGCAGCAGGGCGATGGCCGAGGAAAAGCGGTAGGGATGCAGAAAGACGTAAAGCCGCCGCAGGGACTTCATCGCCGCACCTTCCCTGCGTCCGGAAGGGGTCCCGCACAACAGCCCGGCCCGCCTTCCGCCGTCGCAGACAGATATTGATGAACCTTCAACAGCAATTGCCTGAGGGACTCCCGCTCCCGGGCGGTCAGCGCCGGGGCCAGTTCACGATCCAACGCCCGGAACAGATCGCGGAGTTCCTCGTGCAGGCTCCGGGCTTTTTCGGTCATGTAGACCCGGACGATCCGCTGGTCCGTTTCGTCCCGGCGCCGGACAATCCAGCCGTCGCGTTCCATGCGTTGCAGGGTCTTCGTTGCCGTCGGCGGCCTGATGGACAGGGCCCGGGCCAGCTCCAGCTGGGACAGTCCGTCATCGTGCCAAAGCTGGGAGAGGATCATGCCTTGAGCGTGGTGCAGGCCGATGCTCGCCAGTTTCATCCGGCGCCGGCGGCTGACAAGCCGGCTGACATGGCCCAGCAGTTGACCGAGAGTCGGTTCCCAGAGGTCTTCGGACGCAGTCGTCATCGTTCTTCCTTATTAATTAGCCGGCAAATAATTAGCTAGCTAACTTATATATCAAAATCATGCCGCGGTCAAGGCCGCCCGGGCCTCCGGCGAACATCAAGGCCGGATCGGCCTCAATCCCCGGAAAGCCAAGGCGGCAAACGGCAGCGGGTCACCAGTGTCCTCGACGCTTTGCGTGAGGGCCTGAAAAACGGGTAATGTCGCGATGGCGAAACTTTGTTCAGCCGACCAGCTTCGCCCCCAAAGCGAAAGCCCGTTCCAGGTCGCGGGGGAATTTTTCCGCCCTGGATTGACGTTTCGCCTGCGGATCGATCTTGTCCGTCAGGTATTTTGAATAATCATTCATCTGCATGGTATCGCAGACGGTCATGTATTCGGAAGGGCCGAACAGGCGGGTGAAATAAAGCTTGTTGTTGTCGAAAACATGTCCGTAGTTCCTGGCGGTCATGCTTTCCTCATCGATATTCATGGTGTAGATGAACGCGGTTTTCAAACTGCCGCCGTATTTCGTATCCTTTTCCCTGCTGTACAGGAAAAAAGGATAGGCGAAGCGTTCGATGATGGCCCTGGCATAGGCGGTGACGTCGCCGAAATATATGGGCGAACCGAAAACAAGTGCGTCGGCTTGCGCCATTTCCGCCAGCAACGGCGTGATACCGTCCTGCATGACGCAGAGATCGTTATCCCTGTTCTCCAGCAGTTTGCAGGCCAGACAGCTGGTACAGCCCTGAAAAGTATAATCGTAAAGATTGACGAATTTTGTCCGTGCGCCTTTGCTCTCCGCCCCCTTCAGCGCGTTTTCCACCACCTGGGCGGTATTGAATTTTTTCCTGGGGCTGCAATTGATGCCGATAACTTTCATTTTTTCCTCTTGCGTCATGATGGATGGTTCCGTGTCCGCTCGAAAAGAGGCCCTTGCGCTACTTTCCGGCCGTTCACGCAGTTCTGCGGGGGACCCGCGAAACGTCCTCATTTGTGCGTGAACACCGCTACGCATAGCACGACGGCAGTTAAAACGGAAGCGAACAGATGACGTTTAAGTAAAGACCAGATAGATTCCCGCCAGCGCGATTGCACCTCCGGCGAAACGGTGTACGGTTTGCAGGTTTATTTGCTGCATGAGCGCCCCCAAAGCCATGCCCGCCAGATGCAGCATCGCCGTCGCCAGAGCGAAGCCGAGCGTATACGCAACCGCTCCGGCGGCAACCGGCATTTCGGCACCGTGGGCGTGACCGTGAAAAACCGCAAAAACACCGACCACAAGAACACTGTATACGAGCGGGAAGCGAAAAGCGCCGGCAATCAAAACCCCCAGCAACAGAATGGACAGCAGGATTCCTCCTTCGATAAACGGCACCGGAATACCGTTGAAACCGAGGAACCCTCCCGCAATCATGACGCCGACGAAAGTGAGAGGTACGGCCCACAATGCCCGGCCCCCGATTTGTGCGGCCCACAGTCCGACCGCCACCATGGCCAGCAAATGATCCGCTCCGCCGAGCGGATGACCGAATCCGTGGATAAAGCCCGTTGCCTCTCCGACACCGGTATGAGCCGGTGCAGCGGTTGGTAAAAAGACGCATAACAGCAACAGCTTAAGAATCGATCGAGACATTTCTTTCCTCCAATGAAAAAATGGAACCGGGGAACCCCACGGACCGGTGGTGCTTTGTCATCCGTTTGCCGGAATCAAACGCCCCTTCATTATAGCAGGCAGGCCCGGTTCCACCACTCGGGTGCCATCGAACGCGGACGGGACAGTACCCAGCGGGACGTCTCCGGAGCAAAGGACAGCGTTGATCTTTTATGGTTACGCCCGGGTGCCGTTCCGGCTTCACAACAACGGCAACTGCTCAGCCACCGGGACTTCCTTCTTCCTGATTTTTTCCTGCGTCTGCTCCAGCAGCTCCTGCTCGATACGGTCCAGGAACGGGCTGCGCGGCAGCTGGTATTCCCGGCCGAGCAGAAAGCGCCGGTCGGCATGGGACAGGAACAGGCGCTTTCGCGCGCGGGTCATGCCCACATACAGCAGCCGCTGCTCTTCGTCGACGTCCGCTTTCCGGCTGTCGAACAGCGCGTAGGGGAGCAACCCCTGTTCACAGCCGGGGATGAACACCGCATCGAACTCCAGACCTTTGGAAGCATGCAGGGTCATCAGCGAAACCGCTTCGCCGGCGGCGCTGTAATCGTCGGCCGCCGCACCAAGGGCCAGGTACTCCAGAAAAGCCTGCGGCTCGCGATATCCGTCGCACAGTTCGAGCAGGCGCCGGACGGCGGGGTGCTGCGCGAGGTCCGCTGTTGCCTCCCGTGCAACCACGGCGCTCACCAGTGCGCGTGAACTGGGCAGCCGGGACCATTGCCGCAACTGCTGCTCGGTCAGCGCAAACCGTTCGGCCACCTGGCTGCGCAAAAACGCATTGTCCCGGTTATGGGCCGCCCGGCACTGCAGCAGAACCGCCTTGACCGGCTCCCGGCGGAAAAACGGCACCTCGCCGACCACGCGACAGGGAATATGATGATCGCGCAGGGCTTTTTCCAGCACCGCCATCTGCCGCCCCAGACGGCAGAGGATGGCGATAGCGGCTAGGCCGCCGATGTCCTCCTGCTGATGGCCGCCGGTCACGGCGGAATCGATGGAAAAGAAACTCATGCCGCCGAGCAGGTCTTCGATGGTCCGGGCGATGAATTCCGCTTCGGCCTTGTCGCTGCGGTGGCGGGCGATATTGATCTTGACCTGCGAAGGAACGCCGTTGAGCAGCGCTCCCTCCGGTTGCCCGGCCGCTGCATTGAGAACATGACCAGAGGCTCTGATGACGGCTTCGGGGCAGCGATAGCTCTGCTTGAGCCGGTAAAGAGCAGCCTGCGGATAGTCGCTGGTGAAGCGGCGAATGTAACGGATGTCTGCGCCGCGAAAACCGTAAATGGCCTGATTGGGATCGCCGATGGCAAACAGATTGGCAGCGGCCGTCGGCGCCAGCCGGCGGATAAAAGCGTACTGGACCGGGTTCACATCCTGGTACTCATCCACCAGCAGCCAGGAGAAACGCTTGCAATAGCGGTCGGCAAGCTCCGGATGTTTGGTCAACAGGTGCAGGGGGAGATAGAGGAGATCGTCAAGATCGAACAGATTGAAAGCACGCAACGTCTCCTGCCAGGCGGAGAACCAGGGAATCCCTTCGCCATCGCCGGCATCAATATGCTGCTTGATGCGGCTGATCCGCTCCAGGTATTCGCGGGCGCTCTTCCCTGCCCAGCCCAGATGGCGACGGGCGATCAGCTCTTTTTCTTCTTCATCGATCAGGGCGAAGCCCTCTGTCCGGCCGGTCAGATCGAGCTGTTCGCGCAGAATCTGCAGGCCCAGGGCATGAAAAGTAGCGACCGTGACCGCTGCGGCCGGTGCGCCCAGCAACCGCGCCAACCGCTCCCGCATTTCCTGCGCCGCCTTGTTGGTGAAAGTGATGGCCAGAATGTTTTCCGCCGCCGCACCGCTGTCCAGCAGCTGCCGGATGCGATTGACCAGCACCCGGGTCTTGCCGGTGCCGGGACCGGCCAGGATCAGGGCCGGACCCGCGCCGTGTTCCATGGCCGCCTGCTGAGCGGGGTTGAAGGCAAACCGGCCGGGAACCGATGTGTCCTGATCACCGTCCTGTGTTTGTCCATCTCCGGGTCCGGCAGCAGCGCTGCCGTTCTTTTCTTCCAACAGGCGGCGGTACTCCGCCAGGTCGAACGTGAGCAACGGCCGTTTTTGCGCCCCGGAGCGCGGGGCAAGGGCAGCGAAGAGGCTGTCCTGCGCCGAGAATTGTTCCTTTTCGCCCTGATCGAACACCCGGATGCTGCCGTATTCGCCGTCGTACCCCTCCCGGATCAGAACTTCGCCGGCGCGCATACGCCGGATCGCTTCGGCAAGCAGAGCGTCACCCTTGCCTTCGATCCGCGCAAGCGGCAGATCCAGCAGGATCGACAGTTCCGGCCCCCACATACGGATCTGATCCCGGTAAAGCTGCGCGACCTTTTTGCTGTTCTCGCCGACGCCCAGCAACTCGCCGAGGATTTCCTTGAGCGGTATCAGGGAGTGGAACGGCTTGCGGTTGGGGCGCTGCAGAAGATCGGTGCGATCGGACAGTTCAACCACGCGGTTGGCCACGCCCACGGTCACCGGTTTGCCGCATACCGGACACCGCCCGTTGTTGCGCAAAGTTTCCACCGGATCGAGCCGGACACCGCATTTGCGATGGCCGTCAAAGTGGTATTTGCCCTCCTGGGGAAAGAAGGAAATGGTGCCGAGAAAGCGCTCGTCGCCGCAGACGATGGCGTCGCGGATGGCGGGATAACTCAACTCGGCGGCCAGCAGGTTGGCGTTGCGGCCCAGCTTTTCCGGCGAATGAGCGTCGGAATTGGCCAGCAGGGTGAAATCGTCGAGAAAGGAACACATCCAGTTCATGGCCGGATCGGTGGACAAGCCCATTTCCACCGCGGCCAGTTGGGGCGTCAATTCCTCGTAGCATTCAGCCAGGTCGTCAAACCCCGATCTGGCGCCCAGCGCCGAGAACCAGGGGGTCCAGATGTGGGCCGGGATGAACATGATTTGCTCGCTGACGTTCAGGCACAGATCGAACAGGTCTTTGGAGTCGAGGCCGAGGATGGGGCGGCCGTCCGAGGTGATGTTGCCGATTGCGTCCAGCTTGTGCTGAAGCTTTTCGGCGGCGGCGAAATCGGGCAGACAGACGACGTTATGCACCTTGCGCACCCGCTCGCCCTTTTTATAAATATTGCTGATCTCACCGGTCAGCAGGAACCGCACCTCGCCGTCCGGCGCGGGAAATCCGGCCGCAACGGCGGCCTGGTCGCGAAAAGCGGGTTTCAGGCGGAACAGCCCTGCTTCGGCCGGGTCCAGCTTTTCCAGCAGTTCGGCCAGCCGGCCCGGGTGGGTGATATCGCCGGAACCGACCACCTGAATCCCCTTGATCCGCGCCCAGTAGTCCAGGTATTCCGGGGTCAGCTGTTTGCTGGTCGCCCGCGAATAGTGGGAATGGATATGCAGATCGACGATCAGTTTTTGGGCGCGGGTCATGGAAAGCGGCCTTTCCGGGCAGGCAGGGGGAGACATTCCGACTGCGGAAACGTCATTATCCCCACCCCCGCCGCCGCTGTCAAACCGACTTCGGGACCAAAAACCTGCGGCCAAGGTCGTGGCTTCTTCACAGCGGCAATCCGCCCGCCGTCAGACGGTGCGCCCGGCACTGGAGCCGACTCAGTCGCCGGTCACGCCCTAATTGTCCGGGCCCTCATGGCGATGACCGCAAGGGCCGGGAACTGCCTTTCCGGACCCGGCGGGAATTGCCGGTCCGAGGGGTTTCGGGCGCCGGCAATTCCAGGCCGCTGAAGTTCTTTTCCGGGTCAGGCGGTCAGACCCGTTCGATGACCATGGCCGCGCCCTGACCGACGCCGATGCACATGGTGCATAAAGCTCTGCGTCCCCCGGTGTACTGCAATTGATGCAGCGCCGTCGTCACCAGCCGGGCGCCACTCATCCCCAGAGGATGCCCCAAAGCGATGGCCCCGCCCAACGGGTTGATCCGCGGATCATCGTCCGCCAGGCCCAATTCGCGGATGCAGGCCAGGGACTGCGAGGCAAACGCTTCGTTCAATTCGATGAGATCCAGTTCGTCCAGTGTCAGGTGCAACCGCTGCAGCAGTTTGCGGGTTGCCGGAACCGGCCCGATGCCCATGATTCTGGGCGGCACTCCGGCCGCGGCCGTGCCCAGCACCCGGGCCTTGGGCGTCAGGCCGAATTGTTTGGCCGTTTGGGCGTTGCCGAGCAGGAGGGCAGCGGCGCCATCGTTGACTCCCGAGGCGTTACCTGCGGTAATCGTACCGCCCTTGAACAGCGGTTTGAGTTTCGCCAGTTTCTCCAGCGAGGTCGAACGCGGGTGCTCGTCGCGCGAAACTTCCACCGGGTCCGCTTTCCGTTGCGGAACCGTCACCGGTACGATTTCCCCGGCCAACCGGCCGTTTGCCTGCGCCTGCGCTGCCTTTTCCTGACTCCGGAGGGCGAAAAGGTCCTGGTCCTCACGGCTGACGGAATAATCGCGGGCCACGTTTTCCGCCGTTTCCGGCATGGTGTCGGTTCCGTAGGCCGCATTCAGGCGGGGGTTGACGAAGCGCCAGCCGATCGTGGTGTCGTACATTTCCGCGGCGCGGGAAAACGCGCCGGTGGCTTTGCCCATCACGAACGGAGCGCGGGACATGCTCTCCACCCCGCCGGCGATGATCAGTCCGGCTTCGTCCGACTTGATCGCCTGCGCCGCGCAACCGACGGCATTCAACCCGGATGCGCACAGCCGGTTGACCGTCATGCCGGGAATCTCCGCCGGAAGCCCGGCGAGCAGCAGCGCCATGCGGGCGACATTGCGATTGTCTTCCCCCGCCTGGTTGGCGCAGCCGAGGATCACGTCGTCCAGAGCGTTCCAGTCGACGGCGGCATTGCGCTGCATGAGGCTCCTGATCGGAACCACAGCGAGATCGTCGGCACGGACGGCGGACAGGGCGCCGCCGTAGCGGCCGACCGGAGTTCTGACCGCGTCAAAAATATAAACATCTTGCATAAATATTCTCCATTTTTCAGATTCCCGGCATGCTGCCGATCATCCGTTTCAAGGCTCCTTCTTCCCGCTACGATCGCGCAGCGGCAGCCGTGCGCCCATCGACAAGTTTTCCCGCCGTTTTCCGGCACACCTCTTCAAAGCTCACGCCCGGTGCCAGTTCGATCAGCCGGAATTCGGCGTCACGGACATCAATGACCGCGAGATCGCTGTAAATACGACTGACAACGCTCTTGCCCGTCAATGGATAGGTGCAGTTTTCAACCAGTTTCGGTGCGCCGGTTTTCGTACAGTGCTGGGTGATGACATAGATTGTTTTCACCCCGGCGACCAGGTCCATGGCGCCGCCGACCGCCGGAATCGCATCCTTCTCTCCGGTCGACCAGTTGGCCAGATCCCCCTGTTCGGAAACCTGCATGGCGCCGAGGACACAGATATCGATATGTCCGCCGCGGATCATGGTAAAGCTGTCCGCATGGTGGAAATAGGCCGCTCCCGGCACCGCCGTGACCGGCTTCTTCCCGGCATTGATCAATTCGGGATCGGCTTCCCCCGCGACCGGCGCCGGGCCCATGCCGAGCAGACCGTTTTCCGTGTGATAGATCACTTCGCGGCCCTCGGGAACGTACTGGGCGACCATTTCCGGGATGCCGATGCCGAGGTTGACGTATGCACCGTCCGGGATATCCTGCGCGGCCCGCTTGGCCATGTCTTCCCGGCTCCAGCCATAAGCTTTTTTATTCTCTACCGACACGGATATGTCCTCCCTTCAGCCACCAGTTGCGATTCATAAGCGGGATGTTCGACGAGAACCACCTTGTTCACGTAAAGTCCGGGAGTGATGACATTTTCCGGATCGATTTCGCCCGCTTCCACGAAACGGCCGGTCTGAACGATGGTGGTTGCCGCCGCCATGGCCATAATCGGCGCGAAATTGCGCGCGGTTTTGTTGAAGGTCAGATTGCCGTAGCGATCCGCTTCTTTGCTTTTTATCAGGGCAAAATCCGCGACCAGCGCTGTTTCCAAAACATAGCTGCGACCGTTGAATTTTCCCGTCTCCTTGCCCTCCGCCAGGGGGGTGCCGACACCGGTCGCCGTATAAAAAGCCGGAATCCCGGCGCCGCCGGCGCGGATTCTTTCCGCCAGGGTTCCCTGCGGGACCAGTTCCAACTCGATTTTTCCGCTCCGGTAAAGTTCGGGAAAAACCTTGGAGCCGACGCTGCGGGGATATGAACAGATCATTTTTCTGACCTGCCCGTTGGCGATCAGCGCCGCCAGGCCCACATGGCCGCTGCCGGTGTTGTTATTGATGACGGTGAGGTCGCCGACGCCCCGATCGATCAGGGCATGGATCAGTTCGATCGGACTGCCGGCTTCGCCGAACCCGCCGATCATGACCGTGGCGCCCGGAAAGATTTCGGCCACCGCATCGGCCGGAGATGCAATACGTTTGTCGATCATGTTGCTACCTTCTTAATCAGAACATTCCGTGCCTGTGATTTCTTGCAACAGCCGCCCCGGGCACGCTTCAGGGCATGCTGACCCGGCTATAAGAAGCTCAGGAAAATAAACATCCCGGAGATAAAGATTCCCGTCAGCAGGAAAAAGACGAAGCAATAGCCCATGATATCGCGGGCGGAAAGCCCCGCGACCCCAAGCAGCGGCAACGCCCAGAAGGGCTGGATCTGGTTGGTCCAGGCATCGCCCCAGGCAAAAGCCATGATGGTCTGGGGCAGGTCCGCTCCCATCTGCAACGCGGCCTTGATCATAATCGGTCCCTGAACCGCCCATTGTCCTCCGCCGGACGGGACGAAAACATTGACCAGGCCCGCGGAGAGGAAAGTGAACAGGGGAAAGGTATGCGGGTTGGAAACCAGGACGAACCAGTTGGCCATGATTTCAACCAGGCCGGAGCCTTTCATCATCCCCATGATCCCGGCATAAATCGGGAACTGGATAATGATCCCCCGGGTGGAGACCACCGCCTCCTTGATGGCGGCGAGGTAAGTATTGGGGGATTTGTGCATGAAAATCCCGATGGTCAGAAAAACCATGATCACCAGGTTCAGATTGAGCTTGAAGCCTTTGTGATAAAAGGTCGTCACAATGTAAATCAACGGCAGCAACCCGAACGCCGCGTTTGTCCAGTAGCTGTTTTCCAGCCGATCCGAAAACGTCATCTTCTCCGGGGTCGCGTCCTGCTCCGCTTTTTCCTCTTCCTCCCTGAACTGGATTTTTTCCGGCACGGCTTTGTGCACCAGGATATAGGAACCGAACAGAATCAAAGCCACAACCAGGGTTATCGAAAGGTTCCACCAGGTATAAAGCGTTTCCGTGACCGGGACGGTGGTATGCATGACCTTGGCGATAAAGCTGCCTTCCGTTGCCGAAACCAAAGGGATGGAGGAGGACGGTCCGCGCACCAGTTCCCCTGCGTAAGCGACCGCGATAATCAAGGGGAAGTGCAGTCCCTTGACCTTGGCGCCCATGGCGCGGGCGACAAAAGCCCCGACGACCAAGCCGAGCCCCCAGTTGAAATAGCAGGCCAGCAAAGAAATCAACCCGGTGATGACGATCGCCTGAGTCGGCGTTTTAGCCAGGTTGGTAATCCGGTCCAGACCGCGCTGGGTGGCGGGCGCCAAAGCGATAATGAACCCGGTCAACAGAACCAGAACCATCTGCATGCCGAACTTGAACAGTGCCGGATACCCTTTGCCCCAGTGGTCGATCATTTGCAACGGAGTTTGTTCGGCGATGAACATGCCCATCAAAAACACGACAAATGTCAGAAAAATGGCAAGAACATAAGCTGACGGAAGGTATTCCTGAACAACGCGCAACCACCAGCGTACAACAGCTTTCATAAAAATCTCCTTTCACAACAGAAGCCCAAAAGAGCCGATAACAGACTGGATTTATTTAAAAACTCAATAAATCCAAAAATTCCTCCGAATTGTCGCGTTTCAAAAAATGAAAAAATCCTGTCTTTTCCAAAACAGTATTTTGATCTTCAAAAGATTTAGTTTGTTTTCTGTTGATAGTCAAAGTCTTATTTATTATCATTTCCATAGTTTTTATCTATTAATTAATTCAGCGGGATCATTATGGAACTTCGACATTTGCGCTATTTTCTCGCGGTTGCGGAAAAACAGCATTTTTCTCGGGCGGCCGTGGCGCTGCACATCACCCAGCCGACCCTGTCACAGCAGATCCGTCAACTGGAAGACGAGCTCGGCACACCGCTTTTTGACCGTTTGGGAAGACGTGTCCGGCTGACTGTCGCCGGGAAGATTTTTGAGACGTACGCCAAACGCGCACTGCTTGAAATCAGGTGGGGCAAGAAGCAGATCGACGAGCTTCAGAACCTGCAGCACGGGAATCTCCGGCTCGGCGTGATTCATACCTTCAACACGTCTCTGGTGCCGCCTGCAGCGGCATCATTTTATGCGAAGTATCCCGCAATTCACCTGGCGATCGAAGAGGGTCCGGCGCGAGTGATCGAGCAGGATCTGATCAATGGCGATCTGGACCTCGGCATCGCTTTCGCCCCGGCGATTCTGCCTGATATCGAAGCCGAGCGCCTGTTCCGGGAAGAATTCGTGCTGGTGGTGCGGGCCGGGCACGACCTTGCCGCCGTCGAGCGGATGTCGTTTGCCGAACTGGCGGGGATTCCATTGATCCTGGTCAACCGGAGGATGGCCACCCGCAGAATGATCGACCGCTTTTTCGTGACCGCCGGGGTCGAGCCCAGCGTAAGCGTCGAGGCCAGCACCATAGAGGTGATCATGCAGATCATATCGCGCTGCGATCTGGCCTCGATCATTCCCGAACGGGTTCCGCTGTTGCAGAGCGGCTGTTACCATACCATCCGCCTGACCCAACCGACACCGACACGCTGTGCGGCGTTGCTGCACCACAAGCACAGTTACAGGTCCGCGGCGGTTGAAGCTTTCATCCGGATCTTCAAAGGATTTTTGTTACAGAAGTGAACCCGCTGACCGCGTCTGGAAATTCCGGGACCGGAGAGCATTCCACCGTAACCCGCTGAGGCTTCGGAACGGCCGCGCTCAAAAAAACCCAGGGCAGCGGCCGGCATTCGGTTCAGGCCTTAATCGCGTCCCAGGCATTGCTGATGAATTCTTCGGCACACTTTTGCAGCGGTTTCGGCAACACGCATTCCAGATGCAGCTGGGCCGGGCGCAAAATCGCCCCGGTATAGCTCACGGCGGAAATAAAATAATCGCCCGCCTTGATATCCCCGCGGGCCATACCCTCGCGGACGATATTGCGCACGATCTTGAACGGTTCGGTCAGACAGACCGGAGACATGTCTTCAACAAATTCGGCATGACGCATGAACAGCATATATTCCATCATGGCGGGATCGGTTTCCGTCAGGTCGAAAACCAGTTCCGCGAAGGCCCGCAATTTTCCATAGGTCGTCGTCTGCTTGCGCAGGCGCTCCTGGAAGGCGCGCATGAAACGACTGGTCAGTTCCTGGTGCAGAGTGCGGGCGATGTTTTCCTTGTTGCCGAACAGGTTGTAGATGGCGCCGGTGCTGACGCCGGAAACCTCGACAATTGCCGGGATGGAAACCCGGTGGTAGCCTTTATCGACAAACAGCCGGTGAGCGGTCTGCAGGATCAGTTTGCGTTTGCCCTCGGGGTTGATGGTACGTGTTTTGGTGACGGCGACGGACCTTTTTTTCTTTTGGTCGTGCTTGCGTTCCAAGGTGTCTTCGTTGTGATAAATTTTTAAATTCTGCATTGCTTTTCCTCTAAAATCCGGCCGGCGTCCGTCCCCCAAGAACCTGTCGATCCGTTTGTACAAGATTTTGCCCCGAAACAGGCGGCCGGATAAAACAAACCGTCCCGCTCCGGGTCACGCCACAGGGAGTGTATCCCTTATGATTATAATTTATCAAACGAGA
The DNA here is from genome assembly GCA_963676555.2 of Geopsychrobacteraceae bacterium. Taxonomy (GTDB): domain Bacteria; phylum Desulfobacterota; class Desulfuromonadia; order Desulfuromonadales; family Geopsychrobacteraceae; genus BM522. Next base: position 305,091 of record CAXXGL010000017.1, read on the forward strand.
ATTACCGGGGAAAGATAAAATGCAAGAAGCCTGCCTGTTTTTCGGGGCCTCAACGGAAAAGAGAAAAACCGATAACCTCTTGAAAAAACGTCAAACAAACACCTTACGGCAAGGCGAAGCTTCGTCCCGAAGGTGCAAAAAGTCCCATATTGAGACTTCAATTTGTCTCATGCCGCAACGGTCCACCCGGTTGGAGGGTTCATGACCCGGCAGTCGGAGCCGGGAAAAACCCGCGGCTCCACCGGTGCAGGCCTATTTTTATTCGCTTTGCCGCCACAAAATTCGTGCCGGTTAAGATAAACTCTTATGGGCAAGGCGTTACCCCCACACTGTTGCTCAAAAGATTTCCGAACGGGCTGGAACCCGGTAAAAAATTTCTGCTATAAACGTCATGCAGCAGCCTGTGCCGACAAACCTTGTCCCCCCGACCTGCTGCTTATTGCCAACCGCCCAAACGTTTGCCATAAAGCATTCGTTGAACAGCCCGCAGGCTCAGGCCCGGCGGTGCCCTGAAGCGCCTTCAGGCAAAGCCCTGTTCACGGCCGAGGTGATGCCGTCGGTTGAAACGAGAAAGACCAGGGCTTACGCCAGGCTCAACCGCGGCAGGGAAAATAACAAGCGATCACCGGAAAGGAGAGGCGATGCAGAACATGCTGATTCACGCGCTTACGGTTTTCCTGGGTTTCTTCGCCATCATGAACCCCATAGCCAACGTCCCCGTTTTCATCGGCCTGACCGGCGACGCTGACGAGAAAACCACAAGCGCCATCGCCTTCAGAGCGCTGCTGCTGGCGTTCATCATCGTCACCCTGTTTTCAATTGCGGGAAAAATCATCTTCCAACTGTTCGGTCTCACATTACCCGCTTTTCGGATCACCGGCGGCCTGCTGGTTTTTCTGGTTGGATTTCACATGCTGCAGGGAAACCACTCCAGCGTCCAGCATCCTCAAGGGACGGAACAGGAGCGGGAGCGAATGGAAGAGTCGCTCAGCATCGCGGTCTCTCCCCTGGCCATGCCGATACTCGCGGGGCCGGGAACCATCGCGACCGCGATGAATTTTTCGTCGGGCGGCGGGCTGATGGAACTGTTCGTAACGATTACCATGTTCGCGGCGCTGTGCGTCATCACCTATGTGTTCTTCATTTTCGGGGAAAAGTTCGTGGCCTATCTCGGCGCCAGCGCCATGGGCGTCGTGACCCGGATGATGGGGCTCATCCTGGCGGCGATAGGTACGCAGATGGTTATCGAAGGAATCAACGGAGCGTTCAATTTCGCCGGATAAAAACCTCGCGCCATCGGCACCCGGCCATGAACGGCTACGGCTGTCCGGACTGCGTTGCGACCACCGGAGGAAGGCAGGAAATCGCCACTTCCCACGGGGCTGCAGAAAACACAGATACATACCTGGAAAACGGCATCGGGATATCTGCTGGTGCGGGCTCTTTCAACCGGCTACCGGCGCTTTTCGGCCGCAGCCGTATCAAGAACCGCTCTGACGGTTTTCAGCAGCTCGGGCATTTCCACCGGTTTCATGCAGTAGGCAGCAACCCCGGGATGATCGTTATCGGCGCCCTTCAGCCAGCCGGAACAGATGATAACCGGCAGTTGCGGACGCAACTGCTGCACTCGCTCAGCCAGCTCGAGCCCCGACAGTTCCGGCATTTTTTGATCCGTCACCACCAGGTCGAACCCTTCCGGATCGCGTTGCAGCAGTTCCCACCCTTCCAGGCTGCTGGTCAACGTGGTGAGTTGATAACCCGATTCACTCAGAATTCCCGCCCCGACCTGGACCAGCATTTCGTCGTCATCAATAAACAGGATCCGCTCGGTTCCCCGGGGCAGATTCTCATCGATCAGGTGCGGCTGCCTTCCCTTGTTTTGCGCCAACGGGAAATAAAGGTCAAACACCGTCCCCGTCCCGGGAGTGCTCTCGACTTTGATCAGCCCATCGTGCTGTTCCATGATGCCCTGGACGCTGGACAATCCCATGCCGGTTCCATGATCGTCATCTTTAGTGGTGAAAAACGGATCGAAGATCTTTTCCATGATGGCGGCGCTCATGCCGCAGCCGCTGTCCCTGACACTCAGGCGGGCGAAAAATCCGGCCGACCGCCGATCATGGGCGGGAAAGTCGTCGGGACTCAATTCAACGGCCGCCAGAAAAATCGTCAACAGGCCCTTTTCACCCATGGCATACACGGCATTGGTGCACAGGTTGATCAGTGCTTCCTGGACCTGGCCGGCATCGGCTTCGATGAGCAGATCGCTACAGCCGGAGTCGATATGATATTCCATCTTGATGCTGCTCGGGATGGTCGACTCGAGCAGACTGAACGTTTCCCTGACAATCTCGCTCAGACGAATGTTTTCCCTGGTCTGTTTCGTTTTGCGGCTGTAAGTGAGAATCTGGGTGATCAGATCGCGCGAACGCAGGACGGAGATGTGGGCCTTGTCAAGATATTCGTGAATTCCGCTGCACTTGTCTGATTTGAGCTTCGCCAACTCGACATTGCCGAGGATAATGGCCAGGTTATTGTTGAAATTATGGGCGATCCCGCCGGCCATCAGTCCGATCGCCTCCATTTTGTACTTCTGCCGCAACCGCTCTTCAAGCTCGCGATGTTTCATCTCCGCCGCTTTTCGTTCGCTGATATCACGGGCCGTAGACAAAATGTATTTTTTCCCCTGCAGCTCTACGACAGTCGAATTGATTTCCACGGGAAACCGTTCGCCCGTTTTTTTTATGTGAACGGCTTCGATAATCTGCTGCTTCCTGTTGAGAAGGTTTCTCCGCGCGTCGGCCCCGCCATGCGTCCGGACATCATCCGGCAGGCTAATATCACTTGCACCGATGTACCTGAATTCCTCCCGCGAATAACCATAGCGTTTGGTCGCCATATCGTTGACTTCCGCAAAACAGGCAAAGCCCTCGGGGCGAAATTCATGCAGGAACACGGCATCATTCTGATTGTTCAGCAGGGTGCGGTATTTTTCTTCGCTTTCCGTCAGTGAACGTTCGACTTCAACACGCACCGTCACATCCCGCAGAAATTCTATAACCCCGATCATCTTGCCCGCATCATCAATCAACGGGAACGTATAAACCTCAAACCAGCACTGCGAACCGTCGCGGCGGAAGGCATGGATCAGTTCCATGGCGGGGGTTTTTTCTTCAATAGTCTTTTTCGCCGGACAGACACTGCAGATATCGTCTCTATCCCGCTGAAAAACCTTATAACACTTCCCACCCGAAAAGCCCGGCGTCAGACCGTACCACTCCTCCATGGTTTTATTGACGCGCAGGACGTTGAAATCGAGGTCGAGAATGCTGATGCCCGCCTGGATCGAGTCGAGCACCTGCGACAGGAAATTTTCCTTTTGCTGCAAAGAGGCAAAAGCGGCCGACAACTGGTCGTTTGCATCCCGTAATTGCGTGGTGCGTTCGGCAACCCGCTCCTCGATATGACGATTCGAATTTTTTATTTCGGTGAGGTCCCGGGCGTGCTGCAGCAGGATATCGGGATCGATCCAGAGCCAGACAAAATGCAGGTTTTTCAATTGTCCGGTGGTGCGCAAAGGCATTTCGACCTCGCGGGCAACCGGCTCCTTCAAATCGCGGCAACGGGTCATTGCCGCGATGACGTGAGGCATGTCCGGATAGACATTTTCGGCATTCAGTCCGATCAGCCGGCTCAGGTCCGGCCCGGAGAGGTCAAATGCCGCCTGGTTGTAATCGACCAGACGGATTTGCCCGCCGGCGACGCGCCAGACATAGGTCGGCACCGGAATATGCCTGTAGATCTCGTAACAGCAGTCGGGCAGAGCTATATTCTGTGGCAGCATGCGGAGCTCCTTTGTTGAACAGGCTGCTGGAACTTTCCGGAATCATTGCCTCATCCGGATCACGGTCGGCATGAAGCGGAATTATCGGTCCCGCGGCAATCGCCTCCAAACAGCGTAAGGGTCATTCCATATTCATATTTTTTTGCGGGCCTTGCCATCAGGGGCAATCCGATTTTTATCGGTTCCGCCTCCAGACGGCAGAGCTTTTCCCGGGCCGCACAAATCAGTCCGCGGCAAAAAACCGATCAGCACAACGCCACGTCGACCAAGCCGATGCTGATGGCGTATCGGGTAAGATCGGCCAGGTTGCGCAGTTCCAGTTTTTTCATGATGTTGCTGCGATGGGTTTCCACGGTCTTGACGCTGACGTACAGTTCCGCCGCGATTTCCCGAACGTTCCGGCCACGCGCCAGCAGGCGAAGAACTTCGGTTTCGCGCGGCGACAATCCCCGCCGGACATCATTGAAACGCAGTTCGCGCACCAGCAGGCTGTTGATGCGCGGCGGCAGATAAGTCCCGCCGGTCTGAACCGTTTCAATCGCTTCGAGCAGATTATCGAATGCCTCATCCTTACACAGGTAACCGCTCGCACCGGCTTTGAGCATTGCCACGACCAGGTGCCGCTCCGAATGCATCGTCAGGGCGATGACCCGGGTCGCAGGACATTCCTCGACAATCCGGCGCGTGGCGTCGATACCGTTCAAATCGGGCATACAGATATCCATAACGACAACATCAGGGGAGAACTGCCGGGTCAGGGCGATTGCATCGTGCCCGCTGTCCGTCATGGCAACCACTTGAAAAACGGGGACCTGATCGAACAACCGCTGCATGCCTTCGCGGAAGATCCTGTGGTCGTCAACAATGAGAATCTTGGTCATGCGATAAATCTTGCCAGCCTGAACGCAGGATCGGGATAAGCCTTTGGGGGTGCAGGGAAATAACTCATGGATTTGAATAATCGCAGAAAAACAATCAGGGCAACCTCCTTTTTCACCTCTGAAGCATAGTCTTTCCTTGCTCTATTTTGCGCAGAGATCGCCAGTATTACAATAGGGAATAATCTGATTTTCAGAACATTTTCTGTAGAAGCAGGTAAAGAATTCTGATCGGCTGTTCCCTGTTTTCACTATTGACAGGGGATTGAAATGACGGCCCGGGTTCCCTGCCCGGCTGCGGAACTCAATTGGAAGGTCCCCTGAACGTAGGTCAACCGCTCACGAATCCCGACCAGACCGTAAGCGCATTTTTCCATCGCCTGCTCCCGCTGCTCCCGGACATCGAAACCCACGCCGTCATCCTGAATCTCCAGTTCCAGTCGTTGCCCTTGTTGCCAGATCAGTTTGATGTCCACCCTGCCTGCCTGCGCATGCTTAACGCTATTGACAAAGAGCTCCCGCGTGCAGTTGAACAATGTCATGCGGACCTTATCCGGCAACGGGCAGGGTTCGCCCGACTCGACAACCCTGCCTCTGATCCCGTTTTTTTCCAGAAAATGGTTGACCAGCCAGTACAGGGACTCTTTAAACGGCAAGCCGTCGAGCAGCGGCGGGCTGAAATTGAAAGTCAGGGTGCGGGTAAACTCGATACCCATCGCCAGCAGCGCAGAGATTTCCCGGCATTCGCTCTGTGCCAAGGGGTCGCCGGCCATTTTTTCCAGGCGGCCGAGGCGTTGTTTGGCCAGAGCCAGGATCGGTCCGAGTTCGTCATGCAGCGCCCGCGTCATTTCCCGATCCTTTTTCTCTTCCAGAAGAGAAAACTCCGTGGTCAGAGCTCTGAGTTCCTCGGTCCGCTTTATCACGCGCCGTTCCAGCTCATTCAGCAAAGAAACGTTTTCAATTACCCGTGCCGCCGCATCAGCCAGGGTTTGCAAAAGCTGAAGCTCGGTTGCCGAGGGCACATGGGACGTTTGCCAATAATTGCCGATGGCGGCAACAGGTTCCCGGGTGTTGACCGGCACCATGGCCAGGCTTTTAACGAAAGTGGGTCGATAAGCCTCCGCCGGGATCCTGTCGTCCGCATAAATATCCGGGATGACGGCCGGAGTTTTATGCATCATGACCCAGCCGCTGATGCACAGCGTCAGGGGAAACCTCTTCCCCTTCCAGAGCGGTGCAATAGCGTCTTCATCAGCGTAATAACAAAGGTCTTTATCGCGTAGAACGATTGTGGCGCCATCCGCGCCGATCAGTTTTCTCGCGGCCCGGGCAACAATGCGCTGGACCTGCTCCAGCTCGCGCGCCGAGGCCAAATCCTTGATTGCTTCAAGCAGATAACGATGTTGATGATTCAGCCAAGTGCTGCCCGTATTTTCACCTTCTTCCAGGCTTGCGGAGCGGACATCAGCCGCCGCCGCGGCGCGACCGTTCGGCCGGTTGTTCCCGTTTCGTTTGCAATCCGTCATACCCATTCAACTCCAATTGTTTATTTATTTCCGGACCGGGCATCAGCTGCCGGCTTGCTCCGCTTCAGCGGACCCCCACTCTCCCGACCGCTGCCGGCAGGCGCCATTGCCGCCGCCGCAGTTCCAGTCGCCGTACCTCCCGAGGCAACCGACCGGAACAGCACGAGGGTCAAACATCCCTCCGTCGCAAGCCGAATCAAGGAAAACATAAAGCTGACGCTACGGCAAGCCGCAGAGAATCAGGCCACCAAAAATCAGGCTCGCGGTAAGAACCCCTGCGCTGAGTTATCTTTGCCGAGCGCACATCTTCTGGTAATCTTTTCCCCTGGTGAAAGGGTCGTCCGTTTGTCATGTTCCGAACCCCCGCAGGGAAGTACAAAGGCGTCCAGGCCTTTCCCGGAATCGCAAGACAAAACGATCCGCGCAAAAGGAGCCGTTTATGCGCCCGTTAAAACAAATACCTGCCGAGATCCCGGCGCGAATCGACACGGTCATGACCGATATCGACGATACGCTGACGTCGAACGGACAAATTCCCGCTGCCGCCTTCAGCGCCATGGAACGCCTGCAGGCCGCCGGAGTCAGGGTCATCCCGGTTACCGGCCGACCGGCCGGCTGGTGCGATCACATCGCCCGCATGTGGCCGGTTGACGGTATCGTCGGCGAGAACGGCGCCTTCTTTTTCCATTATCGGCGAAAAGCGCACAAGATGATACGACGCTACCGGGAAAGCGCCGCCGTCCGGCGGCAAAACCGGGAACGGTTGTCCGTCCTGGCCCGGGAAATTCTCGCCGCGGTTCCCGGGACCGCAATTGCCGCCGACCAGGCTTACCGCGAAACCGATCTGGCCATCGATTACCGTGAAGACGTTCCCCCGTTAACGCTGCTCGAAGCGGAAAAAATCGTGCAACTTTTCGTCGCTGCCGGAGCCCGGGCCAAGATCAGTTCGATCCATGTCAACGGTTGGTTCGGCAACTACGACAAACTGAGCATGGCGCGTATTCTGCTGCAGGAGGTCTTTGCCCTGGATCTGGATGAACACAAAAATCGGGTCGTTTTTGCCGGCGACTCGCCCAACGACATTCCCATGTTCAAATTTTTCCCCCAGTCCGTCGGAGTCGCCAATATCCGGGAATTCGGCGATCAGCTGTCAACCCCTCCCACCTGGGTGACGCAACGGCCCGGCGGATACGGTTTCGCCGAACTCGCCGAGACGATCCTGCGTGGGAAAAAACCCGCCTGACAGCCGGCCTGTTATGCGTTGCCGCCGGCATCGATGATCCGCCTCAATAGATCACCAGGCCGGCAACACCGCAGGTCACGACCACCGCCCAGGAGGGCAGGTTTCTGAACCGCAACATCCAGACAGCGAACAGGGCCAGGATCAGGTCGACCGGGCCATGGACCCCGCTGGTCAGGACCGGGGAAACAAAAGCGGCGGCCAGCAGACCGACGACCCCGGCATTGATCCCCAGCAGGACTTTTCGCACCCGGCGGTTACGCCGCAAACGTTCCCAGTAGGGCAAAATCCCGATCAACAACAGAAAGGAAGGGAGAAAAATCGCCGTCAGGCAGAGCATCCCGCTGATCCAGCGATCGAATCCGTTCTCCATGGCCGCGCCCAGATAAGCGGCAAAGGTGAATAACGGACCGGGCACGGCCTGGGCCGCGCCGTAACCCGCCATGAACAGGTCTTTGTCCAGCCAACCGCCGGCGGCCACTTCAGCCTGCAACAACGGCAGCACCACATGGCCGCCGCCGAAGACCAGAGCCCCGGAGCGGAAAAAGCTGTCGAACAGGGCCACTGAATGGCTCCACTGAGCGCATACAGGCAGCCCGAGCAGCAACGCAAAAAAAAACGATATTACTGCAAACGGCCAGCCTTCGGGAGCCGGAAAACAAGTGCGGCTGTGCATCCGCAACCGCCGCGTGTTCCCCCGTCAGCAGCAGCCAGCCGCAAAGGGCGGCGCAGATCAGGGCCAGCAGTTGTCCCGAGATCCCCGTGACCAGAACCGCCAGGCTGGCCGCGGCCAACGCCACCCGGCGCCGTTGCGCGTCGGGGCAGAGATTCCGGGCCATGGCAAGCAGCGCCTGAGCGACCACCGCGACAGCGGCAACCTTCAACCCTCGCAGCCAACCGCTCGACGCCGCGGCCGGCAGTGAACCGATCCCGTAAGCAAACAGAATCAGGGCAATGGCCGAGGGCAGGGTAAAGCCGCACCAGGCCGCCAGACCGCCACGCAGACCGGCCCGTGACAACCCGATGCCGATTCCCACCTGACTGCTGGCCGGGCCGGGGAGAAACTGACACAAAGCGACCAGGTCGGCATAGGCCTCCTCCTTGAGCCAGCGCCTACGTTCGACGAACTCATGGTGAAAGTAGCCGAGGTGAGCGACCGGCCCGCCGAACGAAGTCAGGCCCAGGCTCAGGAAAATACGGAAAATTTTCCAGGGCGACAGCTGTCCTTCGGGATTATTCATAGGTTCATCATTCAAGCGGAGCAGCCGCTGAAAGAAAACTGCAGGTCAAGGGGTTGCGCTTTAAACCCGTGACGAATGACTTTTCCGTGCCCGACCCGGATCAGCGGACAAGACGGCAGGACGTCAGATCACCAAGGTATTCGCTCCGCCTTGGACCCGTAATAAGTCCGCCACGATGTCGAGCCCGCTGACAACCCGCTCTCGGGTGGGTTCGTGGCTCAAGCTGAGGCGAACGGCAGCAGGTCGGAACGACGTCGTCTCAACGGCAAAGACGGAGCCTTCGGTCAAAAGAACGCCGAGCTTCGCCGCTGCGGCGCAGAATGCCGTCGCCTGCCAACAACCGGGCAAAGACAGCCACAGGTGAAATCCGCTCCGATCTGAAACCAGCTTGTGCCCGGCCAGAACTTCCCGCGCTATCTTCTGCCGGGCCGCCGCCTCGGACTGTTGGACTGCGGTCAACTGATCCGCTGTACCGTCAGCAATCCAGCGGGATGCGATTTCCACCATCAGCGGCGGCGGCATCCAGCAGCTCAGTGTGACGGCATCCTGCAGTGCCGGGGCCAAAGCTTCCGGCACCCGTAAAAAAGCAACCCGCAGGCCCGGGGCGATACATTTCGAGCAACTGCTGAGATAAACGGTTCTCTCCGGCGCCAATTCGGCGACCGGAGCGACCCGCCCGGAAACGAGCGGACCGTAAACATCATCCTCGATCAGGATCAAATCATGGCGCCGGGCAATGTCGACAATGTCCCTGCGCCGCTCAGCGCTCAAGGTGACGGTGGTCGGAGTCTGAAGGGTCGGCATCAGGTACAGGGCCTTGACCGCACGCCGCCGGCAGGCATTATCCAACGCGTCCGGCAGCAGTCCGTTTTGATCCATGTCCACGCCATGGAGATGAAGCCCGAAACGATCCGCCATCATGCGGACCGGGGCATAGGTGAGTTCCTCGGTCAGGAGAACATCTCCGGGCCGGGTGACCGCCATCAGCGCGGCGAGAATACCGTGCTGCGCCCCACAGGTGATGATAACTTCACCGGGCCGGGCCGTAACTCCCGTCCGGGCAAGCCAGTCCACTCCGGATTCCAGATGATGTCTGAGACCCGCTTCGGCCTGATAATCGAGGAAAGCCTGAAGCTCCGTACTGCTGCCGAGTTCTGCGAAAGTGCGGGAAAGATGGCTTGCCGCCGCTCCTGGGAAGGGCAGATTGCGCGAAAAATCGATCGGTCCGGCGGCCGGCCGGGACAGATCGGCGCTATCTCCCCGGCCCTCTGTCTCAGGTCGAATACGGACGAAAGTCCCTCTGCCGACCTCACCCCGCAATAATCCCCGAGTCACGCACTCAGCATAAGCGCGTCCGGTCGTATTCGGGGAAATCCCCAATGCATAGGCCAGGATGCGATGTGGAGGCAGGCGCATGCCGGGACGCAGGCGCCCCGAAGCAATATCATCGGCCAGCGCAGCGACAATCTGCCTATACTTCGGCCCCGTTCGTCCTTCGAGACGGGGCTGCCAAATTGCCATCAGTGCAATATTCCTCTTGTGCTGATTCTTTTATGGATGCAAATATTTTATTGCACTGATTCATTTTTATCAATTGATTTCCCAAAAGACTGCTCTTATGCAACAGCCCAAAACCGAAATCGGAATATCCTTGGCTTTCATCTGCCTGGTTCTTCTCGGGGCCATGCCGATCATTTCCAACAGCAGGCCGGAGAGTTCCGATGCTCTGGGCTTTGCCTTTTCCCTGTCTCTGTGGCAACTGTTTTTCGCCCTGCCGTTGTTCCTGCGCGAATCGTGCTCGGCCGACAAAGGGATATTCGACCGCAGGATCGACCGGCGTCTGCTCAGGCGTGTCGCCATAGTCAACCTTGCCACCGGAATCATGTTCGGGCTGGCGACCTGGTGTTATGTCCTGGCCATGAAACGGGCCGGTGCAATCAATGCCGCAATCGCCATCCAGGCCTATCCGCTGTTTGCGATTCTGACGGAAATGCTGTTGCTCAGAAAATTGAAAAACCGGCGGGAATGGACGGTGACCGGCGTCTTGATCACGGCGCTTTATTTCCTCGGCACCCACGGAACCTGGCGCCTGTCGGGACTGACCCCGTGGTTTTTGCTGGCGCTTTGCGTTCCGCTGCTCTGGAGTATCGCCCATGTCCTGATCAGGGAAGAACTCACCAACAGTCCGATTACCCCGGCCCAGGTCACGTTTTTTCGGGTGTTGCTGGCGACGATTTTTCTCGGCGCCATCCAGCTGCCGGCCGGCAAACCGGAACTGACTTCATTGTTCGCAAGAGAGCTGCTGCCGCATGCCATCTTGATGGGCTTCTTCTATTATCTGGAATTGCTTGTCTGGTTTCACGCCATGCGCCACATCAGCGTATCGTTGGCCAGTTCCATCACCGCGCCCTGGCCCGCCGTGACCATGCTGCTGGCAGTGGTGTTCCTGGGAGACGGGATTGAAACTTATCAGATTGTGACATTTATGATTGTCGCCGGATGCATCTGCTGTCTGTTGCCGGCGAATGCCGGGAAGCAATCGTAAGCCCCACATCGACAATCTTGCTTACCTGCCGCAACGGTAACGCGGGGCTCTATTGTCCGGCGCAGGACAAAATCACATCAGGGATTTCGCAGCAGTTGCAGGGCGTCCTCGGCAGCGGCTTCAAGGACACCGGCATGGGCGGCGAAATCGAGGACCGTGATCCGTTCGCGGATGGCCCGGGCATTGAGCGCCGCCAGCATGAATTCGTCGCGGGACAGATTAAAGGCTTCCAGACTGAAAGGCGCGCCCACACGGGTAAACAGATCGGCAAAATATTCCGGCGGGCGCACTTGGCGGAACAAGCGCTGCAACGGCTCTTCGTGCTGTGCCAACAGGGTATCGAACTGCAGCAGCGCCGAGCGTTTATTCTCAAACTGCTGCGCGACTTCAGCGGCATAGGGGCCCCAGATGGCGGTAATTTTTGCTGCCGTTGCGGCAAAAGCCCGTTCCGCCCCGGCGCCGGGGCGGCTCAGGTCGCAGGCCGCCAAATGCCGGTAGCAGGCGGTCGAAAGGATGATACCCAACCCGACCTGCAGGCCGTGCAATTCGGCGGTACGGCCGGTGAGCGGTTCGCGCATGTCCCAGAAATGCGAAACCAGGTGTTCTCCTCCCGACGCCGGCGCACTGGACCCGGCCAGACTCATGGCCACGCCCGAGATCAGCAGACCGTGAAACAGACCCATGGTTGCTTCATCATCCCCCGCTCCGATCGCTTCGGGACAGGCCGAGTAACTGGGTTCCACCGCTTGCATCATACGCGACGGCAAGGCGCAATAGCTGTGACTGAACAGCAGCGATTCGCATTGCCAGTCGATATCCGAGACCACTTTGGCCAGCACGTCGCAGAAACCGGCCTGGCGCAGTTTGAGCGGCGCCTGCTGAATCACCCGGGGTACCACGTAAAGACGTTGCGGCGGCGCGGCGGGCAAGGTGCGCTTGACCCCCTTGACCTTGACGGCGGCGATCCCGGAAGTATAACCGTTCATCGAAGGCGCGGTCGGCATACTCCAGAAATCGAGCTGTTCGTGAAAAGCGGAATATTTCCCCAGATCGTTGATCGTCCCGGAACCGACGGAAATCACCGCCCCCACCCCGGTACAGGCCTTTCGTACCTGCGCGACGGTCAGATCGTCGGCGTGCGGTTCTTCAGGGAGGACAAACCGTTTGACCTCGACGCCAAAGTCCTGCAAGCGCCGCTGCAGTTCGGTTCCGGCGACGGCACCCGTCTGGGGATCATAGAGCAGAAGAACCGGCTGTTCGCCATAGCAGGAGCGCCAGTCTTCAGCCATGACCCGGCAGGCATCGGCGCCGCTGTAAAGAGTTGCCCCGGGGGACGGATGTTCGCCGCCGCAGGTACATCCGGCGGCGCAGATTTCCGGGTCAACGATAAGGGGATGAGGATTGACAGGAGCAGTCATGGAAAGCCTACTTCTCGCGCTCGACCAGGCCTTTGACGAACCAGCGCTGCATGAACAGCACCACTAGTACCGGCGGCAGTACGACAATCAGCGCTCCGGCCATGGCGATGTGCCAGTCGGGCGGGTCTTCCGGAGACGGCAGGAGATGTTTCAAGCCGATCACCGCAGTCGTCATCTTCGGGTTGGTGGTGATCAGCAGCGGCCAGAGGTACTGGTTCCAACCGTAAACGAACTCGATGACGACCAGAGCGGCGATATTGGTCTTCGACAGCGGCACCAGAATCTTCCAGAAAAAAGTCATCGGCGAGGCCCCGTCCATCTTGGCGGCTTCGCAGAGTTCCTCCGGAATAGTGAGAAAAAACTGGCGAAACAGGAAGGTGCAGGTGGCCGATGCGGTCAACGGCAGAATCAGGCCGGCGTAACTGTCGAGCAAACTGAATTCCAGGCGCACTTTGATATCGTGTCCGGCAAACCAGCTGACCACGCCGTTCAGGCCCAAAGCGTCCCAGACCCCCTGCAACGGACCGAAAATATTGGCCGCCATCTCGTAGGTCGGCAGGATCCGCACCTCGACCGGCAGCATCAGCGTACAGAAAACCGTGGCAAAGACGAACGTCCGCAGACGATAGTCGAAATAAACAATGGAAAACGCGCCGAACAGGGAGACGATGATCTTCCCCGCGGTGATCCCGGAGGCCATGATGAAGGAATTGAGCAGCTGCGTCCCCAGGTCGCCGCGCGACCAGGCTGTGCGGACGTTCTCGAGCAGCTGATCCCCCGGCATCAGCGGCATCGGCACACGCGAGACCTCTTCGAGGGGCAAGGTTGCGGCGATGATGGCGTAGAATATCGGGAAACCGACGACCACGATGCCGAAAATCAGGGCGACGTAGGTAAACACGTCAAGCGTCGGGGTTTTTTCTACCATCATATGCTTATCCTGTCAGCGACCGGAAACCGGTGTTCAAGCGCCATTCCAACTTACCCCGTGTACTGAACCTTGCGTTCGACATATTTGAACTGCAACACCGTGATCAGGATGATCAAACTCATCAGAATCACCGACTGCGCCGATGAAGAGCCGAGATTCAGCCCGATGAATCCGTCCTGATACACCTTGTAAACCAGAATGTTCGTCGATCCTCCCGGCCCGCCCTGGGTGACCGTATGGATGATGCCGAAGGATTCGAAAAAGGAGAAAATAATCGTCATCACGGTGACGAAAAACAGGGTCGGCGACAGCAGCGGAAACGTAATCGTCCAGAAGCGCCGCAACGGATTGGCCCCGTCCATGGCCGCCGCCTCGATCAGGGAGTGCGGCACCGCCTGCAACCCGGCCAGAAAGAAGACGAAATTGTAACTGATGTTTTTCCACGAACTGGCCAGGACGATCATCACCATGGCATGGGAACTCTGCAGCAACGGATTCCAGTCGAGGCCGAACCAGTCCTCCAGGGCAATGGCCACCACCCCGTAAGAAGGGTGCAGCAGAAACAGCCAGAGGATTCCGGAAATGGCCGGAGCGATCGCGTAGGGCCAGATCAACAGGGTTCGCGTCACGGTGGTCATGCGCAGCGCCCGGTTCGCCATGGTTGCCAGGAACAGCCCGCAACAAATCGACACCACGGCCACGGAAGTACTGAAAACCAACGTCGTGACGATCGATTTGAGGTAAAGCGGATCCCTGAACAGGGTCATGTAATTGTCAAACCAGACAAACCGGGTCCGCAGACCGAAAGGATCGCTCAACTGGAAGGAGGACAGCAAACCCTGCGCCGCCGGCCAGTAGAAAAAGGTCAGCGTAATCAGAATCTGCGGCAGGATCAGCACATAGGCCAGCGTGCGGGTTTTGAAATAGGAGCGCTTTTTTATCATACCGGCATCTTAACAGTCATCAGGGGCACCCTCAACCGTGAAGATGCCCCTGAGTTTCGATTTCAAACCGTCAATGGATATTACTTGTAGGTTTTTTCAAACGCCCGCAATTGCAGATTGCTTCTGGCAACGGCGCTGTCCATGGCTTCCTTGGGCGTTTTGGAATCGTTCCAGACCAGTTCCAGTTCCTCGTTGATGATATTGCGGATCTGGATGAAGTAACCCAGGCGCAGGCCGCGGGAGATCGTGGTCGGATCACGCCGGGTCAGCTGCTTGATGCCGACTTCCTGGAAGGGATTTGCCTGATAGTAACCATCCGCCTTGAGCTTGTCGTACGCATCCAGGGTAATCGGGAAATAGCCGGTTTCCTTGTGCCAGAGAATCTGCGGCTCGACCCCGGCCAGGTACTTCATAAAGGCCGCAACCCCTTTGTAATCCTGTTTCGGCAGGCCTTTGAATACCCACAGGGAGGCCCCGCCGATGATGCTGTTCTGCGGCTCTTTCATCCAGGCTTCCACCGGCAGCGGCGCCACATCCCAGGTAAAGTCCTTGACCGCGGCCTGCAGCTTGGCAATGGCACTGATCGAGTCGATGTAAATCCCGGCGTTCTGGGCGATGAATTCCGACTTCGGCCCCTGGTACTTCTGCCCGCCATAATAGAAACGGTTGTCCGCCATCCAGCTCTTCAGCCGGGCGACATGGTTGATGACCTTGTCGTTGTTGATCATCAGTTCCGTATCCAGGCCTTCGTAGCCGTTGGCCTTGCTGGCAAAGGGAATATTGTGCATGGCGCTGTAGTTTTCCACCTGGGTCCAGGATTGCCATGCGGTGACCATCCCGCCTTCGACACCGGACTTGATCAGCTTCCCGGTAATCACGCCCATTTCGTCCCAGGTGACCGGCTTTTCCTTGTCCAGCATCGGA
Organism: Geopsychrobacteraceae bacterium; assembly: GCA_963676555.2. GTDB lineage: Bacteria > Desulfobacterota > Desulfuromonadia > Desulfuromonadales > Geopsychrobacteraceae > BM522. Next base: position 320,582 of record CAXXGL010000017.1, read on the forward strand.
ATCCCGGCTTTTTTGAACAGGTCGACATTGTAGTACATGACCGGCGTCGAGGAGTTGAACGGCATCGACATCAGGTTGCCGTCGGCATTCATATAGTAGGAGAGCACCGGCTGCAGATAACGGGACCAGTCGACTTTGTAGCCCGCATCGGCCATCAACTCATAGACCGGATAAATCGCCCCGGACAGCATCATGGTCTGGGTGCCGACCTCGAACGATTGCAGGATGTGCGGCTGTTTGCCGGCCCGGACCGCTGCGACCCCGGCGTTAACCACTTCATCGTACTCGCCTTTATAAGTCGGAATCACCTTGTATTCGGCTTGGGAGGCGTTGAAGCCGTCGACGATCTTCTGCACCGTTTCGCCGCGGGCGCCGCGCATGGCATGCCACCAGTGAATTTCCGTGGGAGCCGCAAAAGCGCTGCCGGAAAAACTGATCAGCAGGCCTGCGGCCATAATCAACCAGAACCATTTACTCTTCGACATGACGTCCTCCTGAAATAAGTTGAGATGTTGGTATACTCTGCATTAAGGTCTTGCAAGCAGGTTTGCTATGGTGCACATTGTTTACCGGTTCCAAAAAACCATTCGGCACAATCAAAGTTAAAACCATGGGACCTGTTTCGTCAATCATCGAAAGCAAAAAATATTAACCGTTTGATAAATCAACTCTGAAACGATATTCGAGACTTAATGGAATCTAACCGCCTGGAGCTAAAGATTCATGGCCAACGTCATTTTGAAGGATGTTTTCAAAAAATACGGCAAACTGGAAGTTGTTCACGGCGTTAACCTGGAAGTGAAGGACAGGGAGTTTGTCGTTCTTGTCGGCCCGTCCGGCTGCGGCAAATCAACCGTACTGCGCATGATTGCCGGGCTTGAGGATATCACCGGAGGAACCATCGAAATTGCCGACCGGGTCGTCAACGACCTGGCTCCCAAGGACCGGGACGCGGCCATGGTGTTTCAGAACTATGCCCTTTATCCTCATATGAACGTTTACAAAAACATGTCTTTCGGCCTGAGATTGAGAAAAATGCCGAAAGATGAAATCGAGCGGCGGGTCCAGGAAGCGGCGGAGATTCTGGAACTTTCGAAACTGCTGTATCGCAAACCCCATGAACTGTCCGGAGGCCAGCGGCAGCGGGTGGCCATGGGCCGGGCGATCGTCAGGCGCCCGGCGGTCTATCTGTTCGACGAGCCGCTTTCCAACCTGGATGCCAAACTGCGCACCCAGATGCGCCTGGAAATCAAACAGCTGCATCATAACGTCCAGAACACCATCATTTACGTTACCCACGACCAGGTCGAGGCCATGACCCTGGCCGACCGGATCGTGGTCATGCGCGACGGCTACATCGAGCAGGTCGGCAGCCCCCTGGATATTTTCCAGCACCCGGCCAACGCCTTCGTCGCCGGCTTTATCGGCTCGCCGCCGATGAACCTTCACCCCGCCGTCATCGTCACCGCCGCGGACGGGCAAAAAATCAAACTGAGCGAGCAGTTGGAGATCCCCATTCCGGACACAGACGGCCGTGCCCTCAAAGACGGTCAGAACGTGATTATGGGGCTGCGTACGGAAGACCTGTTCGTCATCCATCAAGACGAAGGGGATGACGACCCGCTGCGTTTTACCGTTGACGGGACAATCGACATCATTGAGCCGCTGGGAAACGAAACCAACCTGCACATGGATTTCAACGGCGCGAAACTGGTGGCCAAATCGGAAGGACGTCGGGTTTATTCGGTCGGCGATCAGCTGACAATGACCCTCGACCTGTCCCATCTGCATATTTTCGACGCCGAATCGGAACAGTCGATATATTAGCTCAACACATCAAGGGCGCAGGAAAATACCAGCCGCACGCATTGCCGCGCTGATACAGGCCGGCAGATTCCCCTTTTATTTAAACCGGATCTGCTCCACCCGCAAACAAGAGGTCAGCCGTCCGTCAAATTCCTTCAGTTCGGGCACCTGCTCGCGACACTCCGGCGTCGCGAAGGGACAGCGGGTATGAAACACACAGCCCTGCGGGGGAGACAGCGGAGAAGGCAGTTCACCGGACAGGATCACGCGTTCTTTACGGTTTTCACTCTTCAAATGCGGGGTTGACGCCAGCAACGCCTGGGTATAAGGGTGACGGGGTTGGGCAAAAATCTTTTCCGCCCGGCCGTATTCGGCAATGCGCCCGAGGTACATGACCATGATGTCGTCGGCAATGTGGCGGACAACGGAAAGATCATGGGAGATAAACAGATATGCCAGATTCATCTCCTGCTGCAGATCCATCAACAGATTGAGAACCTGCGCCTGAACCGAAACATCGAGCGCGGACACGGGTTCGTCGGCGACAACCAGTTTCGGTTCGAGCATCAAGGCCCGGGCCACGGCGATACGCTGCCTCTGGCCGCCGGAAAACATATGCGGATAGCGGCTGAAATGTTCCGGCCGCAGACCCACTTTCGCCATCATTCCGCGTACCCGTTCTTCCCGTTCCGCCTTGCCCAGGTTATGATTGATCACCAGTGGTTCGCCGATGATTGTACCGATCTTTTTCCGCGGATTCAGTGAGCCGTAAGGGTTCTGAAAAACCATTTGCACCTTTCGGCGGGCGCTTTTAAGTTCACCGTCCGTCGCCTCGACCAGATCGTACTCGCAGAACCGCAAGCGGCCGCTGGTCGGCCGCTCGATCATCGTGACCTGGCGCGCCAGAGTCGATTTCCCGCACCCCGACTCGCCGACAACGGCAAGGGTCTTTCCCGCTTCGACGGTAAAACTGACGCCGTCAAGAGCCTTCACCACAGCTGCGGGTTTGAACGGACCCTGCGACACTTCATAAAAGCGGGTCAGATTTTCAGCCTGTAAAATCGGCTCTTGGGAACTCATATCTGCGGCCTTCCCTCTGCATCCAACGGGGTATGACAGCGGACCTGACGGCCGTCGGCAGCGGTTTCAAGCTGCGGCTCTTCCTGCCGGCAGCGCTCGTCGGCAAAGCGGCAGCGCGGATTCAGCAGGCAACCCGTGGGGCGGTCGTATTGTCCGGGAACAACTCCGGGAATGGTCGTCAAACGCTGGTGCCCGACGGAACGTTCGGGCAAAGCTTCGAGCAACGCCGCCGTATAGGGGTGCCGAGGCGTTTCAAAAATATCCGGCACCGGACCGGTTTCAACCACCTGACCGGCATACATCACCACCACCCGGTGCGCCGCTTCCGCCACCAGCGCCAAGTCGTGGGTAATCAGCATCAAAGCCATGTCGCGCCGGCGTTGCAAACTGATGAGCAGGTCGATGATCTGCGCTTGAATCGTCACATCCAGAGCCGTGGTCGGCTCATCGGCAATCAACAGTCTGGGGTTGCAGGCGATGGCCATGGCAATCATGATCCGCTGGCTCATGCCGCCCGACAATTGATGAGGAAATGCTTTCAGGCGCGCCTTCGGGTCGGGGATACCGACCTGTTCCAGCAGTTCCAGAGCCCGGGCCCGGCGCACTGCGCGATTTCCGCCTTCGTGAATCCGCAACGCCTCCATAATCTGATACCCGGTGGTGAAGCAGGGATTGAGACTGGTCATCGGCTCCTGAAAAATCATCGCCACGTCGCGACCGGTGATTTTGCGCCGCTGCTTGTCCGACATGGACAGCAAATCCCGGCCGTCGAAATCCAACTGCCCGGCCCTGACCCGGCCAGGCCAGTCTATCAGCCCCATCACCGCTTTCGCGGTGACCGACTTGCCGGAACCCGACTCCCCGACAACACCGATCACCTCGCCGGTATCGATCTGCAGGCAAACCTGATCCACCGCCTTGAACGGACTCTTCTCACTGCCGAATTCGACGGTTAAATTTTCAATCTGCAACAGTGCCATTATTTCTTCATTTTCGGGTCGAGGGCATCGCGCAGGCCATCCCCCATCAGGTTGAACGCCAGAACCGTCAACAAAATCATCAAGCCGGGGAAAGTGACGACCCACCAGGCCCGTTGGATAAATTCGAGCGCGTTGGACAGCATCGAACCCCATTCGGGACTTGGCGGCTGGGCTCCCAGGCCGATAAACCCAAGCGCGGCCGCATCCAGAATCGCATTGGAGAACCCGAGCGAGGCCTGGACAATCAACGGCGCCATGCAGTTGGGCAGAATGGTGATGAAAATCAGCCGCAACACTCCGGCACCGCTGACTTTGGACGCCGTGACATAATCTTTTGAGCTTTCGGCAATCACCGAAGCACGGGTAATACGAACATAATGGGGCAAATAAGTGATGGCGATGGCGATGGCGGCATTGATCAGCCCGGGACCCAAGATGGTGACGATCGCCAGCGCCAGCAACAGGCTCGGCAGCGCCATGATGATATCCATTGCCCGCATAATCAGCGTATCGGTGAGCCCTTTCGCATAGCCGGAGACCAATCCGATCAGGGTACCGACCATCAGCGACAGGGAAACGACCATCATCCCGATAAACAGCGACATGCGGCCGCCGTACAGCAACCGGGTGAGGATGTCCCGACCGACCTCATCGGTCCCCAGCGGGAAACGCCACAGGCCTCCTTCCTGCCAGGCCGGCGGGGCCAGGATATAATCGCGATATTGTTCGTAAGGCGAATGCGGAGTTAAAAAATCCGCCAGAAATGCCGCCGCCAGCACCAGAACGATAAAACCCAGACCGATAAGAGCGCCGCGATTCTCACTGAAATAGCCCCAGAATTCCCGAAACGGCCCCGGGGGCAGCAATTCGTCCGCAACCGCGCTTTGAACCTGTTCATTCATCACCAGGGCTCCTTCAGCGGTTGTGACGGATACGCGGATTTACCACGCCGTAAAGAATATCGACCGTCAGGTTCACCAGGATCACCATGCATGAAATCAGCAGGATCCCGCCCTGCACCGATGGATAGTCGCGACGATAAATGGAATCGAGCATCCATTTGCCCACCCCCGGCCAGGAAAAAATCGTTTCCGTCAGAATCGCCCCGGCCATAAGGACGCCGACCTGCAGCCCGATGACCGTTATGACCGGAATCAAGGCATTGCGCAAGGCGTGCACACAGACCACTAAAGGCATGGCCAGGCCTTTGGCCCGGGCCACCTGAACGTAATCTTCCCGCAGGACTTCCAGCATTGAAGAACGGGTCATGCGGGCGATGACCGCCAGCGGAATCGTTGCCAGGACGATCGACGGCAGGATCAGATGCTGCAGCGCCGAAGTCAAGGCTCCGGCCTCATCGGAAAGCCAGGCGTCAATCAACATGAAACCGGTGACCTCATCGACCCAGAACGTCGCGGAAATCCGCCCGGAAACCGGTGTCCAGCCGAGCCCGACCGAAAACAGCAGAATCAGCAGCAGCCCCCACCAGAAAATCGGCATGGAATACCCGGTCAAAGAGAGACCCATGACCGTGTAATCGGTGACCTTCCCGCGCCGCACCGCGGCGATGATCCCGGCCGGAAGGCCGACCAGAACGGCAATGACAATGGCACACAGCCCCAGTTCCAGCGTCGCGGGGAAGAGCGTGAAAAACTCCTTGACCACCGGTTCCCGGGTGACGATCGAGGTTCCCAAATCGCCCTGGAAAATCCCCACCAGATAGTTCCAGTACTGGACCAGCAACGGTTTGTCGAGCCCCATCTGAGCCAACAATTCCGCATGCCGGGCCGGATCAACCCCGCGCTCCCCGGCCATCAATTCCACCGGATCTCCGGGGATCAGGCGAATCAGAGCAAAGGTCAGCAACGTCACCCCGATGAAAGTCGGGATCACAACACTGAACCGTTTGAGTAAAAAACCGAACATGACTATTGAATTCCGGAATTCCGTGCAACAAAAAGCCGGGGAGAAAATTCTCCCCGGCCAGAAATACCATGTTCCCAGGCTTATTTCAAATCCACACCATAGAAGATGTGGCCGCCCAGCGGGTCAACTTTGTAATTGACCACATTCTTGCTCATCGGCATGAAGACCACGGAGTGCGCGATAGTCGCCCAGGGCGCCTGCTCTTTGAAAACCACCTGCGCCTGCTCGTAAAGCCGCGTCCGCTCTTTCACGTCAGACACAATCTTGGCTTTCTGAATCAGATCCTCAAACGGCTTGTAGCACCACTGGGAGCGGTTGGAACCGCCGACACCATCGCAGCCGAGCAGCACGGCCAGGAAGTTGTCCGGATCGCCGTTGTCACCGGTCCAGCCGAGCAGCACGGCGCTGTCGCGTTTTTCATCCTTGGAGCGCTTGAGGTACTCGCCCCACTCAAAAGAGACGATTTCGGCTTTGACCCCGACTTTGGCCCAGTCCGCCTGAATGACTTCAGCCATGCGCCGGGCATTCGGATTGTACGGCCGCTGAACCGGCATGGCCCAGAGATTCATTTCAAAGCCGTTCGGATAACCGGCCTCGGCCAGCAGTTGCTTGGCTTTTTCCGGGTTGTAAAGGTCGTCGACAACGGCATCGTTGTAAGACCACATGGTCGGCGGAATCGGGTTTTTGGCGATTTTCCCGGCGCCCTGGAAAACGGCGTCGATGATGGCGGCTTTGTTCATGGCGTAGTTCAGAGCCTTACGCACTTTGACGTTGTCAAACGGCGCCATTTTGGTGTTATAGGCCAGGTAACCGACATTCAGCCCTTCCTGCTCCATCAGTTTGATATTCGGATCGTCCTTCATGGCGGCAAGGTCGGCCGGGTTGGGGAAGGGAATGATCTGGCACTCGCCGGCCTTCAGCTTGGCGTAACGCACGGAAGCGTCGGGAGTGATGGAGAAAACCAGTTTGTCGATCGGGGCTTTGCCTTTCCAGTAGTCCTTGAAAGCCGTATAACGGATCTGGGCGTCTTTCTTGTAGCCCTCAAACACAAACGGGCCGGTGCCGATCGGCCACTGATCGAGTTTTTCCGGGGTGCCCGCTTTCAGCATGGCGTCGGCATATTCCTTGGACTGGATAACCGCAAAATCCATCCCCAGGTTGGCCAGCATCGGCGCTTCCGGGCGGTTGAGAACGAACTTGACGGTATAATCGTCGACCTTCTCAATGCTGTTCAGCAGATCCGGCATCGACATGCCGTTAAAATACTCATAGTTGCCGCTGGACACGGCATGATAAGGGTGATCTTTTTTCCACTGCCGCTCAAACGTAAAGATAACGTCATCGGCGTTCATGTCGCGGGTCGGCTTGAAGTGCTTGGCGCTATGGAACTTGACGCCTTGGCGCAATTTAAAGGTATAAACCTTGCCGTCATCCGAAACGGTCCAGCTTTCGGCCATCCCCGGCTCCAGTTCGGTGGTCCCGACGATGAAATGGGTCAGGCCCTCGAAAACGTTTTTCGACGTGGCGTCAAAAGTGGTGCCGGAAGTATAGAAGATCGGGTTGAACCCTTCCGGGCTGCCTTCGGAACAATAGACCAGGGTTTTGGCCTGGGCAAAACCGACCAGCGTCAACAACAATAAACCAGGCAACAGACATTTCAGGAGTCTTTGCATAGGGGGAACCTCCTACATGGCATGGGTTTGACGGCAAAACCTGAATGATACCCTGATCATTCATTAAAATTTTTGCCCGAAGGAAAAATTTATAGCCTAATCAAACAGTTGTCAAGACGGCAGCGCAATTAAAAATCATCAACAGGCATTTTCCACATCCTCGCTCCGCAGCGGAATGTCCCGCCCCAAAAGGCGATTCCCGCCGGCGGTGACCAGAACATCGTTCTCAAGCCTGATGCCGCGGCAATCGAGGTAGTCCGGAACCTTTGCATAATTGATGAATTCTTCGCACCGCCGTTCCTGCCGCCACCGCCGGATCAGCTCCGGGATAAAGTAAATACCCGGCTCCACCGTCAGGGCAAAATGCTCCCGCAGTTCGCGCCCGAGACGCAAATTCGAGAGGCCGAACTGCTGCCTGCGCCGGACGCCCTCATCATAGCCGACAAAATCTTCGCCCAGGTCCTCCATATCGTGGACATCGAGCCCCAACATATGTCCCAGTCCGTGGGGCATGAACAGGGCATGTGCTCCGGCATGCAGCGCCGCATCCGCATCACCGCGCATCAGACCGAGCTCCTGCAGCCCCAGAATCAGAACGCGGCAGGCATCCAGATGTACATCGAGGTAGCGCACACCCGGACGGATCAACTCCCGGGCCCGGTCCATGGCGGCCAGAACGATCCAATAGATAGCCTTTTGCCGGCGGCTGAAAACGCCCCCGACCGGCACCGTGCGGGTGTGGTCCGACGCATAGTGCAGGGAACTCTCGACCCCGGCGTCGACCAGCAGCAGATCCCCTTTCTGCAGGCGATGATGCCGTTGCCGATTATGCAGGATTTCTCCGTGCACCGTAACAATCGGCGGGAAAGACAGCATCCTTCCCGCCTGCGCCGCAACCGCTTCCAGTTCGCCGGCAATCCGCCACTCGTACTGCCCGGGCCGGGCCATTTTCATGGCCGTCAGATGCAGCCGGCGACCGAGATCGGCAGCGGCGTCCAGTTCGGCAATCTCGCCCTTTTCCTTGACGGACCGCAAGGCCACAACCGCACGGATCAGCTCGGCAGAGGCAAACGGCTTCGGTGCCGCCGCCGTCGTCCCGAGCCAGGCCGCCAACCGCAGCCGGTTTTCGCCGCGACAGGTCGGCAACAGGTGAATTTTCCGTCCCGCAGCCCGTGCCTGTTGCAGGGTCCGGCCGATCGTTTCAAGCGCGGCATTACGGGCGATACCGACAGCCGCAGCCCGCTCCTCCAGCGAGGGCAGGACCCCGGACCAGACCCCGGTCTCAAGATCGGTCGCCGCCCCGTAAAGCGTTTCCTCGCCGCTGTCCACATCCAGAACGACAGCCAGGTCCGGCTGATCGAGGCCGCAGAAGTATAAAAAACTGCTGTCCTGCCGAAACCGGTAACAATTATCCGGGGAGTTAAAAGGTGAGTCGAGGTTTCCCGGCAACAGGATCAAACCCTCCCCGACCTGGGCGATCAGTTTATGCCGCCGCTGGCGGTAAATATCCGTGCTGAACATGGGCCGTCCCCAGGGCTGAAGAGCCGCAAAGCAAACGTCGAAAGATATATTCCCCAAAGAATTTCCCGCCTTGTGCTAAACTTCCAGAAAACCGTCGAGGAGGAAAAAAACATGCCGCGCTGGACAAAAATTTCCCTGATCACACTAGCTGTTATTTTTGCCCTTTTACTGCTCTCCATGCTCATCGTTCCCTGGCAGATCAAAAAACAGGGTCCCGCCTGGATAGCCGCGAACACAACGCGTGTTTTGACGATCGACAAAGCCTTTTTCAACCCCTTCGCCCTCACGGTTGAAATCAGCGGCGTCACTCTGAGCGAACAGAACGAGCAAAAAACCTTTGTTTCCTTCGACCGGTTCATGTTCTCGGCCAGCGTGCGGTCGCTGATCCATCGGGCACTGATCCTCGACCGGGTGGAACTGGACCGACCTTATCTCAATATCGAACTGCTCGGCAAACAGGAATTCAACTTTTCCGACTTCACCCGACTGGGCGGCGACAGGCCGCCGCAGGCCGCCGCCGAGCCGTCCAAACCGCTGCACTTTTCCCTGAACAATATCATCATTACCGCCGGCAGTGTCGATTTCACCGACCGGACCTCAGCGAAAAAATCGCAACATCAGATCCGCCGGCTGGCCCTGTCCGTTCCCTTTATCGGCAACATGCCCTACCTGACCGAGGAATATGTCCAGCCGCACCTGAACATGCTGCTGAACGGTTCCGAGGTCCGGGCATCGGGACAGCTGAAGCCGTTCCACGACTCCCTCGAAACCAAACTCTTTCTCAGTCTGGACGGCGTGGACCTGCCGTTTTACGCTTTCCATTCGCCGTTCCCCCTGCCCCTGGAGGTCAAAACCGGCAGCCTCGACTGCGAGATCGATCTGGCCTACCGCATTTCGCGCAGCGAAGAGCCGCAACTGCTGTTCGGCGGAGAACTCGCGCTTTCCGATCTCGACCTGCGCGAGCTCGACGGCCGGGAGTTGCTGCGCGTGCCGACCCTGATTCTCGATCTTGACTGGGCGGACCTGTTCAACCGCAATTTCAACCTCGCCGGACTGGAGATCTACGAACCGGAACTGTTCGTCAATCGGGAGGCAACCGGGCGCTGGAACTTCCAGCGCATTGTTGACAGTGCCGACGCATCGGCCGCTCCCGGGGCAGAGGAAGCGGTTGCAACGGAAAGTCAGCATCGTTTACCGCTGCTGTTTATCGAAAAGCTGGGTCTACACGACGGCCGCCTGCATTTCCGCGATGACTTCGTTCCCGGCGGTTTCAGCGAGGACATAACCGCCGTCAATATCGCCCTGGACGAACTCTCAACCCATCCGGGTCAAACCACGGTCGCCGCATCCAGTCTGCGGACCGGACGGGATTTCAACCTGACGGTCACCGGCGAACTGGGGCTTAATCCGCTCGCCACGGCAGTCGCGGTGACGGCCGACGGGCTGCAGATCGAGCCTTTCTACCCCTATCTGGAGGAATTTCTGACGGCTCCTGTCGCCGGTCTGCTCAACCTGTCAGGACAGTTCAACTACACGCCGGAGGGCAATGTGCTGATGCAAAACGCGCAGCTTGCAATGCAGAACCTGCGCGTCCCCTTTGCGGCGGATGACGGTTTCACGCTGGCATCCTTGAGCATCGGGAACAGCTCCTTCGACCGGGACAAGAAGCAGCTCGGCCTCGGCGCTATCCGGCTGCAGAACGGCGACATGCGGCTCAGCCGTCTGGCGGACGGCGACATGTCGCCGCTGAAGCTACTGAAACAACCTGAAACGAAAGATATCCCCGCGGAACAGGCCGCCGCAACCGCGGCTGCGGAGACTGAAGCGGAGGCGCCCTGGAACATTTCCGCCACCAGTTTTGACCTGCGGCAACTCGAACTGCTTTACACCGATCAGACCCGAAGCAAAAAACCGCAGCTGGCGATCCCCCGCGTGGATCTCCACGCGGAAAATCTGAGCTACCCGCAGCAGATGAAAACTCCTTTCCGTCTGGCGGCAAAAATCGGCGCCAGGGGAACCGTGGATCTCAGCGGCTCGGCTGCCCACTCGCCTCTGCGCCTGGACGCCGAGGCACAAACCGCCTATTTTCCGCTGGCCGACTTCAATGATTTTATTCCGGAAAATCTTCACCTCAGCCTGAAAAACGGTCAACTCTTTTCCTCCGCGGCGGTTACGCTAAAACAGCAGGGGCAAAAACTGACCGGCAAGTTCTCCGCCGCCGCCGACGTCAATAATTTCAACCTGCGCGACCCCCTCGGGGACGGCGAACTGCTGGCCTGGGAGAGCCTGAACCTGGATGGCATCGACGGGAATATCGGCCCCTTTGCCCTGCATATCAAAGATGTCGCCTTGAGCAACTATCGCACCAATATTCAAATTACCGCAGACGGCCGGATCAACCTGACCAGCATAACCGCACCGGAGGAGCAGCCTGAAACCGCGGCGACCGGCGGACAGGAAGAACAAAGCGCCGGCCCGCCGCCCGATATCCGCATCGATGCCCTGACCCTGCAGGGTGGAACCGTTTCTTTTATCGACCGCTCCATGGACCGTGTGTTCAGCGCCACCATGTATGAACTGGGCGGCCGGGTCACCGGCATGGCTTCCGATGAACAGATGCAGGCGGATGTCGACCTGCGCGGCCAGTTGGAAAACCATTCGCCGCTGACCGTCAGCGGCAAAATCAATCCCTTGAGCAAAGACCTGTTCGCCGACCTGACGATCAGCTTCAAGGACATCGACCTGACGCCGCTGACTCCCTATTCCGGTACCTATCTCGGGTATGTCATCGATAAGGGCAAGCTGTACCTCGACCTGAGTTATCACATCGAAAAACGCAAGGTCAGTGCCGACAACAAAGTGCTCATCGACCAGTTCACCCTGGGCGACAGGGTTGAAAGCGACAAGGCCACCGCGCTGCCGATCGGCCTGGCCATCGCCCTGCTCAAAGACAACAACGACGAAATTCATCTCGACATTCCGGTTTACGGCGACCTTGACGATCCCAATTTCAGTGTCGTCGGCGTCATTTTCACGGTGGTCAGGAACCTGCTGGTCAAGGCCGCGACCTCGCCGTTTTCCCTGCTGTCCTCCGTCCTCGGCGGCGGCGACAAGGATTTCACCAGCGTCACTTTCGCCGGCGGACTGGCGGTCATCGGCCCGGAACAGTTGACACAGTTGCAAAAACTGGCTGAGATGTTGGTCCAGCGGCCGTCCCTGACCCTTGAAATCAGTGCTTTCGCCGACCGGGACAACGATCCGGAAAGCTACCGTCAAGAACAATTGCGGCAAATGCTGATCGCGGCCAAACGGGACAACCTCACCGCCGCAGGCAGCGCACCGGCCGCCCACAATGAAGTGACTTTCAGCGCCGAGGAATATCCCGAACTGATCCTGCAGGTTTACGAAGAGGCCGAGTTCCCCCGGCCGCGCAACGTCGTCGGCATGTTGACCAGGCTGCCGGTCGAGGAAATGGAGAAACTGCTGTTGGCCAACATTCGCGCCGGGGACGAGGAGATGCGGCAGCTGGCCAAAGCCCGCGCCATGGCGGTACAGAGCACGTTGGTCGCGGCGAATGAAAAGGTGAAGCCGCAACTGTTCCTCACTCAACCGGACATCTACCAGCCGCCGAAAGAGGGGCCCGCCGGCCGGGTGGAGTTCAAGATCAGTGCGAAGTGACGGCCCGTTACGAACCGGAGCAAACCAGCTTTTCTGCTGTCTTGCCCTCATCCTTGTCGGCGCCGCGCCTTGCGCGGCGGAACTGTTGCTGAGCGGGAACTTCATGCAAGGCGGCCTGATTCACGGGCAAGCGACTCCGGGCACACGCATCTACCTCGGTGAACGGGAACTCAGTGTTACGCCCGCGGGGGATTTCATTTTCGGCTTCGGGAGGGATGCGCGGGCTGAGCAGCAGCTCACCCTGATTCACGAGGAGCGCCGCAGCGAACGACGAAATCTTCAGGTCGAACAGCGCGTTTATACCGTCCAGCGCATCAGCGGCATCAGCAAACGGCTGCTGGAACCGACGACGGAAGATTTGCAGCGTATCCGGCGCGAAGCCGAACTGGTTGCCGCCGCCAGGGCGCAATTGAGCCTGCTGAATTTTTTCCGCGAACCTTTCTGCTGGCCCCTGACCGGTCGCATTACCGGCGTTTACGGCAGTCAGCGGGTTTTCAACGGCGCGCCGCGCCGACCGCATTTCGGTATCGACATCGCGGCGCCGCGCGGGACCGCTGTTTTCGCACCGGCCGGCGGACGGGTCAGTCTTGTCCATCCGGACATGTTCTTTTCCGGGGCGACCCTGATCCTCGATCACGGCTACGGACTGTCGTCCAGCGTCCTCCATCTGGATAAAATCCTGGTCGCGCCCGGAGAACGGGTTATCCAGGGACAACAAATCGCCACCGTGGGCGCCGGCGGACGCGCTACCGGGCCGCATCTCGACTGGCGGGTCAACTGGCTTGAACACCGTCTGGACCCGGCGCTTCTGGTTCCGGCGATACAGACCCCGTGCACTCCGGTCAATACAGCTTCCGCCGCGAAAACGTCGAACCCAGAACGCTGAAAGTGTTTTCGACAATAAACAGGGCGTGTTCGTCCAGAGTGAAAACGATCTCTTCCAGACGTTTGAGCTGAATGTTGTTGATGACCACCATCAACACCGTCCGTTTCTGCTTGCGATAAGCGCCGACGGCGGGCAGCATGGTGGTGCCGATCCCCAACCTGTCCATGACCCGGTCCGCCACGGCCTCGGCCCGGGACGAAACGATGAACGTCAGTTTGCGCTGGTTGAACATGGACAGGACATAATCAATCGACAGGGAGGCAACGAATACGGCGATCATCGAAGCGATGACCAGATCGTTGTCAAGTCCGGCGAAGCTCAGGGAAAACAGCAGGACGTTGAAGGTGAAAAACACCTTGCCGACGCCGATATTGTATTTCTGGTTGAGAATCACGGCAACGACGTCCAGGCCGCCGTTGGACCCCAGGGATCGCAATACCATTCCGGCTCCGCTGCCGACCAGGACTCCGAACGCCAAGGCGGCGTAAAGCTGATTCTCGATCCGCAACTCGAAACCGACCAGTTGATAAAACAGCGTGACCGCGGCCATCGCCAGAGCGCTGTACCAGAGAAAACGACGCGAGAGGAACAGATAGCCGAGAACAAACATGGGGATATTGAGCAGCAGGTACAGCAGGCCGGGATCGAGCCAGCCGGTTTTGTAATAAAGCAAAGCGCCGACCCCGAAGATCCCGCCCGGAACGAACTGGTGCGGCGTGGAAATACCCTTCAACGCGATGGCCTGAATCAGGGAACCGACGATAATCAGACCGCTGTTCCAGAAAACCGTATAAGCGAATTTGCTTTTTCCGGTGCTCATATTTTATCCTCCTGATGATGCATTGTCGTCAGGAGTGAAACATATCCGGCATTTCATCCACAAGCCCTTTGGCGCTTTTTTACCGGGATTCATATGGCGCGATTCGAACTGCAATCCGAATATCAACCGTGCGGCGATCAGCCGCGAGCCATCGAGGAACTGGTCGCCGGGATCGCCCGCGGCGACCGCGACCAGGTTCTGCTCGGCGTCACCGGCTCGGGCAAAACGTTCACCATGGCCAATGTCGTCAATCAGGTGCAGCGACCCACATTGGTTCTGGCCCACAATAAAACTTTGGCGGCCCAACTGTACGGCGAATTCAAAGAGCTGTTCCCGCACAACGCCGTCGAATACTTCGTCAGTTATTACGATTATTATCAGCCCGAGGCTTACGTCCCCGCAAGCGACACGTTCATCGAAAAAGACAGTTCGATCAACGAAGAGATCGACAAGCTGCGGCACAGCGCCACCCGCTCGTTGCTGTCGCGCCGGGACGTGCTGATCGTCGCCTCGGTCAGTTGCATTTACGGTCTCGGATCTCCCGAAGCCTACTACGGCATGCTGGTCGACCTGCGCACCGGGATGGAACTGGACCGCAATACGTTTCTGCACCGGCTGGTCGAAATCCACTACGAACGCAACGATATCGATTTTCACCGCGGCACCTTCCGCGTGCGGGGCGACTCGGTGGAAATTTTCCCGGCCTACGAGGAAAAACGCGCCCTGCGGATCGAATTTTTCGGCGACGAGATCGACGCCATCAGCGAAATCGATCCGTTGCGCGGCCAGGTCATCGACCGGCTCGAGCGCACCGCCGTCTTTCCCGCCAGTCATTATGTCGCCACCAAACCGACCCTGAAGCGGGCGATCGGTGAAATTCAGGACGAACTACAGGAACGGATACGGTATTTTCATTCCCGCAACAAGCTGCTCGAAGCGCAGCGGATCGAACAGCGCACCCTGTTCGATATCGAAATGATCGAAGAAATGGGCTATTGCCAGGGGATCGAGAACTATTCCCGCTTTCTGGACGGCCGCCGGCCCGGTGAGCCGCCCGCGACCCTGCTCTCCTACCTGCCCGACGACGCGTTGATGTTCATCGATGAAAGCCATGTCAGCGTCAGCCAGGTCGGCGGCATGTACCGGGGCGACCGTTCGCGCAAGGAGACCCTGGTCAATTACGGTTTCCGCCTGCCTTCGGCTCTTGACAACCGGCCGCTGACCTTTGCGGAGTTCACCGAGCGCCAGCCGCCGACGATCTATGTTTCGGCCACCCCCGCCGATTACGAAATGGAAAAAGCACAGGGCGTTTTCGTCGAACAGGTG
Source organism: Geopsychrobacteraceae bacterium (assembly GCA_963676555.2). Taxonomy (GTDB): domain Bacteria; phylum Desulfobacterota; class Desulfuromonadia; order Desulfuromonadales; family Geopsychrobacteraceae; genus BM522. The sequence continues at coordinate 336,278 of CAXXGL010000017.1, forward strand.
ATCCGGCCGACCGGCCTGGTCGACCCGCCGATCGAGGTTCGCCCCGCGCTTGAGCAGGTCGACGACCTGCTTGAAGAAATCCGCTCAACGGTTGCAGCTGAAGCGCGCATTCTGGTCACCACCCTGACCAAGCGCATGGCCGAAGACCTGACCGGATACCTGCAGGAACTGGGGATCCGGGTCAATTACCTGCACTCGGATATCGATACCGTCGAACGCATGCAGATTATCCGCGCCCTGCGCGAGGGAGAATTCGATGTCCTGGTCGGCATCAACCTGCTGCGCGAAGGACTGGATATCCCGGAAGTCGCCCTGGTGGCGATTCTGGATGCCGACAAGGAAGGCTTCCTGCGGTCCGAACGCTCGTTGATTCAGACCTGCGGCCGGGCGGCCCGCAACGTGGCTGGCCGGGTGATCATGTACGCCGATAAAATCACCCGCTCGATGCAGGCCTGCATCGACGAAACCGAACGCCGCCGGGTCAAGCAACTCGCCTACAACCGGGAACACGGCATCACCCCGCAGTCGGTGAAAAAATCTCTGCGCACCATCCTGGACGACATTTCCAGCCGCGATTATCTGGAGTTGCCGTTGGCAGCGGAAGAGGAAGCATCCTATTCCGGCCCGGAGGAATTGAAAAAAGAGATTGCCGGACTGAAAAACGCCATGCTCGCGGCGGCGGCTGATCTCGACTTCGAAAAAGCCGCAGAATTGCGCGACCGGATGCTGGCGCTGGAAAAACGGGAGTTGGCTTTCCGGGAAGCAATACCGTAAAATTGAATGGTCGGAGACAAACGGCTTGAGAACAACGGACGAAACATTTGCGAACGGAGACTTTTATGAATGAGAATCTACAGCACTGTCAAGGCTCATGTCATTGTGGCGCCGTCACCTTCACCGCCGCAATCGATCCGTCCACGGCAGTGCGCTGCAACTGCAGCATCTGCAAACGCAAAGGCACGCCGATGATCGCCGCCGCCGATTTCAAACTCCTCAGCGGTGAAACGGTTCTGAGCCTTTACCAGTTCAACACCAAAATCGCCAAACATTATTTCTGCAGCATCTGCGGGATCTACACGCACCATAATCCCCGTTCCAATCCGGCCATGACCCGGGTCAATGCCGGCTGCCTGGACGGAATCGATCCTCTGGCGCTGGAAACCGGGCTGGTGGACGGCGCTTCTCTGTAACAGGGCGACCGTCAGCCCGCCTCATGTGCGGCGGCAGCGCACCGTATCGGTATCGCAACGGGCAAGAAAAGCTGTTTCAGCGCCTCACCCTGCCCTTTTGATTGATGATGTATGTATAAACGGTTTTAGAAAGCTTAGCGAGGAAACAGCCGATGCCCATCTCTTTTCATCAAGCCAGACAGACCATTCTCGACACGGTTTCCCTGCTGGAGACGGAAAAAGCGGCCTTGCTGGACGCTGCGGGCCGGGCTTGCGCCGCAGATATCATCGCGCCTTCGCCGCTGCCCGCTTTCGACAATTCGGCGATGGACGGCTATGCCGTTAGAGCGGAGGACGCCACGACAGGGACGGTGCTCCCGGTTGCCGGCTGCCTGTCGGCAGGTCAGCAATCGGGCGGCCCGGCGCAACCCGGGGTTGCCTTACGGATCATGACCGGAGCCCCGATTCCCAGCGGCGCAAATGCGGTCATCCCGTTTGAAAAATGCCGGGAAAGCGAAGCGGCCATAACCGTGCTGCAACCGGTCAAAAAAGGGGACCATATCCGTTGGGCGGGAGAAGACATTCGTCCCGGCGACCCGGTCATCGAAGCGGGAACGCCGTTACGGCCGGCGGAGATCAGCATGCTTGCATCTCTGCGGATGACATCGATTCCCGTTTTCCGGCGGGCCCGGGTCGCCATTCTGGCGTCCGGTGATGAACTGCAGGATATCGACGAACTTCCTTTTGCGGGCGGCATCGTCAACAGCAACTCCTGGGCCCTGGCGACCGCCCTGCAGGAGATCAAGGCCATTCCCCTCATCCTCGGCATTGCCCGCGACAACGCCGCCGACCTGAGGACCAAAATCCGGGAAGGACTGCAGGCCGATGCGCTGATTACCTCGGCGGGGGTCTCCGCCGGGGATCACGACCTGGTCCGGGAGGTTCTGAAAGAGTTCGATTTCCATGAAAAGTTCTGGAAAATCAACATCAAGCCCGGGCATCCAACCGCTTTCGGCCTGTGCGCGAATACGCCGGTTTTCGCCCTGCCGGGAAACCCGGTTTCAACCCAACTGACGTTTGAAGCATTCGTCCGCCCGGCAATTCTGAAAATGATGGGGCATCGCCGGGTGCTTCCGCCGCTGTTCCAGGCCGTCTTGAGCGAACCGCTGAAAAAAAAGCCGGGGCGGCTACAGATCCTTCGCGTCAGCCTCAGCCGCAACCGGGAAGGGCAGTTGATGGCCGGCAGCGCCGGGGATCAGAATACCGGAATTCTAAGCACCTCCCTGCACACTCAAGCCCTCACCTTACTGGCCGAAGAGCGGGACTTTTTCCCGGCCGGAGAACGGCTTGATGTCCACTTGCTGGGAAACCCACCGTTATTTGAAGCATAAATTGCCGCGGCGATTTCTGGTTGCTGAAATCAGGTTTTGCACGTAGAATCCCCACCGTCAGTCAATTTCGGAGGTAGTTAGTTCGCTGGTGCGGCTCACGGTCTTCAAAACCGATGGGGGGCGTATCCCGTCCCTGGTGTGTTCGATTCACATCTACCTCCGCCAAAAATTTGCAACTCTTCTATTCCTCAGTTTTTTTGTTTTACCAGAATTTACTTGCCCCGGCCGGGACATTCTCCCCTGGTTAAGCACCTACATACAGCAGTGAACTTATCAAGTCACTGCCTCCAAAACGGACAACCGGACCATTGCGTTAGTGCTATTTGCCCATTCAGCGGCGGCTCTTACCGTGGCGGAACAGCAGCATATATTAAAAATACGTAAGCTTTTTATCTCTTCGTTCTTGCGATTATCCTCTTCTTCTGAACCTGCTCTTGAAAATGAACTTGAACGGCCTCATACAGTCCGCATTCTTATAGTTACAGCTTGACATTGGCGCATCTTATTTAGTATATTTTAATCTCATAAACCCCACTTAGTTACTGAACAAAAGTGATGAAAACAATATTCAAAATATGGCTGCAGCAGCAATGCCTGATGTTGCCGGGCTCGGTCCGTGCTCAACTGCTGACCGGCTCTGCGGAAGAAGACTCCTTCTCCCATCTGCTTTACTGGCCCGAGGACGAAGCCCAGGATCAGGCCCTGGCAAGCCGGATTGTTCAAGCGGTCATGCGCAGCAAGCAAGCGGTCGTCAAATCGCGCAGCAGCATTCTGGACAGTACCGGCAAACCGCTCGATTGCCTGGGCTGCCCGCTTTTTGTCGATGATCGTTTGGCCGGCATCGTTATCGTCGAAATGACCAGCCGTTCGCAGCCGATGCAGCAGGCCGCAGCGCAAATGGTTCAGAACAGCGCAAAATGGCTGGACATCATGATCAAACAGCATGAACAGGTGTCCCGCAAGCAACTGATCAACCTGATCGATCTGGTGGCTGCCGCGCTGGGGCAGAACTCGTACCGGGCTGCCCTGACCGAAGTTGTCAATGAACTGGCCCGGCGCTTTTCCTGTGAGCGGGTCACGATCGGCTTTTCGCGGTTCAGAAAAATCGCGGTGGAAGCAGTTTCGCAAAGCCATGCCCTGGAACATAACAGTAATCTGGCCCGGGCGTTAAAAGACGCCATGGGCGAGGCGGTTGATCAGGCCGCCGTCATCGTTTTCCCGGAAGTCACCAGAAGCAACGCACTGGCGACCACTTTGCACCAGCAATTGGCCGGCCGGATTCAGGGCGGGACATCAATCTGCACGATTCCTCTGGTAAACCAGGGGCGAATGATCGGCGCGTTGCTGCTGGAACGATCTGCCGACAACCCTTTTACCCCGGAGACAGTTGAACAATGTCAACAGGCCGGGCTGTTGCTTGGCCCGGTGCTCGATACCCGGCGCAAAACGGAGCAATCGGTGCTGCGTCACGCTCTGAGTTCGTTCAGGATACTGGCACAGAAAGTCTTCGGGCCGGGCCATCTGACCGCCAAACTGGGCACGGCCTTGGGAATCACCCTGGCGGCATGGTTGTTTTTGGCAACCGCACCGTTAAAAATATCCAGCGATTCATTCCTGGAGGCGGGGGTCCAGCGGGCCGTGGTTGCCCCGTTGGACGGCTTTATTGCCGCCGCCAACGTGCGGGCCGGGGATATTGTCAAAGCCGGAGCCCTGATGGCGAAACTGGATGACCGGGAACTGCTTCAGGAACAACGCAAGTGGCTGGGACAGCGGACGCAGCTGTTAAAAGAATATCGTAAAGCCCTGGCCGGCGCCGACCGGGCGGAGATCGCCATCATCAAGAGCAAGCGTGCCCAGGCCGAGGCGCAGTTGGCTCTGGTCGAGCAACAACTTGAGCGCACCCGCCTTTCCGCGCCGGTTTCCGGCCTGGTGGTCAGCGGGGATCTGAGCCAGGGGATCGGCTCGCCGGTGGAGCGGGGCGAGGTGTTGTTTGAGGTTGCGCCAACCGATGATTACCGGGTGGTGATGAAAATCGCGGACCGGGACATCGGCCGGATAGCCATCGGCCAGCAGGGGCAGTTGAAGTTGGCGGGAATTCCCGATCAGCTGATCGACATTGAGGTCAGCCGCCTGACGCCGATTTCCAACAGTGACAGCGGCGAAAATTATTTCCGTGTCGAAGCGTTGCTGGATCGCCAGTCCGATCTGATGCGCCCGGGCATGGCCGGTGTGGCAAAAATCGAAGCCGGCAAAGAGCGGCTGATCTGGATCTGGAGCCGACAATTGGTTGAGTGGCTGCGACTGCAGGCCTGGAATTATCTTCCCTGAGGCGAATGTTATGACCAAAAGCGTGGCCAGCGACAATTGGCATCGGGTCGCTCATCTTAAGTTGAGCCTGCGGCGCCAGGTGGATATTTCACGCCATGTCTACCGGGGAGAAGTCTGGTATCTGCTGCGCAACAGTCTGAGCGGGCGCAATCATCGTTTTAACGCGGCGGCATTTAAGCTGATCGTTCGACTGGATGGTCAAAACAGTGTCGCTGCGGTCTGGGAAGCTTTGACCCGGCAACAGGGTGATGCCGTACCCACCCAGGATGAAACCATCCGGCTGCTCGGACAATTGTATGAAGCCGACCTGGTCGCCGGAGACGTCTTGCCGAGCACGGTTGAAGTTTTGAACCTCCGCGAAAATCGTCAGCAAAACGAGCGTAAACAACGCTATGCCAACCCGTTTTCCATTCGTGTAAAACTGTGTGACCCGGAGCGGATATTGAATCGCTTTACGCCGGTGACGCGGCTGCTGTTCAATCGGGCGGCTTTTCTCCTCTGGCTGACCCTGGTGTCGTGGTCGGCGGTCCATGCCGTTGCGCATTGGCAGGAGCTCAAGACCTTTGCCGGGCAGCAATTGATTTCTTCGCAGAACCTGCTGCTGCTCTGGTTGACCTACCCGCTGATCAAGCTCTTTCATGAGGCCGGGCATGCCCTGGCGGTTAAACACTGGGGCGGCGAGGTCCACGATAGCGGGCTGTTGTTTCTGGCCTTGACTCCCATTCCTTACGTCGACGCTTCGGCAGCCAGTGCTTTCCCGGAAAAGCAGCGGCGGATAATCGTCGCCGGCTGCGGGATGATGGTCGAGCTGTTGCTTGCCGCGACGGCGTTCTGGATCTGGCTGCAGACCGGACCGGGCTATGTGAGAAGCCTGGCTTTCAATGTCATGCTGATCGGTGGAGCCTCAACCCTTTTGTTCAACGGCAATCCCCTGTTGCGCTATGACGGCTATTACGTTCTGGCGGATCTGCTTGAGATTCCCAATCTGGCTCAGCGCGCCAACCGTTATTTCGGCTATCTGTGTCAACGCCATCTGTTGCGCCTGCAGACCGTGACCCCGCCTTATACATCTGCCGGGGAAAAGCTGTGGCTGCTCGGCTACGCGCCGCTGTCTTTCTGTTATCGGATTGCGGTAGTTATCGGCCTGATCTGGATGGTCAGCGGCCGCTTCTTCGTTATCGGCATCCTCCTGGCGGGCTGGGGCGTCCTGATGTTACTGGTGCTGCCGGCGCTCCGCACACTGTCGCGTTTTTTGGACCGGCCGGAAGTCCGCCGGTGCCGGGGGCGGCTGCTGGCGATCGGGACCGCTTTGACCATTGTTCTGACCGTCGTCCTGTTTATTGTGCCGCTGCCGTTAAGAACCGTCACCCAGGGTGTGGTCTGGCTGCCGGAACAGGCCGCCGTCAGGGCCGGAACCGATTTCGAGGTGGCTCAGGTTCCGGCGGCGGACGGACAGAACGTTACCACCGGAGAGCCGCTGCTGCGGGGCGTCGATCCTTATCTTGACGCTGAGGTGCAACTGCACGAAGCCCGCCTGGCGGAGCTTTATGCCAACTACAATGCGCTCCCTATCGATGAACGGATCGAACGCATCCAACTGCAGGAAGAGATCAAAATGATCCGGCAGGATCTGCAGGACTCGCGGAACAAACGCAAAAACCTCACCATTGCCAGCCCGGCAGACGGGATTCTGGTGCTGCTTGCGGGCGATAACCTGCCGGGGCGCTTTGTCCGCCAGGGGGAACTGGTCGGCTATATCGTTGATGAACAGCAGCAAGCAACCGTCCGGGCCGTCATTGCTCAAGCCGACATCGGCCTGATTCGCAACAAAGTTACCGCTATCGATATCCGCCTGGCGGAACGGATAGGGCAACCGTTAAGCGCGATGATTAAAAGAATTGTTCCAGCGGCCGATCTGAATCTTCCTTCCGCCGCCCTGGGGGTCGCCGGCGGCGGCGACATCCCGATTGATATGAGCGATTCCAGCCGGCTACGGGCGCTGGAAAGCTTTTTTCAACTTGACCTGCAATTGCCTCCGGAGGCCGGCAGGCCCCGAATCGGCGGCCGGGTTTATGTCCGCTTCGAACATGGCTCGATGCCGCTGGCCTTCCAGCTTTACCGGCATCTGCAGCAATTATTCATAAGGAATTTCTGTGTTTAGCGCGGCAGAAAGCCTGCTGTCAAAACCGGGACCGGCAACCGGAATTTACCCGGAACGTCAAAATGGTTCCTGCGGCGGGCTTGAAAGTTTTTTACAGAACCTGCAGCGGCAGGGGGCCGCACTGGCGGCAAAGCCGCTGCGACGGCAAGGCCGGATTCCGGCCGCGATCAAACGACAGGCCGCTTTACTGGCGCCGCTTGACGATGCCGCAGTGACCGCATTCGGTCAGGATTTGCGGCAGCAGCTGAGGCGTAAAGGTCTGACCACAGCCCTGGTCATACGTGCTTTTGCCCTGATTCAGGAAGTCTCTGCGCGAACTCTGGGCCAACGGCATTTCGACACCCAATTGCTCTGCGCCTGGTATGTTCTGCAGGGGCGGCTGGCGGAGATGGCAACCGGCGAAGGAAAAACCCTGGCGGTTGCATTGGCGGCGGCCACGGCAGCCCTGACGGGAATCCCGGTTCACGTGATCACGGTAAACGAGTATCTGGTCAGGCGTGATGCCGCCGGCATGGCCCCGCTTTATCGGGCTCTGGGTGTGACGGTCGGATTTGTCACCCAGGACATGCCGATCGAACAGCGGCGGGCAGCTTACGCTTGCGACATTACTTACTGTACGAACAAACAGGTGGCCTTCGATTACCTGCGCGACCGCCTGATTCTCGGCCAGGAACGCAGCCAATTACGGCTGCAACTGGAATCGGCCTATCGTTGCAGCCGCCAACGGGAGTTGCTCTTGCGCGGGCTCTGCTTCGCCATTGTCGACGAGGCGGACAGCGTCCTGATCGATGAAGCGCGGACACCGCTGATTCTGACCCCCGAAGATCGGAACGCGATAGCCGACCGGCTCTTTTCCCAGGCCCTGGACCAGGCAGACGCATTGCTGAAAGGCAAGGATTTTTTTCTTGACCGCGATCGGCATCAGGTCCAGCTCAGTGCCGCGGGTCAGGAGAAAATCCTGAAGTCCGCCGCCCGGAAACAACTGTCGGCAGTTACGACCCTGCGCTTTCAGGAACTGGTCAACCTGGCCCTGCGAGCCCGGCACCTGCTCCGGCGCGACCAGGACTACCTGGTTGCTGATGACCGGGTCCGGCTGATCGATGCCAACACCGGCCGGATCATGCCGGACCGTTCCTGGGAGCATGGCCTGCAGCAACTGGTCGAACTCAAGGAAAACTGTTCGCTCAGCGGGCAACGCGAACACCTGGGCCGCTTGACTTATCAGAGTTTTTTCCGCCGCTACCTGCGCTTGGGCGGAATGTCGGGGACATTGGCCGAAGTCAGGTCCGAGCTGTGGTCCGTTTATCAGCTCCAGGTGGAAAAGGTGCCGTTACGCCGCCCCAGTCGACGCCGGCAGTTGCCGACCCGGGTTTTCACGACTGCCGCCGCGAAGCAACCGGCTATTGTCGCGGCGACGCAACAGCTGCTGCAGCAGGGCAGAGCCGTGCTGATCGGCACGGCGTCGGTGGCCGCATCCGAGGCACTGAGCCGGACATTGAACCGGCACGGTATCGGCCATCAGCTGTTGAACGCGCGCCAGGATCAGACCGAGGCCGATATCATCGCCCGGGCCGGCCGGCCGGGCGCGGTGACGGTGGCGACCAATATGGCCGGCAGGGGAACCGATATCAAGCTTGCGCCCAGCGTTGCCGAGTCCGGCGGATTGCACGTCCTGGCAACGTGCCGCAATGAATCACGCCGGGTCGACCGGCAGTTATATGGGCGCTGCGCCCGGCAGGGAGACCCCGGCAGCTTTCAGTTCCTGCTCGCCCACGATGACGAACTGCTGGAACGGCAGGGCCAAATGAAAAGAATTGAGCGTTTTTGCAGCAGCCTGACGATAACCCGGGAACTGCCTTTCCGCATCGCCCAACGGGCGCTTGAAAAGCGTCACCGGCAAGCCCGTAAGGATCTGCAATTACAGGAACAGAATCAAAAACGTCAGCTCGCTTTCTGCGGGCATCCGGAATAGGAGAATGGAAGTGATGGCGCTAAAAAGTTTGGCAGCCGTTTCAATGACCGCTTTTTTGCTGGCACCGGCCGCTCTGGTGCCGGCCGCGACGCTTGAAGTCGATGGCCTGATTGAGCCCAACATGGTGGTGGATGTCGGGACCCCGGCTGAAGGAATTGTGGAAAAAGTAGCGGTTGACCGCAGCAGCCTGATCGGTAAAGGCGAACCTCTGGTTCAACTGGAATCCTCCGTCGAAACGATGGCGGTGAAGAAGGCCAAGCTGGTCGCGTCTTTTGACGGCATTATTCATCTGCAGCAGGCGCAACTCGATTTTGCCAAACGCGTTCACAACCGGCTGCGCGAACTGAACGCGGTATCGATTCAGGACAAGGATCAGGCGGCAACCGACGTGGTGCTAACGCTGCACCGGCTGGAAAAGGCCAAGGAAGAACGCGAGTTGGCGGCCATCGAGTTGAAAAAAGCGGAGGCCGTGCTGAAGCGGCGCACCATCAGAAGCCCGATTTCCGGGATTGTTACGGAACGCTACGTGTCTCCGGGAGAATATGTCAACAATCAACCGCTGCTGCGGATTGCCCAGGTCGATCCGCTACGCATTGAGACGATTATTGCAGCGCAATATTTCGGTCGGCTGCAGCCGGGGATGCAAGCTCGCGTGGTTCCGGAGCTTGCGGAATATAAACACCGGACAGCGGTTGTGACAGTGATCGACAGGGTCATCGATTCGGCCAGCAATACCTTCCGGGTGCGCCTGGAATTGCCCAATAGCGACAATGAAATTCCCAGCGGCTTACGCTGCCTGGTGCAATTTGAAATCAATGAGAGTGCGACCGCCGAATAACTTTTGCTGGAAAAACCGACCGCTGCGGCCTTAATGGTAAGCTGAGATGGCGAAAAAATTAGCGAAAATCACCCCGGACATTTTTCAGTACGAAGAGTTGGAACAACGCCTGCTCTTTTCCGCTGATTTTGCGCCCGGCGTTGAAACAGGACTGGTCGAAAGCCGGTCAATCGACGCTGAACCGGCCGAAACGACTGGGGATGACAGCGCCGAAACTGCGGTCTCTACGGAACATGAGGCTGCCTGGGAAGTTGTGTTCATCGATCCGAACCTCAACGATTATGAACGCCTGCTGGAAGGCCTTTCCTCTGCGGCGGAAAATCGAACCCTGGAAATCGTCGAGCTTGATCCCTCTCTGGACGGCATCGACCAGATCAGCGATATTCTCAGCGAACGCCGGGATATCGGTGCCATCCATATTCTGACCCACGGTTCGGATGCGCAAATCAATCTGGGCGGCAGCCGCCTGACCAGCGAAAACCTCGAAGCTTTTGCCGCGCCCATCTCGCATTGGGGCCAGGCCCTCAGCGCAGATGCCGACATCCTCTTCTATGGTTGCGATATTGCCGCTTCCACGGACGGCCGGGCTCTTCTGGATCAAATCTCCCAACTGACCGGTGCGGATGTTGCGGCGTCCGATGATATGACCGGACATGCCGACCTGGGCGGCGATTGGGAGCTTGAATATGCCAATGGAGATATCGCAGCCGACATCGTGCTGCCGGAAGCTGAACGGGATTCCTATCGGGAGGCGCTGGCCGAAACCGTACTGGAATCGTATGTTCCGGCTTTCTCCGAGATTCCCGACAGCTCTTACGAAATCAAGTCGGACCAGCCCTGGGGCCAGACTTTCTCCTCCGACAGCGCAGCGGCAACCTACGAAGTCAACAAAATCGAGGTTGTCCTTTCCAGGGCCGCGGATGCATCCGCCCAGACCGTCACCCTGTCGCTGCGCGACAGCTTCAACGGCAGCGTGCTCGGCAGCGCGACAATCACCAGCGCAGAACTGGCGACAGCGGAAGCCTGGTACGGTTTCGATATCGGCAGTGTTACGCTGACCGACAACACCACTTATGTCATTCAGGTTGAAAGCGACGGTAGCGGCAAGGTCTATTTCGGCGTCGGCGATCCCGGAGATTATACCGGCGGTGATCTGCTGAACAAAGACGGAAACGCGGAGTCCGGAAAGGATGCGGCTTTCAGGCTGATCTCGGTCACCACGGCCCCGACAATAACCTCTGACGGCGGCGGCGCAACCGCTGACATCAGTGTTCCCGAAGGCTCGACAGCAGTGACGACAGTAACGGCCACGGACCCCGATGGCGGCCTGCTGACCTACAACATCAACGGGGGCGCCGATGCCGATCGGTTCATCATCGACAGCGCAACCGGGGCTCTGTATTTTGTTTCCGCCCCTGATTATAAAAATCCGACCGACAGCGATGGCGATAATGTTTACACCGTTCAAGTCATTGTCGACAGCGGCCCGGCCGACACCGATGAGCAACTGATCAATGTCACGGTCACGAATGTCAATGATGCTCCCACGCTTGATCATTCCTATGTCACCGCGATGACGACAATCACGGAAGACGACACCGACAATCCGGGTGAGACGGTTGCCGCCATCCTCGCCAGCAGCGGTCAGGACATCATCAGCGACGCCGATGGCGACCCGGAAGGAATTGCCGTCATTTCCTCCGCTGCGGGCGGCGGTTCCTGGGAATATTCCCTTGATGGAGGGTCCTCCTGGCTGGCGGTCGGGACCGTCAGCGACAGCTCGGCCCTGCTGCTGCGATCAACCGATATGTTGCGCTATGTGCCGGATCAGCAGGAAGGGACTTACGCGCATTTGGGTATCCGCGCCTGGGATCAGAGTGCGGAAACGGCAGGAGCCAAGGTTGATATCGGTCAGGTCGGCGGCACGACAGCTTTCAGTGCCAATACCGAAACCATCGGTATTTTTTCAACGGATGTTAACGATGCCCCCGTATTGAGCACCGGTTCACCCTTTGACGATATTGCGGAAGACGACTTCACCAACAGCGGCATGCCGGTGGCGGACTACGCCGGTCTGGCAACGGATGTCGACAGCGGCGACGCAAATGGCATCGCCATTGTCAGCATCGATAACAGCAACGGCACCTGGCAGTACGCTGTGGATGGTTCGACCTGGCTGGACATCGACGCTGATGTCGGCATCACCAAGGCGCTGCTGCTGGCAGGCGATGAAACCAGCCGGTTCCGGTTCGTCCCGAACGCCGATTACAGCGGAGATTCGGGGAGCTTGAGCTATAAAGCCTGGGATCAAACCTCGGGAACTGCCGGCAGCTATGCTGATGTTTCCGTTTCCGGCGGAACCACGGCCTTCAGTCTCGACGTGAACAGTGCTTCACTCACCGTGTCCCCGGTGAATGATATCCCCCTGCTGACCACCAATGAGCCGTTGTCCGTCCCGGAAGAGTCGACGCGGACAATTACCAGTGCGTACCTGCAAGCCGGCGATCCCGACCATACGGCCGATCAGCTTGTCTTTACCCTGACCAGCCTGCCCAGCGGCGGCAGAGTCCGGCTCAACGGTTCTTCTCTCGGGCTCGGCGATACCTTCACGCAGGACGATATCAACAATAATCTTCTGACCTATCGGGATTCCGATGATGGGGAGAGCACCTCTTTTTCCTTTACCGTCAGCGACGGTATTGACAGCTCCGGTCCGTACACTTTCGCCGTCAACAGGTCCCCGATCAACGATCCGCCGGTGAACATCGTCCCGGACGGGGTTTCCACAAATGAAAATACCCCCCTCTCCTTCAGCGGGGCCAACCAGGTTCAGATCAGTGATGTCGATCATAACGGCGGAGATATGCGCGTGCAGATCGGCATCTCCGCCGGCGGGGTGCTGTCTTTCGGCGAGATCTCGGGACTCAGTTTTTCCGTCGGTGACGGCAATGAAGATACCGGCATGACCTTCACCGGCTCCCTGGCCGATATCAACGCCGCTTTACTGACCCTGACGCTGACTCCGACGACAGGGTTTAACGACGATATCGATTTCACCATTACCACCAACGATCAGGGTAATACCGGTACCGATCCCGGGTTGAGCGGTGATTCGGGCAGCGAACAGGACTCCGACAGCTTTGTGATTACCGTTGTCCCGGTCAACGAGGTCCCGATTCTCGATCTGAATTCCACCGCAACCGGCAGCGACAGTGACAGGAATTTTTCAACGACGTTTACCGAAGGAGACAGTCCGGTTGCCGTGACCGCTGCGGCTGCGGATCTCAATGATCTGCTCGAAAATGATATCAGCCATCTCGAACTGCAACTCGGGAACATGGCTCAGGACGGCACGCATGAACAGATCAGTTTCGGCGGTGTTACGATCACCTTCGGCAGTGCCGCCGCCGGAACCCTCACTTTCGGCAGTACAACGTTTTCTTACGATTATGACGGTGACGCTTCTCTCGCCTTCGGCAATGATGCCGGGCCGGGCGTTCCGCTCTCCGAAGCGGATACGGATGCGCTGATCAGATCAATCAGCTACGAAAATACGAGCGACAATCCGACCGCGGGCGAGCGGACCATCAGCTTTGCGGCTTACGATATGGATGGTCTGTCCTCGCCTGCCGCCTTATCCGCCATCAGCGTGCTCGCGGTGAACGACGCGCCGGTCAACATGCTTCCGTCGAACAGCTACACCGGGGACAACACGCCGATCACGTTCTCCGCCGGTCATGGCAATGCACTGCAGATCAGCGATGCGGATGCGGGAAGCGCCGATATCGAAGTGACGCTGACCGTCACCGGCGGCACCCTGACACTCGGCGATACCACCGGCCTGACATTGACGGGCGGAGCCAACGGCGGCGCAAGCATGACCTGGACCGGCAGTCTCAGCGATATCAATGCCGCTTTTAACGCCGGGCTCACGTTTACCCCCGACTCCGATTATCGCGGTATCGCTCAACTGACCCTCACCACCGATGACCAGGGCAACAGCGGCAACGGCGGCGCGTTGAGTGCCGACAGTACGCTGGATATCCACGTCGGCGCTGTGGTCGTGACGACGACGGCCGACTCCAGCAACGGCGATACCTCATCCGTTGCAGCGCTGATTGGAGATGACGGCGGCGACGGGATTTCCCTGCGCGAGGCGATTGAGGCCGCCAACAATACGGCGGGAGACAACTATCTTGCCTTTTCCATCGGCAGCGGCACGCAGACCATTGCCCTGTCTTCGGCGCTGCCGGTCATCACCGAATCGGTTACCATCGACGGCTGGACGCAACCCGGCTACTCAGGCACTCCCGGCATCGTGATCGATGCCGACCAGCAGGTCGCGAACGCCTTTGTCCTGGCCGCGACCGCCGATGACAGCACCATTCGCGGCTTTGTCCTGCGCGATTTCAGCAGCGATGCCATCGTCATTCATGCCGGTTCCGACAACAATACCATTGCCGGCAACCATATCGGCAGCTTCGACCCTGACGGAGCGGATCTCGGCAGCACCGAAAGCAATCAGGGCAGCGGCATTCACATTGAAGGGGCCGACAATCTGATCGGCGGGACGACCGCCGCCGAACGCAACCTTATCGGTGGGAACGCCAGCGGGATCACCGTGGCCGGAACCTCGGCGACAGGCAATATTGTGATCGGCAACTACATCGGTACCGATGCCGCGGGCCTGATTGCCGTCGGGAACGCCACTGACGGCATCGTCATAAAAGATGGGGCGCAGGGCAACACCATCGGCGGCGCCGGCGAGAACCGGCGCAATCTGATTTCCGGCAATAACAATGACGGGATATGGATCACGGGCGCGGGGACCGACAACAACAGCGTACAAAACAACTGGATCGGCCTCGATGCCAACGGCGACGCGCTGGGGAACGCCTATCATGGCGTCGGCATTGAAAATGGCGCTGCAGGCAACCTTGTTGGCGGGGTGAATGCGGGTGAAGGCAACATCATCTGCCACAATGCCTGGGACGGTATTGCCGTGGCTTACGGGGATGCCGCGGGCAATGCCCTGCTCGGCAACCGGATTTACGCCAACGGCGGCCTGGCCATCGACCTTGATGACGATGGCGTGACCCAGAATGATGCAGACGACAGCGACAGCGGCAGCAACGATCTGCAGAACTACCCCGTTCTTGATACGGCTTCGCTCGATGCCTCAGGCGATCTGGTCATCAACGGCGCTCTCAACAGCGCAGCCGACAGTGATTATCGCATCGAATTCTATGCCGGCGCGGCCGGAGACGTTGAACGTTACCTGGGATATGTCAATGTCACGACCGATGCTTCAGGTCATGTCAGCTTCAGCACGACGCTGAACACGTCGGTTGTTGCGGGCGAAAGTATGACCGCAACAGCGACCCAAACGACCGACGGGTTTTCCACGTTCGGCAGCACCTCCGAATTTGCCCAAAACATCATCGTCAATGATGCGCCGGTGCTGACAACCGCGCCAGGCGGCGGGACCTATTATGAAAGCTCATCAGAGACATCCTGCGTTCATATCGATACCACGGCGACCGTAACGGATACGGACAGCAGCGATTTCAATACCGGCCGGTTGACGGTAACGATCACCGACAACGGCGAAGCCGACGACCGCTTGTTTGTCTACTCACCAACCGCAGGAGTCGGTCAGGTTGTCGTTGCGGGGAGCGATCTGACCTACAATTACGGTTCCGGAGCGATAACCGTTGCCTCCTTTGCCGGTGGAACCGGGGCCGACGATCCCCTGATTGTCACCTTCAACGGCAATGCCGATACTGAAGCTGTCACCGCCATCGCCCAGAGCATTGCTTTCCGGAGCGTTTCGGAAGATCCCAGCGGCCTACAACGTACCGTCACCATGGTGGTCACCGATGGTGATGGCGGGACCAGTGACATCGGCACCCGTGTCGTCAATGTTATCCCCGCCAATGACATCCCCGTTGCCGGTGACGACAGTATCAGCACAGCGGAAGACACGCCATACAGCGGCACCCTGCCTGTTGCCACCGATGCCGATGGCGACAGCCTGACCTACAGCCTGGATACGGCGGCGGCGAATGGGAGTGTGGTCGTCAATGCCGACGGGACCTTTACCTACACCCCAAACAGTGATTTCAACGGCAGCGACAGCTTTATTTATCAGGTCAGCGACGGTAACGGCGGCACCGCGACCGCGACGGTCACGATTGCCGTGAATGCGGTCAACAACGCGCCGACAGTCACCCCGATAGACCTCGGCAGCATCGATGAAAGCGGCAGCCTGGTGATCCGACAAGCGGATCTGTTGGCCGGCACGAGCGATGCGGATGGTGACGTTTTAACCGCCGTGAACCTGACCCTGACCGGCGGCAACGGCAGCCTGATCGACAATAGCGGCGGCAGCTGGACTTTTACGCCGACAGCGGATTGGAACGGCAGTGTCAGTTTCACTTTCGACGTTTCCGACGGCACGGCAACGACCGCCAACACGGCCGGCCTGACGGTCAACGCCGTCAATGATGCGCCGATCGCCGGCGATGCCGGCATCAGCCTGAACGAAGATGAAAGCTACAGCGGCAGCTTGCCGGTTGCCACGGATGTTGATGGCGACAGTCTGACTTACAGCCTGGATACGGCAGCAAACAACGGTACCGCAGTCGTCAATGTCGATGGTACCTTCAGTTACATTCCGAATGCAGACTTCAACGGCAGCGACAGCTTCATTTATCAGGTCAGCGACGGCAACGGCGGCACCGCGACCGCGACGGTCACGATTGTCGTGAATGCAGTCAATGATGCACCGGCCGCCACCCCGATCAACCTCGGCAGCATCGCAGAAGACCACCAGATCCTCATCAGCCAGGCCGATCTATTGGCCGGAGTCGCCGATGTTGACGGTGACAGCCTGACCGCAGAAAACCTGACCCTGACCGGTGGGAGCGGTTCTCTGACCGACAACGGCGGCAACTGGATCTTTACGCCGCCGCCGGATTGGAACGGCAGTGTCAGTTTCACGTTCGACGTGTCCGACGGCACGACAACAACCGCCAACACGGCCGGGCTGACGGTCAACGCCGTCAATGATGCGCCGATCGCCGCCGATGACGGTTTTAGCGGCAGCGAGGATAGCGCCATAACCGGCAATGTCCTTTTGAACGATACCGATGAAGAGGGCGACAGCCTGACAGCGACGCTGGTCAGCGGTCCCGGCAACGGTAGTCTGATCTTCAATGCGGACGGCAGCTTTACTTATACCCCGAATGCTGACTTCAACGGCAGTGACAGTTTCAGCTACACGGCAGACGACGGTATCTTTGAATCCAATGTCGCCACTGTGACCCTGACCGTCACCCCGGTCAATGACGCGCCGCTGGCTGGGGACACCAACATCAGCCTGAACGAAGATGAAAGCTACAGCGGCAGCTTGCCGGTTGCCACGGACGTTGATGGCGACAGTCTGACCTACAGTCTGGATACAGACGCCGGCAATGGCACCGCGACCGTTAATTCTGATGGCGGTTTTACCTATACGCCGGATGCAAACTTCAATGGAATGGATAGCTTTGTTTATCTGGTTGATGATGGAAATGGCGGAACTGCGACAGCAACAGTTTCAATCACGGTGAATTCGATCAATGATTCCCCTGATGCTCCTGGTTATGGAACGATTGGCTATGAAGATACGCAGATGAGCGGCACCTTGCCGGCCGGCACAGATGCCGATGGGGATACTCTAACTTACAGCTTGTATTCAGATGCCGACAATGGAACTGTCGTTGTTAATGCCGACGGGACCTTTACTTACACTCCTGATCCTGATTTCAATGGTTGGGACCGCTTTGTTTATCAAATTAATGACGGTAACGGCGGCACAGATACGGCAAGCGCTACAATTAATGTTGTCGCGGTCAACGATCCACCAGTTGTTGGTGCAGTGGACTTCGGCTCTATCTCTGAAGATGGCGATTTAATCATTACTCAGGCAGATCTTCTGGCTAACTCAAGCGATGTCGATGGCGATAGCCTGACGGCTGAGAATTTGACTCTGAGCAGCGGTGGGGGAATCCTGACTGATAACGGTGACGGAACCTGGACGTTTGTTCCGGCCGCTGATTGGCATGGCAGCGTCTTTTTCAGTTTTAATGTCAATGACGGAACCACCACCACAAATGGTATCGCCAGTTTGACGGTTACTGCGGCTAACGATGCCCCGGTTTTTCTCGGCACGAACTTAATCAGCAACGGTACGTTCGATACGGACCTAAGCGATTGGACAGTTACCGGTACTCTTGAATGGACTTCCGGTATCGTCCGTTCCAGTGTCAACGGAAGCTCGTTATCACAAACGATTTCGACAGTTCCGGGGCAGACTTACGTCGTCAAGTTTGATTTCCATGATTCCAGCACGACCCAGGCCCAGAGTTTGCGGGTTGATGTTGTCGGTTCTGCCACGTTGCTGGCTGAAGAAGTGACGTCAACGGTGTTGAACAATACATTCACCAGTTATGCTTACACTTTTGTCGCTGATTCGACGTCAACGACTGTCACCTTTACTGACACCTCAACAACGAAAAGTGGGGTGAGAGCTTACCTGGATAACGCTATCGTTGCCCAGACAACGATCACAGGTACAGCCTTCAGCTACACGGAAAATCAAGGGGCACTGAATCTTTTTGCCGATATTGTGGTCGCTGATATCGATAATACGACCTTGGATTCAGCAACCATTCAGATCAGTGGCAATTTTGTCACCGGCGAAGATGTCCTGGCGTTTACAGACCAGAATGGCATTACCGGTTCCTGGGATTCGACAACAGGTCTTTTGACGCTGACAGGACCCGCCAAACTGACTTTATATCAGGACGCGATCCAGTCAATCACTTACGAAAATACCAGTGATAACCCTGACGGTTCGACACGAACGATCAGTTTGACACTTAACGATGGATCAGTCGACTCGGCAGCATTGACAACGACAATGACCATCACCCCGGTAAACGATGATCCTGTTGCTGTAGACGATACTGTCAGCGGTAACGAAGATACCATTATTTCCGGGGATGTTTTAACCAATGATAGTGATGCCGACGGTGATACCCTTTCTGTGTCTTTGGTCGCGGATGTCAGCAACGGCAGTCTGACTTTGAACAGTGATGGCGGTTTTACCTATACCCCGACAACCGATTACAACGGGACCGACAGCTTCGTTTATGAAGTCAGCGATGGCCGTGGGGAAACCGTTCAGGCCAGCGTGACGATCACAATCAATCCGGTCAATGATGCTCCGGCAATCGACTCTTCTTACCTGTTTTCAATTGATGAAAACACCACTGACGTCGGCACCGTTGTCGCTAGTGATGTCGATGACGATACTTTAACCTATGCGTTGATCGGTGGGCCGGATCAGAGCCGATTTGATATTGACAGTGCAACAGGTGCTTTGACGTTGACATCTGCTCCTGATTTTGAGGCCGATAATTTCTATGAAGTCACCGTGCAGGTTTCCGATGGAAATGGTGGAATCGCGACTCAGGCGATTGAAGTTTCGATTCTGGATGTCAACGATGAAACTCCTGTTGTAACTGCTTCCCAGAGTTTTTCAATTGCAGAAAACTCTGCAAATGGGACAGTTGTCGGGACTGTTCTGGCGACAGATCCAGATGCCTCAACGACCTTCCAGGATTGGACGATCACGGCAGGCAACGAGAGTGGAATCTTTGCACTCGATGGTTCAACAGGCGAGCTGACTGTTCTTGACGGCACACAGCTTGATTACGAAACATCATCATCGTATGTCTTGTCTGTGACGGTTTCCGATGGGGTTCAAACCTCTGTTGTCGGAACAATCACCGTTGATGTGACCGATGTCAATGAATCGCCCATCGCCGGCGATACTGCTGTTACCACCGATGAAGACACCACTTATAGCAGCACGTTACCTGTAGCCACAGACGTTGATGGTGACAGCCTGATTTATAGCCTCGACACGACAGCAGGCAACGGTACCGTAGTTGTCAATCCCGACGGCAGCTTCAGCTATACTCCGAATGCCGACTTTAACGGCAGCGACAGCTTCATTTATCAGGTCAGTGACGGCAACGGCGGCACCGCCAGTGCGACGGTCTCTATTAGCGTCACCCCGGGCAACGACGCTCCGGTTGTTGGTTCCGTCGATCTTGGCAGCATTACAGAAGATAACAGCGTCACGATCACCCAGGCCGATCTATTGGCCGGAGCCGGCGATGTTGATGGTGACAGTTTGACCGCAGAGCACCTGACCCTGACCAACGGCAGTGGGTCCTTGACCGATCATGGTGACGGGACCTGGACCTTGACACCGACGCCGGATTGGTATGGCAGCGTCAGTTTCAGCTTCGTCGTCAATGACGGCACCACCACGACCGGCAGTACGGCCAGTCTCATTGTCACCGCCGTCAATGACACACCACAAATCAGCTCAACTGCGCCCACCACCGCCACCGAAGACAGCCTCTACAGTTACACCCTGACCAGCGGTGATGTCGATGGTGACGGTTTGACCATTACGGCGGCCGCTCTGCCCGGCTGGTTGACCCTGGTCGATAACGGCGACGGCAGCGCGACCCTGAGCGGCACCCCGACCCGTGCCGAAGTCGGTGAGCACAGAGTCGAAATAAGCGTCCATGATGGGACCGGGCAAACCGCGCAAACATTTTCCCTGCTTGTCGAGGCGGAGCAAACTGCCGATGCGGCAGACGGCGGTCACGAAAGCCCAGGGGAGCCCACAGCAGACGATTCCACAGAGCCGGATGATATTGTCCCGCCGTCGATCATCCCTGCGCCCTCGAACCCGGCACAAAGTGAGGAAGAGGCGGACTTTTCGCCGGTTGAAGATCCACCCCCCCTGACAGGTGAAGACGTCGTCACCGTTATCGAACTGGAAGAGAATGACTGGGACGATGATATCAGGCTGCTCGATCCGGCCGTCGGACCCGATCAAGAGAGTCTCCCGGCAGAGTCGGCGCAAAAAAATGAGCGGGCACTTATTTATTTTGACAGTCGGCTTGAAGACGAGCTAAAATTTGCAAATCTTAATATTTCTCGTCTAGGCCTCGAACCCGGGTTTCCGGATACGGACGATTTTTCCGGCTTCGATTACAATGATAGCGATTTCGAGCAACTGGCGCAAAAGGATGAATTTTCCGCATTTCGCCAGGAGCTGGACGACGCTTATGCCCGGACACAGCATTCAGAGACCTTGTCGCGCCAGATCGTGACAGCGACGGCCGCAACTTTCACGGTCGGGATCGTGACCTATCTGTTGCGGGCGGGGTCGTTCCTGGCCGGCATGTTGTCAACGTTGCCGTTATGGCGCGGATTCGACCCGATCGTGGTTGTGGTTGCCGATGAAGAAAAGAAACCGTCTTCTGCAGAAGCCGACCCCGAGGACAGTGAACAGATCTTCGAAAGTGGGGGGCATTGATGTTTAAATCACCGGCCATGCGCTTAAGCGTTGCACTGGTCCTGTTAATGGCCAACCTGCTGTTTCTGGCCAACCTGCTCGGATTTGTCCCGGATGAGACCAAATCGACACTGGAGATGCGCAAAGCCTTGAGCGAGTCTTTAGCCCTGCAGTTTTCCGTCGATGCGGAAAAGGGGGATTTCCAGACCATCCAGAATGTGCTGCGTTCGGTTGTTGAGCGCAACAAAGACATCCGCTCTGCAGCCGTTCGCGGAGAGGATGGACAGCTGTTTGCAATTGCCGGAGAACATCTGGCCCACTGGCAGAAACAATCCGAATTGAAATCGACGCCCACGCATGTCCACGTGCCGATTTTCCGGCACGGACGGAAATGGGCAACCGTGGAAATCCGTTTTGTCCCGCTCTGGAACAGCCGCCTGGTCAGCGGGTTCAGTCATTCTTTCATCGGGTTGCTGCTCTTCACCTGCTTGAGCTGTTTTCTCTGCTTCTTTCTGGTCATCAGGCGCACCTTACGCGAGCTTGACCCTGCCGCGGTCATCCCGGAACGGGTCCAGAAGGCGTTTGACTCCCTGCATGAAGGGGTGTTGATTCTGGATGATAAAGAACAGATCGTCATGACGAATAAATCATTTGCCGCGTTGTTGAAGCGCGCGGCCAATGAACTGATCGGGGTTAAAGGCTCGGAACTGGGCTGGCTGGAGCAGAAAGCCGGGCATGAAAGCCAACGCCTGCCCTGGTTGAGGATTCTGCATGACGGTCTGGAGCAAAAGTTTTCGCTGTTGCGACTGAAAGACCCAAACGGGGCAGAGATCAAACTTGCGGTCAACGCGACTGCCATCAAGGACAGCAGCGGCCATTGCCGCGGCAGCCTGGTCAGTTTCGACGACATTACCGAACTGGAGGAAAAAAACTACGAACTCAGTACTCTGGTCGAAAAGCTGCAACTGAACCATGAAGAGATTCAGGCCAAAAGCCAGGAGCTTGAATTTCTGGCCAATCGCGATCCGTTGACGCTCTGTCTGAACCGCCGCTCCCTCGACCGCAAATTCGATGTGCTTTTCAAAAAAGCGATAAATGCGGACGAACAACTTTCCTGCCTGATGTTCGATATCGACTTCTTTAAGAATGTCAACGACCGTTATGGTCACGCAACCGGCGATCAGGTGATTAAGTCTGTTGCTGAAGAATTGAAGGCGACGACCCGGGAACAGGATCTGGTCGGACGTTACGGCGGCGAGGAGTTCTGCGTTATCCTGCCGGGGATCGACCTGCCCCTGGCGGCGCGGTTGGCGGAAAAAATCAGAAAGAAAATCGAGAGAAAATCCTGTGGCGGCGTCAAAGTGACGGTGAGCACCGGGGTCTCGTCATTGGAACAAAAAGCCAGCAAACCGGACGAGCTGGTCAACCAGGCCGACAAAGCCCTTTACGCGGCCAAGAAGAGCGGCCGGAACCGTGTCATCTGCTGGGAGCAGACCGGCAGCCAGGATATTTTCTCCGCGGTCGGAGACCGCGGAAAAGTTTTAAGCCTGGTCAGAAAAGCGGGCGAAACGGAACCCGCAACCACCGGCGAGTCGTTAAAGGCACGGGTGGAAGAACTGGAAGGGCTGCTGGAAAAATGCGCCCTTGAGCGGCAGCACTTTGAGATGTATGACATCAAAACCGGTTTGCCGACGCGCTCATTGTTTGAAGACCGGATTGCGCACGAAATCGCCAGAAGCCGCCGCAAAGAGTATCTTGTGGTCGTCATGACCATGAATATCGAGACCATCAAAAGGGTTGCGGAAAGCCTGGGACAAGGGACGGCGGAACAACTGGTGCGGGCCTGCGGCAACCGGATGAATGATGTCCTGCGGGAAAATATCGATACCGTCGCCCTTTTGGAAGAAGGGGACTCGCCTTCGTCGATATCGCAGATCAACCAGACGGAATTCGGTGTTTTGCTGACCGAAATCAAACAGGTTGATCATGTCACCTGGGTGATCAAAAGGCTGCTTGATGCTTTCGCCAAACCTTTTCAGATCCGGGACCAGGAAATTTACACCTCGCCTTATGTCGGGGTCAGTATTTTCCCGTATGACGGCCAGACGGCGGAAGATCTTTACGCCAGCTCCGCAAGTGCCTGCAGCTATGCTGAAAAACTGGGAGACAGCAATCGTTATCAGTTCTCTTCGCCGGAAATCAACTCCCAGGCCAAGCACCAGTTAATGGTGGAAAGCTGTCTGCATCGGGCCATTTCCCAGAACGAACTGGAGTTGCACTTTCAGCCACAGCTGGAAACAGCCTCCGGCCGGGTCCTCCGCTTTGAAGTCCTGCTCCGCTGGAACAGCCGGCATCTGGGCCTGGTCCCTCCGGAGCAGTTTATTCCGATTGCTGAACAATCGGGCCAGATCAATGAAATCGGCGAATGGGTTCTCGACATGAGCTGCCGCCAACTGCGGCACTGGCTCGATCAGGGCTATCAGGTCGCCGCATTGGCGGTCAACCTGTCCGGCGTTCAACTACGGCAGCGTAATCTGGCGCAAAAAATCGAAGGGATTCTCGCCCGGCACAACCTGTTGCCGGAACAATTGGAACTCGAACTGACGGAAAGCGCCTTGATTCATTCCTTTGATAAGGCCCACACCATGCTCAAAAAAATTAAAGAGCTGGGCGTTGCAGTGACAATGGACGATTTCGGCACCGGCTATTCCTCGCTTGCCTACCTGAAGGATATCCCGATCTCCTGCCTTAAAATCGATCGTTCGTTTATCGCCGATATCGGTCACCATCATACTGCCGAAAAGCTTGTCACCTCCATCGTCTCCATGGCCCATGGGCTCGACCTGAAAGTTGTGGCTGAAGGTGTGGAGGAAAAGGACCAGGCCGATTTCATGACGGCTCTCGATTGTGAACTGCTGCAGGGCTATCAGATCGGCCGACCGGAGCCGGCGGACACAGCCTGTCGCCATCTGAGCAAAACAAAACTGATGGCCGCGGCAAGCCTCTGATCCTTTAACCGTTATGTGTCGGGCGGGGCAAGAGGCCCTTAAAAATATTTTGTTGGAAATTTCATTAAACTCATATTATTATTAAGCCATGATAATTATTCGTTGCCTGTTTTTTCTTCTCTGCTGTCTCTGCAGCGTTTTCTCTCCTGCGGTTTTCGCCCAGAGTATTTCCCTGTATCAATCGGTCGAAATGACCCTCGCCGAAAGCCCGGAACTGCAGGCGCTCAGATTCAACCGCGAGTCCTTGAGTCATGATCTGCGGCAGAAAAAAGGCGCCTACCTGCCGTCTGTCGATCTCAAACTCGGCTATGGTTACGATCAATACAGTGATGATGCGGCCCGCAAAGCAGCTGCCGATCCGTCCGATAACGATTGGGACCGACGGGGCGAAGCGGCTTTAACCGTGACCCAGAAGCTCTATGATGGCGGTGAAACCGGTCAACAGATTTCCATCCAGGAAGCGTTGCTGAAGTCGGCCGATTATCAGTTGCGCAATGCCACCCAGGAAAAAATAATGGCAACGATTGTTGCTCATCTGGATGTTTTCCGGCAGGAAAAACAGCTTGCCCTGGCGGAAAAAAACCTGCAGATGCACCAGGCCATTTATCAATTATTGGCCGAACGCGATGCTGCGGGCACCGGTAACGTAGCCGATGTCACCCAGGTTCGGGCCCGTTTGGCCCGGGCGGAAACAACTCTTTATCTGGCCCAGGCCGATCTGGCCCAGATCACTGCCGGCTATCTGGGGCTGACCGGCATAACGCCGACAATTCTTGCCTATGCCGGGCTGCCGCAACAGCTGCCGCCGACACTTGAAATCGCCAGAGCCCAATTGCGGAACCATCATCCCGAAATCCTGGCCCTGACGGCAGGACTGGACGAAGCACAGGCCCGGGTCGACCTGAATCGGGCGAAATACAAACCGAAGCTCAACCTGGAATTAAGCAGCCATTATGACGACCAGGTCGAAGCCGACCCCTCCTGGACAAACAGCAACGCCGCCATGGTCAATTTGCGCTGGAACCTGTTCAACGGCGGACAGGATCGGGCCGGGGTCAAAGCGGCGCAGATGCGGGTCAAGCAAAACCGTTCTCTGCTGCAAGCCAAAACGATCCAGTTGCAGGAACAACTGGATGCGATCTGGGGACGGTTTCAAGCCCTGGAAAAGCAGAAACAGGCTTACCTGGATACCGTTGATTACAGTTGGGAAACGTTTGATACCTATCTCAAACAATTTACTGTGGGCAGGCGCAGCCTGCTCGACGTACTGAGTGCGGAAAACGATTTTTTCCAATCGGCCACACAGCTGTTTGCCGCGGATATCGAACAGACGGTGACTGCTTATCAGATTCTGGCCCTCTGCGGCCAGCTGGAAGTCAGCCCCTGCCCGGCACGTGACGAAACTCCGGAATACTTCGTTCGTTTGGTGCGGATACTGGAACGCCCGCTCAACATCGATCTTCCGTCGTCGGGCATGAACACGCCGACGACAACCCGGCCGGCCGCAAGCCGCTCCGGCCACACGCCGGAAACCGCAGTGTCAAGTTGGGCGAAGGCATGGGCCACGCAGAACCTGAATGACTATCTGGCGCATTACGGCAGGAACTTCATCCCGGAAAACGGTCTCTCCCGCCAACAGTGGCGAACACGCCGGGCACAACGGCTGCAATCTCCGCTGTTTATTGATATCCGGGTCGAGAACCCACGCTTCTATCGACAGACGGATAGCCGTTGCCGGGTCGAATTTTATCAGAATTACACCAGCGAAAGCTTCAGCGACCGGGTCCGTAAACAGTTGATTCTTGAACGGCACGACGATCTATGGCTGATTACCCGGGAGCAGCTTATGGACACCGGCGAGGGGAGCAGTGTTGCAGCCTTGCCGGAAGAGCCCGCAGCGCACAGGCCGCCCGCCGACGGGAACCCGACAGCGACAAGACCGGCGGTTTCGGCCGGCAGCGAACCAAGCCCTGTCCCGACAATCATCGTCGGTCCCTGTCTGAGCCGGCAGGAGATCAATCAGGCTCTCGTGGTGGCGACGCAGTACGGTGCGCAGTACTCAAAGAAGCGTGGAGCAGGGCCGGTCTCAATTGTCCGCCTGCTGGTCGGCCGCTATCCCCCGGCAACGGCCCGCACGCGATTGGCGGAGTTGAAAACCATCAGCGGTTCCGCTTTTCTCCTGCATGAGGGCGGGCTGACGGCCCTGTATGCCGGATCTTTTCATGAACCGGCCCGGGCGGTACGCTACGCTGCCGAGCTGGAAAATCGCGGAGTCAGCGTTTCGCCGGTAGTGGATCAGGTCGAACTGGCCGGGGTGCTCCTGGAAATGACCGCCGCCGATGCTCAGCAGAGCGATCAGTTGATCAAAGCCATTGAGTCGCTCGGTTTAGGAACCCGGCGCTTACCGCTCTGACGGTTATCGGCCGGCAACTTTCAACGTGGCGGAGGATTCATCCGCGGCGCTCCCCACAAGGGGTTTGACTCCTGCCGGCAGCGGTTTTCCCGGGCCATGTCCATCCGGTTATCCGGACAGCCACGGCTTCGGCCTGCTTTGACTTTTCCGGAACTCGACAATGCCGACCCACCCCGTCGATGTTCAGAGCCGTTGCCCTCAAAGCCGGGCGAGGCGTCTCGAATGCGCGCCAGGATCAGACCGATCAGGATGCGGTAAAAGAATTGCGCAAAAAAACGGGAAGAACCCGGATTGCGGTTTAAGAAGCATTCACGACTTTCTGCGCCTCAAGCCTGTTCCGATACATATTTATGAACCCTGCCGAGGTGATAAAAATTTCAAAAAGAATCAGTTCGAAATATCCGATAAAATACCCGTAAACACCCCAGGATATTGATGAAAGAATAAAAAACAGCTTTATGGTTGACTCTTTTTTTGAATAGACCGCGATGGTAACAAAGGATAGTCCAAGCAAAGAAAAAATATCATGGTATCCTTTCCAGAAATAAAAAATAAGAATCGCCGATGGAATCCACAGTAGAAAACCTATGGATTTTATTTCAACATAATTTCTTCCAAATAAAGTCCGAAGGAATGTAAATACCATTGCTATTGTTCCGGAAACAGCCCCTTGAACCAAAAACGCCAATATCCACGAAATATCAGACAGCAACTTAAGAATTAATATATTTTCTCTTTTCTTTAAAAACATACAAATAACGATAAGCAGTGTCGACAATGCCCCGAAAATAAACTCTAAAGATAAAAAATCAAAGTTAAACATCTTTACTTTCCTAATCCGGCCATCCAAAACAGGTGAAAGAAATAAGCCTGGCCAACATCTCAATCAAAAGACAATCCCGGCAATCCTGTTCTTATACACCCATCAATTCGCTCTTTCCATTCTTTTTCAAAATTGCACGAGTGCCTGTTTTCCCGGCCCGGCCGGACACCCCCGGGCATATGCCCACATGCTTCCGGTCATTTCACCAAAAAACCGGGCCGGCAATCGGAGGGCTCTCCTCAAAGAAAAATTTTGCAGTAATATCAAAAAGTTGCTCCCTGGCCTCTCATTAGAATTATGGTTTGTTTTTTGCATAACCAAGAGATTTTATGCCGTGATGATCAGTTGAAAACACGTCTGTCAATTTTGCGCCGGAGGCCTCCATGACTCGCATCTCAGCAAATTTTACCGGGTTCCTGTTTTGTGTCGCGCTGCTGATCCCCCTGAACCTGCAGGCAGCCCCCAAAAAGCTCTCCGTCGACGACTGTATAAAATGTCACGAACTCCAACCGGCCGAAATTGACGCCGCGGGCGCCGCGCACAAAAAAGCTGTCAATTGTCTCGACTGCCATCCCGGTCACCGGCCCGCCAGCGCGAACAATATCCCTGAATGCGTCCAGTGCCACGAAGGAACCGAGCACTATGCCCTCGCGAATTGCTTGAACTGTCATAATCCGCACCAGCCCCTGAACATTGTCCTTGCCGGTGAACTGAAAGCCGAATGCCTGACCTGCCACACGGAACAGAATACGCAATTAACGACTCATCCGAGCATGCACTCGGAAGTCTCCTGTAATTTTTGTCACGCGGACAGACACGGCTTCATTCCCGCCTGCACCGATTGCCATGATCCGCATTCTGCGGATATGGCGGCAAAAGACTGTTCGGCCTGCCACCAGGCACATCAACCGACCGTTCTCGAATACTCCGACGCGACCCCGAACATCCTCTGCGCCGCTTGCCATGACGAAGCTTACGGACAACTTGCGGCAACGGGGACCAAGCACCGCGATATCGGTTGTGTCGAGTGCCATGCCGGCAGGCATAAGACCGTCCCGCAATGCGCCGATTGTCACGGCATCCCGCATGCCGCCGGAATTCATGCCAAGTTCCCTCAATGCGGCGCTTGTCATAATACCGCTCACGATCTGGACAATTTGAGCCGGTAAAACATTTACACCGGTTTCATTATCGTTTTCCGCCTTCCCTTTCGCTCTTGCCGGGGCGGCGGAAACCACCTCGGCATGAACGCAAGAGAAGGGGCGGATAAGCCTCCAGCACCTATTAATATTATTAATACAATAAATATTCATATATTCGGAATAATCAACTCAAAAACTCATACCCATTCCTTCAAAACGCTTTCCGGCAGGCTATTTAGATAAATATTTTTCACTAGATAGAACTTTCTTTTCCCGGCCGCTGAAAAAATGCCTCTCCCCCTAGACATGATCAACCAACCATCAGATAATTAAAGCTATAGACCCTCTGGACTATAAGAAAAATTTATGCCTTTCGCCTATAATTTGACGGAACATAAAGAGTCTTCCGGGCTGTCATTCACCTGCCGGTTCATTGATGATTGCATGGTCGCGACCTGTGCGGGCTGCTCGGACTGCCGCACCTGCATCGATGCCATGTACCAGCCGATATTCAACCAACTGGAAGATTCCCACTGCACCGGGCTGGTCATCGATAAACGCAAAATCATCTGTTCGCCCGAAAAGAAAAGTCTTCAACTGGTTGTCGACACGATCCTGCGCTACAAAAATCGCTCTCCTCTGCGCAAAATGGCTTTGGTCACTTCCATTTCATACACCAAAGACGAGCGGTCCTTCCGCGACCTGCTGTTTGAAAAAGGGGTCAATATCAGACTGTTTACCGACCTTCAGGAAGCGATCACCTGGGCTCAAGCCTACCCATAGCCAAAAGCGAATTCCGGCGCCGGCCGCTTTTCATTTCCCGATTTCCAGCTATATTGTCAAATAACGGATCTGCCTCGGAGTGACAGCAATGCGAGTCGGCCATAAATGTGTCGTTGTCCTGGTTCTTGTTCTTTTACATCCCCTCCGTTGTCCGGCGGCGGATAGTCGTCCCACCGCAATCAGCCTTTATTCCGCCCGGCTGACCTCCAACCATATTGAACATTTTCTGACCGACGAAGAACTCGACTTCAAAGCTTCATATCTGCTCGCGCTGGCCGTCAGCCACAGCTTCGGGGGCTGGCGGGACAACCTCAGTTACGGATTGGAAGCGCAGTTGGTCAAGCATTTCAACCTGCAGACGCATTGGGAGGTCAATCTGCTGGGCATCCTGCGCTGGGAAAAATTTCTTTGGGATGCGTGGCTGGACACGAGTGCGGCTTTCGGGCTGGGGGCATCTTACGCAACCGACAAACCGGAAATCGAAATCCAAAACGACGGTGAAACCGCCCGCACACTGGTCTATTTGATGTTCGAATTGGCGGCCGTTCCATTTAAATCCCAACCGCAATGGGAAATCATCACCCGCATTCACCACCGTTCGAATGCGTTCGGCCTCGTCGCCGAGGATGGCGGCTCAAATGCCCTGGCGCTGGGCTTACGTTATCGTTTTTAAAAAACTACAGATAGGTTCTTGCGCCGACATAGGTCTTGCGAAAATATTGACTGGAAAGGCGGGCGAAGCGGACGGTTTTCCCCGGACGGGGTGCATGAATAAACTTATCCTCTCCGACATACAGGCCGACATGGGTCACCCGCGTCCCGCCCTTGGTGGCAAAGAATACCAGGTCTCCCGCCCGCAGGTGCTGTTTTGCAACTGAACGTCCCGCCCGAAACTGGGCGCGTGAATTGCGCGGCAATTTGAGCCCGTTCAAACGATAACTGACCATGGTCAGACCGCTGCAATCGAAACCATTGTATTTGTCCTCCCCGCCCCACCGGTATGGAACCCCGAGAAATCTTTTCGCCGTGGAAACCAGTTCGCGGCGCAGGGAATCCTGGTTGTCTCCGGCGATCCCGGCAACCGGGTAATCGTCCGGCACAACGATGAAAAAGCTGCCGATAACGCCCTGAGCCCGGAGGCGTTCCGCTTCGAGCCGGGCCGCAGCGTAATCGGCATGATCACCGAAACGCACCTTGTAAAAACCGGATTCATGCAGAAAATAATAGGCGTCGACACCGTGCTGCTTGAGCCGCTGTTCCAGGCCCACGGCATTGTCCAAACGGCTGAAAGCGCCGACCTGTACGGAAAAGCCCAACCGCTGCAGCATCTCCTGCCCCGTCAACAGGTCCGCGATGGGGTCCGGTTGCGGGGGAACGGGGGAGAGAGACCGGGGGGCCGGACTACAGGAAACAAACCCGAGCAGAAGCGCCCCGACAACTAATCGTCGCATGATCCAAACATCCATCATCCACACAAAGAAAAAGGTCCATACCGCCCGCACGGCATCGGCGCATCAAACGGCCTGCATCCGGCAATGATCCCGCTCCCGAATTTTCAGGGATCCGCGCGCAGAAGTAAAGCGGGAACCAACCGCTCAGTCTCGACGTTTCAGGACCTGGTAAAACAGCAGGAGCAAAATCGTCAGACAGATGACAAAATAGCCGCTGAACCAGGGAAGAGAGTCGAAAAACACCCGGTTTTTCAAAGCGTCTCCCGTCAAGCCGGGATGTTCGGCCGCGGCTTGGCTGCGCAACAATACCAGCAACGCCGAATACAACAGCCCGATTCCGCCGTACCCCAAGTTGAGAAACAAGCCCTTGAAACTGAGCACCGTCGCCCGCTGCGCGGAGGTCGTGGCCCGGTTGAGATAATGGCTGAGAAAAAACCCGATCAGGTACAGGTTACTGAACAGCAGCAGGGCGGGAGCAACTCCAAGCAGCGGCCAGGCGCCCGACATCCCGACCAGCCCGAGCATGATCAACAACGCCGCCAGCACCAGGTTGAAGAGGGGCGAACGGCGTCCCGTCAGGCGCCTGGCAATCCCGGGGACGACAAATCCGAACAGCGCCAGAGCGGAACCGAGCACGCCGAAAAAAGCTTCCGGCACGGCGATTAAACGATAATACTGACTGGCCATGGTCAGCAGCATCCGGATAACGCTGTCGTAAAGCAGCCCGAACAGAATCAGGCCCAATACGAACGGCGTACGGAAAATCCAGCAGCCGGCCCGCCAGATCAAACGCAAAGAGTCCGACATCGCGGTCTGAGGTTGATGCTCCCCATCATCTTGCGGCACCGCCACCTCGCGCATGTTCAACGTGGTCAACAGGGTCAGCACGGCGGTCGCCAGGGTCAGGTAAAGCGGCAGCCGCAGCGTGGTTTCCCGCGTTACGCTCAGACTGATGCCCAGCATATCCATGGCTTGCTGCAACAATTGCGGATCATACACGATCCCGCCCAGGGTCATGGCAATGACGAAACCGAGCGACTGAAACTGGATCTGGCGCTCCAGCACCTTGCCCCAGTCATCCACCCGGCCCGCTTTTTTCAAACTGTCGTAAGCCAGGGCTTCATCAGCGCCGCTGGCTGCCGCTTCGGCCATGCCGCTGAGGATTCGATTCAACACGAAAACCCAGAACAGAAGAGTCGGGTTCGTTCTCGGGACAAAGGCCCAGAGAGCAATCTCCACCACCATCAGAATCCCGGCCCAAACCAGCAGGTTCCGCCGGCCGATGATATCGGCCAGAGCCCCCGAAGGCACTTCGCAAATAACGATGGTTGCCGCCCAGACGGCATTGAGCACGGCGAACTGAGACAGCGTCAGGCCGAAATCGAGAAACAGGATGGAAAACACCGGATAATAGAAGCGGGCGTTGAACAACACCCGAAACAGAATGAACATCCGCACGTTGCGGACGGCAGACAACGATTCTGGAGCAGCAGACATGCAACCTCGGCGCAATAATGGAAGCGGTTAGGAGACAATGAAACATTCTACAGCGCCGGTGAACAGCTGTACAGAAACCGCGGCGGCTGCACTGCGCCGGCAGGCGGAGAAAATCCGGCGGTCAGGCCCCGGGCCGGGAACAGCCTGCGGAACCATCCCGAAACGCAATCTTTGCGGTGCGGCGGAACGGCTGATAAGCGCCCCGCCCGGCACGCTTGGCGGCGAGATCAGGAGGGGCCGTCAACGGCGCAGCATATCGAGTTGAAAATACTGATTGAGCATGCCCTGAAAAGAGCGCACGACATCCAGGGCCAGTTTCAGACGCCCCTTCTCGACCCGGTCCAGAGAACCGGGAGAGATATGATTGCTGATCTCCTGCCCGGCGGCGGCGGAATTGACCTGCCCGCGCAGACGCAGGAAAGTCAGAAGATTGAAACTCGCTTCGATATCGTCGGCCTGGACCTGACTCAACACCCCTTTTTTCATCAGCAGTTCGATCTTGTCGTGGGTGCTCCCCTCAAGGACGCCGATATTCAGCGCCAGAGTTTTTATGCCTTCGGTCAGAGCGAAAATACCCGCTTTTTTCAAGTCGATCATGCCGACATGATCGCCCTTTTTTTCCGTCTTGATGCGGCCGAGCAGGCCGATGGGAGGCGGAAAACGGCAGACGTTGGCCGCCATGCGGGCGAGAAAGATGGTATTCTCCTCGGCGCGCCGGATAATATGATCGCGCAACTCCGCCGCCAAAGCGCAGTCTCCGCACAGGGAACGCATGTCGGAAAACATGCTGAAATTGAGGATATTCTCCCCGCTGGGAGCGGCAATCCAGCTGTCGACGGCATTTTTCCAATCCTGCAGCCTGCGGCGCCAGAAGGCGTTTTTGGCCATGATCCCGCCGGGACATTCCGGCACCCCGATTTCGATCAGCGCATCGATCAGCAGCTGGGAAAAGGCTTCGACCTCCCGTACTTCTTCGTCCGTCGCATCGTCAGCGATGATGATGGCATTGTCCTGGTCGGTTTTCAGCGTCTGTTCGCGCCGCCCTTCACTCCCCAACACCAGAAACGTGCTTTTCCGTCCCAGCGCCGGGAAGCGCGATTCCTTCAACAGGGCGATCAGCTTATCGGCGATCTGGTCATTGAGCAGGGAAATCAACGTCACCAGCTCTTTTGTCCTCACGCCGCTGCGACTGAGAAAAACGATCAGCTGTTCCGATTCCTGATGAATTTGTTTCAGCTCGGCAACGTCCCGCGCTTCGTCGATCGCCCCCAATAAGCGCTGGGGAGAACGATTCTGCAAGCGGATGATATCCGATTCATTGATGATCCCGACCAGCGCCTGTTGATCGTCGATCACTCCGATCCGGTGAATGCGGTGGCGCGACATCTGATAAAGAACCTGAAACAGGCTCTCCTCTTCGTGAACGGAAATGACCGGAGCGGTCATAACCTCATCGACCTTCAATTCCGCTGGATTCAGCCCTTCGGCGATCACCTTGCTGCGCAAATCGCGATCGGTCATGATTCCGACCGGCCGCGCATCGCGGTCACAGACAATCAGGCTGGAGATCTCTTTTTCCCGCATCAACACTGCGGCAGCCTGCACCGTGTCGTTGACGCTGCAGGTAATCAAGCGGCGGTGGCAATAATCCTTTACCGGCAGAAAAAATGTCGCCTCTTCAGCCATATTCACTCCGATAAACATTCGAGGGGATTTGACAATCCTAGAAAAATTCCGCCTTTTCGTCCAGTCTATAACCAAAGACAGGGGACTATTTCCATGCCGCAGGCAAATAAAAAAGCGGAATTGCTTTCACCGGCCGCCTGGTATATAAACAGGGCTCTTGACTTCAAAAGCCGAACCTATATATATAGAAAATTATATTTGAAGGGATTTCTTCATGACCAGATACCTGCTCCTCATTGTTGTCGCGCTGTTGACCTGGGGCTGCTCTCAGGAGCCGCCGGCGGCGCAGACAAAACCGGCGACCGCCGAAAGCAAGACTGGACAGACCGCCGCGCAGGTGCGGATTCCGGAGCATCTGCTCGTTTTTTTTATCGATCCGAACGGCGGACCCTGCCGGATGCAGGGCGAAATCCTCGAGCGGATGTCGCACGAACTCAACGATAAAGTCCTGATCCGCCCGGTACAGACGACGGTGCCGGCCGACCGCGACCTGTTCTACGCTTACGGCATTCGCGCCCTGCCCACCATCCTCCTGGCGGATGCCGGGGGTAAAGAGATCAAACGCCTGCCTCCGGGCGTTCAATCGGCGGAAATGATCCGCGAACTGTTAAACCGGATTCCAGCGAATTAGAATTTTATGACTCCTCTCGATTTATCTTTAACCAACATCGTCCTGGTGATTTTTGCCGGTATCGCCAGCATCACCTCCCCTTGCGTCCTCCCGGTCGTGCCGATCATCGTCGCCGGCACGGAACAGGATCACAAATACCGGCCGGTCCTGATCGTCATCGGTCTAAGCATCAGCTTCATCATCATGGGTGTCGTCACGTCCCTGTTCGGCGCCGCCATCGCCGGCGCCTTACCGGTCATGGAAAAAGTCGCCGGGCTGATCGTGATCCTGTTCGGGCTGCTGATGTTGTTCGACATCAACCTGTTCAAACGCCTCACCCTGTTTTCCCGGATTCAGGGCAGCAGCCGGGGACGCTGGTCCGGCCTGATCATGGGCTTGACCCTGGGGCTGGTCTGGATTCCCTGCGTCGGACCGATGCTGGCCGGGGTCCTGACCCTGGTGGCCACGGACGGACGCTTATCTTCCGGGATGATTCTGCTGGCTTTTTATTCCCTCGGCTTCGCGATTCCCATGCTGCTGCTCGGCTATGCCTCGCAATCGCTGCGCCAAAGGATCAAACGGATCAACGCCCATCCCCTGGCCATACGCCTGGCCAGCGGCGGGTTGCTGATTGTTTTCGGGATCTACATTCTGACCCAGGGGATGCTGGGCTTCAACTGAGGTGACGGCGGGCGGGAAGGCCGCCGGCACGCGACAAACTCGACCACCTGCCGGAGAAAATCAGGACCGGCCCCGAAACGGGGCGCCTCGGGAAGGCAACCGCCGGAGCGGCTGCCGCCGCGATCAGCGTTCGGGGCGTTCAAACGGCCGGTAAGCGAAAGCACAGGCATCGAACAACTGCACCTCAACCTGAGCGCCGGCTTCCAGCCTGTCGCATTCCGGCGGCAAGGCAACGATCCCCTGAGCGCGGATCATCGTACTCAGCATGCCGGTATTCTGATCCCCGGCGCTGGCCACGGTCAGT
The DNA here is from genome assembly GCA_963676555.2 of Geopsychrobacteraceae bacterium. Classification (GTDB taxonomy): domain Bacteria; phylum Desulfobacterota; class Desulfuromonadia; order Desulfuromonadales; family Geopsychrobacteraceae; genus BM522. The sequence continues at coordinate 371,963 of CAXXGL010000017.1, forward strand.
CCTTGTTCCGTTTCCACCACCCGGACCCGCAAAAAACGCAATTTCCCGGTTTCATTCAGCAGGGGAGCGCTTAATTTCGCCGTGACGGTTTTTCTAATGATTTTTTCATGCCCCATCATTTGCAGTATTGCCGGGCGAATCAGTTGATCGAAAGCGATCATGCTGGAAACCGGGTTGCCGGGAACGGAAAAAATCAGGGTTTTCCCCTTCAGCGCAAAAGCGACGGGTCCGCTCGGTTTGATGTTGACTTTCCAGAACAGCAGCCTGGCCCCCGCGGCATTCAGCACTTCGCGCACCAGATCGCGGTCGCCGCTGGAAACCCCGGCGGAGGTGATCAGGATATCCGCCTGCAAACCTGCGCTTATCCGGGCCCGCAACGCGGCGGCATTGTCTTTGGCGATCCCCAGGTGGACGGCTTCTGCACCAGTTTCACGAACCGCCGCGGCCAGGGAATAGCTGTTGCTGTCGATAATCTGTCCCGGCCCGGGCGTCTGTCCCGGCGGAACCAGTTCATCACCGGTCGAAAGAATTGCGATCCGGGGCCGACGATAGACTTTGGCCCGCAGGCGGGAAAAAGCGGCCAATAAGTTGACCTCGGCCGGGCGGAAAAGCTTTCCGGCGGAAATCATGATTTCCCCGGCCTGCATATCGCTGCCGCGAAAGCGGATATAATCGCCCACGCCAACCCGCTGTTTCAGCATGACATGCTCATTGTCGTGCGCGGTATTTTCAACCGGCACCACGGCATCGCAACCGTCCGGGATCGGCGCCCCGGTCATGATGCGGACCGCGGTTCCCGGTTGGACGCGGGCCTGCTCCGCACCGACGCCCGCCGGCAGATAGCCGTTTATGCTCAATTCGGCAAAGGGATGACAGTCGGCCGTCCTGACCGCAAAACCGTCCATTTCCGAATTATCCCAGCGCGGCATAGCGTACGGAGCGGCGATGTCTTCCGCCGCGATCCGACCGACCAGATGGTCGAGCTCAACGTCTTCCGCCGCAAGCGGAGCCGCATGCGCGAGGATCAGGCGCAGTGCCTGTTCAAAAGCAAGAGCCATGGTCTCCGTCCAGTATGTGCGCCGGCGCTGCTGCGGTTGCAACAATCATCTTTCCGCCGTCCCTTTGCCTAGTGATCGCTTCTTTTTATGCGCGCCAGCAACAACGCCGGAACCGGTTTGACCCGTTCGCGCAGACCTGCGCCGACAACCGGCAAAAGCCGGGCGGGACACTAGCCCCCGATCCGGGCCATGGTGAAGGCGCACGGTCGCCCTGCGGAAAAATCCGCAACATGACCGGCCGGTTTGGTATCGATCAGCTGCCTGAGACGCCGGGCCAATTCACCTTCAGCGCCGGGCTGCAAATACGGGCGCAAGTCTTCCTCGCGCTCGGCAAACAGGCAGGTCCTTACTTTCCCCGCAGCAGTAATGCGAATCCGGTTGCAGGTGTCGCAAAAATGGCCGGAAAGCGGGTCGATGACGCCGATCCGGCCGCGTGCGCCGGTGATGGCAAACTCCCGCGCCGGACCGGACGTGACGTTGCGCTCAAGCAGTTCCAAAACATATTCCTGCTGCAGCCGTTCGAGGATTTCGGCGGTGGGAACCAGCAAGGCGCGCCAGTCGGCGTGTTTCAGGATGGGCATATATTCAATAAAGCGTACGGTACAGTCATGCGTCGCGGTCAAGGCGGCGAAATCGGCAATTTCCCGATCATTATAACCGCGCATGACAACCATGTTGATTTTATACGGCAGACCGATCCGCTCTACCGCGTCGATCCCGGCCAGGACCTCGGACAGCAGATCTCTCCGGGTCAATTGGCGGAAGGTCTCGGGGCGCAGGGAATCGAGACTGATATTGAGCCGTTGCACCCCGGCATCCTTAAGGGCCTGGGCCATTGCCGCCAGTTTGACGCCGTTGGTCGTCAGTACCAGTTGCTGTAAACCCTTCAGGCCGGCCAGACGGGCCAGAAAGTCGACAACGCCCCGGCGCTCCAATGGTTCACCGCCGGTGACGCGAATCTTTTCGATGCCCAGGCTGACGGCGGCGCGGGCAATCCGCATAAAATCCTCGTAACTCAAAATATCGCGCTGAGCGATCTTCTCGGCTCCCGCCGTCGGCATGCAATAGATGCAACGCATATTGCAGCGGTCGGTGATCGACAATCTCAGGTAGTTGATCTTTCGTCCGTAATGATCCGCTATTGGCATCTCACATCACTTTCGCGTGTACCGGCCGGCCCATTGTGCAGCATCCCGGTTCCGGGACCGGCAAGATTTGCGGCCGCCCTGTGTTAGCGGCCCTGAAAGACTAAATTAACATATTCCGACCGTGCTGTGAGCAAAATTTCACCCCCATTCAGGTGCATAAAAGCGATGTGTATTCAAGTATATAGCGAAACAGGACAGGATTGAATCCACATAAAAAGCTGTTATAGTGTTTGATGAGAGCGTCTGCCGCCGCTCATGCATAACAATTGCCAATCGCTGGAAACAGCCATCATGAATCGACAAGGAGGCCTGCCCATGCAGAAACTGATCCGTATCGAACCTTCGAAGTGCATCGGCTGCAAAACCTGCGAACTCGCCTGTTCGTTCAAAAACACAGGTGAATTCATGCCCAGCCGTTCGCGCATTCACAACGAAGTTTTCCTCGACGAGGCTAAATTCATCACCGTCACCTGTATGCAGTGCGACGATCCCTGGTGTGAAAAAGCCTGTCCGAAAAACGCCATCAGCAAGGACATGCCCTCCGGTGTCGTCTACGTCGACCATGACCGTTGCGTCGGCTGCCGAACCTGCGTCAGCGCCTGTCCGTTCGGCATGATCAAATATGTTCCGACCCTCGGCAAGGTCGAAAAATGCGATCTTTGCGGCGGCGACACTCCGGAATGTGTCGCGTTCTGTCCGACCCAGTGCCTGACCCTCGACGAAGAGGATAAGCCGCTGCGCCAGAAAGTGCTGCGTTTTGTCAATGCGATGAAAGAAGGACATCTGGAGGTGTGACATGCAAAAAAGACATGGCAAAGAGATCAAAGGCTGGCAGGGAAAACTCCTGCGCGTGAATCTGACCGCCGGAACCTGCACTCCCGAAGAACTGAACATCGACTGGGCGGAACAATTCCTCGGCGGCCGCGGCCTGGCGACCAAATATTTCGTCGAAGAGGTTGCCGCCGATGTCGATCCGCTGTCGCCGGAGAATAAACTGATCATGGCGGCCGGGCCGCTGACCGGCACTTACGGTGCCGCCAACGGTCGCTACATGGTCATCACCAAATCGCCCCTGACCGGCACCATTGCCTGTTCCAATTCCGGTGGATACTTCCCCAGCGAATTGCGTTACGCCGGGTACGATATGATCATCTTCGAAGGCCGGGCGGAATATCCATCCTATCTGCAGATCCATAACGATAAAGTCCAACTGGTCGGTGCCGTTCATCTGTGGGGCAAGTCCACCGCCGAGACCGAAGATCAGATCCTCGCCGAATTCCACGGCGACGCCAAAGTGGCCGCCATCGGGCAGGCCGGTGAAAAACTGGTCAACTTCGCCTGCATTATCAACGACAAGCACCGTGCCGCCGGCCGCAGCGGCGTCGGCGCCGTGATGGGCAGCAAAAACCTGAAGGCCGTGGCCGTGCGCGGCACCGGCGGGGTGCGGGTCGCCGATCCGGACGCCTACCGTGAAGCGGCAATCGAAGCTTACGGCCTGCTCAAACAGAATCCGGTGTCCAGCGAAGGGCTCCCCGCCCTCGGCACTCCGGTGCTGGTCAATGTCATCAACCAGCTCGGCGCTTTTCCGACGCGCAATTTCCAGCTGGACACTTTCGCAGGCGCCGAGGCGATTTCCGGGGAAAATCTGGCCGCGACCTATCTGAAGCGCAACAAAGCCTGTCAGGGCTGCATCATCGGCTGCGGCCGCGTGACCGGGCTCAAAGGGGCGCGTTTCCAGGGTCTGGGGGAAGGGCCGGAATACGAATCGATCTGGGCGCTGGGTGCGGCCTGCGGGGTCGATGACCTGGCCGCCATCACCAAAGCCAACTACATCTGCAATGCCGACGGCATGGACCCCATCACCCTCGGCGCGACCATCGGCTGCGCCATGGAGATGGCGGAAAAGGGAATCCTCAGCGCAGAGGAGGTCGGCATGCCCTTGCAGTTCGGTGACGCCGACGCCCTGGTCAGGCTGACCGAACTGGCCGCCCGACGCGAGGGTTTCGGTGACAAACTGGCGCTCGGTTCGTACCGCATGGCGGAAAGCTACGGCGTTCCCGAACTCTCGATGACGGTCAAAAAACAGGAGTTCCCGGCTTATGACGGTCGCGGGGTCCAGGGCATGGCGCTCAATTACGCCACCAGCAACCGCGGCGCCTGCCACGTCCGCGGCTACCTGATCTCACCCGAGGTCCTCGGACTGCCGGAGAAGCTCGATCCGCAGGCCACCGACGGCAAAGCCACCTGGGCCAAGATTTTCCAGGACTTCACCGCCGTGGTCGACTCTTCCGGGGTCTGCCTGTTTACCACCTTTGCCCTGGGCGTACCGCAATTCGCCAGGTTCTGCAGCACCGCAACCGGCGTCGATTACAACGAAACAGTACTGATGGACCTCGGGGACCGGATCTACAACCTGGAACGTCTTTTCAACCTCAATGCCGGTATCGACCCGTCTCAGGATACGTTGCCGAAACGCTTATTGGAAGAACCGATCGCCGACGGTCCGCTCAAGGGGGAAATCGCTCATCTCGATCTGATGCTGCCGGCCTATTACCAAGAACGCGGCTGGAGCGAGGGAGGCATCCCCACGGACGAAAAGCTTCAGGCCCTTGGCCTGGCCTGAGGCGGACAGCAATGTATCCAACCCGGACGCCGGGATATTGAGCCCGGCGTCCGGGATTCAGCGGCCGCAACCGGCCGTTGCAGAGGTATCGTTATGAAAGAAGGTTATGAGTTCATCATCATCGGCAACAGTGCCGCCGGGCTGCAGGCCCTCAAAACCCTGCGGCGCCATGACCGGGATTCGTCCATCGCCATCGTCGACCGGGAAGACCGGCCGGCCTATTCGCGGGTGCTGACACCTTACTACGTGGGGGGCCATATTCCCCGGGAAAGACTGAACATCGTCGATCACTCCTACTATGAAAAGCTGGCGGCCGCGACAGTGTTCGGCCTGCCGGTCGTCGAAATCGACCCGGAACGGCACAGCATCCTGCTGGCCGACGGCCGCAGCCTGCACTACGGCAAACTCCTGCTGGCCACCGGGGCGGAGGCCCGCACTCTGAAGGTCTGTACGGCTCGGGCCTGCGTTCTGCGCCACATGGCAGACGCGGAACGACTGTTCGGGTATTACCAAAAGATTAAAAGCGTGACCGCCGTCGGGGCCGGACTGGTCAGCCTGCCGTTGCTGTCGCACGCTCCGGCCGCCGCCGAAAAAAACCTTGTCGTCGGGTCGAACCGCATTTTCAGCCGCGTGGTCGATGCCGATGCCGCTGCCATCCTTGAAGAAAGCCTGACCGGCAAAGGCTTGAACATTCATAAGCAGAATGATATCGAGGCTTGCAGTGAAGGCGATCAGTTGCACTTGAAGTTGAAATCGGGCATCGAGCTGATCAGCGATCTGCTGATCATCGGCAAAGGGGTCGCTCCGAATGTCCACCTGGCCCGGGAAGCCGGTCTGGAAGTTGCCGATGGGGTGCTGATCGACGCACACTGCCGGACCAATCATCCCGATGTTTTCGCGGCTGGGGACGCCGCGGAAGGCACCGATTTCATCAGCGGACTGAAAACCATCCAGGGCAACTGGATGACCGCTGTTGAACAGGGAGAAAACGCCGCCCTGAACATGCTCGGCAATCGCTGCGATTATCCCGGCAGCCTCAAGAACAACATTACCGAAATTTTCGGTGTCGACGTCGCCGCCGTCGGCTACTGCCGCGACGACGTCTCTAAGGTGCTCTATAACTGGAATCCCCTGTTGAGACGCTTCCGCAAGGTTTTCCTCGACGAGCACGAACGGGTGGTCGGCGCCACCATGATCGGGGAGACCAACGATGCCGGCCTTTATTATCACCTGATCAATACCCGCAGCCGGTTCCCGGGCAAATCCTTGCTGGTCGGTACCGCCAACTACGCCCAGACCCAGCTGCGGCTGGCATCCTGAACGGGGGACAATGATCACGGTTCAGTTTTTCAGTCTGTTGCGACTGCTGCTTAACCGCGAGAAGCTCGTGTTAAGCGCTCGCGACAATCAAACCGTCGGCG